>JAFYQK010000021.1 GCA_017547165.1 Bacteroidaceae bacterium
GACAGGTCAGCATACAGGTCACACCCATGTGCGTGGCAACAGAGAGTATTGGCGTTCCTCGTCGAGAGCCAATATGTATGGCAACAACTCGGACTATAGTCTCATTGGTCAGGAACCTTACCTGATGAATCACAAGATCATTCCCGAGGTGATGAAGGAGGCAGGATACAACACCGGTATGTTCGGTAAGTGGGCTGGCGGTTATTTCAACACCGATTACCCCAATACCTACCTGCTCGATGCCAATGGCAATAGCGATACCTCCAAGAGTGGACAGAGCAGTAGTGCATCCTTGCCCAATAAGCGTGGCATTGATTGCTATTATGGCTACATCTGTCAGTTCCAGGCCCATACCTATTATCCCAACTTCCTGAACCGCTATGACCCCGAGAAGTATGGTGATGAGCATGTGGTGGTGGATACTTTAAAGCAGAATATTCAGCATAAGGATGTAGCTTCGGGTCATAAGGACTACGAAAACAGAGAGCAATATGCCAGTGACCTCATACATCAGTATGCTTTGGAGTGGATAGACCGCCAGAAAGCCGACAAACCTTTCCTGGGTATCTTTACCTACACTCTGCCTCATGCCGAACTATGGCAACCCCGTGATAGTCTGGTGGCGAAATACACCGCGTTTTTTAAGGATCAAGATACTCCCTATGGTGGCAACTTTGGCTCGTGGTATTATCGCAACTATGCGCGTCATGCCCAGTTTGCCGCAATGGTAAGCCGTTTGGATGCGCAGATAGGGGAGATATTTGACAAACTGAAGGAGAAGGGTTTCGACGAGAACACTCTTGTCATCTTCACCTCGGATAATGGACCTCACGAGGAGGGTGGTGCCGATCCTTCATGGTTTAACCGCGATGGTTTGCTTAAGGGTACGAAGCGCTCTACTCATGAGGGAGGCATTCGTGTGCCCTTCATCGCCAAGGGACCAGGTGTGCCAGCAGGAAGTATAAACGACCATCAGTTGGCATTCTACGATGTGATGCCAACTCTCTTGGACTATGCTGGCTTGGATGGTGATGTTTATAGTTTGGCATCAAGCACTCAGGATTGCAGATACGACGGTATCTCCTTCTGCAATACATTGACAGGAAATGATGATTCCCAGCAGAAACATGAGTTCCTCTATTGGGAATTTCACGAAACCAACATGATGGCTTTGCGTATGGGAGATTGGAAACTTGTCGTTAAGTCGGGTAAACCTTCACTTTACAATTTGGCAACCGACATACACGAGGATTACGACATTGCCTCGCAGCATCCTCAAGTGGTGTCACAAATGATTGACATCATCCGCAGAGAACATAGCGAAAGTCCAATGTTCCGCGTCACCCTGCCTCAGTGAGGTAGGGAAACACGGATGTGTGTTTCTTATAGAGAAAAAGAGAGAACTACTACCATAACCACACCCATGATGAGCTGGAGTGGTAAACCTACTTTGACATAGTCGCTGAAGGTATAGTTTCCGGCATGCATAACGAGAGCATTGGGCGGCGTGGAGAATGGAGAGGCAAAGCACATGCTGGCACCAAAAGTGACGGCAAAAAGCATGGGGTAGGGATTAATTCCAGTCTCGCTGGCAGCACTATAAGCAATAGGAGCCATGAGCACCGCCGTAGCTGTGTTGCTGATAAACATGGTCAGGATTGAGGTGGTGAAGTAGATTCCAGCCAAGAGCATGAGTGGTGAGATCGTTCCCAATGTTTCTACCAACGAATGGCTTATCATTGAAGATATGCCTGTCTTCTCGAGGGCTGTGGCCATGGGCATCATGGCGGCAATGAGCATGATACTTTCCCAGTTGATGGTTTTGTATGCGACACTTATACTTCGGAAACATCCACATATTACCATGAGTAAAGCTGCCGCCATAACGGCCGTAACGGGGGCAACAGGTATGAAGTCGAACATCATGGTGACTATCATGAGCAACATGATGATAGCGGCCAAGGGAGACTTATAATCAAGGGTAACTCGTTCGGACATCTCTTTAGGTTGGCCCAACACAACCCATTCATCCTCCTCGTTGTCAATTATGTTGAGGTTCTCCCATTTGCCTTGTACCAAAAGTACGTCGCCTGCATAAAGACGTGTGTCGGGAAGATTGTCGCTGATATATTCGCCTTTGCGCTTTATACCTATGATGTTGATGTTGTAGGTTTCGCGAAAACGTAAATCGCGTATTGTTTGACTTACAAGTTTAGACTCGGGCATCACAACCATCTCTGCCATGCCAAGGTCGTAGAACTCTATGTCGGCCGACTTCTGTTCCTCTACACCACTGAGCTTTATGAATTGTGCGAGTTGTTCGCTATGTCCTTGAAGATAGAGGATGTCGCCAACGGCAAATAGGCGTTGTGGCGTAGGCAAAAATTGAGATACATTATGGAATATGCCACCATGCTTCTTGCTATCGTGTCGGATTTCAAGTATTGTGATGCCATAGTTAGCGCGTAGGTTTAAACCTGCAACAGTTTGTCCAACGATGTTGCTATCCTTAGTCACAAGACAAGCACGCATGTTGTTGGCAAGATTGTATTCTTGTGCCAATTGGTCAAGCGATTTTGTATTGCTCTTGCCACTATTCTTTTGCTTTTTTTTGAGAAAGAGATTGCTCAATGGAAGCATTACCAAGACTCCCACGGCAATACATATAAGTCCGTAGGGGAAGAGTGAGAAGAATTTTAAACCATTGTGCCCATATTCACGCAGAGTCTCATGAATTACAAGGTTGGGAGGAGTACCAATGAGGGTGAGCATACCGCCCATACTGCTTGCAAAGGCAAGAGGCATGAGTAGTTGTGATGCATTGCGTCTGTTTTGTGTGGCAAGTGATACCACTATGGGCATCATCAATGCAACGGTGCCGGTGTTGCTGACAAAAGCTCCAATGCCAGCTGTAACAAGTACTACGAGCAAGAATAGCAGTGTGTCGTTGCCTCCAGCTAAAGAAACAATGCGTTGACTCACTACCTTGGCAAGTCCTGTTTGTAAGATAGCTCCTCCTACAACAAATAGACCAACCATCATAACTATCACAGGATTGGAAAATCCTTCAAGGGCTTCGGTGGGAGTAAGTACCCCTAAGAGCATCATAATGATAAGAGCTCCCAAGGCAACAACATCGGCACGCACCTTACCAGAAACGAAGAGTATGATGGTGAGTGAAAGAACGATTATAGTTGCTATCATAAGTGAAAATACTAAAGCATAAGTTATCTCTCCGAAAGATATTTGCGAGCATCCATAGCAGCATGACATCCGCTTCCAGCGGCAGAGATAGCTTGACGGTAGATTGGGTCGGCAACATCTCCACATGCAAATACACCAGGGATATTGGTCTCCGTAGTTGGATGCTTCACGATGATATATCCTTCTGCATCGCATTCAAGAGCGGGACGGAATACATCGCTATTGGGGTGATGGCCGATGGCAAGGAAGAGACCATCGATAGGAAGATTCTCTCCAGTGGAGAGGTGTGCACCCTCAACTCCGTCCTCTCCGTAGAGACCACGCACCTGAGTGTTCCAAAGTATCTCGATATTTTCTGTCTCCATAACTTTCTTTTGCATTGCCTCGGAGGCACGGAGAACATCGCGACGCACAATCATGTAGACTTTCTTGCACAGACCCGCAAGGTATTGAGCCTCTTCGCATGCGGTGTCACCACCACCAACTACGGCAACAGTTTTCTTGCGATAAAAGAATCCGTCGCAAGTGGCACAGGCACTAACGCCAAGACCCTGGTACTTTTTCTCATCATCCAATCCAAGGTATTTTGCAGAGGCACCAGTGGAGATGATTACGGTGTCGGCCTCGATGCTGGTGCCATCGTCGATGGTGAGGATGTGTGGGTGGCTTCCGTCCATAGAGAAGTCCACCTCAACAATGGTTCCCATGCGGATGTCAGCTCCAAGACGTTCGGCTTGTGCACGTAAATCGTCCATTAGTTCGTTGCCAGTAGTACCCTCTGGGTAGCCGGGAAAATTATCTATTTCGGTAGTTTGTGTCAGTTGACCGCCAGGTTGGTTGCCCTCGTAGAGAACTGGTTCTAAACCGCTTCGGCTTGCATATATTGCTGCTGTATAGCCGGCAGGACCGCTGCCGATAATTACTGTCTTCATTTATTTGTGCTTAAAAAAAATAATTGATTCTTGGTGCCTGTAAAAACGAAAGATTCTTAGAAAACTCTAAAAGTTTTAGAAATATAGCATCATTCTATTCTTAAGTCCAGAACCTTGTGTAGTTATTATTGTTTGCTTCGGTATTTGTCTTCATCCTTGTCCTCAAGCATAGAAAGATAACTATTGTATCGACTCTGTGCTATGCGATGTTCTTTAAGAGCGGCAAGAACAGCACATCCTGGTTCGTGAGTGTGTGTGCAATTGCCAAATCGGCATTCCTCGCTTATCTCAAAGATTTCACGGAAATAGTGTCCAACTTCTTCGCGCTCCATATCGAAAGTTCCAAATCCCTTGATACCTGGAGTGTCGATGATTTGTCCGCAATGATTTGTTTTTTCACCATTGGGCGCTGGTAGGTCGAACATTTCGGAGAAGGTGGTTGTGTGCATTCCTGTGTCGTGCGAGTCGGATATTTCTGCCGTTTTAACGTCCAAACCTGGTATCAGTGCATTGAGCAATGTACTTTTCCCGACACCACTATTGCCAGAAAAGAGAGTGTTTTTGCCTTGTAGAACATCTCTTAATTTATCTATGCTACACAATCCTTCTTTGTCGTTAAGTGCTGATACACCATAACAAGGATAACCGATGCTTTCGTAAAGGCGAAAGAAAAGTTGGAGCAGATGGAGATCTTCCTCATCGAGTAGGTCAACCTTGTTAAAGATGATGATAACGGGTACGCGATATGCTTCGGCTCCGGCAAGAAAGCGATCAATAAAGGTGGTACTTGTTTCGGGGTGGCGCAGTGTGACCAGAAGTGCCGCTTGGTCTACATTGGCCGCAATGATATGACTTTGCTTTGATAGGTTCGACGCTTTGCGGATGATGTAGTTGCGACGATCTAGAATTTCTGTAATCAAACCAACTTGCTCGTCTCTAGATTCGGTTGGTGTGATGCGTACGTGGTCGCCCACGGCTACTGGGTTGGTGCTACGAATGCCTTTGAGGCGGAAGTTGCCTTTAACCTTACATTGGAAAAGCTGGCCATCGTCTGTTCGGACGACATACCAGCTTCCTGTGTTTTTTATGACAATGCCCGTCATTATACCGTCATGATTTCTTTCTCCTTGTTTGCTAGGAGCTCTTCAACCTTCTTGATGAACTTATCGTGCATCTTTTGCAAATCGGTTTCGGCATCTTTCTCTAAATCTTCAGATAAACCATCCTTGATGGCTTTCTTGAGCTTATCATTTGTGTCGCGACGAGCATTTCGGATACTTACTTTAGCTTGCTCGCTCTCCTTTCCGCACTGCTTAACGAGTTGTTTGCGTCGTTCCTCGGTCAGTGGGGGAATAGTAAGACGGATGATTTCGCCATTGTTGTCGGGGGTGATACCTACATCGCTATCCATAATGGCTTTCTCAATGGCGCGGAACATGCTCTTGTCCCAAGGCTTGATGGCAATTGTGCGTGCATCGGGTGTATTTACGCTTGCAACATTGTTGAGAGGTACCATGCTACCATAACTATCAACGCGGACGCCATCCAAAATCTTTACGTTGGCTTTGCCTGCACGGATGTGAGCCAATGCCTCGTCAAGATACATTACGGCCTCTTCCATTTTTTCTTCGGCTTCGGCCAGGGTAACTTTTACGTCTATCATTTTATATTTGCTTTGAATTTTATCTAAAAACTGAACAAAAGTACTTTAATTATTTTAATAATACAAGTGGAAAGGTGTTTTTTCTTGCTGTATAAAAGTTTTTTATGCAACTATTCCATAGGTTTCTCTTGTGGAAGTTCTGCTTTGAACTTCATATTGACATATTCATTGCCTTGTGTGCACCAGATGTATTTTATGTATGTGTGTACATTTGCTCTAGATAGTTCTTGTATAATTGCTTCGTGAGAATGAGCATATTGTTCTTTTAAGAGTGATATGCTGTTAGCAAAATTTTGCGAGAAGGCTTGCTCTGCCTCAATGGCACTTTCGTATGTATTTTTTAGGTTCTGTGACTTATCGATATAAACGAAATTGTCGTTGGCATTGATTATAATGGCATGCCAAATGGCGCGAATTTGCATGGCGCTCATAGTGGTGTTTGACCCTTCTGCCATGAAGTCGATGTCCTTAATGTTGTCATCGTTGCGGTAGTCATAATTTATCTGTTGTATTTCTCCTATGTTAAGTTCATATTTCTCGTTGCTACAACTTGTTGTAAAAAACAAGGTGAATATGGCAAAAAGGAGTGTTAACGGATTTGATAATCGGGTATTCATAATGTTTATAGTGTGTTTATTTGTTGAATATTAGTTGTTGATGTGTTTGTTGATGAGTTTGGGGCGTTGCTTGTAAGGTGGGCCACTAAAACTCTGCTGTTTGAGTATTTGATAGATGTGAGAGCTTCGGTGAAGCTATTTGTAGAGCTCTTTTCTGATATTTTGCGGAGAGGCACCTAATTCTCTTCTGATGAAGGTGCCAAATTGAGATTGGTTGACAACCCCCAGGGATATTGCTACTTCCTTAATAGTCATGTCTGGATCGGCCAGCATTGTCTTTGCTAAATTGGCAATTTCCTGATTGATGAGTTGACTAGCTTTTTTGCCTGAAACTTGCTTGCAGATGGTATTGAAGTATTTTGGGGTGATGTTCAAACGGTCGGAATAGTATTTAACTGTTCGTCCTTCAGGATGCATTTTCAGTATTTGTGCAAAGTTGCGGAAAATTTGTTGCGCAGAGTTATATTTTTTCTTGGAAAGTTGCAATAGTCCATGCGAAGTGAAAAATTGTGCCATGGTGTAGGCAAAAGCTTGCATCAGTTTGATTACCGCTTCCTCTTTGGTTGAGCCATTGGGGACAGAATTGTACGAAGCGATAAGGTTGTAGTAGGTTTGCACAATGAGATGCTCTTCGGGGGTGAGGTGGAGCGTTTCTATTACCTTTTGCATAAGGTATTGGCTCATGCTCATTTGGGTGCCATTGGTGATATGGGTGCCAAATTGTGGGGAGATAAGGAAGATGTTGCACATGAAATCAATGCTTACCATGCCACGTTCCAATATATTGCCTGGTGCACATATTAGCAGGTCGCCTTTTTCGAGACTTATTTCCTGGCCGTTTACTATGGATGTACAGGTGCCTTGCTGAACGAGCATGACGATGAAGAATTCATTCATAATGCGTTCGCGTGCCACTTGTATCTGGTGTACATTATTTATCAGCACCATATTGGTGTCGTGGTAGTCGGGACGAATGCCTTGAGGTATGGGGGTGTTCAGATTGACTTTTTTCATGTTGCAAATATAGCAAAACTGTTCCTTTTATCTTGTGATGGTGTGTTATTTTGTCTTAAAAAAGCAGGAAAGTAGTTGTAAAAACTTTAGCATGCAATAAAATAAGGTGTTGGCGTGGATATTGTTGACGCAAAAGTTGTATCTTTGTGAGTGATGAAATATTATTTAATAGCAGGAGAGGCGAGCGGTGATTTGCATGCGGGACATCTTATGGAGTCTATACGCAAGCATGATGCAAGGTCGGAGGTCCGTTATTGGTATCGTCCCGATTTGGCATATATGGGTTTTGTTTCGGTTGTTTTACATCTGCCTCAGATATTGCGAGGTATGAAGGAGTGTAAGGCGGATATCGCAGAGTTTGAACCAGATAGACTGATATTGGTTGATTATCCGGGATTTAATCTCAAGATGGCATCCTGGTTTTATGATACTTATGTTGCAGGCAGAGGGTCTTCTGTTGCTCCAAAGATTGTTTATTATATTCCTCCAAAGATTTGGGCCTGGAAAGAGAAACGAATCGTGCAGATACGTAAATATGTTAATACCATATTGAGTATATTGCCTTTTGAGGTGGACTGGTATAGAGATAGGGATGTTTCTCAGATTTGCTATGTAGGCAATCCTACCTTAGATGAAATAAGTGTGTTTGATTCTACTCTCACGGAAAAAGAAATTAAAGCATGGCGACGTTCGTTGAATTTGCCTTCCGAGTCGAGAGTTGTTGCATTGATGCCAGGTAGTCGTAGTCAAGAGATAGAACTAAACTTGCCTATGATGTTGCGCTCGGCAATGAGAGTGGGTAAAGGATTTTGTTTTGTTATAGCCTCGGCCCCCAATATAGATGTTTCTCTATACGAAAAAATCATAAAAACCAATGTTGTTTGTCCAGAGATGATAAGACTTGCGCCATGCGATGGAAGCAAGAGCAGCTTTATGTTGCTCCGAAATGCCTATGCCGCAATGGTTACAAGTGGAACGGCAACACTGGAGACGGCAATAATGCGTGTGCCTCAGGTGGTGTGTTATGCAATGAGGTGTGCGAAGTTGTTCTCCTTCCTTAGAAGACTGTTTTTAAGGGTGCCATATGTCTCGTTGGTAAATCTGATAGCTGGTTTTGAGGTGGTGCCAGAACTTGTTGCTGGTGATTTGTCTCAGGAGGGGTTGAATAATGTTCTAGGGAAAATCCTGACTGATGAAGAGAGTAGGCAAAAGCAGTTGGAGGGTTATGAATGCGTGCTACAGAAGTTGGGGGAGGTTGGTGCTCCTGACAGGGCAGCAAGTATTGTGACCGACTGAATGTTTAGTCGCTTATTGGAGTGAAGTGTCTTGATATGGTATATCGATTAAACTAAAATTGAGTTATGAATATATTGCAGGAATTAAGAGATTGGTTAAAAGGAATGTTTCGTCTTGGAGAGGATATGGCTCCAGAGGAAGAAACTATCTCTGCCATAGAAGATGGAGTAGAGTTTAAAGGCGCCAAATTGTGGATTCTTGTATTAGCTATATTTGTGGCATCGTTAGGTTTGAATACGAATAGTGCTGCTGTTATTATTGGTGCGATGCTTATATCGCCATTGATGGGTCCAATAATTGGTATGGGACTTGGTGTTGGCATAAACAATTTTATGCTTTTTAAGCGAGCAGCTATGAACTATCTTGTTGCCACTTTGTTTAGTGTTGCTACGGCAGCATTATATTTTCTTATTACTCCCATAGATGATGCTCAATCCGAATTGTTGGCACGCACCTCGCCAACAATCTACGATGTTGGTATTGCTCTCTGTGGAGGTTTGGCTGGAATTGTGGCTTTGAGTAGTCGTAGTCAACGCATGGGTAATGTGATACCTGGCGTGGCTATTGCTACAGCCTTGATGCCGCCTTTGTGTACAGTTGGTTTTGGCGTGGCTACTGGGAGCTGGCTTTTTGCATTGGGGGCTCTGTATCTGTATTTAATAAACACCATATTTATTTCGTTGGCAACTTTTATTGGTGTACGCTTTGTTGTACGCTATCCTAAAAAAGTATTTGTTGATAAAGCTCGCGAGAAGCGCGTGACGCACATCATTACACTTATAAGTATTCTGACTATAATACCAAGTGTCTATATAACTTTCCAAATGGTGCAGGAAACGATTTTTGCAGAAAGATGTCAGGATTTTTGTAGAGAAGTCGTTCAGACGGATAAGGCTCGTATTATATCTAGCGAATATGATTATGCCCATAAAACCATACGTGTGCTTCTTTTGGGTGAGGAGGTAGATAGTGCAGAAATAGCGCACATGGTGTCACTACGGCAACAGTATGGATTAAGTGATGTTCATTTGGATATAGTCCAAGGAGCGGGTGGATTAGATGCGGAGAGCGTACAGGGTATACTCTCTGTAGAGAAGAATAAATTGCTTGTAACGCAAAAACAATTATCCAATCAAGATGCTGAGATAAAACTCTTGCGTGACAGCATTGAACATCTATATGTTGAAAACGGATTGTCCCGCATATTGCTTCCCGAGGTTGTCGCTCTTTTCCCTGAGGTGAAGTCATTGTCTGCTGGTAAGGTACTTCATTCTTATATGTCCGATTCGATGATGCTTGATAGTTCTGTCTATCTGGTTAGTATATCTACTGATATTCGTATGCGCCAGAATGAAGAACAACGTCTGAATTTATGGCTTCAGCAACGACTTGGTCGCAAGGATATAAAGATGGTGGTGTTGCCTATTCGCAGGTGAAGGTAGATTTTCGTCGGAGCGAATGTCTCAAACTTAGTAATCTCTCGACGAGAGATTATGGTGATTTTTTTTAGCTGTTGAACAATAGTGTCGGGTATTATTTTGCTTGCTTTAACTTGTTTATTAGAGCATGATTGGTCATGTCCAGTTTTAAGGGAGTGATAGCTGCCATGTTGTGGTCAATTGCCCAATAATCGGTATCGGTAGCATCTGGTTCTAAATTACAGAAAGTACCCGTCAGAGTGTATATATTTTTACCTTCTTCATCCTTACCTGCATCAATCCATTCGGTATGCCATAGGCCACGAGCTGTACGGCAAATGTTTTCACCATATAATTTGTTTGTTTCAGGGAAATTAATGTTGAGGCAGGTGTCTTGGGGTAATCCCTCGTTGAGAACTTTTTTTGCCCACTTTTCTGTGATTTCGGCATAAGGACTAAAGTCGCAATTTTTCTTGAGTGTTCTTAGGCTATAAGCAATGGCAGGTATGCCTTTCATGCATGCCTCAAGTACTGCTCCTACGGTTCCGCTATAATGCATCGAAATTGAGGCATTGTCGCCATGGTTTATTCCACTGACAACAAGGTCGGGTTTGCAGGGGAGTATTTTCTCTAATGCTATTTTGATGCAATCAACAGGTGTGCCAGAACAAGCATAGATATTATCTGAAATCTGTTTTATAGTTACTGGGTGTGTGGGGGTGATGCTGCAACCAGCTCCGCTTCGAGCGCTATCTGGAGCTACCACAACGACGTTGGCGATATTTTGCATCACCTGTGTTAAAAACTGTATGCCTTGAGCCAAATAGCCGTCGTCATTAGTGATGAGTATTGTCTTTTTTGTATTCATGCAGACTTATTTCTTTTGTGTTTATTTGCAAAGGTAGTGCATTTTGGATTTTTAAACAAGTTTTGTTTTGTATTTCCACTGCTTTTGCTTAACTTTGTGCGCGAATAATTATCAAAAAAGCAAATGGGTAAAATAATTGCTTTGGCCAACCAAAAGGGTGGCGTTGGTAAAACAACCACAAGTATGAATCTGGCGGCTTCATTGGCTGCCTTGGAAAAGAAAGTTCTGCTGATAGATGCCGATCCTCAAGCAAATGCTTCAAGTGGACTTGGTGTTGATAGCACACAGGTTGATAGCACTGTGTACAATTGTTTGATTGACGGTGTGGATGTCCGTGAGGCAATATATAGTACAGATGTTGAGAATTTGGATATTATTCCCAGTCATATAGACTTGGTAGGTGCAGAGATAGAGATGCTTAACAGAACAAATAGGGAGCGCATTTTGAGTAATATGCTTCAACCTATTGTTGCTGATTATGATTATATTTTGATTGATTGCAGTCCATCTCTCGGCTTGATAACCGTGAATGCTCTTACTGCGGCCAATAGTGTTATAATTCCTGTTCAGTGTGAGTATTTTGCATTGGAGGGAATTAGTAAACTTTTGAATACAATCAAGATTATCAAAGCCAAACTGAATCCGCATTTGGAGATAGAGGGTTTCTTGTTGACGATGTATGATAGTCGCTTGCGTTTGGCTAACCAGATTTATGACGAAGTTAAGCGCCACTTCCGTGAGTTGGTGTTCCGTACTGTTATTCAGCGAAATGTGAAATTGTCTGAGGCTCCAAGTCATGGTTTGCCTGTGTTGCATTATGATGTTGATTCTGCTGGTGCAAGAAAT
The DNA here is from genome assembly GCA_017547165.1 of Bacteroidaceae bacterium. GTDB lineage: Bacteria > Bacteroidota > Bacteroidia > Bacteroidales > Bacteroidaceae > Physcousia. The sequence goes on from JAFYQK010000021.1 coordinate 11,859, forward strand.
CATTTGGCTTTGGCTCAGGAGATTATTGAAAAAAACGAGAAGAAATAAATGGCTGTCAAGAAGAAATATTCTGCTCTTGGTAGGGGACTGGATGCCCTTATCAGTACAGAAAAAGTTAATACTGCTGGTTCGGGCAGTATATGTGAGATTGCTATTGGGCAGATTTATCCTAATCCAAATCAACCTCGTAGAGAGTTTGATGAGGTCGCATTGCAAGAGCTATCAGATAGTATTCGCGAATTAGGTATTGTGCAACCTATAACTCTTCGCGACCAGGGGGACGGAACATATTTGATTATTGCAGGAGAGCGTAGATGGCGTGCCAGTCAAATGGCAGGTTTGAAAGCAATTCCTGCGTATGTTCGTACGGTTGACGACGAGAATATGATGGAGATGGCCCTTATTGAGAATATTCAGCGCGAAGACCTGAATGCTCTTGAGATAGCTTTGGCCTATCAGCATCTTCTCGAACAATATAATCTTACTCAAGAGCGCTTATCGGAGCGTGTGGGTAAGAATCGTTCTACCATAACCAACTATCTGCGATTGCTTAAATTGCCTGCGACAATACAGATGGGTTTGAAGGATCGTCGTCTTGATATGGGGCACGCACGTGCATTGCTTTCAATAAACGATCCCAAATTGCAGATTCGTGCCTATAATGAAATCATCTCTCAGGGATTGAGTGTTCATAAGGTTGAGGAGATAGTGAAGGAATTGGCCGAGGGTGGCTCTGTGAAGACTTCCGATGGTTCTAAGATAAAGGGACGTAGTGCCAAACGTAGCGAAGAATATAATATACTGAAGGAAAGTCTCTCGAATTTCTTCCAGACGCGTGTACAACTTACTTGTTCTGAAACAGGCAAAGGTAAGATTGTGATTCCTTTTGCCAACGAGAGAGATATGGAAAGGATTATTGAAATCTTGGATCGTTTGAAGTGAGAGCGAAGAGAATTAAATTGGTATTTTTAATTGTTTTTGCCTTGGCTTTTTCTTTTTCAGGGAGAGTTTGGGCAAATTCGTTATGTGCTGACACGGTTTTAAAAACAATACCTATTGACGAGAAAATGAGGGCTCTGCCCATTGATTCGGTGCATCCTGTCGTTTTGCCAATGGATAGTGTCATGGAGAGCACAAAGGCCTTGCAAGACTCTACCATAACGGTTTATACCGATTCTTTGCAGAGAACGGTTGGTGACACACTGAAAATAAATCGCTTCAAGGATTGGAAACCCGATCCCATCCGTGCCATGTGGTTGGGTATGGTATTCCCTGGTGGCGGTCAGATCTATAATCGAAAGTATTGGAAACTTCCTATAGTTTATGGAGGTGTTGTGGCTTGTATATATGCTGTCAACTGGAATGCGCAGATGTTGCGTGACTATTCGCAAGCCTATCAGGATATAACTGACAACGACCCAACTACAAATAGTTATCTTGAAATGCTCCCTTTGGGATATGATATAACTGGTCGAGAAGCTCACTTTAAGTCTGTTTTCAAACGTAAAAAGGATTTTTATCGCAGATATCGCGATTTAAGCATTTTCTTTATCGCAGGAGTGTATGTGCTGAGTATTGTTGATGCTTATGTTGATGCCGAATTGAGCACATTTGATATCAGTCCAGACCTTTCTTTAAGCATTGAACCGCAATTTATCTCCGGAGGGGTGTACACGTCTTCAAATCCGTTTTCTGCAACTCCAGCTATTGCTTTCAAATTGAATTACTAATTATACGTTCTAAATCCAATGAAATTTAATATACTGCTTTTTATATTCTTCGTGATTCCCGCTTTACTTGTGGCTCAGAAGACAGTGACTGTTTACGATGACCAAACAGGCAAGGAGGAGGTGATAGATTTGCCAGAGGGAATGTTGCAGGAGGAGTTGGATAGCATGATGCGTCAATGGTGTGCCCGTACATATCTGACATACGATAGTGCAACTTGTGAAAGTGGTGCCGCCGATGTATCTTTTTCAGATGAGGATTACATCAGTAGGTTGCAGAAACTTCCTAACGTCATAGAGATGCCATACAATTCTGTGGTCCGAAAATTTATAGATCAGTATGTGGGGCGCATGCGTCGTGGTTCTGCTATGATGCTGGGGGCAAGCAATTTCTATATTCCAATTTTTGAGGATGCTCTTGAAGCATATCAGTTACCTTTAGAACTTAAGTATCTGCCTGTAATAGAAAGTGCATTAAATCCATGTGCTACGAGTCGTGCTGGTGCCGGAGGTTTGTGGCAATTTATGCCAGCAACAGGCAAACGCTATGGTTTAGAGATAACAAGTTTGATTGATGAGCGTAGGGATCCAATTAAAGCAAGTTATGCTGCGGCTCAAATGCTAAAAAATCTGTATGAGATATTTGGCGACTGGACTCTTGTTATAGCCGCTTACAATTGTGGACCGGGCAATGTGAGCAAGGCTATAAAACGTGCCAATGGTGAACGTGATTATTGGAAGATTTATCCATATCTGCCTTCTGAGACAAGAGGATATGTACCTGCTTTCATTGCCGCAAATTATATGATGAATTATTATTGCGAACATAACATATGTCCAGCAGCTACACGATTGCCTATGGGAACGGATACTTTGATAGTGTCACGCGATATTTTTATGGAGCAGATTAGCGAGGTCTGCAAAATTTCTATGGAGGAACTTAGAGCACTGAATCCTCAATATCGCACCAATCGTATTCCTGGTAATAGCAAACCTTGTATATTGCGTATGCCAATGGATGCCATAAATGCTTTTATCGAAAGTGGAGATAGTATATATAATCATCGCTTAACAGAGCTTGTGAAATCGCGTCCCGTAGTATCCGTGAACGAAGCGGTTTCTAAATCATCATCTTCTAAGAGTGGCGGAAAGAAAGGTAAAATCGTAACCGTTCGGAATGGTGACACGCTAGGTGCAATAGCAAAACGCAATGGTACCACAGTAAATAAGATTAAGAAACTGAATGGCATGAAAGGCAATATGATTCGTGCAGGTCAGAAACTTCGTGTAAGATAAAAGGACTAAATTATGGCTATGGATGACGAAAAACTCATACAGGAAGCGTATCAGCATTTGATTGATACATATTTGGCATCACCGCACCGTAAGAAGGTGTCTGTCATCGAAAGGGCTTTCAAGTTTGCTTGTCAGGCTCACCAAGGAGTACGCCGTCTTTCTGGAGAGCCATATATTATGCATCCGCTTGCTGTAGCACAGATCGTATGCGGCGAGATAGGTTTAGGTAGTACTAGTATCTGTGCTGCTCTCTTGCATGACGTTGTTGAGGATACCGATTATACCGTCGAGGATATATCAAATATTTTTGGCGAGAAGATTGCGAGGATTGTAGATGGAGTGACCAAAATAAGTGGTGGTATATTTGGTAGTCAGGCCTCGGCACAAGCCGAGACTTTTAAGAAACTCCTTCTTACTATGAGCAATGACATTCGTGTTATTCTCATAAAGATCAGCGATCGATTGCATAATATGCGTACGTTAGGTAGTCAGTTGCCTGCCAAGCAGTATAAGATTACTGGTGAAACTCTCTACATATACGCACCTTTGGCTAATCGTCTTGGTTTGAATAAGATAAAGGAGGAGTTAGAGGATTTGTCTTTCCGTTATGAACATCCCGAGCAATATACACTAATCAAAAATCGTTTGGCTGATCTTAATCAGCATTTGAAGGACTTGTTTGATGAGTTTACTGCTCCAATACGTGAGCGTATGGATCAAACAAATTTGAAATATACGATAAAGGCTCGCATTAAGTCTCCGTATAGCATATGGAACAAGATGCAGAACAAGAAGGTTACTCTGGATGAAATATATGATATTCTTGCTGCTCGCATAATATTTGATGGTGATGGCAATCAAGAAAATGAAATAACGGATTGTTGGCGCATTTATGCCATTGCCACAAACATATATCGTCCTCATCCAGAAAGGTTGCGTGATTGGCTATCACATCCTAAGGCCAATGGTTATCAAGCCTTGCAAACCACCTTGATGAGCAAGGGCGGTAGGTGGATTGAATTGCAGATACGCTCTCGTCGTATGGATGAGATTGCAGAGCAAGGTTTTGCAGCACATTGGAAATATAAGGATGGAGACAAGACGCATCAGGAGAGTGAGAACGAACTTGATAGATGGCTTTCTACCATTAAGGAAATTTTGGATGATCCGCAACCTAATGCAATGGATTTTCTTGATGCCATTAAATTGAATCTCTATGCAAACGAGATTGTGGTAGTTACTCCAAAGGGTGAGTTTAAGACAATGCCTGCTGGGTGTACAGCTTTGGATTTTGCTTTTAGTGTACATACCTCATTAGGCACCCATTGCATTGGAGCTAAGGTTAATCATCGCCTTGTTCCATTGTCGTATAAGCTTGAAAGTGGCGATCAGGTGGAGATTTTAACAGGACGTAATGTCCTTGTTTCTACAGAGTGGCTTAATTTTATTACCACTGCTAAGGCAAGAACAAAGATACATGCTATTTTACGCCGACAATATCGTCAGAAACAGAAAGAAGGAGAGGAAATGTTGCTAGCTTTTTTGAAGGAGCATGATTTGCCTTCCGAAGGTGTTGCGCAAGACCGTTTGGCTCTATATCATCATCTTGAGAATCGGGAGCAGTTGCATGTGCAGATAGCTTCAAAAATGATAGTTCTTGGGGACGATGATGTGAAACTTTTGAAAGATAAGTCTTCAAATCAAAAGTGGCGTCGTTTTATTCCCTTTCTCAAGAAAAATACAGCAACTAATGAGGAGTTGTTTGAAAGAGAACGCAATGCAATTTCAACTGCTCAACAACCTCCAGCAACAGAATCATCCAAACAATCTTCTGTTGATAGAAGGAAAACTTTGATACTTACCGAAGATTCTATTTCTAGATATGTAATTTGTGAACATTGCCATCCAATTCCTGGTGACGATGTGTTGGCATATCATGATGTCGAGGGCTACATTACCATTCACAAGAGAAAGTGTCCCATAGCAGATCGCTTGAAGGCTGTTGAGGGTAATAATATATTGGCTGCGAAATGGGATACACATAAGGTTTTATATTTTCCCGCGGTATTGCATGTTGAGGGTATAGACCGAATTGGAGTTCTCCATCAGATAACTGGTGTCTTGTCCCAACAGATGAATGTAAATATCTCAAGTCTCAATGTGAGTACAGATAATGGAATATTTGTGGCAGATGTAGTTATGATGGTACATGATCTTCAGGATCTGAAGGAAATAATTCGTGATATAAAGAAAATCAAGGAGATAGAGAAGGTGGTGCGTACTGGGTGAAGAATCTCTAGTTAGACAAGATCATTCAGTTCTTTTCTTAATGCAACAAGCTCTTCGCGAAGACTCATCAGTTCTCCTATGATATCCGAAGTGTCATTGGCTCCCTTCTTGTTTTTAGATAAAACTTCTTTTGCGGCGTTTATCTTCATGCCACGCACTTTGACAAGATTATATACAACACGGATTTCTTCTATGTCTTCCTGTGTATATTGGCGATTCTTGCCATTGCTCTTTTTGGGGTGTATGTTGGAGAACTGCTTTTCCCAAAAGCGTAAAAGTGATTCGGCAACACCGAATTGTGATGCTACTTCTGAAATACTATAGTATAACTTCAAATCGGTGTTGTTATTCATGCCCATCGTACTAGTGTTTGAAAGAGCTGCATTTGAAATGCTGCTAAGTATTTATTTTATGAAATCTTTGCAAAGTTAATCAAAACGGAGTATCTTTGCAAAGTTTTTTATAATAAAGTGTCCGTAGGACAAAATTATTTGCAAATAATAAACATAAATCAAAACGATATGATGACAGCTAATGAAATCCGCGACTCGTACAAGAAGTATTTTGAGTCTAAGGGTCATTTGATAGTGCCTTCTGCGCCCATGGTTGTAAAGGATGACCCTACGCTGATGTTCACGAATGCCGGTATGAACCAGTGGAAGGATATTATTTTGGGTACACGTGATCCAGAACCTCGGCGTCGTGCTGATACTCAAAAGTGTTTGCGTGTTAGCGGTAAGCATAACGATCTTGAAGAGGTAGGACATGATACCTACCACCATACAATGTTTGAAATGCTTGGCAACTGGAGCTTTGGTGACTATTTCAAGGAAGGTGCGATTGATATGGCTTGGGAATACCTTGTTGATGTCTTGAAACTGAATCCCGCGGATTTGTATGTTACTGTTTTCGAAGGTGACAAGTCAGAAAATCTCTCTCGTGATGACGAAGCTGCCAATTTCTGGCTAAAACATGTTCCTGCTGATCATATCATCAATGGTAATAAGCATGACAACTTCTGGGAAATGGGTGATACAGGTCCTTGTGGGCCTTGTTCCGAGATTCATCTTGATAGCCGTACTGCTGAAGAAAAGGCTTTGGTTCCTGGACGTGATCTTGTGAATAAGGATAATCCACAGGTTATTGAAATATGGAATATCGTCTTCATGCAGTTTGAACGTAAGGCTGACGGACATCTTGAACCTCTTGGTATGAATGTGATAGATACTGGTATGGGTTTTGAACGTCTCGTGCGTGCAATTCAGGGTAAGCAGTCAAACTATGATACAGATATTTTCCAGCCTATTATAAAAGCTTTGGCAGACAAGACTGGTATTGCTTATGGAGAAAGTGAAAAGACGGATATCGCAATGCGAGTTATTGTTGACCATCTTCGTGCAATATCGTTCAGTATTGCTGACGGTCAGTTGCCCTCTAATGCAAAGGCTGGTTATGTTATCCGCCGTATTTTGCGTCGTGCTGTTCGTTACGGCTATACATTCCTCGGTCAGAAACAGGCATTTATGTACACACTGGTTCCTACTCTTGCACAAGAGATGGGTGGAGCTTTTCCAGAACTTGTCGCGCAGAAAGATTTTATCATGAAGGTGATGAAGGAGGAGGAGGATAGTTTCTTGCGTACCCTTGAGAATGGTATCCGTTTGCTCAATGGTGTTATGGAGGAAACACGCGCAGCTGGCAAAACAGAAATTGCTGGTGATAAAGCATTTACCTTGTTTGATACTTTCGGGTTCCCATTGGATTTAACAGAACTCATTTGCCGTGAGAATGGTATGACTGTGGATGAGGCTGGTTTCTCTGTAGAAATGGAAAAGCAGAAGGCTCGTGCACGCAATGCTGCCCAGGTTGAAATGGGTGACTGGCATGTCGTGACAGAAGCAGAGGAAATCTCTGGTGAAGAGTTGAGTACTTTTGTTGGTTATGATTTTACAGAGTATAGTTGCAATATTCTGAAGTACCGCGAAGTTAAACAGAAGAAGGGCGTTGTTTATGAGGCAATTCTTAATCAGACCCCATTCTATGGTGAAATGGGTGGTGAAGTTGGCGATACAGGTGTCCTTATCAACGATGAAGAAACTATTAAGGTACTTGATACAAAGAAGGAAAATGGAGTTTCTGTTCATATTCTTGAGCGCATTCCAACCAATCCCCAAGCGGAATTTATGGCATGTGTTGATGTAGAGCGTCGTCGTGCGATTGAAGCAAACCACACTTGTACACACCTTCTTGATGAAGCACTTCGCGCCGTTCTTGGCGATCATGTCGAGCAAAAAGGTTCTCTTGTAACTCCCGATTATCTTCGTTTTGACTTCTCTCATTTCGAAAAGGTAACTCCTGAGCAAATTCGTGAGGTTGAGTATATTGTTAATGAGCGTATACGTGAGGATGTGCCTTTGCAAGAATATCGGGATACCCCTCTTGAGGAAGCTAAGAAGTTAGGTGCCATTGCACTTTTTGGTGAGAAATATGGAGACAAGGTTCGTGTCGTACAGTTTGGCTCAAGCGTAGAATTTTGTGGTGGTTGTCATGCACAAAGCACTGGGCGTATTGGTATGGTTCGTATCATTAGCGAAAGCAGTGTAGCTGCTGGTGTGCGTCGTATAGAGGCTGTGACAGGTCGTGCTGTTGAAGAACTTATTAACAAGCAACAAGATATGCTTGCTGAGATACGATCTTTGTTCAATAACGTTCCTGATTTGATTACTACAATAAATAAGGCTATTAACGAGAGCTCTGATCTTAGAAAACAACTTGATGATTTCAAAGCTCAACGTGCAATTCAGCAGAAGAAGGAACTTATTGAGAAAGCACGTGAGATATCTGGTATTAGGGTTATCTCTGATGTTATAATGATGGATCCCCAATTAGTGAAGGACATTGTCTTCCAATTGCGCGCCCAGTTTACTGAAAACTTGATTATTGCCATAGGTAGCACGTTTGAAGGCAAACCCACTTTAAGTGTTGCATTTTCTGATGATTTGGTGGCATCTGGACTCAATGCAGGCAAGATGGTACGTGAGGCAGGGCGACTAATCCAAGGTGGTGGTGGTGGTCAGGCGCATTATGCCACAGCTGGTGGTAAGTCTATAGAAGGTCTTCCTGTAGCAGTTGATATGGTTGTAGAAGAGGCTACAGCATAATATATACATTATATATAATAATAGTGCCGAATCCAGAGGTCCGGCACTATTTGTTTTATATGGTGCGGAAAAAAGCAGACTACCTTTTGCTCATTATGGAGTTGGTCACCGTTACCGAGCTGACAAGCTTACCTGTAGAGGTGAATATCTGCACATTCCAGACATGGCTGGAACGACCTAAATGTACAGGAGTCGCCACTCCTCTTACGGTGTCACCATCGTGTGCGCTGGAAACATGATTGCCGGAAACTTGCATGCCTACTGCCATTTCTCCTGGTTTGCATGCAATCATACTGCCTAAGCCTGCCAGGGTTTCAGCTAGGGCTAACGAAGCTCCTCCGGCAAGTATGCCAAATGGCTGTCTGGTCCTTCCGTCTACTGGCATTGTTGCTTCAACGCGATGTGGACTAGCAAAAGTATATTGCATACCCAAAGCGCCCATCAAGGTGTTTTTGTTCTGTGCGTTCAATACGTCCACTGGCACTTCTTGGTCTTCCTCAGGTTTCTCTTGCTCCTCCTCAAATGCTCTTTCTATTGCTATAGCAGCTCCATCTTCGTCATTCGATAGGGTAGTGTAGTCTGCGCATCGTTTTACCTCTTCCGGAGCATTTGCCATAGCAATACCGGTACCTGCCATTTGTAGCATGTTAATATCGGCAATACCGTCGCCAAAAGCAAGCACCTCTTTCATGCTAATGCCCAGTTTCTGTACCAATGCACTCATTGCGTAGCTTTTGCCCACTTGATACCCTACTACTTCAAGGTAGTAAGGGTTGGAATGAATAGTGTCCATTACACCATTCAGGTGTTTCTGCAAATGCTCCTCAATGCCATTTAATATCTGTTCGTCATCATTTACGAAGATTATTTCTGTTGGCCATGTCTGCTTGTCATCACCAAGTCCTTCCATGGCTTCCGATATGTTGTTGACGTGACGCAATGACATATTGTTCATTTGAGCTTCATCTACAATGTGTTCGTTGTTGGTATCGGTGGCAACAACTTCATCATTCTCATAATATGCCAAGGCACACCCACTGCGTTGGGCAACCTTTTCCAAATATGGAACCATCTTTGGGTCTATGGTTCTTTCAAAGAGAACTTTTCCTGTACTTGCTTCTAATACCTTTGCGCCATTGTAACTAATTATGAAACCATCGTTGAAATCCAAATCGATTGCTTTCGCAAAAGGAAGTACACCATATGTGGGACGTCCTGTCGCTAATGCAATTCGTATGCCATTTTGCTGAACTTTCTTCAGGGTTTTTATAGTGCGCTCGCTCATCTCACGGTTGTTATTCAGCAATGTGCCGTCAACATCCAGAACAAGAAGTTTGAAATCCATGTTGTTGTTTTTTATAAATGTCTACATTAGTGTCTAATAAAATTGGACGAGTTAATAATTAATCAAATAGTCCTTCAAAATAAGGATAATCAAGTTCTTTGACATCGTTGAAATTAGTCTTATTAAATTAGGTCTCGCAGGTGAGTTTTATCCGTTAATGAGATGCCGAGAATCTGCAAAACTTCATAAATTGAGCGTTTCAGCTGCATGTCATGTTGGACGATGGCTACAAGACAATAAGTGATGATAGCCACACTGATTTGTATGCGGCTGCATTTTCTGTCGTACCCCAAAACCTCTTTATCTTAAGATGCTGTTTGAGCCATTTGAAAAACAACTCTACCAACCATCTTTTATTATAGAGATTTGCGACATCTAATGCAGAAAGATGTTTCGCATTCGTCAAAAAGACAAACTCGCGATCATCTTCCTCATCGTAGTAGCGAATGAGTCTAAATGATTCAGGATGCTTCTTTTCGGAGAGATAACCTGTTAGCTTTACTTCTGCATCTGTCAGTACATTCTTCGGTATTCTTCGCTTCCATTTGACCATCTTATATTTCAAGTTCGTTTTGGCTCTGACTACATAAAAGGATTCTGTTAGATGTATTTTATTGAGTTCCTTGAAGGAGTCGTAAGCTCTATCGAATATGTAATAAGCATTTGGCTCATAGGGAATTGAACGCATTGCTGTAGAGTCATGCTTTGACGCTGTGGTAACAGTATATAAGGTTGGAACTTGGGCTTCGATGTCATACAAGACGTGAGCTTTTACTCCACCTTTCTTCTTGCGGAATTTTGCCCATGGAAAAGTTGCAAGACACAACGGAATCGTTGTAGAATCAAACGCAAATTTCTTGCCTGGGATATCGAGGATGTTGGTCGCTCTCTTCTCGCAAGCTTCCTTCATCATATAGAAAGCAAAGTCTTCAAAGGTTCTGTAATCACGATGTTGGTTGGCATATGCAAGAGTTGCTTTTGCTATCGGATTACGTCCTAAACCGAGATGATACAATTTTGCATGATGCGTCTCAAAAACGACAATCAAGTCAAGTAAACTCTCTCGGTTACTCAGTTGGCCAAACATCATTGCAAGCATCTGATTCCAACAAGTGAATTGCTTCACATAACGATTGCCGTCATACTTGCGAACATAGTTGTTGAACTGAGTTCTATTTAGGAAAGCTGTAAGTTGTGCAAAAACGTATCGGTCTTGAAACATAGCAGTCAAATGATTTTGCCTGCAAAGTTACAGATTCAAGTCCGTTTCATTTTGAAAACCTACTTAATAGACTATATTTCAATTATTTCTAAGAACGATTAACTTACTTTTATTGGACAGTAGTGAAATGTCTATGCAAATATATATAAAAAAGCGATACCTTTTAGCGTCTGCATTATAAAATTTGCAGAGTAAATGACTTGTTAACGTTTTTTGTGTCTTACTTGGCTTGAGGTTAAATAGGTATTTTCGGAAAGCTGGTTAATGGTTTGGATTATTTTTATCCTATTCTTCTATTTGTACTTCTGGCCAATTGACAAGATATACATGTCTTGTGGCGCGGGTAATAGCTGTGTATAACCATCTGATATAGTCTTCGTTAAGCATATCTTCAGTGATATATCCTTGGTCGATATAAACATCTTCCCATTGTCCTCCTTGTGCCTTGTGGCAAGTGATGGCATAAGCATATTTGATTTGTAATGCTCCATAGTGACGGTCATTTTTGACAGCCGTCATTAGATCCCTCTTGTTTTTTATTTCTGAATAGTCTTCACAGACCTGTGTGAACAAACTCTGTTGCTGTTCTTTGGTTAAAGCTGGAGCGTCAGAATGTAGTGTGTCAAGCAACACTACTGTGTTCAATTCTGTCGGAACTCCTTCTTCTTTATTTTCCTCCCCTTGATTGTTGTTCCTATCTAAAAGTTTCAACGAAGCATCTGCAAATCTAAATCCATAGAGTTCCCTTTCATTGTATATGCGCGTTACTTCTGCCATTTCTCCGTTGGCAATAAGGTCCTTGTTGTTCAGGTATTTGTTTTTGGCTACCATAACCATATCGCCCCCACCGAGTTCGCAATCATAATCAAGAATACGATTTCTAATGCCCATGTTGTATATGTTGGCCCTTTTGTTGCTTCTTGTTATAACGATAGTTCCTTCCTTGCTGCAATTCCAATAACTTTGCTCAAGGCTTTCTATTAGTTCTTCACCGCTAACAACCGAAATATCAGGAAATGATATACGTATTTTGGGGATTGCATCATAATTTTCTATACATTGTCTCAATGTTGTCGCATTCCATAGAATACCAGACGAATCTAATTGCCTTACAACCTGTGTCAGTTCTGCGGAAATTACCCTCATTCCATATCCTTCTAATTCTGTTCTTTCTAAGGCGGGAGAGCATATTTCACCTATAGGAGGTAGCTGTGCAGTATCTCCAATAATAATAAGTTTGCACCCTTGGCACGAATACACAAACTGAATAAGATCATCAAGAATCCTCCCGTCCCCAAATACGCTTCCTGCTAGTCCGTCATTTGCAATCATAGAAGCTTCGTCTACTATGTATAAAGTATTTGTCTTCAAGTTTGGAGCAGCGGTAAATCTTTCATCTCCAAAAGTTTTTTGTCTGTAAATATGCTTATGTATTGTGCCAGCTGGGAACTGGGCATAAGCACCCATAACTTTGGCCGCCCTGCCGGTTGGTGCAAGGAGAACTACGCGTTGCTTTAGTATCTGTAGTGTTTTTACTAAAGCACCCACTAACGAGGTTTTGCCTGTGCCAGCATAGCCTTTCAGCAAAAAAATGCTATCATCCTCTCTGCTCAGCAGAAAGTCGCACCATAAACCAATAACATAATTCTGTTCTTGTGTAGGTTCGTGATGAAAGTTTTCAAGTATTAAGGCTCTGAAATCTTCACTTATCATAAAACTTTAATAAAAAAAAGAGTGAAAATATCGTTAGTTGGATTCTTTTTCTTAACTTTGCGATGCGAATGTACAAAAATAAAATGAAATAAAGGACATGAGAAAACTAATTAATTCGGTATTGACCGTATGTGCTATTGCCTTGGGCATTTTGTGTTGGCGCAGTATTCAGGACGACATTAACTTCGAAAAGGATGTGGCATATCGTGAAGCACAGGTAAAGGTTCGTTTGCTTCAGATTAAGGCTGCCGAGGAAGCTTACAAGCAACAGCACCCAGAGGGAGCATATTGTGCAGACTGGAATGTGTTGATTGAATTTGTTAAGAATGGTAAGTTGCCTATTGTTATCAAGGAAGGTGTTCTTTCTGATTGGCACATGGAGCATGGTTTGACAGAAGCAAAGGCTGCGGCTATCATCAATAGCGGTAATGCTGAAGAAATAGCTAAGAATTTCCTTACAGGTTTCCGTCGTGATACTATTTGGGTATCTTTGGTAGATAGTCTTTATAAAGGCTTGAATCTTAATTATGACTCTCTCCGTTATATCCCCTTCTCTCAAGGTGATACTTTTGAAATTATCGCATGTCCCAATACCACAAAGAGTGGTGCTATCATTCAGGTGATGGAGTGTAATGCCCCTATTTCAAGCTATCTTAAAGGTATGGGTAAGTTAGGCGACAGAATGATTAAGAACAAGATAGTAGAGTCAGAGGAGCGTGGTTCATATCCTGGCTTAAAAATCGGTGAAGCTGGTAATGCATGGAATAACAATGCCGGTAACTGGGAATAAATCTTTATTAAACTATAGCCTGTCCATCCGTCTTTGTACGGATGGATTTTCTTTTCTTGTAAGTAGTCTTGGTTCGGGTCAGACGCTGTTACAAGAAACCTTGCGTTGTGGAGATAAAGAGACAATGTCTGAAGCTCTTGTTCGTGGACTTCAACTGCCTCGTATTGCAGGCAGACACTACGAACGTGTTATTCTTTATTCTACCTTGCCAAGCACTCGTGTGCCTCTTGACGAATTCCGGCGTGAGGATATGCTAGCGTTGTATCGTCTGACATTTTCAGGGGGGGCGTATCGTCCCGAGGAAATGTGCTTTCAGGTACTCCCTTCTTTGGAGGTGGTGGAGATATTTCCTCTTCAGATTTCAATTGTGCAAGCATTGAAGCAACACTTTCCTAGTGCTCTTGTTCAGGGACTTTATGGAGCAATGTTGTGCCATATTGCAGAGATGCAGCAGGGAAGCATGTTGCCGGTGAGTTATCATGCCGTTGTACTTGATGGTGGAGTATTGATTGCGACGTTGAACCGTGGCAAATTACATTATGCTAACATTTTTCGTGCCGTAGGTAATCAAAACATATTGTATTTCATACTTTATGTATGGAAAACTCTGGCATTAGATGCGTGGCACGACTTGTGTACGCTATACTCTGCAGATCAGGATTTATATAATGAGGTTTGCCAATATCTCGCAAATGTGGAGCTTCGTGATATGAATATTTAATATACTCTAATCGCTTTAGGTAGGTTTTAAAAATTACCCTCGTGTTATTTAATGTCTGTTGTGCCGTAGATTAGAACAAGCATCGTGGTCTATGTGAGTAATTCAAAAGAAAACTAAAAAGATACAAGCAAGAGATATTAAAGAACCGCAGTTATTGGAATTCTACCTTTTAAATTGTAAACTAATTTATAGAATCTACCTTTATTAATATGCGTGTAATTACAGGAAAATACAAGGGGCGTCATTTTGAAATTCCTCGTAGTTTTAAGGCAAGACCTACCACGGATTTTGCCAAGGAAAACCTATTTAATGTTCTTAACTCCTACATTGATTGGGACGCAGAACCTATAGCTCTTGATTTGTTCGCAGGTACAGGTAGCATTACTTTGGAACTTCTTTCTCGTGGTTGTTCTCGTGTCATCTGTATTGAGAAAGATCCGCTTCATTTTCGCTTCATCAAAGAGTTTTTAGATAAACTTCAGGAGTTGTCAGCTATACCTATTAGGGGAGATGTTTTTAAATATATAAGCCAATGTCGAGAAAAATTTGATTTCATATTCGCCGATCCCCCATATATTCTTAAGGAAATTCCTGAACTGCCAGATATGATTTTGGAGCGCAATATGCTTAAGGAGGGTGGTCTCCTTGTTATTGAACACGGAAAGGATCACAGTTTTGTAAATCATCCACGTTTTGTGGAACATCGTCACTATGGTAGTGTGAACTTCTCTTTCTTTCAATAGTTTAATTCTCAAAGGCATGTCATCTTATGTATGCTATGCCAAATACTTGTAATTTACCGCTATAATACTCCCCGTTAGTCGTCAATACTTTTTGGTGATGTCGGGGATTTTGTGTATATTTGCACAAAACTGCATTAAAAATGAATAGACAAATTGATTGCTTTATTCCTTGGTCTGACGACTCGCAATGTGTTCTTACCAAGCAAGCGTTGATATCCGATAACAATGTTGCCAATGTTTTACAGTTAACAGAAAGTGTTGGTGCTACCAAAACAATAAAATATATTGCAGAAACGGCTTCGGCACCATATGTGTTGCTTTACACCAAGTACGATACTTTGCAGCTTGGATTTCATGCTCTTGATCGCATGCTCACTGTGGCTAAAGACTATGATGCCTTAATGCTCTATGCGGATCATTATATAGAATTACCTTCTGGCAAACGTCAGCCAATGCCATTGATAGATTATCAGGTGGGTAGTGTAAGAGATGATTTTCAGATGGGTAGTTTGCTTCTTCTAAAGACTGAGGTATTAAAGAGGTATATTTCTCAGCCTAATCTGCATCGTTATCAATATGCTGCCCTATACGATTTGCGCCTCTTCCTGTCACGCGAGAAATTGCCGGTCCATATTCAGGAGTTTCTTTATACAGAGGTGGAGACTGATACTCGTTTGTCTGGACAGAAACAGTTTGACTATGTGGATCCTCGTAATAGGGTTCGCCAGGTAGAACTTGAACGTGCATGTACGCGCCATTTGCGTGCTATCAATGCGTATCTCCATGCCGGAGAGTTTGATACCATCAAGTTTGAGGATTCTGATAAGTTTAATGTAGAAGCTACTGTTGTAATACCCGTTCGTGATCGTGTTCGTACTATAGCAGATGCTATTGAGAGTGTACTTAAGCAGAAAACCGCCTTTACCTTTAATATAATGGTGGTTGATAACGGATCTACTGATGGTACATCTAATGTAATAGAAAAATATACTGCCGACCCTAGAGTTATTCATATCCAGCCTCAACGCAATGACTTAGGTATTGGTGGATGTTGGAATATGGCTGTTCATGACGATAGGGTGGGACGTTTTGTAGTACAGTTGGATAGTGATGATCTCTATAGTGGGGAAGATACTTTGCAGCGCATTGTGGACATGTTCTTCCAAGAGAATGCCGCAATGGTGATTGGAAGCTATAGAATGTGTGATTTCCAACTTGAAACTTTGCCTCCAGGTTTGATTGATCACCGCGAATGGACTTCTCAAAATGGACGCAACAATGCTTTGCGCATTAATGGTCTCGGTGCCCCACGTGCATTCTATACTCCTGTTTTGAGGGAATTACAAATTCCCAATACTAGTTATGGCGAGGATTATGCTTTAGGTCTTATGATAAGCCGTCGTTATCGTATCGGACGCATCTATGATGAGTTGTATCTGTGTCGCAGATGGGAAGGTAATAGTGATGCGGCTTTAAGTCAGGAGAAAATAAATAGGAACAATTCTTATAAGGATCAGTTGCGTACTCAAGAGATACAAGCTAGATGTCTTTTGAATAAATTGTGGCAACACGAAGTAAATGCCGAGGAAGTGGAGAACTTCTTCCAATCAGAAGTGGAGAATTGGGATCTTGCGCGTGATAATTACGCTAACCTTGATAAGGCAGAAAGCCGCACCCTCGTCCTTAAGTCAGAAGACGGTAGACTTGCTGATAGCCGAGGTCTGCAAGAGATTAGTCTTGCTGTTCAATGGAATCCTGCCCGTATTGTCTCTACAGGAGCAAGTGTTACACCTGAGGCCATTGAGGCGCGCCCCTGTTTCCTTTGTGATCACAACCGACCAAAGCAACAGAGTTCACTTAAGATGGAAAAGCATTACCAAATATTGGTAAATCCATATCCCATTCTTCCTCAGCACTTCACAATTCCTGCGCGTCGACACACTCCCCAGCAGATATGGACCCATTTTGGGACAATGCGTCATATGGCGTGGACAATGCCTAAACACATCGTATTCTACAATGGTCCGAAGTGCGGAGCTTCTTGTCCCGATCACATGCATCTTCAAGCTGGTCTGCGTGGCATAGTGCCAATAGAGAGGGATTGGAAGATGTACGAAAACAACCTGCGTAAAATATATCCTCTTACAGGCGAACAGACTGCCTCAATGCACGAGGCAGGTAACAATAGCGATAGATGTGGACTATTTGTACTTGAAGGTTATCCATGTCCCGTGTTTGTTATACGTAGTTTGCCTTCAGATACCGATAGTCTTTTGTGCCAAAGATTATATCAAACATTGCCTGTTATTGAAGGCGAAACAGAACCACGCATCAACCTTATTGCATGGCGTCAGGAAGGAGGAATTGGCAGAGAGGACGAAATAGTTACCGTTATTTTCCCACGTAAGAAACATCGTCCCAACTGTTATTATGCTGATGGCGAAGAACGCCTGGTGGTTTCTCCTGGTGCTTTGGATATGGGTGGTTTGTTGATCACTCCCCGTGAGGAGGATTTTCGTCGCATTACTTCCGAACACTTCGTATGCATATTGCAGGAGGTTAGTTTGACCACTGAAGAGATACAACCTATTATTGCCAGCATTACCGATGCTCCGCAAGAGGAAAAAACATCCCTTGGATCAATGTCTAATGCCCACCCAGTATCGGTGCCCGGGTATGAACAAGCCGAGGAAACTCAGGTTGCTGTGGGTATTATGAGTGACACTAGAATATCGTTCCAAATCAATGGAGAATATACAGCTAAAGGACATAATGTCAGTGGTGTCCAAGAGGTGGAACTGGAGGATGGTTCTATCCGCTGGAACGGTCAGTTATATCAAGATCTTACATTCCGTCCAGTAGAACAACCCGATGGCGCGGTATCAAGTTTCTCATTACATAATGTTACCATAGGTGTTAGTTTCCATTGGGAACGTCAAGAGATGCAGACTTTCCAGGGTATACTTAATTTCACCGTTCACGAAGATAAGATAGTTGCCATAAACAAACTTTCTGTTGAGGATTATCTCTCAAGTGTCATTTCAAGTGAGATGAATGCCAATTGTCCGAAGGAGTTCCTTAAGGCTGCCGCAGTGATAAGTCGAAGTTGGCTTCTTGCACAAATACAAAAGCGCAAGTCACTGGGAGAGCAGAATCAAGCATTTTTTGCTTTCACAAAGACAGATAAAGAGATAGTTCGATGGCGCGATCGTGAGGACCATACCATCTTTGATGTCTGTGCTGACGATCATTGTCAAAGATATCAAGGCATCACTCGTGCCACCAATCCCCAAGCGCGTGAGGCTGTAGAGTCTACACGAGGCGAAGTACTGGTGTATGAAGGAGAAATATGTGACGCACGTTTCTCTAAATGTTGTGGTGGTAGAACCGAGGAGTTTAAGTATGCTTGGGAGAATATTCATAAGCCATATTTGCAAAGTGTTGCGGATCCCTACTGTAATACTCATGATTGGGAACTGTTATCTCGTGTACTCAATAAATATGACCAAGAGACAGAGAATTTTTATGAATGGGATTTAACTATAAACCAGAAAGATTTGTCGGTATTGCTGAAAGAGCGATATGGATATGAGTTTGGAGAGATTCTTGCTCTAAATGCTATAGAGCGTGGTCCTGGAGGTCATCTTTCCAAACTTGAGATAGTAGGCACAGAGCATACCCTTGTTATTGGCAAGGAACTTGAGATACGCCGAGCCTTGAGCAAGACTCACCTTCTTTCCAGTGCTTTTGAAATTGCTCCGATTCTTGTGGATGGAACAGAGATACCTTGCGGCTTTAATCTTCATGGATATGGCTGGGGACATGGAGTCGGTATGTGTCAGATAGGTGCGGCGGTAATGGGCCAGCAGGGACATCCTTATCAAGATATATTGAAGTTCTACTATACTGGTGCCGATGTTGTTAAGGTAATAAAATAAAAAGTCAATATCCTTAGTGAAACAAGATATTCTAATAGCAGAGAACTTAGAGGCAAGTGTCACCTCTTCCATCAATAATGTGAGGTTTGATAAACTTGTTGTTCTTACCGACACTACTACCAACCAACATTGTTGGCCATTGCTTTCTGCTCTGCCTGTTTTTAAAGGAGCGCATGTGATAACAATCGCCCCAACAGATGAGGCGAAAAACCTTGCGACTCTGTCCGATGTGTGGATGGCTCTTCAGCAAGCTGGTGCATCGCGTCATTCTTTGCTTGTCAATTTGGGCGGTGGCATGGTTACTGACCTCGGAGGGTTCGCTGCAAGTACCTTCAAGCGTGGTATGGCATACATCAATATTCCTACCACATTGTTGTCACAGGTAGATGCCTCTGTTGGTGGCAAGACTGGAATAAATTTTGGTGGACTGAAGAACGAGATAGGTGTTTTTAATTGTGCTCGTACTGTAATTTTAAGTAGTGTTTTTCTACGAACACTCGACCACGCCAATCTATTGTCGGGATATGCAGAAATGCTCAAACATGGATTGCTCAGTAATAATGAGAACTGGTATGAGTTGTTGTCATTCGATTTAGAAAATCCCAACTTTGACCAACTTCAGCAGCTGGTGGCAAAGAGCGTGGCCATAAAGGAGTCGGTCGTTAATCAAGACCCCACGGAAAATGGTATCCGCAAGGCTCTGAACTTGGGACATACAGCAGCACATGCCATTGAGAGTCTTGCCTTGCAAGAGGGGCGTACTGTATTGCACGGATATGCTGTGGCTTGGGGATTGATGATGGAATTGTATCTCAGTGTTCGTAAATGTGGTTTCTCGGCTAAAGTTATGCATCAGTTAGAGGCTTTTGTAAAGCAGCACTATGGCAAGTTTCAATATGAGTGCAAGCACTATGAGATGCTGTACAACTTTATGACCCACGACAAGAAAAACCAAAGTGGCATTGTCAATTTCACTCTAATGGCCAGTATTGGAGATATCTGCATAAACCAGACAGCTACTCAATATGAAATAGAAGAAATGCTTGATTATTATCGGGAGAACTGATTTCCAATAGACGTTACTTTTAAGATATTATAAAGTTTTTTGTATAAATAAATTAAACTTTATTGTCGTTTTCTTGTCACATAAATTAATGTGTCTGATATAATTTTTTTATGAAAAATAAGTTATTTCTCCTTCTGTCAGCAACTTTTCTAATGTTGCTAAGTCCTGAGATTGCCTTTGCCCAAAAATACACTATAATTGGCAAGGTAACAGAACGTACCACAGGTGAAGTATTGCCAGGTGCAACAGCAGTATTGCTTAGTCCCAAGGATAGTTCTCAGGTTACAGGTGCAGCAAGTGCCAGCAATGGCGTTTTTACCATCTCCTCTAAGCAGCCAGGAAAGTATATTCTGCGTGTCAGCTATATGGGTTATCGGACCTTGTGGAAGAATCTTGATATACAAAAGGGTAGGGAAAAAACAAACCTGGGCACCTTATCTATGGAAGAGGATGCAAAGCTAATGAAGCAAGCCAATGTTGTGGTAAGATTAGCACAGGTGGAGATGAAGGCAGATACCTTTGTATATAATGCAGATGCCTATCGTATGCCAGAAGGCGCTGTGCTAGAGGAACTTGTAAAGAAATTACCTGGTGCGGAGGTAACCGAGGATGGTAAGATAACCATAAATGGTAAGGAGGTAAAGAAAATTATGGTGGATGGTAAAGAGTTTTTTGCCAATGATACCAAATTGTCCATGAAGAATATTCCAACCAAAATGGTTAAGAACATTAAGGCGTACGATAGGCAGAGTGACTATAGTCGTGTTACTGGTATAGACGATGGTGAAGAAGAAACCGTTCTTGACCTTACGGTAAAGAAGGGAATGAAGGAGGGTTGGCTTATTGATATTGAAGGTGGTTATGGTACTAAGGGCAGATACATGGGTAAGGTAAATGCCATGCGTATCTTAGATAATCTGCAGTTTGCTGTTTTTGGAAATTTTGATAATTCAAGCAACAACGGTGGTGTTGTTTCAAATCAGTATGGTGGTGCAAATGTTGCTTGGGAGAATGGGAAAAGGGATTACGAAGCAGGTCTGTTCAAGATAGGAGGAAGTGTTAGGGCCAACCGTTCTTTCCGTGAAAATCTTTCAAGGAGTAACTCGGAGACATTCTTGCAAGGAGGTGCAAGTACATGGAGCAACTCTATGAATACAAGTGAGAATTTGAATTGGGGAGTTAATGCCGATCTGCGATTGGAATGGATGCCCGATTCTATGACAAATATGATATTCCGTCCCTCATATTCGCATTCAGAGTCAAAGTCGGAGTCATATAGCGCTTCAGTAACCTTTGACAAGGATCCTTACGAGGCAGGCATGGAGTATCCTTTAGAGGAGTTTGATTCTTTGGATGCAGACAACCACAGGTTGTACGAAGATATTCTGGTTAACAGCAATGTCAATAGAAATATGTCGCGCAATGTCAGTAACAATGCAGGTGCGTCTTTTCAGGTAAACCGTCGATTAGGCAAACCTGGTCGTAATATTACACTGAATTTATATGGTAACTATTCACATTCTAAGAATCTGTCATGGAGTATATCAGATATCCTGTATTATAAAACCAAGGACAATACATATACTAACAGGTTCAATGATAATCCCAGCACAAACTATAATATCAATACACGACTGAGTTATACTGAACCTCTGAACAAATATATGAATCTTCAGGGTAGTTATCAGTTCCAGTATCGTTTCTCTGATAGTGACCGCTCGATGTATGACTTGCATGAATTGCTGCAGGAACATCCCGAGTTCCCTGATTATATGCCGTTGACCAAGGAACAGCTGTATATGGGTTATATACCTGGGGTGGATACACTTAACTGGTTGCTGAATAGGGAGAATTCGCAGTATGCTACTTATAATGAATACAATCACGATGCACAACTGCTTTTGCGATATACTCGTAAGTTTGCCAATGAGCAGGAGTTGCGTTTTAACTTCGGTGCTTCGTTTCAGCCACAGACCACCCACATGGACTACAAGAAGAATTCGCTAGATACCACTGTGGTGCGAAATGTCTTTAATTGGGCGCCGCGTATCCATGCTCGTTGGAAGATAAACCAGGGCAGTCAGTTGCAGTTCCGTTACAATGGTCGCATTTCACAACCAAGCATGACGAATCTGCTGGAGGTTATGGACAACAGTAATCCTCAGAATGTGAGTATCGGTAACGCGGGTTTGGAGAGCAGTTGGACAAACCGAATCAATTTGAATTATAATGCATATGTACAACCAAAGCAGATGGGGTGGGCTGTAAATGCCTCGTATAGTGCAACTGACCGTTCTGTTTCTACTGCTACTATCTACGATGCAGAAACGGGCAATAGGTACACTCGTCCTATGAATATAGATGGCAACTGGAATACTAGTGCTTACTTGATGTTCAATACGGCTTTGGATACAGCCAAGCATTTTTCGATACATACAACGGCCAACCTAAGATATTCCAATAATGTTGGTTATATCTCCTCGGCAATCAATGGGTTGCAGACACCACAGACTGTTGAGGACATGCAGAACTTGTTTAAGGATGCATACAATCGGGGGCTACTTGGCAAATCAACAACAAAGGATTTAGGAATAGGCAGCAACATGCGTCTTAACTACCGTACAGAATGGGGCGAGACAGGCTCAGTTGAGTTCTCATTGCGTGGTGGTTTCAATTATCAGCATGCCAGGAATGATAACAATGAAAGAGCAAATATGGACACGTGGAACTTTAACTATGGTGGTGATATGACTATTACTGCACCATGGGGTACAACGCTCAGTACAGATATCGGACCTCAGTATCGACGTGGTTATGCCGACGAGAACATGAATACCACAGAACTTATCTGGAATGCTCGTCTTCAGCATGCTTTCCTTAAGAAAAGAAATCTCATTGTTAGTGCCCATTGGTATGACATATTGGGCGAGCGTAGCAACATTTCACGATCAATCTCTGCCACCATGCGCTCTGATACCGAGACCAATGCAATCTATTCTTACGTTATGTTTAAGGTGACGTATAAACTAAATCTGCTTGGAGGCAAGAGTGCCAATTCTGGTCATCGTGGCCCTGGTGGTCATGGTCCTGGTGGCCCACCGCCAGGAATGCACCGTATGTGGTAGCACTATGAAGAATAAACGAGCGGAGCCTTGTCTGATTGGACAAGGCTCCGCTCGTTTTATAATCTTGGAGAGATTTACTTTTACTTTGTTTCCTTCATCTTTTGGGCCATGATACTCAACTCTGCCTTCAAGGCATCCACCTTTTTTTGGAGTTGGTCAACAAGTGAATTACCCTTCTTTGATGAGGCGGTGAGGAAACCGATATTGTTCTCGTAGGTGCGAATTTCGGCTTGCAGCTGTTCGTAGATACGCTGCATGCGCTGACGGTCGCCACCTGCCGATTCCTGAATCTTTTGGAATCTATTTGCGGTGCGCTCCTGAATACGTGCACTGCGAGAACGCTCGTAGAGTTTATCGCATACCTGGCGGTATTGGCTGTAGCAGCAATCCTTTTCCTTGAAAGGAACATGACCAACGGCATTCCATTGAGCCTGAAGTTCCTTTACCTTATCTATATTGATATCGCCTTCTGCTTCGAGAAGACCCTGAAGCTGTGAGGTTATCTCCTGCTTCTTCAAAAGATTTTGCTTTTGGATGTCGCGCTCTCCGCTGGTAGCCTGTTTCTTGGCATCAAAGAATGTGTCGCAAGCTGTTGTAAACTCCTTCCATAGTTGGTCGCTGAATTTGCGAGAAACAGGACCGATGCTCTTCCACTCCTTTTGTAGAGCAACAAGTGCTTCTGTTGTGGCGCGCCAATCGGTGCTGCTGCTCAATTCCTGTGCCTTTGCAACAAGTGCTTTCTTCTTCTCAAGATTTTCTGCCTGTCCTTCCTTAAGGTTCTTGAAGTATTCGGCCTTACGTGTGAAGAATTGATCGCAAGCCTGACGGAAACGCTCAAAGATAACAGCATTTTGCTTTTGTGGGGCATAGCCAATGGTGCGCCATTGGGCTTGTGACTCAAGAACCTGTTTTGTAAAAGCTTCCCAGTCTATCTTTTTGTCAGCCTCGCCAATTTGGTTGAGAATAGCTTCGGTTTGTTCACAAAGGGCAGTCTTTTGAGCAAGGTTTTCTTCCTCGCGAGCCTTGATGCCCTCGAAGTGAGCCTGATGACGCTTGTTGATTTCCGTAGATGCGTTCTTAAAACGGGCCCATAGATCTTCGCGCTTCTCACGCTCTACAGGACCAGTTTCTTTCCACATCTGGTGGAGTGCCTGCAACTGTCCGAATGCGCTCAATACATCCTCAACATTCTGCAATGCTTCTGCCTTCTCGCAGAGGTCGGTCTTTATCTCGAGGTTCTTGCGGAAGTCATAGTCGCGCATCTCATGTCCCAACTTCAAAAGATCGTAGAATTGCTCGGTGTAGAGCTGATAGTTCTTCCAGATTTCAGTGCTTTGTTCGGCTGGAACGGCACCAATTTCCTTCCACTCTTGCTGAAGTTGCTTGAACTTGTCAAAGTTAGCACCTGCTTCTTCGGGAGTTGTGACCAATTGCTGAATCTGTTCAAGAATGGCAATTTTGCTTTGGAGGTTGCAGGCACGCTCTTCTTGAAGGCGCAATTGCTCAGCAGCGCGACGCTCGCGTATTGTCTGCATTGCCTGACGAAATGTCTCCTCCAAAGGATCCATGACGGGAACATAAGTGGCTAAATCTCCACCTTGTTCAATAAATTCTTGGCGTGCCTGTTGGAGCGCCTGGTTCTGATAACGATAGAAGAGTTGCTTGAGTGTGTCAAGTTCTGCCTTTTCGGCAATAATTTCAGCCTGTGCCAATTCTTGTGCACGGGCAATAACTTCTTCCTTGTTGTTTAGCTGTATGTTTTCTATTTTTTCCATAATCTTTATATAACGATGAGTATGCTCTAGTCACATCTCCTAAGGAACTTAGCACTTCGTTCCGCCTGTTTAAACAAATGTTGTTCTCCCGTTTGTCTAAATCCATTTCTTATGCCTGAAGAACCACCAGAAGAGTAGTGTTATTAAGGTGGTGAGCACTATAGCCAGCGGGAATCCCCACCACACGCTCTCCATGCCGTTGATCAGGTTCATGCCGAACAACGATGCCATCAATGTGGGGAACATCATGATAATGGAGATGGATGTAAGCATCTTCATTACTTGCGACACATTATTGTTGATAAGGTTGGCATATGTGTCCATTGTTGAGTCCAAGATGTTGGTGTAAATGCCTGCCGTTTCGCGAGCCTGGGCAAACTCGATATTAACGTCCTCAATAAGATCGGCATCCAGCTCGTCAACCTTTAACTTGAACTTTAGCTTTGAAAGCAAAGTTTCGTTACCTCGGATAGAAGTGACGAAATAAGTCAGCGAATCTTGAAGACGTGACAAAGCTATGAGGTCGGCGTTGTCTACCTTGCGATCAAGGTTTCTTTTGCTCTGGTCGATAAGCGACTGTATCTGTTTCAGACGCTTCAAGTACCATACTGCACTACTCAGGAACAGACGGAACACCATATCAACCGAATCGGTGAAACCCAAACCGCGTCTTTGTTGGTAGGTGACAAAATCAATCATCATATTTGTCTCGAAATAACAAACACTGATGCAGATATCGTCCTTCATGATAATACCCAACGGGATAGTCGTGTAAGGAGTGCGAGAGCGAACCTCCTTGACATAAGGGATACGCAGAATTATCAGCGCCCATCCTTCGTCGCGGTCATAGCGAGGCCGCTCATCGGTATCGGCAATGTCACCAAGGAAATATTCGGGTATGCCCAGTGACTGCTGCAGAAACTGAGTGTCCTCCTCGTTGGGACAAGTTACCTGAACCCAACAGTTTGGAGCCCATTCATCTATGGTGTGTAATCCGTTTTGAGTGTTCCAAAAAGTTATCACTTCAGTACGTTTTTAATGCCGTTCAGACAAAATTGCCTACAAATATACTAAAAAGTGCTAAAAAATAAACGCGTGGGAATGTTTTTTTATAAAAGATGTGTCTTTTTGTGTGGGTGTTGCCCGAAAAATGTGGCGGCATGCCGCATGCCTGTGGTTTGTTATGCATTGTGCTGGCAATGCAAAGGCAGAGAAACATTGCTGTTCCTCTGCCCATTGTATGCTATTGCTGGAAAAATCGATGTTTACCAATCCTGTGCCTTGGCGTACTCTTTGGTTGCCATTTTCCTGTCCAGCGTCTGTCGGCTGAAACATGGGAAGATGTAGTCTTTGCCATGTGTGGCGCCAACGTTGCCAAACCATGCGGAATAGTGTTGCTTTTCCTCCTCGGGATACCAGCCCATTACCCAGTTCATGTTGGGATTGCCACCAGCTTTGTAGTCTTGATTGAAATACTTTATGAAATTGGTATTGTCGTTGAATGGATACTTCCATTCTGTTCCCTGAGAGGAGGTTATCACCTTGTAGTCGTCGTTCCACTTGTGACACAGGCCAACTGCGGTGATATAGTTGTTGCGGTCTGAATTGGGACCTGCAAATTTCAGACAAACCCATTTCTCGTCAATGGCGGGATAGTTCATGCCTTCCTGAGACGAATCTCCACGAGGCGTGTAACCAAATTCGTCTGATTGCTTTTTCTGCAAGAATGCAATATTTTCGATGGGAATACATGAATTCTCGTAGTCGAGAGCCACATACCAAAGCTGGTCGGTATTGTCACTTACTGACAGGAAGTTGTTGCTGGAGGTCTCTACCATCTTGCCCCACTCGTCGGAGTCGTGGAAATTCTTGTTCAGTACCAATGGAATATAGTTGCGCACAACGCCATCAGGGCCTTCAAACTGTCGGTCAGTAGCAGGCTCCTTGTGTCCGTTTTCGCCTCTTACCATCATGAAATCGGCTACGACAAGACGGTTATTTGTGGTGTCGGCGTTTTCTTTGATGTACTTGTCGAGATTTTCTTTCAACGCATTTCGGCGAGCCTCGTCGGCAGCAAGGTACCACAGGGGAATCAGGCAGCACATGTTCTCAACGGGACTATAGGACACGAGTGCAAGGTTGGAGTTTTCGTCGGCTATGCTTGCACTCCAATTGTCGAAGTCGCCAGACTCATTGCCACCACGTACTTCAAATTTGTACTCTTCTTCGCTTGTTTCCTGAAGATCGGAGTTTGAAGACTCTTTTCCATATTCTAATGTGCCACCTTGCATGGCCTGTGCCTGCAGGTATGACTCCATCCAGTTCTTGGCTTCGCCCTGTCCCTTCTTCTTGCAAGAGAGAGACAAGCTAAAGTCAGAGGAAGTAGAGGTATAGTATGATGTTGCTTTACGGCGATAGTATGCAGTGAATGTACCGCCAAACACACCACCAGTTGTGACGTGGGTGCCGTATTTGTCAAGCAATTTAGATATGCCTTCGTAGGTGTTGGGGTAGGCTTGATAGAGAGAACTTTCGGGGTTGTTTAACAAATCGTAGGCATCTTCTGACATATAAGGGGTATAGAGATCGGGACCAGAATTTTCTTCTGTGAATTTACCTCCCAAATAATAGGCAACGAAAGTCTTCTTATATATATCTATATGGTATTCGAATTCCTCGGCACTTTTTGTAGACTTGCTCCAGCCTTTAGACAGAGAACCTGTGAACATGGACCCCTCCCAAATTTTTTTAGTCCAGTTGTTCGTGCTGCTGATGCCTACGTTGCGGGCTACTTCTGATGTTGCCTCGGAGTATGAGGCATCGCTGATTTCAGTGCCGTTTCCAACGGGGTTGTGCGATTCCTGCACCTTATTGTCTGCCCACAGAGCTTTTATGCTCAGCAAATCGAAGCGGGGAGTGGCGAGGAGCTCTCCATTGACAATGTTTACACCCTTGCCAATCTGGTCAAGATAAGGATGGGGGAGAACTACGTTTTTCATGCGCTCTTCGTCCTGACAGATTAGGTAGACTGTGTCCTTGCTTTCCTCCGATGTTTCGGCACGAGTACTGCCGGGTTTGGGTAAATATACCTTTGTGACGAACGGAGTCATGTCTGACTTGTCCTTTAGCTTCAGTACCAGGAACTCCTGCTTCTCCCCTTGTCTTACAGAGTATTCGAATCTGTCGTTTTCTGGGTCAATGCCAAGAATAGCTACTGCGTTCAGGGGAATTGCAATCTCTTCGGTAAGCCAGGGGTTGAACTTAAATACTTGCTTGCTCATGTTGCTGGTGCTTGCAAGCTCAAATTCAGCGATACTCTCCTTTTGTGGGATGTAAATCTCTGGGGTGTCCGACTCACAGCTTGTTGTTGCAAGCACGGAGAATGCCAGCACTAATACATAGATGATGTTCGAAAATGATAATTTCATATGTAGAATATTTTAGGGGGGGGATTATTACTGTTCGCTGAAATAAGCGTCTATCCTTTTCTGTGCATTCTCGGCAATGTTGTAATAGTATAGCTTAAAATCGCACCCATGCAGGGCATATTCGCCAATACCCTGCTCGTTCTCAGGCTGCTCAGGCATACCTACTATAAGAACTTCGTACTTACGTGCGGGGTCGTACATTACCTGGGCAGAGTAGCGCTCGCGTGTGCTGAGTGCTCCAAGGTTTCGGGGGTCATCTGCCTCCACCTTCTCGTAGTCGTGCTTCCATGAAATGGGGTTTATGGACATGGCCCCTTCGTGGCATACCAGATTGTATGAACCGAATTCTCCGTTTTCCATGCGTTCGCAATTCCATGAGATTACCACACGTGTGTCGGTCTCTCCTTCGGCAAACTTCAGGTGAGTGTTTTCTTCAAAGTAGTCTTGGGAATAGGAATATCCCAATGGGTAGGCAGCAACCATGCGGCCATACACCTCGGGATGGTCTGCCATGTAGTCTGAAAGAAGGTATTTCAGTACATTAGAACCCTGCGAGTGTCCGGCCAGGATAAAAGGACGCCCGCAGTTGTAGTGTTCTAAGTAGTATTCAAATGCCGCCTTTGCATCTGAATATGGTGTGCCAGCCACCATTTCCTCCTGTTCTTCCAGGGGATAGTTGAGCAGTTTCATGGCATCCAGCTGGCGATAATAAGGTGCATATACATTGGCAACACTTTCGAAGCATGAAGCCTGTTCTTCATATACGCCTGGAACCTTTGCGCGCATGCTGGCATTGTCTATGGTATTTATAATATCGTCTTCTTCGGTTGCCTCCCAGCTGGTGGGGTAGAGATAGAACACGTCTACCGCCTTTTCAGCAGTAGAAATCTTTACCCAATTGTTGGTGTCGGAGTAATCAACGGAAGCTTGTTCGTTGGGTTCTGCCTCATCATTGTCGCAACTGCCCATGGTGAAGCTGAGCATCGCGGCCATAATAACCATTCCTGTAGCTCTAAATGTCTTCATAATTGTAAAGTTTTATAGAATATGTTTTTTTGTTCAATCTCAATACTATGACGAAAGTTTTATGGCTTGTCATAGAGGCTTTTCCCGACTAGGCTATCTGTGCTCCAATGGGCTTTAGACCGTTTCGATTATTCAGAATGCCCTCGGAGTTTCAGCTGCTTCTAATGCTTTTGCCCTTGCAAAATAAGGCAAAAGTATTGATAAGCCTGTCGCTGTTTTACAAAAAGCAGTGTTTCAGTTTTACAAAAGATAGTTTTGAGGATGCCGTTTATATAGTGTGGTAGAAACAAAAAACGCCCATTTCATGGGAGAAATGGACGATTTGGGGATAAAACTGGCCAAGCAATCCTATTGGTGGCCCTCTGTGGAAGACTCCATCCACTTGTGGTAATGCCTCCATGCTGTGGAGCGATGACGGAATCCTGCATGGAAGAAAAGTTCTTGGATATTGGCTTGGGGATTGCGTTTCAACTCTTCGGCCACATAGGCTATGCGGCGTCTGGAAATGTATTCGCTGAAAGTCATTCCTACATTGCGCTTGAAGGCATCGTTTACGTAGGTGCGGTTGGAGAAGACTTGCTGCGTCAGGGTTGACAGGTTCATGTCTGGGTTGCGCCACCCCTTGTTGTCATCTATTATCACTAATATCTTCTTCCAAAGATGGTCGTGCTCAAGGTTCGTATTCGTGCTTTCTTCCAGAAGTTCAGGTTGGGCGGGCATTACAACCAGGCGTTCATTCAGTTCATAATGTGTTATTCCAAAGAAAAAGCCTGTCCATGTAATCTGATGAAAGAGTACTAAAATGGGTGCATGAGTCAGCTGTATCAGAAAATGCAGTAGTCCAATCAGGCAGAACCCCATGGCATAGGCCATAATGAGTTTCTTGTCGACGCTGCTCCGACGCCAATCATAGGGGACAAGAAAGAGAGAAAAACAATAGAATAGCATCGTGCAAATGGCGAATAGACGAAACAACACGTTGAACTCGCCAAGGTGCAGCCAAAGGTCGGCATAATTGTTTAAGGTAGTGTACTCGATGCCTGCACACATGCCCACGAACACCAATATAAGCAGGGGGGCTAACAACAGGGCGTACACCTTGACTTTGCTGATTGACGGCCGGATAACCTCGAGAGGATACAAGAAGAAGGTCATCTGCATGAGCAGTGGCACAAAGGTATGCTCAGGTTCAAAAAGGGTTGCGTCAACAACTAAGCTCTCGTTCCAGGTGCGAAAAATAAATACGAAGGTAGTCAGGGCAGACAACCAGCTGAATATTGCCTGAATGTGGCGGGAATAGTCGCCAGTTTCTTTGCGGCGCCTCCATAGCAAGATGCCGCAGGCGGTGAGTCCTATGGTCATCAGCAATAGGACTATTGTGAATATTACTTTCATGAAGTTACTTCTTGGTATCTGCCATGTGTATTGTTATGTCATTGGTCAGCAGTATGAATTGCTCTACGGAAAGTTGCTCCGGACGCATGGTTCCAAACGGATGCTCTGCTGGAATCAGCCCCTTCAGCGAGCCTCTCAGCATCTTTCTTCTTTGCTGGAAACTCTGCTTAACTATGCGTGTGAGCAGCGCGACATCGCACCCGGGGTCGGTGACACCGTTGCGTGTCATGCGTATCACAGCAGAATGCACCTTGGGCGGCGGGTTGAACACACCTGGAGGCACGGTGAAGAGGTAATCCACATCGTACCACAGCTGTATGAGCACCGTGATGATGCCGAAGGCCTTTGTGCCGGGCTTGGCAGCCAAACGTTCGGCAACTTCCTTCTGTATCATGCCCGTACAACATGGGATATAATCCTTGAAGTCAAGCATCTTGAAGAATATCTGTGATGAGATGTTGTAGGGGTAGTTGCCGGTGAGTACAAATTTGCCTCCATCGAAGGTGCGGTCAAGGTGCATTTTCAGGAAATCGTCGGCAATGATGTTGTCTTCAAACTCGGGATATGTCTTGCGCAGGTATTCCACGCTTTCTGAGTCCAGTTCCACCACTTTCAGTGGGCGTGGCTTCTGCATCAGGTATTGGGTCATTACACCCATGCCAGGACCTACCTCAAGTACGGGTATGTCTGGATATGCGTCAACAGTGTCGGCAATGCGCTTTGCTATGCTGAGGTCTGTCAAAAAATGCTGTCCGAGAAACTTTTTCGGCTTAACGAGGGGCATATATAGGATTTTTTTGTATTTTTGCATACGAAGATACGGAGATTTAAGTAATGTACCAAAGAAATCGCCTTTTTATTTTGTGAAGCAAATCCTGAAACATATACTGAGAATAGTTTTGCCCTTGCTTCTGGCTACCGTGATATTGCACTGGATGTACCGGGGAGTGGACTGGGGTGGCGTGTGGGCTGCCCTGGAGGGTGGAATGAACTGGTGGTGGATGCTCCTGAGCATGCCCTTTGGCGTGTCGGCACAGCTCTTCCGCGCCTTGCGTTGGAGAGTGGTACTGAAGCCCATGGGCGAGAATCCGCGCCTGTCTACCTGTTGCAACAGCATCTTCCTTAGCTATGCCTCGTCTTTGGCAATTCCACGTGTAGGCGAGGTGCTCAGGTGTGGTGTGCTCTCAAAGTATGAGAACATCAGTTTTACACGCCTTGTCGGTTCCGTAGTGAGCGAACGTGTGGTGGACATGAGCATGGTGTTCCTCTTTTCGTTGGTGACCATGCTTACGCAGATACCTGTGTTTATGGATTTCTTCGACAAGACGGGCCTCAATCTCGGAGGCTTTCTCTGCAGTCTCACCTCTGCTGGCTATTGGGTCACAGGCATTTGTGCTCTGTCGGCTCTGGTGCTTGTATGGTTTCTGGTGAAGAAGCTGAAGCTTTTCTCCCGTACTAAGGAGAAGCTTTCCAAGCTTACGGAAGGCATGATGAGCGTGGCGCGTTTAAAGAACCCCTGGCTTTTCCTCCTCTACAGCGCTGGCATCTGGCTCAGCTATTATCTGCATTTCTATATAGCCTTCTATTGCTTTGACTATACCGCAGGCCTCGGTCCTGTGGCGGCTCTTGTAGCTTTTGTGGTAGGGTGCTTTGCCGTGCTGGTTCCCACGCCTAACGGGGCAGGTCCCTGGCATTTTGTGGTGAAGACCGTACTGGTGCTCTATGGCGTGCAGGACAACGATGCCGCCGTCTTTGCCCTCATAGTTCACACCCTGCAGACCATGCTCACCGTGGTGCTCGGGCTTTATGCTCTGGCTGCCCTGGCCATGACGAGAATGAGGAAAACTGAAAGGTGAAAACGGAAAACCCTCCTCTCAAGTCCTCTTCCGTCCTCTTCCCCCCCAAAAAACAAAACCTAAAATTAATAAATATGACTATCAACGACCTTAACCCAAGAGAGATTTGGCAGAACTTCCATCTGCTTACACAAGTGCCCCGTCCAAGCGGACATTTGCAGAAGGTGCAGGAATTCCTTCTTCAGTGGGCTGCCGAGCGCGGTATAGAGGCATTCAAGGACAATGCCGAGAACATCGTCATGCGCAAGCCCGCCACACCTGGCAAGGAGAACTGTCGCACTGCTGTGCTTCAAGCCCATATGGATATGGTTCCTCAGAAGACCGATGAGAGCACACACAATTTTGAGACAGATCCCATTGAAACTTGGGTAGATGGAGAGTGGCTTAAGGCAAAGGGAACCACCCTGGGCGCTGACGATGGTATTGGTGTGGCTGCTATCATGGCCGTAATGGAGGCCAAGGATATCGAGCACGGTCCTTTGGAAGCTCTTATCACTGCTGACGAAGAAACATGCATGTATGGTGTGAACCACCTGAGTGCAGATACTCTTAAGGGTGATATCCTTTTGAATATTGATAACGAGAATATGGGAGAATTTGTCATCGGCAGTGCTGGTGGTGTAAACATTACCGCAACTATGAAGTATCAAGAGGTGGATACCGATGCCGACGATGTTGCTGTAAAGGTTTGCGTAGCAGGTTTGCGTGGCGGTCATTCTGGTCTTGAAATTAACGAGGGACGTGGCAATGCAAACAAACTTCTTGCTCGCATTGTGCGTCAGGCAATACTTGACGACGAGGCTCGTCTTGCTTCATGGAAGGGTGGCAATATGCGCAATGCTATTCCTCGCACAGCAGAGGCCGTGTTAACTTTGCCCAAAGAGAATGTTGACGACCTGAAGGAATTGTGCGAGTTCTGCCAGAAACAGTTTGTCGATGAGTATCGTGGTGTAGAGCATAGCATAGAGGTCACTCTGCATGAGGTTGCTCTTCCTGCCAAGCAGGTTCCCGTAGAGATTCAGGACAATCTCATCAGCGCTATCATGGCATGCCACAACGGCGTGTTGCGTTTCATTCCCAGCATTCCTCGTGTTGTAGAGACAAGCAGCAACCTTGCTATCATTAACATTGGCGAGGGCAATGCAGAAATTCTTATTCTTGCCCGTAGCAGTTGTGACACTCAGTTGGAGTTCTTGCAGGAGATGATGGTATGTACCTTTGGTATGGTTGGCATGAAGGTTGAGTTTGGCGGACAGTATGGTAGTTGGCAGCCCAACTTTGACTCTCCAATCGTAGCTAAAATGGTAGAAGTTTATAAAGATTGTTTCCATGAGGATGCCAAGGTAGAGGTATGTCATGCAGGACTTGAGTGCAGTATCATCGGCGCTGTTTATCCCAACATGGATTTGGTTAGCTTTGGTCCCACCCTGCGTTCTCCTCATACTCCAGATGAGCGTTGCAATATTCCAAGTGTAGAGAAGTTCTGGGTATTCCTCAAGGCCCTGCTGGCAAGCATTTAATAGAGAACGGTGA
Source organism: Bacteroidaceae bacterium (assembly GCA_017547165.1). Classification (GTDB taxonomy): domain Bacteria; phylum Bacteroidota; class Bacteroidia; order Bacteroidales; family Bacteroidaceae; genus Physcousia. The sequence goes on from JAFYQK010000021.1 coordinate 46,008, forward strand.
TCGGTTAGCGTGGAGCGGTAATGTTCGTTCCCCGCTAACCGCTAACCGCTCATCCGCTTCCCGTTTTCACCTTCCCGTTTGAAAAGATGAATTTAGACGAATTGTACAAAGCACGATATGTGCTCAATGGTATTATCAGGCGTACGGATTTGGTTCAAGCTCCACGTTTAAATCCGGATGCCGACATATATCTCAAACCAGAGAATCTCCAAGTTACTGGTTCGTTCAAGGTTAGAGGGGCATGCTATAAGATATCACAACTTTCCGAAGAAGAGAAACGACGTGGTGTCATAGCTTGTTCTGCAGGCAATCATGCCCAGGGCGTGGCATTAGGAGCTACGCATGCTGGTGTTAAATCACTTATCTGTTTGCCAGAAGGAGCTCCCATCAGCAAGGTTGAGGCGACTCGTCGATATGGAGCCGACATATGTCTTGTTCCTGGTGTTTATGATGATGCCTACAACCATGCCCTTAAACTTAGAGACGAACATGGCTATGCTTTTGTACATCCTTTTGACGATGAGAAGGTAATCGCTGGTCAGGGCACTATCGGACTTGAGTTGCTTGAGCAATTACCCGATGTACAGGTTGTTGTCGTGCCCATCGGTGGCGGTGGATTGGCAAGTGGCATCGCCTATGCAATCAAGAGTCTAAATCCCTCTGTCGAGGTATGGGGAGTGCAGGCTGCCGGAGCACCCAGTATGTATCAGAGTATGACCGATGGTCACAAAAAGTGCCTTTCTGGAGTGAGTACTGTTGCCGATGGCATTGCCGTGAAACAGCCAGGCGATATCACCTACGAGATGTGTCAGAAGTATCTTGATGGTATTGTCACCGTAACAGAGGATGAAATTTGCGCTGCCATACTTGCCATCATTGAGCAACAGAAGATGGTGGTAGAGGGAGCTGGAGCTGTAGCCGTGGCGGCCGCTATGTTTGGCAAGGTTCCTGTGACTGGCAAGAAAACGATCTGCATCTTGAGCGGTGGCAATGTAGATGTAACTATACTCAACCGAGTTATCCATCGTGGTTTGGTTAAAAGTGGTCGCATTTGTAAATTCACTGTAAAGTTAGAAGACAAACCCGGACAACTTGTTGGTGTTAGTCAGATTATTTCTTCTAAGGGTGGCAATGTGGTGAAGGTTAGTCATGAGCGTAATGATGACTCTGACCGTGTAACCGATTGTATTCTTCAAATTCGAGTTGAGACACGTAATATGGAACATATAGATTCCATATGCTCTGCCCTCGAAGAAGCTGGCTTCGATGTAACTTGCCAAATACATTAAGAAAGTAAAGTAAAGGTAAAAAACGTAAAAGAATAACTATGAACGTAATCAGTACAGACAAAGCGCCTGCGGCTATCGGTCCATATAGTCAGGCAATAGAAGTAAATGGTATGGTATTTTGTAGCGGTCAGATACCTATTGATCCTGCTACTGGTAATTTTGTAGAGGGTGGTATCCAGGAGCAGACCCGTCAGGTACTGATAAATGCCTCTCAGGTTTTGGCTGCAGCTGGCACCGACCTTTCTCATGTGGTGAAGACAACTGTATTCCTTAGTGATATGGCAAACTTTGTTGCCATGAACGAAGTTTATGCACAGTTCTTCAGCCAGCCTTTCCCTGCACGCTCTGCCGTAGCGGTGAAGGACCTTCCCAAAGGTGCCTTGGTCGAGATCGAGGTTTGGGCAGTTAAGTAATTTAGAAACTATATGATTTTAGGGTTTCCTGGCTTGTCTTGGGAAACCCTAAAATCTTTTTGGAAGTTTTTGGTAATCATAGGAAATCCTAAGTCGTCCTATGTTGTCTTAGATTATCCTAGAAATAATAGGGAGAATTCTAATATTTTAGGGATATTCTAATCTTTTTGTAAATTGAATGTTTTTTCTGCTGCGTCGCGGCCCATTTGATAGACGATTTTCATCTTTTCTATGTTCTGCTCGGTACGCCCTATGGGAAGCGTGTCGTTGGGGGCTATGACAGTAATGCGACCAGCCTTTTCCTCTTGTGCAAGATATTCAAGTTGAGCGTTGTACATGATGTGGCGACGGTTCATTATCTTTATGATAGCAGGGTATTTGCGCATGAAGGTGCGGAAGAGAGGCATCAGTTTGGTGCGCTTCTTAGTGAACCCGAGCGGTTGGGTTAGTACAACAATGTTGTAATCAAAACCTTGCTCCTGAAAATATTTTAGAGGTATGCTGTCCGCCATACCGCCATCAAGCATCAGTCTACCTCCCACCTTCACCGGTTTTGAGACCAAAGGTAGGGAAGAAGAGGCGCGAAGCCATTCCATGAACTCATAGTTGACAGGAGCAGTGAGGTGCTTGTAGACGGGCTCGCCTGTGAGTACATCGGTGCACACGATATGGTATTCCACATTGCTCTTGTTGAAGGTCTCTTTGTCGAAGGGGTCGAGCACATCGGGCAGGGTATGATAGGCAAACTCGCCATCCATCAAATTACCTGTGCGTAGAAGGTTGCGCACTCCCATATATCGAGGTTCGTCCTTCATGTTGATGTTGTAGCGTAAAATTCTGCCCGGTTGCTTGGAAATATAGTTGCAACCAAAGCAAGCCCCAGCAGAGACACCTACGATACCATCTACCTTGATGTTGCGCTCCATCATCACGTCAAGCACTCCTGCCGTAAAGAGTCCACGCATGCCTCCACCTTCAAGTACGAGTCCAGTTTTCATAGTATATTGCAAAAAAACTCTCCCCAAACCTCTCTGCAAGAGAGGGGAGTGGTATCAACAGGAAAGTCTGATATTGATTTAATTTTTAAGTATACTCATATCTTCTCCCACCTTTTGGGGAGGTATGGAACTCTGTTTACATCATCGCGCCCAGAATACGCTGGAAGAAACCGGGATGCTCTTCCTTCCAATGCTGGATGGCATCGTTGAGGGCTTTAACATCTACCTGCTCGGGAGTGAGCACACGACCATCCTGCATCTTCACGGTGATGTTAAGATTCTCGTCCGATGTAGAACTCTCTATGCCAGCATGGTTCAGTACCAAGTGTCCCTCGCAAGCATCGGTGAGGGCGGTGAGCATATTCAATGTTATTTCGTCCATAAAATGCTGTGTTTTTAATTTACTGCCCAAAGTTATATAAATAAATTTAAAACTTGCGTAGAAAATGTTTAATTAAAGATAAATAGAACACTTTTTAGTTGTTTAGTATTAGGTAATTATATTACTTTTGCAGATAGACATAAAATAATAATTGATGAAAAAAATATTTGCTATACTATTTCTTGTGGTCTTATTTATGACGCCTTCGGTGACGATGGCTCGTGAAGACAATCTGGCGAAAATCCTTGAACAGTGCCTTCTGAGAGAAGAAAATTCACCCGACAGTATAGAATACAATTTACAACTTCTAGAGAAGGAACGCGAATCTACAAGCGGAGTACGCCGTGCCGTTTATAGTGCCATTCTGGCAAAATTGTATGCTACACGAGCATATTCAGATGTGACAGGCGAGTGGCACAAGAGGAGTGTTCAACTCTTCCGCGAAGCCCTTGCCGACCCCGAACTTCTCTATAACACCAACACCAAGGACTGGGTACCTGTGGTGAAGAGAGGCAGGAACGAGAAGATATACGGCCGCAATATGCTCTATGTGGTATGGAGGGCAGCCAATGAGCATTTTGCTGACTCGGTGATGACCGAGCAGGAGCTGTTAGACTTCTACATGGCACACGGCAACAAGAAACCTGCCACCGTGAAGGCCGAGCAGGAACGCTTGAGGTTAGAGAACGATTCGATAGAAAAACTCACACCGCGTATGGTGGTGTCTATGGCCGAGGTCTACTATCCCGGCGATTCCTTGTGCATAGGTCTGGACACCTTCAATGTGAAGCAGGTGGAATGGAAGGTACTGGACACTCGAGGCAAACTTGTGGGTAAGAATATGCTTTTGGCTCCCACGGTGCCAGGTCGCTACACCTTGGAGTTGAAGTGCAAGACCGACGTGCGTCTGGAAAAGAAGTTGGAGAAGATAAAGGTGGACTTTGTAGTGTCCACGCTGCATTACTTCATTATGGACATGCCTGGCAAGCAGACGCGCGTCACCGTTGTGGATGCTCGCACCGGCAAACCATGCCCGGAGGCCACGGTAGTGAAGGACCTGAAGAATAATAAGGTCGTACAGGTGGTGCTGGGTGCAGACAGTTGCCTGCCTACAACAAGATACTACGAGCGCTACAATTATAATGCTCCCTCTAAGAAGGAGCAACCCCGTGTGGCAATATATACCGACAGGGCTATATACCGCCCTGGTCAGATGGTTCAACTCTCTGCCATCCTTTATAGTGTGAAACATTGGGATGCCAAGGTGAGGGAACCAAGAGAGTGCAAGGTGCAACTGCTTGACGGAAGGTCTAACAAGGTTCTTGTCGACACCATTGTGTGCTCCGATGCTTTCGGTACTCTCAGTGCCACATTACAGATTCCCGAGGATATAGCCTTAGGATACCATTTGCTGAAGGTGGACGGCACATATCACGATATCCGTGTGGAGGAGTACAAGCGTCCTCACTTCTATGTGGAGATGGACGAGATGCTTAAGGAAGTGAGCATAAGTCCCTTGGAGGAAACTGAAGGTGAGACGCCCAAGGATAGTCTGATAACCCTGTCGGGTCTTGTCATGAACTACGACGGCACTCCTGTGCGCGGTGCCAGAGTGACGGCAACATCACGAAGGGTACATTGCTGGTGGAGGAGACAGACGGCAGAGGATGTCCGCAATCTAGACACCATATATACAGATATGGAAGGTCGTTTCACATTGAAAGTGCCAGTGAGCAGAAGCATGCTCTATCGCTATGCTCCCACGCAGAAGGTGGAGGTATCGGTGCTCTCTGCCCAAGGCGAGACACAGACGGACATCAGCATCGTTCGCCTGTTTGCTGACCCACCAATGGAGAGCGCGGTAACCAAGGCAATGGGGTGGCTGGAGTGCCCTGTGGACACCTTTGATGCCGCCACCCCTGCACAATTGGAGTTCAGAATGAAGGAGGGAGAACAGCGCTATATCTTCCTTACCGCCTTTGCCGGCGAGAATGTGGCAATAGATACGGTCATGTTCCTTACCGACACATTAACTTGTATGGAGATTCCCTACAAGGAGGAGTATGCCGACGGACTTCTATTGAATGTGACATATTGCAGGAATGGTAAAATGGACGGAAAGCAGCTAACATTGCGTAAGAGACTTCCCGATACAAAACTCTACATGCATTGGGACACTTTCCGCGACTATACCCAACCCGGAACCACGGAGCAATGGACCTTGCGCGTGCTTGATGGCAATGGACTTCCTGCCAATGCCAATGTGATGCTGGGTATGTACGATGCTTCGCTGGATGCCTTTGCCAAGAACGAATGGTCGTTCTCCTTGCCTATGAACCATTGCATACCTTATAGTCAGGTGACTGGATATAATTGGTATAAAAAGAACTGGAAAAGCCGATGGATGGAATTCCAGGTATGGGAGAATAGGATACCGTATTATGAGTTTAGCAGGTTTGACGGTCGTTATTTAAACAAGAGAAGAAAAGAATTTGCCGGAGGCTGGACAGCAGGCTCTGTGAGGGCATTCGATGCTAATAAACTCTACTCTAAAAAGACAAGCGCCGATATCCTTGGTGAGGTGCCTATAGCAGGCGAGGAACTTCTTGATGCTTCAACCGAGCAGGCCTTTGCCGATGTAGAGATAAGGACCGACTTCAGCGAGACGGCAATGTTCATGCCCCAGTTGCGCACCGATGCCGAGGGTAGGGTGGCTATAACTTTCACCATACCACAGAGTCTGACCACGTGGCGCTTGAATGGTTTGGCACATACCCAAGATATGCGCATAGGCACATTGTCGGAAAAGGTGGTGGCACGCAAGGCACTGACCTGTAAGTTGCATCTGCCAAGATTTGTGCGCGAGAAGGACAATCTGTCGTTCTCCGTTCAGATAGCCAACACAGGCGAGGTGCTTCAGCAAGGCAAAGTTCAGGTGCAAGTGATGGATGCACATACCGACAAGGTGCTGATGAAGAAGACCCTCCGTTTCAAAGCAGACAAGGATAGGGACACTCTTCTCGTGCTTTCATATCAAGTGCCTGAGGGCATTGAAGGACTCAAGTTCAAGGCCGTTGCTCTTGCCCAGAAGGATAGCGATGGCGAGCAGAGGGAGATACCTGTGCTGACTTCTGTTGTTGAACTCACGGAGAGCAGGGCACTGACATTGGAACCAGGCGAGAAACATACGGTGGACTTGCGCACGCTCTTCCCCGACGGTGCGCAGAACAAGCGAGTGATAGTGGAGAAGGTTTCCAACCCCGTTCAGGTGGCCGTAGATGCCTTGCCCCAGGTGGCGCAACCCTCACATGACGATGTCCTTTCCTATGCCTCTGCCTACTATGCCGCATACAAATTGGGCATGCCTGACACTACGTTCTTTATAAATAAGGTATATACCATGCAGAAGGAGGATGGCAGTATGCCCTGGTACGATGGTTTGGCTGGCAATGCCTACCTCACGCGCGAGGTGGGTTATCTGCTTGCTCGTCTTAACTCTGCCAACCTCAATGCTCGGAAGGTGATGGTTGGCATCAAGCGTTATCTGAAGGCATACCTAGAGGAGAGCATCGACAACCGTAAGGAGTACAACAAGGATTGGACGGCACAGTTGTCCGACCTCCGCACCCTCTATGTTCTTGTCAAGGATGGCAATACCGATAAGGAAAGCCTGCAATTGGTTAAGAAGGTCCTCAAGCGACTGCCCGACAACATTAAGGATATGGATAGCGAATACATAGCCATTGCCATGATAGTGAAGCATGCCCTGAAGGAGGCTGTGCTGAAGGATGGTGTGGCGGTATTGAAGTCAAGACTGACTCACAAGGACGGCACCTACCTTGCCTATCGTGGTGGTGCATGGCCCAGCATAGACCGTCGTCTGCACATCCACACTCAGGTGATGGAGGCATGGCAAACCGTTTGTCCGCAGGACACGGAAACCCTCGCAGGTATGCAGGAGTGGCTCTTGAATCAGAAGAGGACACAGGGTTGGAAGACACCCATTGATTGCATTGATGCTGTATATGCTCTCACCGGTGGAGAGTTTGATGCCGATGCCGATGCCGGGGTGCAGAGAGATACCATTGATTTGTCCAAGATAAAGTCAGTAACTCTTGCCAACGATGGCAACAAGGTGATGTGGGCGGCCGTATATGGTGAATACACTATGCCTGTGGAGAAGGTAGAAGCTTCGGGTATGGACATAACTCTGCAACGCACCTTCAGCACAGAGCCGACCAAGGTGGGCAACCGCATAAAGGAGAAGATACTTATTGATGCCAAGCGCGACTATGAGTACCTTGTACTCAGTGTGCCTCGTGCCGGATGTGCCGAGCCTGTGAACATGCTCTCGGGATGCGGATGGCAAAAGGGTGTGTCCTACTATATGCAGGTGCGCGACAATCGTACCGACTATTTTATCCCCTCACTGCCACATGGCAAGTATATCATCGAGACGGAGATGACGCTGGAGCGCCAAGGCAGTTATGCCACCGGAGTGCCTACGATAAAGTGCTGTTATGCCGAGGAGTTCAGAGCACACACCCAAAGTGAGATAATAGAGGTGAAGGAATAATTATAACAACAACAAATACTACCTGTCATGAAGAAAATCATGTTCGTGCTGCTATTGTCAACGCTGATAGCATGTAGCGGTGGGGGAGGCGAAAAGAAAACCATGATGGCTCCCTCAAAAGGTTTGCCGAGTGAATTATTGTTGGTGGTTGACGAGGGTTTGTGGCAGTCGGACATCAAGGATTCTATCAATGCTATAGTAGAGGCACAGGTACCTGGATTGATGAGTGCCGAGAAGATGTTTCGTGTAACCCGTATATTCAGCAAGGGCTATTCGGCCACCTACACCACCTTCCACACCAAACTTATAGTTCGTTTGGATAAGTCGCTCAAGCAACCAATGCTGGGATTGAGTCGTAATGAGTATGCCGTACCCCAACTGCAACTCCTTGTTGCTGCACCCACCAAGGAGGCGTTGCGTGAGTTCCTACCCAAGAATGCAGAAAAAATAATCGATATCCTCACCGACTTCCAGATAGAGATGCGTGTGGCCCAACTGAAGAAGAAGTTCAGCAAGAAGGTAGACGATGACCTGAAGGCTGTTTTGGGTATGTCCATACGCGTGCCCGACAATATGCGTGCTACAAAGAAGGGTGAGAACTTCCTTTGGGGTGGTACCAATCTGCTCGAGAAGGACCTCAATATAGTGGTATATACCTACGATTGGCATGGTGAGAACATAGCCGATGCACACTATTTTGCCAACAAACGCGACTCTGTTATGGAGCGCAATATCCCTGGTGACAAGGAGGGACAATGGATGGAAACAGTGCGTGAGAAGGTAAACAACTCTCCCTTGGTTACATGTAAGTCTTGCAAACTAAATGGTAAACAGGTGGTAGAATCTCGCGGTTTGTGGCAGATGCGCAATGGTGCTCTGGGCGGTCCCTTCGTGTGTCTCTCTCGCGTGGATACAACGGCAAACAAGGTTATCGTTGCCGAAGGCTTTGTATACTCTCCGTCAACCGACAAGCGCGACCTCATACGCCAAATGGAGGCAGCCCTCAGAACTTTGAAGTGATAGTGTGTAAGTCTAATATGATTCCGCAACATCTCAAAACAAGAGGTGTTGCGGATGTTTGTTTGTTACGTTCCAAAAGTAATTGGGCAAGCAAATAAACAGTAGATATACGTGTTTATAAAAATGTACATAACGTTTGGTACAAATAGACCCAATATTGTGTACAATACTCCTGAATATTGTGTATATTGCTCCTCAATGTTGTAGATATATTATAAAAAGTGCTCTTTTTATTTATATTATGCTTTCTTGTTGTCTTTATATCGCTACGGTTACAATTTTATCTGCATGTTAATATAGCATGGATTCCTTTGACATACGTTAATGGAAAGTAATTTTGTGTTGATTAGCGGAGAGCGTCGGTTCGGATTTAATCAAATAAATTTGTGAAATCGCTCACTTATTTGTAATTTTGTACCCATGATATTAAGGATTTTGATATTTTTATATGTGTTTGTGATAGGGGCTTTGGCCTGCGCACAACCTAAATTTGTGGCTGATACTGATATTCATAAGACTGGTGAGATTCAGTTTCAAAGGCCTCATACTATGTTGCTGGGTTTTACCAACAAGGGTACTAAGGCGTTGCATATAAAAAAGGTGGTGGCTTCGTGTGGGTGTACCAAGGTAAAGTATCCGCATGGAAACATCGCTCCGGGCGACAGGGGAGAGATAGAAGTTACTTTTGATGCCGCTATGTTGGGCTCGTTTAATAAGTATATCGAGGTGTTCACCAATGCTGGAAAGGAACCGGAGTTTCTTTCTTTTCAGGGAAGGGTGGTGACCGAGGTTGCCGACTTTACGAGAGGTTTTCCCATAGACTTGGGTAACGTCAGGATGAATACCAATTACATCGAGTATGATAATGTGCGAAAGGGTGATGTGTTAGCGGCAGAGCTTTCGGTGGTGAATACCGACCATCTGGCATACCGACCCCAACTTATGCATCTGCCTCCGTACCTGACGGCTCAGTATGTTCCTGAAAATATTCCTGGTGGCAAAATGGGTGTGATACGCCTCATTCTGGATACCAATGGTTTGGAAACTTATGGATTGAATCAGACGAGCATCTATTTGGCAAGGTTTTTGGGCGATAGAATTAGCGAGTCTAACGAGATAGTAGTGTCGTCAGTACTGGTGCCTGCGGTGGGAGAAACCAAGCAGAATGGAGCAAAACTTGTTTTGAGTACGGATGAGATAGTATTTAACGGAAAGGCCAAGAAACCCAAGGCTGTGTTGAAAGTGAGCAACGAGGGCACTGCTCCGCTCACGATACACAATCTGCAGGTCTTCAATCATGCCGTTGAGGTGGCATTGTCTAACAAGGTGATTCAACCAGGCAAGTCGGCAAAACTTTCGGTGTCGGTAAAGAAATCGTTGCTTGAAAGGTTTAAGGCTCGTCCGCGCGTGCTTCTTGTGAGCGATGACGCAGACACTCCTGTGAAGATTGTAAACATAAGGTTGGCAGACGATTAGTTTTCTCCTTTCTTATTGATATTTATAAAATAGGTAAATATAGTATGGAGCATCCAGAGAATAGCGCAGAATATGCAGGGTTGGTGGTGAACAAGGGAGTGGAGCAACCATCGAGCATAAATCCGTATCTAAAGCGTGGCAGGTTTGTTAGGCGTAGACTGACTGCCAATGACTATGTAGAGGGTATCCTCAAGGGGGATTCTTCCATATTAGGACAGGCGGTGACGTTGGTGGAGAGCACCCTGCCCGAGCATATCGCCATAGCACAGGAGGTGATAGAAAAATGCCTTCCGTATAGCGGAAAGAGTGTGCGCATTGGTATCAGTGGTGTACCTGGTGCAGGCAAGAGCACGAGCATAGATGAGTTTGGAGTGCATGTCCTGAAAGAGTATGGCGGAAAGCTTGCTGTGCTGGCCATTGACCCAAGTAGCGAACGAACGAAGGGTAGCATACTTGGCGACAAGACACGAATGGAGAAACTGTCCGTACACCCCAAGTCGTTCATACGTCCCAGTCCCTCGGCTGGTTCGCTGGGTGGCGTAGCTCGCAAAACTCGTGAAACCATTATTCTGTGTGAGGCGGCAGGTTACGATAAGGTGTTTGTGGAAACCGTAGGAGTGGGGCAGAGCGAGACGGCTTGCCACTCAATGGTTGACTTTTTCTTGCTCATCCAATTGGCTGGTACGGGTGACGAACTCCAGGGCATAAAGCGTGGCATCATGGAGATGGCCGACGGCATTGTTATTAATAAGTGCGATGGCAACAACGTGGAGAAATGCCATTTGGCTGCAAGTCATTTCAAAAATGCTCTGCATCTCTTCCCTACACCCGAAAGCGGATGGCACCCCGAAGTGCTGTGCTATAGCGGTTTCTATGGCCTGGGTATCAAGGAGATTTGGGATATGGTCTACAGGTATGTGGACTTTGTCAAGGCAAACGGATACTTCGAGCATCGTAGAGCCGAGCAGGCAAAATATTGGATGTACGAGAGCATAAACGAGAGTTTGCGCAACAGTTTCTTCCAAAATCCTCGCATAGAGCAGATGCTGGACTTGGAGGAACAGGCTGTGCTCAATGGAGAGAAAACATCATTTGTTGCTGCTAAGCAACTTCTGGATATGTACTTTGCACTCCTCCATTAACCACTTGGGGGTGCTTGTGGCACCGCATATTCCGATAGAGTCACATTCGTTCAGCCAGCTGGGGTCTACCTCGCTGGCTGTGTCTATCATATAGCTGCGAGGGTTTACTCCGAGGCATTGTGAAAAGAGAACACGCCCATTGCTGCTCTTCTTTCCGCAGACAAAGAGTATCACGTCATGGCGTGTGGCAAAGTCTCTGATGTGTGGCATGCGATTGGCAACCTGCCGACAAATGGTATCGGCATACTTGAATGTGGCCGAGGGTGAGATGTGCTCCTGTATATATTCTACAATGGAACGGAATCCGTCTAACGATTTGGTGGTTTGACTGTACAGACTGATGTCGCGGGTGAAGTCGAGTTGGCTGACTTCGTCGGGACTCTCTATCACAATGGCAGTGCCTTCTGTCTGCCCAACAAGTCCTAAAACCTCGGCATGTCCATTCTTTCCAAATATGACAATCTGCTTTTTGTGTCCTTTGTCACCGAGATATTCCTTTCGGATGCGCTCCTGAAGATGCAACACCACGGGGCAGGTGGCATCAATGATGTGTATGTTGTTTTCCGAAGCTTTTTGGTAAGTGGATGGCGGTTCTCCATGGGCGCGAAGCAAGACATTGGCATCCTTGAGTGTATTAAACTCCTGATGCCCAATGGTGATGAGTCCCAACTGTTGCAAGCGATTACACTCCTTGCCGTTGTGCACAATATCGCCCAGGCAATAGAGATTCTTTCCATTGCTCAACTCCTCCTCTGCTTTACCTATGGCTCGGGTTACTCCGAAGCAGAAGCCACTTCCTTCGTCAATTTCAATAACCATTCTTGCTGTTCCTGGATTGTCATGTGGCTATTGTCTAACACGATGGCATCGGGGGCCTGTGTCAGAGGGGATATCTCGCGATGTGAGTCGATGTAGTCCCTTTCCTGCACATTTTGGAGTATGTCCTCGTAGTTGCATGCCTCTCCTTTTGCGGTAAGCTCGTCGTAGCGTCGCTGAGCTCTGATTTCGGCACTTGCGGTGACAAAGATTTTCAGTTCGGCATCAGGGAAAACAACAGTACCGATGTCTCTGCCGTCAAGGATGACTCCCTTGGCCTTGCCCATCTCGCGCTGTTGGAGTACCATGGCTTCGCGCACAAATCCCAGTGTGGCGATGGGACTTACATGGTTGCTCACCTCAAGAGTGCGAATCTTGTCTTCAACGCGCTCTCCGTTCAGGTATGTGTCTGGGCGACCGGTTTCGGGGTTGAACTTAAAGGATATTTTTATGTTGGGCATCGCCTGTTGCAAACGATGGGTGTCGATGTTGTTCTCAGAATCTATCATTCCATTCTGCATGGCGTAGTATGTTACACTACGGTACATCGCGCCAGTATCAATATAAACATATCCAATTTCTTTGGCCAAATTCTTTGCCATTGTGCTTTTTCCGCATGACGAGTGGCCATCGATAGCGATTGTAATCATATGTGTGCTATTTTGTTTCTGTTTTTGTGATTGATGTATCTGGTGTTTTCTTTTGTTTCTTCTCAAACGAATAGGCTATGTTGAAGGACAGGGCTGGGGCGCCCGAAGCGTAATTGCCATAGCCGATTCCCACCTTAATGCGCTTTATATTGATGCCAGCGCCAAAGGTGAGGCCTGCGGCTCCCTTGAGTTGGTTGCCACGACGGAAATTATATCCCATGGCAAGCCAAAAACGACCTTGGTAAAGGGTGAGGTCAGCACCAAGATCGAGGTGGTTCAAGAATATCTGGAAACCGTTGACCTTGCCATCAATGCTGGTGTGGTATCCTTTGCTCCAGTGAAACATGTCGTAGAACATGAGGTGAAGTCGGAGTGGCAAACGCCCAATTCCCTTGCTAATGCCAAACTGGAGATCCATAGGCAGGGATTCGGCTACATCGCCGAATGCCGATACCTGTCCGCCAAGATTTGCTGCAACGACAGAGAATGAGAAGTCCTTATCTTCGTTAAAATAATTGAGTCCAAGGTCCACTGCCAGCGCAATGCTTGAATATCCAGCATAGTTGGAGTACAGGAACTTACCGTTGACACCACCTGCCCAGCGGTCGCTCAGAAGGTAACTGTATCCGAAGGCTGCATTGAGGTCAAGAGCACTGCTGTTGCCCAGAAAATTTCCCTCACTATCTCTTTCGGGAATATCCCCATAACCAACGAACTGTGCCATGGCTGCCCAGGTGCCTCTTTCTCTGTGAGCTTGGACATAACTGATGCTCCCGGCATTGCTTCCTTTCATGAAGGTGAGAAAGTTGAAATTGAGCGTCTTATCACTTACAGAACTCATTAGCGATGGGTTCTGGAAAACAAGCGAAGCATCATCTTCAATCAATGAGATGTTCTTTCCTCCCAATGCAAGGGTATGCGACGAGGTAGGCAGGTTGAGGAAATCATATATGGTTTTGTTGTTCTGCGAATGTGATGTCTGGGAAAATACTAACAAACAGATACAGCAAAATGAATATGATGCAAATTTACTATAGTTCATGGAATAGTGATTTGACTTCAAAGATAGAATATATTGTCTTATATTGAGAGATGTTCGGTGCAAAAAATGCATTTTGACTAAAAAAAACATAGGTGAGGAGTGAGTATGTAAAAAAAAAGTTCTACATTTGCCTTGCAGTTGTGTATAAAAACGAAAAAAATATATCTATGGAAGCAATCAAAACAGTTAACGAAGAACTTCGTAAACAAAAGTCAACCAGTCTGCTTATTGGTTATGTGGTTGTGCTGGCTGCCATGTTCGTGGCTTTTGAGTACACTACCCGTGATGTGGTTGTGCAGGATGATGGTAAAATCTACGAAAGTGTTGTGCTTGAGGAAGATATGATTCCCATCACTCAGCAACAAGAGGTAGTTGCTCCTCCTCCAGCAGCTCCCAAGGTAGCAGAAATTATCAACATCGTTGAAAATGACACAGAACTTCCCGAAGAGGAGATTGAAACCAGCGAGGAGGTGAATCAGGCTATCACTACCGTTGTGGGTACAGGCGCTCCTACTGCAGTTGCTACTGGTCCTGTTGGTCCTATTGTTGAGGAGGTTGATGACGACCGCATCTTTGATGTTGTAGAGGAAAATGCTTCATTCCCCGGTGGTGACGAAGAGTGTATGAAGTGGTTGATGAAGAACATCAAGTATCCCGCAATTTGTCAGGAGCAGGGTGTTCAGGGTCGTGTAATCGTTGCTTTCGTTGTTAACCGTGACGGTTCTATCGTTGATGTTAAGGTTGTTCGTTCTCCAGACGAGAACCTTTCTGCCGAGGCTGTTCGCGTTGTTAAGTTGATGCCTAAGTGGAAGCCTGCTCGTCAGGGTAACAAGACAGTACGTTCTCGTTTCAACTTGCCCGTAATGTTCCGTTTGGGTTAATAATAAATATTTTATGTACAGTTCAGAAGAAATTCTGGCTATGATAAATCAGGGGCTTGACGACCTTCAGTTGGATCGTCAGCCCCTTGGTTTATATAAGCCAATAAGGTATGTACTTGGAATGGGGGGGAAGCGTGTGCGTCCAGTCTTGATGCTCCTTGTATATAATTTGTATAAAGATGACTTGCAAAAGGTCCTGCCGGTTGCTTTGGGCGTTGAGACATACCATAACTACACTCTACTGCATGATGATGTTATGGATAGAGCCGATGTCAGACGCGGCCATCCCTGTGTGCATAAAGTATGGAACGAGAATACTGCCATCCTTAGTGGAGATAGTATGTTGGTGATGGCATATCAGTTGGTGGCACAATGTCAGTCGGAGCATTTGAAGGAGGTTTTGGATTTGTTCACCCAAACGGCTCTTGAAATAGGCGAGGGACAACAGTATGATGTTGATTTTGAGCAGCGTATGGATGTACGTCCCGAGGAGTATGTTGAGATGATACGTCTCAAGACAAGTGTGCTTTTGGCATGTGCTATGAAGTTGGGTGCCATTATGGCTGGAGTTCCCGAAAAAGATGCGGAACTGATGTATGGCATCGGCGAGAGCGTAGGTTTGGCTTTTCAGTTGCAGGATGATATGCTTGATGTCTATGGAGATTATGAGACGTTTGGCAAACGCATAGGTGGAGATATTCTATGCAACAAGAAGACTTATATGCTGATTAAAGCTCTCGAGGGAGCAAATGCCGAACAGCGTGCCGAATTGGAGCGTTGGCTTATGGCTACTGATTATAACGAAGAGGAGAAAATTGCGGCCGTTAAGGCGTTGTACGACAGTATTGGTGTTCGTGAAATATGCCAGAGTCTGATCAATGACTATTTCAAGAAGGCTCAAACGTTGTTGGACGAAGTCTCTCTCTCTGTTGAGAAGAAGCAGATTCTTTGGCAGTATATCCTCACGCTTTTAGGAAGAAAAAGTTAATGATAGATACACACAGCCATATTTATGTAGAGGATTTTGAAAAAGACCTTGATGAGGTCGTTTTAAGAGCACAACAGGCTGGAATAGAGAAGATTCTCTTGCCAAATATCAATGAGGAGAGTGTTGGTCGTATGTTTGCCTTGGTCGACAGGTATCCTGCCTATTGCTCTGCCATGATAGGACTTCATCCCGAGGATGTTCGCAAGGATTGGAAGCAGGTTTTGGAGAGAATGGAACCTTATCTCGACAGGGCTGTTGCTGTGGGCGAAGTGGGGCTGGATTTCTATTGGGATGCAACCTACAAATCAGAGCAGTTGGATGCTTTTGAATACCAGATAGAATGGGCAAAGAAGTACAACCTTCCTTTGGTCATACACATGCGTAAGGCCGAACCCGAACTGCTTGCTATAATGGACCGCCATAGAGATGACAGGCTGAGGGGTGTCTTCCATTGTTTCGGCGGAAGCAAGGAGTCTGCATCGCGATTCCTTAAACATGAGGGTTTTGTGCTTGGTATCGGAGGTGTGGTGACATTCAAGAACAGTCACCTGGCTGAGACCTTGAGGCATGTGCCTATGGATAGGATTGTTCTTGAGACTGACGCCCCATATCTGACACCTGTTCCCTTTAGGGGAAAGCGAAACGAACCGGCTTATGTCAGACATGTTGCCGAGTTCCTGTCAAACCTGTATGGCGTATCTTTGGAGGAGATTACCGAGGTTACCAATTCTACCGTGAAGCGAATTTTTGGCTAAATAATGTGTTAAAAGCGATTTGGATATCATGAGCCAATATTAACAGGGCAATAATGCTTGGTAGATGTCTCTATTATTGACTGAATCTTAATATAAATATGTAAAAACACCGCGATAAGGCAACTTTTTTGTTAAATAGTTGTGTTAAGTCGGTTAAAAATCATATTTTTGTATCCGCAAAGTGCTTTGGAGAGGTGCTCGAGTGGTTGAAGAGGCACGCCTGGAAAGCGTGTATACGTCAAAAGCGTATCACGGGTTCGAATCCCGTTCTCTCCGCACAGAAGAGTTTTGACGATAAAATTAAACTATAATAATAAACCTAAAAAATTACCAAAACAATGAAAAAGTTTTTTGCTATTGTTGCGATGGTAGCTGCATGCTCTTTCGCTTCAACTTCATCTGTAATGGCTCAGGAAGATGCAGCTGCTGTTGATTCTGCTGTTGTTGATTCTGCTGTTGTTGATTCTGCTGCAAGTGAGGTAGCTGAAGAGGCTGCTCCTGTTGAGGCTGCTGCTCCCGTTGAGGAGGAAGAGAACCTTCACAAGACATTGAAGACTAAGTTCATCGAGGGTGACGCTGGCTTTATGTCATTGGTTGCTATCGCATTGGTTCTTGGTTTGGCTTTCTGTATTGAGCGCGTTGTTTATTTGAGCTTGGCTCAGGTTAACACTCGCAAGTTCTGTGCTGATTTGGCTGCTTTGGTAGCTGCAGGCAAGGTTGAGCAGGCTATTGCTAAGGCTAAGGCTACTCGTGGTCCTGTTGCTCAGATTAGCCGTAAGGCTTTGGAGTGCTTGAACAGCAACGACCAGAACGATATGGCAACTATCGAGCGTACCATTAATATGGAGGCTGAGGTACAGGGTTCTTACCTCGAGGAGAACTGCTCATGGATCACTTTGTTCATCGCTATGGCTCCTTCTCTCGGTTTCTTGGGTACTGTGATCGGTATGGTAATGGCGTTCGACGACATCCAGCGTGCCGGTGATATCAGCCCCACTGTTGTTGCTGGTGGTATGAAGGTGGCTTTGATTACTACCATTTTCGGTATCGTTGTTGCTTTGATTCTTCAGGTATTCTACAACTTCATTTTGGCTCGCGTTGAGGCTCTTACCGGTAACATGGAAGAGGCTGCTCAGGAACTTCTGGTAATGTGCGTAAGAAGCGAGAAGAGCAAGAAGTAATTTGTTCGAGTATCTAAAAATTAAAGTCTCAACAGTCATTATAAAGGAGAAATAATAATGAAACTTCAAAATATTTCAAGATACGCTTTGTTGGCTGTAGTTGGTCTCAGTCTTGTCGTTTTCTTTGTCTTCTTCGGTTTGTGGGGAGATGAGAAAATGGGTGAGTATGATGCCCCCGCATTCACAGACCTTTTGCTTGTGTGGATGTATATCTTGGGCGTTGTTACTACAGTTTTGACAGTGTGGTCTGTTGTTAAGACCGCTATGGGCGCTAAGAGTGCTGGCTCTGGATCTGCTTCAGGCGTACCAAGCACCAAGATTACTGTTTGCACATGGGCTCTGTTTGTTGCGTCTTTGGTTATCGGTTATGTAATCGGTCTTGGCGCAGAGGAGTTTGTTGCAGCTGACGGTACAGTTACAAGCAGCTTCATGGTAACAATTACAGATATGTTCATTTGGAGTATCTATATCTTGTTCCTTGCTGTTATTGTTGCTGTTGGTGTAGCAATGAGTGGTGTTTTAACCAAGACTGCATCTAAGTAATTAACGTTAAAACAGAAAGATATGGGTAAGAAAAAGAAAAAAGTGCCTGCGTTGAACTCAAGTTCAACTGCTGACATATCTTTTATTTTGCTTATCTTCTTCCTTGTGACAACTTCAATGGATACTGATAGCGGTCTTTCTCGAAGACTGCCTCAGCCACCAGATAAGGAACAAGAAGATGCGCAGATTGACGTTAAGGAAAGAAATGTACTTAATGTGAGATTGAATGCAGCAGGTGCCTTGATGTGCAACTCAGACATTATAGATGTGAACTTGTTGTGCGATCGTGCAAAGGAATTCATTGCTAACCCCAATGATTTAAGCACTTTGCCTGAAAAGCATGCAAAGACCATCGATTTGTTGGGTAACTGTTATGTAACAGACAAGCACGTCATTTCTGTACAGACCGACCGTGGTACACCTTACGAAGTTTACTTCCAGGTACAGAACGAGTTGGTTCGCGCATACAATGAGTTGCGTGACGAATTGGCAAAGAGCAAGTTCGGTCGTCCCTACGAGGCTTTGACAGACGAGCAGAAGGTAGCTGTACGAGCTTACTATCCCCAGAAGATCTCTGAGGCAGAACCTAAAACATATGGAGGAACCAAATAATGGCAGGATTTAAGAAAAAAGAAAGTCGCGAAATGCCTGAGATGAACACATCATCTCTTCCTGACTTGATCTTCACCATTTTGTTCTTCTTTATGATTGTAACAACCATGCGTGAAGTTACATTGAAGGTTAAGTTCACTGTTCCTTCTGGTACAGAATTGGAGAAGTTGACAAAGAAGAGTGCTGTAAGTTATATCTACGTTGGTCCTCCAACAGATGCGCTCCGCGCTCAGTTGGGTAGCAGCACACGTATTCAGTTGAATGACCGTTTTGCTGAGCCACGTGAAGTTATGGACTTTGTCGCTCAGGAGCGTCAGGGAATGACAAACCAGGCAGAGCAGATCATCTCTATTAAGGCTGATTCGCGCACTCAGATGGGTATCATTACTGATATTAAAGAGGTATTGAGAAAGTCTTGGGCTCTGCGTATCAACTACTCTGCAACTCGTAGAAATTAATTTTCATCGAAAACTGATATAATGAACGGGAGTCCCTATGACTTCCGTTCATTTGTTTAAATGACATTAAATATACGATATATTATGCAGATAAACATTATTGCAGCTGTAGCACAGAATAAGGCTATTGGACACGACAACAAGTTGCTTTATTGGTTGCCCAATGATTTAAAGAGGTTCAAGACCCTAACCTCAGGACACACTATTGTTATGGGTAGAAAGACTTTCGAAAGTTTGCCGAAGGGCGCTTTGCCTAACCGCAGGAATGTGGTTTTGTCTAATAGTATTAGCGAACTTCCTGGTGCTGAGGTGTTTTCAGATTTAAATTCTGCTTTGGCTTCTTGCAACGAGAATGAGGTAGTGTATATTATAGGTGGTGAAAGTGTATACCGTGAATCTCTTTCTATAGCCGACAGATTATGTCTTACAGAGATTGACGCTTTACCAGAGATTGCTGATGCTTTTTTCCCAGATTTTACCTTGACAGAGTGGAGGGAGGAGTGGAGCGAATCCCATGTCTCTGATGAGAAACATGCGCATAACTATAGGTTTGTAGATTATGTGAGAGTGCCATAACCCAGAATCCTTTCCTATTACACAATACTTAGATTCTTATGAAACAATACATCGATTTGCTCAATAGAATACTCTCTGAGGGAACAACAAAAAGCGACCGTACAGGTACTGGCACTATCAGCATCTTCGGTCATCAAATGAGATTCAATCTCGAGGAAGGTTTTCCTTTGCTGACTACAAAAAAGGTTCATCTCAAGAGTATTATTTACGAACTTCTCTGGTTTCTTCAGGGCAATACCAATGCCAAATGGCTACAGGAGCGTGGTGTGCGCATTTGGAATGAGTGGGCTGACCCAGAGACTGGCGACCTTGGTCATATCTATGGATATCAGTGGCGTTCTTGGCCAGATTACAATGGAGGTTTTATTGACCAGATTCAACAGGCTGTGGATACAATAAAGAACGATCCCGATTGTCGTAGAATAATTGTGTCTGCATGGAATGTAGCAGATTTGGACAACATGAACCTACCTCCTTGTCATGCCTTCTTCCAGTTTTATGTGGCCAATGGCAAGTTGTCTTTGCAACTCTATCAGCGCAGTGCTGATACGTTTTTGGGCGTGCCTTTCAACATTGCATCTTATGCTCTTCTTTGTATGATGATGGCACAGGTATGTGGCTTGAAACCAGGTGAGTTCATACATACCACTGGCGACACACATATCTACACCAACCACATGGAACAGATTCACGAACAGTTGTCTCGTGAGCCCCGTTCGCTTCCTCGTATGATACTTAATCCCGAGGTCAAGAACATCTTTGACTTTAAGTACGAGGACTTCACTCTTGAGGATTATGACCCATGGCCTGCCATCAAGGGAGTGGTGTCCGTTTAACGCTGAGCGGTGAACAGTGAGCGTTTAGCGTTTAGCGGATGAGCGCAAAACAGAAAATTTCTATGCAACAACTACCAGAGGATTTCATAACCCTGATTAGGGAACACTATGGCGAGAGTGATGCCGAGGCTTTGTGCTGTGCCTTGCTCAATACAGAGCCGGAGGTGTCTGTGCGTCTAAACAGACGTAAGATTAAGCTCAATGAGGCATTGCACCCGTTGCTTGACCTGGACAAGGTTGATGGTGTGAATGCTGTTGAATGGTGTGATGATGCCTTTTATCTTTCCGAGCGTCCTCCATTTACCTTCGACCCTCTTTTGCATGTAGGTGCATATTATGTTCAGGAAGCATCTTCAATGTATGTGGCAAAGTTGATGAAGGATTATGGTCCCGATATTCAATGTAGTGCATTGGACCTTTGTGCGGCTCCTGGTGGAAAGA
The DNA here is from genome assembly GCA_017547165.1 of Bacteroidaceae bacterium. Taxonomy (GTDB): domain Bacteria; phylum Bacteroidota; class Bacteroidia; order Bacteroidales; family Bacteroidaceae; genus Physcousia. Next base: position 67,083 of record JAFYQK010000021.1, read on the forward strand.
GTACTCTCTTGGCTGGACTTTTACCCGAAGGTTCATTGCTGATTAGTAATGAACCGATGCCCAAGCGTGCTCATATCCTTGCCGAGAATATGCAGAAATGGACTCGTATGCCTTTGGGAGAGTATCCAGTTGAGTGTATGGTTACCAACAATTATCCTGCTGATTTCGGTGCTTTCTCTGATTGTTTTGATGTGGTAGTTACAGATGTGCCTTGTTCTGGCGAAGGTATGTTCCGTAAGGATGAACAGGCCGTAGCAGAATGGAGCATGGATAATGTGATGATGTGCGTTGAACGCCAGCGTGGCATTCTTCAAGACATTTGGCATACTCTCCGTGATGGTGGTCTGCTTATCTATAGTACTTGCACCTTCAACAGGCACGAGGACGAGGAGAATGCACAATGGATATGTTCTTATTTGGGAGGTGAACTTCTTGAGCAGCGTCATTTCTTGCCCGGTCGTGATAGGGGAGAGGGTTTTTACTGTGCAGCTATACGCAAAACGAAAGGAGTAGAGACTACTGACACATTCTTTGATTCAGGTGAGTTCTCTGCGCATAAGGCCTCTGTCATCCGCAAGGCACAGCGTACGCTTAGGCTAATGCCACAAGTGTTTGTATGCGAGGGTCCACTGATAGACTTGTCTTACGACCAAGCCTTGAGTTATCTTCGTAGAGAAGCAATTCGTGTTGATGCTCCAAAGGGACCAGTTACCTTATCCTATATGGGGCTTCCTCTCGGACCTGGCAAGGGCGTGGGTAACAGAATCAACAACCTTTATCCCGATGCATGGCGAATAAGGACCAGTTATACCAAGAAGTGGAGTCTTGGGGAAACGGAAAACTGAAAGCTGAAAACGGGAAATTGAAAACTGAAACGAAGGTACCGACGGTGAAAGCGAAACATATATAAACGAGATTATGAAACAGCATATGCACGAATTTCGAACTTACTTTTATGCCAAGAGTCCGTTGATGAAGGTTACGGCTGTTCTCTATGCCTTTGTCTTTGTGGTAATGGTTGTGTTCTTCTCCATAAATATGGAACTTATCGTTACCCAAGGAACCCTAGCGTTGGCCTATGGATTATTCGTCTTTTGTTCGTTGGCTATGCTCGTGCGCTCTTTGCTTCTCATTTATGAGACTATTGTGGTAGATGAGGATAAGCAGGAACTAAAATATCGTCTTTTACGCAAGACCATCCCGTTCAAGGAAATAAATCAGATTAAGAAGGTCCGTGACGGGCAGTTGCGTATCCTTACTTCCAAGGGAGTATATCCCGTTTCCGTGGAAGATGTGGAGGCGTTTATTATTTTGTTAAATACACTGATTAACTTCAAACGATGACCAAGGTTCTTCTGCATTGTTGTTGCGCCCCATGTTCCAGCGCCATCATAGAGTGGATGATGCAAAACGGCATCCAACCTGTGCTCTATTATTGTAATCCCAATATCTTCCCTGAGGAGGAGTATCTTATCCGCAAGAACGAGTGTACACGGTATGCAGAGCATTTGGGATTGGAGATAATAGATGATGACTATGACCATACATCCTGGTCTTGTGCCATTAGAGGTCATGAAGACCAACCCGAGCGTGGCAGTCGTTGTCTGGAGTGCTTTCGTATGCGTTTGCTCAGTGCTGCCAGATGTTGTCGGCGCTTGGGCATAGAATCATTTACCACCACACTGGCAAGTAGCCGTTGGAAAAGTCTTGAACAGATTTCCATAGCAGGGCATTGGGCAGCAGAGCAGGTTGGCCAGGTTCGTTTTGACGACCGCAATTGGCGCAAAGGAGGTTTGCAACAACGCCGCAATGAACTACTGAAGGAAAACGCGTTCTACAATCAAGTCTTCTGTGGTTGCGAGTACAGTCTTGCCGCTCGTTTGCCTATGATGCAGAAACCGGAGATACGCAAATGGATAAAGGGATTGAAGTCTGCGCGTTCTGCCGAATGGATGAAGCAGAAGAGCAACGAGATATGTTCTTCCCTGCTTGCAGATGGACTTTGGCGAACTGCCGGCACGGTATTGCTTTACCATCCATTGCCGGGCGAGGTAGATACCGCCCTTCTTTTGGATAATGCCACGAATATGGGCAAGCGTGTACTTTTGCCCAAGGTTGTGGGAGACGAACTTGAACTTCGTGTCTATACCCCTAGTTCCCTACAGCTTGGAGCCTATGGTATAATGGAACCCACAGGTCCGCTCTTTCCTTCCGACTCCTACTCAAACATGGACCTTGCCGTTGTTCCTGGTGTGGCATTCAATAGGCTTGGAGCACGTCTCGGTCGTGGTAAGGGTTATTACGACCGCTTGTTATCCAAAATGCCACATATATATAAAATAGGTATATGTTTCCGTTTTCAGTTGCTCTCCACCCTTCCCGTAGACGAGCACGACATTACAATGAACGAGGTGATAACAGAACCTAGTGTATAGGCAATAAAATGCTTTATCCCAAATCGGTTATTAGCGCGTAACACTCTAATGAAGCCTTCTTTTCGTCATCTGTTCTAAAAGCAAGGACTGAGGGGTGTGAGTATGAAGGAGAACGAAAACGGACTGTAGACTGTAGACACTGTGGACACCCTTTGGCAATAAATAAAGATGGCATCACATTGCGTGGTCCTATTTATCGCCTTATTGCTATCATTTTTATGGAAGAATCCATTAAGTTCAGAAATAATATGTTTATCTTTGCCATCTATGTTTTTTACCTGTGAAACTTAAATAATATATGAAAAAAACGATTTTTATTTTATACCTTTTGTTTATTTCGCTTGTCAACATGTCTGCGCAGGATGTTATTATATGCAGGAATGGTGATGAGATGATATCTAAGGTGCTAAAGATTTCTTCTTCTGAGGTTGAGTATAAGAAATGGTCAAACCAAGACGGTCCAACTTATACCATCAGCAAGTCTGAGGTTTTTATGATAAAATACAAGAATGGCGAGAAGGATGTGTTTAAGGAAACACCTGCTCAGACTATGCCAGAACAAGTGCAGACTTCTGTTCCACAAGAACCTGAGGAACCAGTATTGGCGGCTCCTGCGGCTAACAATGCGGAACTGATAGCTCTGTATAATAATGAGGTACATGAGTATGTCCCTGAGAATCCAAATAAAAATAATGATAAACCAGCTAAAAGTTTTATTGGTACATTGGGGATTACTTCATCCTCAATACTTTCAACTGATGATATTGAGATCTCGCTGTTGCCTATACAAGAAGCGATAGGAGATAAAGCGTTATTTTCTACAGGCATTAAGATAGGTAAAGTTTATTCAGGTATTAATGAAAATTGGTTAGGGGATATTATAAAAATCAATTCTTCGTTTTCTGCACATGTGAAATATGCAATAATTATAAAAAACAAGACCTCACGCCCTATTTATATAGATAAAGCCGCTTGTTTGGGTAAGTCTTCTACGGGCAATGCCAAAACATATTTTGATCCACAGGAATTTACGATAACAGAAGGTGGTAATTCTGGAACAGGTGCGAATGTAAATTTAGGTTCCGTTGCCAATGCGTTGGGAATTGGAGGTGTAGTTGGAACTCTTGCCGATGGCGTAAATGTTGGCGGAAACAATGGGAAATTCAGTACTGTGACAAGGACATATAAAAATGAAAGAGTTTTGAAAATTCCTCCAAAATCTTCATTGGCTCTTTCTGAAGATAGTTATGAGTCTTACCCGATAGAAAAATATGCATTGATTGTTACAGGTGCTTATGAATATTTTGGTATGCCTAACCTGTCTTTAAATATAGATGAGAAAGTAAAGTTTGCAGAAAATAATACTCCCAAAAAGATAGATTATACAATTACATATTCTTCTGACAAAGATTTTGCAAAGAGTTTTGTAGTTAATTTCGGGGTATATTTAAAAGATGCCTTTGGTATAAAAGTAAATATGCGTCGTGGAATTATTAAGTCATTTGACAATCGTATAAAATTATCACATAACACCCTTGTTGTCATAAAAAGTGAGGTAGACTGACTCCCCCCCCTCGCTCGCTATTCAATGGCAAGAAAAAGTGATGAAGTCAGGAATAAAGATGGCACCACGCAATGTGATGCCATCTTTAGGTATGTTCTACTAATTTATAGAACCTACCTTTAGGGTGTCTACAGTCTACAGTCCGTTTTCGTTCTCCGATGTCAGTTTCTTGCCTTGATACTCACCGGTGAGGGTACGCAAGAAGGCAACGATATAGGTAATTTCAGCATCGTTGAGTTCTGCATCACACTGGTACTTGGCCATATCGCGGACAGCTTCTTCCATAGTGGCACGAGTGCCATCGTGATAGTAGGGCCATGTGAGTTCGATGTTGCGCAGACCGGGAACCTTGAAGCGATGACGGTCGCGCTCGTCTTGTGTTTGCTTGAAACGACCGTTGTCCTCTTCGGTAAGTTCAGTACCACGAACCTCGAAATAGTGTTGGCGCAAGCCCATCAGTTCGTAAGACTCGCCACCAAGGTTCATACCAACGTGGCATGTAGCACAGTTGTTGGCCTTGAACAGGTCGTAGCCACGAAGTTCGTCGGCGGTAAGTGCCTCATTGTCGCCCAACAACCATTTGTCGAACTGTGAGTTGGGAGTGATGAGAGTGCGCTCAAACTCCTCGATGGCATTGGTAATGTTTGCCTCAGTGATGCCATCGGCATAGAGGGCATTGAACTCAGCAACGTACTTTTCGTCTTGCGCAAGTTTTGCTATGATCTCATCGAAAGAAGTAGACGCCATCTCTACAGGGTTCAGTGGAGGACCGGCAGCCTGCTCGGCAAGTGTCTTGGCACGTCCGTCCCAGAACTGCACGAAGTTGTAGACGGCATTGTATGTTGTGGGAGCATTTACCCCACCCATATTGTTTGCAACACCCTTTGAATACTGAAGATTGTCCACACCACCAGTATTAAGGCCATGACATGTGGCACAAGAAACGGTGTTATCTACTGACAGGCGTGTGTCGTGATAAAGGCTAAAGCCAAGCGCCACCTTGCGTGGGTCAGTCTCTGCCTTGGCAATGATGGGACGAACAGGCTCACCGGCACGCTCGTCAGAGAGACCATCGTTGTAGTATGCCATACGGTAATCGCGTGCCCACTCAACAATCATTGCAGCCTTCTTGTCGGTCATCTGGCTACCCCAGTGCACGAGGTAGTACTTTGCCATTGGCATGCGCTTGTCCATTGATACCTTCTCAATCTTGGCAACGTCTACAGGATTTGGAATGCCGCCATCTTTCAGTTTTGCCATAATGCCCTCGATGTCGAATGCACGGTAGCCTTCCTCAATGTCTGTCTTCACCATATCACCTGCCAAAGGGATATTGGCATAGAACGGAAGTTCTGGATTTGCACTATGGCAGCTGATGCAACCGCCACTCTCCAAAATAGCAGCAACGCGTGCCTCTGGAGCTAACTCCTCAGATGGTGTCGAGTATGCTGTCATCACACGGCAGGTGATCCAGCCGCATGCTATAAGCAGCAATGTAACGCCAATCAGGAACTGACCTCTTTTTTGCTTTTTCATAACTTTGATATTATTGGTTATTGATTATATGTATGTATGCTTGTTTCTGCCGAGGGCAGGTAGTTGATGCCATACCAGCACATCTGTAAAGCAAGGAATCCCAGCAGTATTGTTGTGTGATACATCCATCTTCGGGAGGTATTCATCACACTTGGTGCCAAATGAATGGCAATAAGATATAATCCCCATGTGGCGACAGCCCATGATTCCTTGGCATCCCAACTCCAATATGCTCCCCATGCTTCCTTTGCCCACAAAGAACCGGTGAGCATGCCTATGGAGAGAAATGCAAGACCGGTATACAGGAGTTTCTCTATTGCCATATCCATGTCGTTGTTTCTTCGTACAAGTGCTACGGTTGAGAGGAGTGTGGCGCATCCGAGCAGGGAGTATGAGAACATATAAACAGAGACATGGGGCACAAACCACACGCTTTGCAAGGCTGGCATAAGTGTCTGGTCGTGAATCTCTGGTTTAACGATGTTTATGATGATGAATACACCTGCCAGTACGGTGGAAAATAGCATTATCCATCTGTATTTCCAGCGTGAGTATGTGAAGAGTCCTGCCACAAGGAGGAAGAAGGAGTACCATAGTCGTGTCTCTCCCATGGTGCGAAGTGGTGGGCGCTCAAGTACGATCCATAGCATGGCAATGAAACCTGCCATTCCAATAATCGCCAGCAACATTAAAGCAGTTGCCCAAACGTTACGGCTTTTGCCAAGTGCTGCAATAACAGCACCAGTAGTGGCAAGCACCATCACTACTGCAGCCCATACGGGGAATATGTTCCAACCCATAGTAAGTAACGTTTAATGTTTAATGTTTAATATTTTCCACTCACCGCTCACCGCTCACCGCTCACCGCTCACCGCTCACCGTTTTCCTCGGTCCCTGTACAAACAAGAGCATGGCACCTGCAATCAGCATTATTATGCCTGTTGCAGCCAACCATTGCCATGGCTCGTTGACAATTTCAATAACGGCATATCTTTCTCCATAAGGTGATGTTCCAAAGCTGACAAGATATATCTTTTCGCTTAGTGTGCGTGCGTACGGATGATTTACCTTCAAGGATATAACTTTATCCTCAACCTTTATCTGTGCTTCGTAGTGCGTGGGTGCACCGTTCTCGGACTGTTTAATGCTGAAGGATTCCAATTCTATGGTATAGGGCAAGAACCTCTGTTTGCCCTCCATAGTATATGCTTCGTTGGAGGGATAGTGATGAGCAGCTGTACGCAGTTGTACGCGGTCTGGTGCACCCCAGAAACCGGCACCAAGAGCCATAAGTAGTCCGATGTGTACAAGGCAGAAACGCCAACGTATGCCCTTTGCATTACGCCAACCACGCAGCACTATAAAACAGATGTGAGTAAGCACAAAGAAGATGGTCAATACCACCGGCCATGTTGTTGTCGATGGTTCGCGCTCCAAGCCAAGTGTCACTCCCAGGGCAACCATAATGGCAAGAGATAGCCACGTTGCCTCGCGTGAAAGCATAAATCGGGAACTGGCATTATTGGCTCTGTCACGATACATCATCGTTATCAGCATCATCCACAATGCTAAAACAAAGATGTTAAGAGGGAAACAAAATAGGTCTAAGGGGAAATTGCCCAAGCACAACTGTGCCACAATAGATAATGTAGCAAATCCTACCAATATGCAGCCACTGGTCAATGATTTTTTATATGATGCCAATATTGCCATAACTGGCGTTAAAGGTAATCTTATTTTTTGGAATATAGATTTCTTGACTACGAAAATATGAGCGAATCCTATGGATTGTAATGTGCTCATGGCAAACCATAGGTGGTGCGCATAACACGGAATTCTGTACGCCTGTTCAGTGCATTGCAGATTTCTTGCTGTGCCTCATCTGGTAAAGCTAAAATAAAACTTTCGGTAAGTGTATCGCCAATTTGCAGGAACGGATTTTGCTCAGCCATTCTACGGTTTATTACTTTAGGTCGCTCTTCGCCGTATCCCACAGGAATCATTCTTTGCGGAGCTATACCCTTTTGTACAAGATGATTCACAACGCTCTCTGCTCTTCGTTGGGAAAGGCGCAAGTTATACTCATCCCTTCCTCTATAGTCACAATGTGACGAAAGTTCAATAGTAACGTTTGGATTTTCTGTGAGCAACATGGCAAGACTATCCAAGGCAATGGTGCTTCCTTCAGTGAGTTCTGCACTGTCAAATTCGTAAAAGACATTACGTATCAGTACAGGATCTGTCATGCTTGCCAAAGGAAACTGAAGCACATGTTGGCGAGAAATGCTGCTTGTGTCAATATGTATCTCCTGCTTATGGTTGAGATAGCCTTGACAAGTGCCTAATAGGACATAGTCTACATTTGGTTTCACTTCCTGCTCAAATGAACCGTCAGGTTTTACTGATAGTCGCAAATTTGTGCCGTCGTTGCCAATCATGTAAACCATTGCACCTGGCAATTCATATCCATCCTTCTCATACACCCATCCTTTGATACTTTGCACCACTTCTGGGCACTCAAAGGACATTATCTGATCCCAACCACGTCCATTGCCTCTGTTCGTTGAAAAGAACCCCCGGTTGTTGAATCCCTCAAAAGTCATGCCAAAGTCGTCACCAGCAGAATTCATTGGGTATCCGAGAGACTTTATTTGCCACATATTGCTGCTATCCTGTTCGGCAACAAACAAATCCAGACCTCCCATTCCGGGATGGCCATCTGATGAGAAATATAAATCTCCATTTGGGCGGAATGTGGGGAACACCTCGTCACCAAATGTATTTATGTCAGAACCTAAATTCTCAGGAATAGCCCAACTTTGTTCGTCGATGGCAATTCTCCATAAGTCCATACCTCCAAAGCCTCCAGGCATGTCACTTGAAAAATACAACCATTTTCCATCGGGTGAGACTGCAGGATAAGCAAATGAAGAAAGAGTGTCATTAGAAATCTTTAGTTCTTGCGCCTTGCTCCACGAAGCATCGCTTCTGGCACTTGACATGATGGTTGCATAGCGAGGGTAGTTGGGGTCGTGAGTACAACGAGTAAAATACATTGTCTTGCCGTCTGGTGTAAAACAGCAAGCTCCGTCCTCGTATTCGGTATTGATTTCTCCCTCAACAGTTTCTGGTTTACTCCATTTCCCCTTGTCGTCCTTCTTACTATAGAAGATGTCAGCCATTTTTACGCCAGTGATGCCGCTTAATTCGTTGCCAGAGGCTTGTTGTCTGGTTGTCGTAAAATAGATTTGATCCCAGTCTTCTCCATACAGCATTGGTGAATAATCGGCCCTTCTGCTTGCCAAAATGGGAAGTTTCTTTATACTGTACAATGACCCTTTCTTCTTTAAATCTCCAGCTAACAGGCATCCTTTCAATCCATTTTGTGCTTCAATGGATTCTGGAATGCTATCAAGAAAAACAGTATAATTTTTTATTGCATCATTGTATTTGCCCATCCAATGTTGCATCTGTGCCAGTCTCAATACGGGCTCCATACCACCAACCTTGTATCGAACCGCATTCTGATATCCTCCGGCAGCCTTCGCGCTATACCCTATTTTTCTATAGCACTCTGCCATTTTAAAAGCCCTTTCGCCTCGCTTTGCTTTTTCTTTTACAGGAGTATGCGAATACGCTTTTTTATATTCTTCCGCGGCATCGAAATACTCTCCGATAGCATAATATTTTTCTGCCTTTTTGGCATAATTGTCAGCACCGCATCCAGTTATGATGAGTAGTAGGGCGGCAATGCCAATAAGGTATAGAGGTGTCCTTTGCTGGGGCATGGTGCTTTGTTTTCTGTTTGTGGGTTATAGGAGTTTTAGACAATCTAAGGTTTTCTTATGCTTTCCTATAATATCTATGATATAACGTAAAACCGGGTTATTTATTTTACTTCTTTTTGTTCTTTTTTGCCACTTCTTCGGTGAGACTTACACGCCTGTTGCTATTGTCGCGCATTACCGTCATCACAATGTCGCTTACCATTTGTTTCAGTTCGGCAAGGAACTGGTGCGCGTCATATTGCTGTTGCTCTATTTGCCGCAGTTTGCGCTCCCAAATGCCAGTCAGTTCCGCACTTTTCAGCAACTCTTCCTGTATGATGCCAATAAGCTCCACGCCAGTGGGAGTAGCCCAAAGCGAAGTGCGCTCTTTGCGGATATAGCGACGACGGAATAGGGTCTCAATTATAGCGGCACGAGTAGAAGGACGTCCTATACCGTTTTCCTTTAGAGCATCCCTTAAATCCTCGTCTTCAACCATTTTGCCTGCTGTTTCCATGGCACGAAGCAAGGTTGCTTCAGTGTATGGTTTGGGGGGAGTGGTTTGTTTTTCTGCCAGATCAGGAATGTGGGGACCACTTTCGCCCTTGGTAAACTCAGGCAGAGTTTTTTCTTCCGAACTGCTATCCTGTGAATCCATGTTTGCTGTCCACAACACCTTCCAAGCTGGGTCGGTGATGTGTTTGCCAGTTGCTCGGAAAGCGATATTGTCCACATCACCTGTTATGGTGGTTGTTTCAAACAGGCAATCGGGGTAGAAGATGCCGATGAAACGTCGTGCAATAAGGTCAAAAACTTTCTTTTCTATTTCAGAAAGTCCTATTATAGGCTGTCCCGTAGGAATGATGGCATGGTGGTCGGTAACCTTCGAATTATCGAAGAACTTCTTGTCCTTACGAAGTTTCTGTCCCTTTATACGTTCCATCAGGTGAAAGTAGTCTTTAAGACCATTCATTATCTGTCCGCACTTAGGGTAGATGTCGTCTGGAAGGAACGTGGTATCTACACGTGGGTATGTTGATACTTTCTTTTCGTACAGACTCTGTACCAATTGTAAGGTCTGCTCTGCAGAAAAACCGAATTTTTTATTGCATTCTACTTGCAGACTTGTAAGGTCGAAAAGGCGTGGGGGGGCCTCCTTGCCTTTTTTCTTCTCTATCTTCTTAACAGTAAATGGTAAGTCCTTAATCCGGTCAAGAATTACCTGTCCCTCCTCTTTGGTTTTGAAACCTTTAGGAGTTTTTTCCTTTGTCTTGGTCTGCTTGGTTTGTTCTTCTCTAGAAATATTGTCTTCGCTTTGTTCCTCATCATCCATGACAACATTAAAAGTGGTGTTTCTATACGAGGTTGTCAGTACCCAATATGTGGTGGGAACAAAGTTTTCTATTTCCTGCTGACGGCGTACAATCAGAGCAAGTGTTGGGGTCTGTACCCTTCCTATGCTTAAAACCTGGTTGTTTTTTTGACTTCCGTCATTAGTGCGGTATTTTAGGGTGTACAATCTTGTCGCGTTCATGCCTAAGGTCCAGTCGCCAATGGCACGCATCAAACCGGCCTCATACAGACTTTGGTAGTGCGACTGGTCTTTAAGGTTTTGGAACCCTTCTCTGATTGCCTCCTCGGTAAGGGATGATATCCATAAGCGTTGCACAGGACATTTTGCACCGGTCAGTTGCATCACCCATCGTTGAATCAATTCTCCCTCCTGCCCGGCATCACCGCAGTTTATTATGGAGTCGGCATTCTGCATCAAAGAAGCTATCACCTTGAATTGATGCTCCACACCCTTGTCCTGTTTTAGACGGATACCGAAGCGTGGCGGTATCATGGGCAGGGACCCCAGCGACCAGTACTTCCATTGCTGGTTGTATTCGTGGGGTTCTTTAAGTTCGCACAGATGACCGAAAGTCCAGGTCACCTGATATCCGTTTCCCTCCATATATCCGTCGCGGGAAGTTGTGGCACCAAGCACTTTTGCTATGTCCTTGGCAACAGACGGTTTCTCGGCAATGCAGACTATCATGCAACACAAAGCAGCAGTATTATCAGCTGCGCGGTAAGGATTCTGAGGAACATGCTAAGGGGGTAAACAGTGCTATAGCCTACGGCAGGAGCATCGTTTGACGCGGTTTGGTTGGCAAAAGCAAGTGCTGGTGGGTCGGTGTTGGCACCTGCTATAAGTCCCATCAATGTGAAGTAGTTGAGTTTATAATACAACTTGCCTACTAAACCCATTATTAAGATGGGTATGGTGGTAATAAGGAATCCGCACCAAACATAGTGAAGTCCGTTTCCTTCTATCACGGTGTTCCAGAAATTAGCTCCAGCCTTTATTCCTACGCTCGCAAGGAACAACGCCAATCCCATCTCTCTCAACATAAGGTTGGCACTGGTTGTGGTATATGCAACAATCTTTGCCTTATAACCAAAGCGTGCCAGCAGAATGGCTATGATCAGCGGACCACCGGCCAGACCCAGTTTTACAGGAGTGGGCACGCCAGGTACGGCAAAAGGAATGGAACCGAAGATGATGCCAACGAATATACCGATGAATATGGCTGTCAGATTGGGGTGGTCCAGTTTCTTTACCGAGTTGCCCATCTTGCTCGCCACGCGGTTTACTGCGTCTTCGGGACCTACTACTACAATGCGGTCACCAACCTGTAGTCGCAGATGTCTTTCAGCAAAAAGGTTCATGCCGCCACGCTTCACTCGGGTTACATTCACACCATATACACTTGAGAAATGCAACTCAGCCAATGTCTTGCCATTCATCTTGGACTGGGTTACCAGCACATGCTTTGTCACCATTGGCACATCCTGCTTTTCCCAAATCACTTCTTCCTGTGGACCAATAAAAGCACTGATTGCCTCGGCGTCGTCTTGTGCACAGTTGACGAACATCTTATCGCCAATATGTATAATGGTATCCTTGTTGGGGATACTTACATGTCCGTTCTGTAGTATGCGGCTGCACACGAAATCACGGCCAAGAAACTCTCGAACTTGCAGAATGGTTCGGTTGGCTAGTGCTGGATTGGTGGCTACAATAGTCATCTTGTGTGGGGTGACATGCGGATTGGCCGCTATCTCATTTTCTATTTGTTTCTGCTCTTTTGTTAGCGAGGTTCGGGTCAGGATGCGGATTAATATAGTGGCACTAATGATTCCCACTACGCCAAGGGGGTATGCGCAGGCATAACCATTGGCTATAAGGGGAGCCGCTTCAGAACCGAAAACGGTATTACACGCTTCTGTAGCAGCACCCAGACCTGGGGTATTTGTTATGGCACCGCAGAGCACACCCACCATCATGGCTAAATTATGACTGTTTTGGCCAGGCATGCCATTGCCGTCATAGAATATAAGGAAGAACAGACCTATGCAGCACAGTACATTCAACAGTATTATGCCCACAGCCAGAAGGTTCATGGTTATGCCACCTTTCTTGAAACTCTCAAAGAAACCAGGACCAACCTGCAAACCAATGCAGTAGACAAACAGAATTAGTCCAAAGTCTTGCACAAAGGTTAATGTGGATGTGGTTCCGGTAAGTCCGATGTGTCCAGCCAGAATACCTGCGAAAAGTACAAATGTAACTCCTAAAGAAATACCAAAGAATTTTATGCGTCCCAGTGCCAAACCAATGCTGATTACACCTGCATACAGCATCACTATGTGTCCTATGCTGTCGGTTGATGTGATAAGTGAATTTAACCAATCCATAGCTTACCTGTTGATGATTTTAATGTGTGATTTTATTGCAAAAATACTCAAAAATCCAACATCATATCTACTTTTGTACGATTTAATTTTGTTGAGCAATTAAAAATATGTACTTTTGTTCGAAATATATAGCAAAATAACATTATATAAACAGTTAAAAATGGCAGATAACAAAGAAAAACTTTTCTCTGATTTTACTGCTCCCTCGGCTCAGGAATGGCGTGAGAAGATTGAGGTTGACCTCAAGGGTGCGGACTATCAGAAGAAAATGGTATGGAGAACCAACGAAGGTTTTTCCATGGAACCCTTCTACCGTAAGGAGGATGTGGAGAATCTGGCAACAGTGAATGCTCTTCCCGGCGAGTATCCCTATGTTCGTGGCAACAAGACTGCAGACAACTCTTGGTATGTTCGTCAGGACATCAAGTGTGGCGAGTGTGCCAAGGAGGCTAATGCAAAGGCATTGGACGTATTGAACCGTGGTGTTGATTCACTGGGTTTCATTCTTCCCAGCGAGTATGTTAGCAAGGAGTACATCGAGACTTTGCTCGAAGGCATCCTGGCAGATTGCGTTGAGTTGAACTTCCGCACTTGTCAGCGTTGCAGCGTAGAGTTGGCTCAGATCCTTGTCGCTTATTTCGAGGCAAAGGGTTACGACAAGGCTCGTTTGGCTGGTAGCATCAGCTTCGACCCCCTGGACAAGATGGTCATGAAGGGCAAGGATACAGAGAAGTTGCTCCCCGTTGCCAAGGCAATGGTTGAAACTCTTGCCGCATATCCCCAGTTCCGTGCCGTAGCAGTTAATGCTTACCGACTCACTGATGCTGGTGCTTACAGCTACCAGGACCTCGGCTATGCTTTGGCTTGGGGTAACGAGTACATGGTTCAGCTCACCGAAGCTGGCGTTCCTGCAGAACTCGCTGCACAGAGCATCAAGTTCAACCTGGGTATCAATGGCGTTTACTTCATGGAGATTGCCAAGTTGCGTGCTGCTCGTATGTTGTGGGCTCAGATTGTTGCTCAGTACACCGAGTGCAAGGAGGCAGCAAAGATGCATATCTGCGCTTACACCACAACCTACAACCAGACCGTGTTCGACAGCTATGTTAACATGCTCCGTTCTCAGACCGAGGCCATGAGTGCTGCTTTAGGTGGTGTGGACAGTATGGTTGTTGTTCCTTTCGATGCTCCCTACGAGACTCCCACCGACTTTGCAGAGCGTATCGCTCGCAATCAGCAGCTGTTGCTGAAGGACGAGTGTCACTTCGACCGCATGGTTGACGTGGCTGGCGGTTCTTACTTCATCGAGCAGCTCACCAAGTCTCTCAGTGAGCAGGCATGGAAGCTGTTCCTCTCTGTTGAGGAGCAGGGTGGCTTCCTCGCTGCTGTTAAGGCAGGTGCCGTTCAGACTGTTATCAACGAGACCAACGCCAAGCGTCATGCCGATGCCGGCAAGCGTAAGGAGTTCCTTTTGGGTACCAACCAGTTCCCCAACTTCACCGAGAAGAGCGAGGGCAAGACTCCCGTTGCATGCTGCTGCAAGAGCAAGTGCGGTTGTGGCGAGGCTCCCGCTATCGCTTCTATCGAGGAAAGCCGTCTTGCTAGCGAGTTCGAGGCTTTGCGCCTGACAACAGAGAAGGCCGAGAAGGTTCCCGTGGCATTCATGCTCACTATCGGTAACTTGGCTATGCGTCAGGCTCGTGCCCAGTTCTCTTGCAACTTCCTGGCTGCTGCCGGTTACCAGGTTGTTGACAACCTCGGCTTCAAGACTGTTGAAGAGGGTGTTGATGCTGCTATGGCTGCTGGTGCAGACGTTGTTGTCATCTGTTCAAGCGACGACGAGTATGCAGAGTATGCTATTCCCGCATTCCAGTATTTGAATGGTCGCGCAATGTTCGTTGTTGCAGGTGCTCCCGCTTGCAGCGAGGATCTGAAGCAGGCCGGTATCGAGAACTTCATCCATGTCCGTGTTGACCAGTTGAAGACTCTCAAGGAGTATAACGCTAAACTTGGTATCTAATCTTATGGCACGCAAATCATTTAGTAATATAGACATCTTTGCCGGCATTGAGGCAAAGAACGGCCAGCAATGGCAACAGGAAAATGGTATCACTGCCAACTGGAAGACAGCCGAGCAGATTGATATCCAGCCCGTATATACAAAGGAAGACCTCGAAGGCATGGAGCACCTCGACTTTGGTGCAGGTATTCCTCCCTTCCTCCGTGGCCCCTATAGCATGATGTATCCCTTCCGCCCATGGACCATCCGTCAGTATGCAGGTTTCTCTACTGCCGAGGAGTCCAACGCTTTCTATCGCCGTAACCTGGCAGCAGGTCAGAAGGGTCTTTCCGTAGCATTCGACCTTCCCACTCACCGTGGTTACGACCCCAACAACGAGCGCGTGGTTGGCGACGTTGGTAAGGCCGGTGTTAGCATCTGCTCTTTGGAGAACATGAAGACCTTGTTCGCAGGTATCCCCCTGAACAAGATGTCTGTGTCCATGACCATGAACGGTGCTGTGTTGCCAGTTCTCGCATTCTACATCAATGCTGGTCTTGAGCAGGGTGCTCAGCTCGAGGAGATGGCAGGTACCATCCAGAACGACATCCTTAAGGAGTTCATGGTACGTAATACCTACATCTACCCACCAGCATTCTCAATGAAGATTATTGCTGATATCTTTGAGTTTACTTCTCAGAAGATGCCTAAGTTCAACAGCATTTCTATCTCCGGTTATCACATGCAGGAGGCTGGTGCTACTGCCGACATCGAGTTGGCTTACACCTTGGCCGACGGTATGGACTATCTCCGCGCAGGTATCAATGCGGGTATTGATGTGGATGCTTTTGCTCCCCGTCTCAGTTTCTTCTGGGCTATCGGCATGAACCACTTCATGGAGATTGCCAAGATGCGAGCCGGTCGTCTGTTGTGGGCTAAGATCGTTAAGAGCTTCGGTGCCAAGAATCCTAAGTCTATGGCTCTCCGTACTCACTCTCAGACCTCTGGTTGGTCTCTGACAGAGCAGGATCCTTTCAACAACGTAGGTCGTACCTGTATTGAGGCAATGGCAGCAGTATTGGGTCACACCCAGTCATTGCACACCAATGCTCTCGACGAGGCTATCGCTCTGCCCACCGACTTCTCTGCCCGTATTGCTCGTAATACCCAGATCTACATCCAGAACGAGACTGAGGTTTGCAAGCACATCGATCCATGGGCAGGTTCTTACTATGTTGAGAAACTCACTCAAGAACTTTACACCAAGGCTTGGGCTCACATCCAGGAGATTGAGGAGCTTGGCGGTATGGCAAAGGCTATCGAGACAGGTCTTCCCAAGATGCGTATCGAGGAGGCTGCGGCTCGCACTCAGGCTCGTATTGACTGTGGTACACAGACCATCGTTGGTGTCAACAAGTATCGTCTCGATCACGAGGATCCCATCGATATCCTCGAGATTGACAACACCGCTGTTCGTTTGCAGCAGGAGGAGGCTCTCAAGGAACTGAAGGCTAACCGCGATGAGGCTCAGGTTAAGGCTGACCTCGAGGCCATCACTCGTTGCGTTCAGGAGTTCCAGGATGGCAAGAAGAGCGAGCAGAACTTGCTCGACCTTGCTGTTCGTGCAGCAGGCCACCGTGCCACATTGGGTGAGATTTCAGACGCTTGCGAGGCAGTCGTAGGTCGTTATAAGGCAGTAATCAGAACTATCAGCAACGTGTATTCATCAGAAAGTAAGAGCGATGCTCTCTTCCACGAGGCATGCGCATTGACAGAGGAGTTTGCTAAACTCAATGGTCGTCGTCCCCGCATCATGATTGCCAAGATGGGTCAGGACGGTCACGACCGTGGTGCTAAGGTTTGTGCAACAGGTTATGCCGACTGCGGTTACGATGTGGACATGGGTCCCTTGTTCCAGACTCCTGCCGAGAGTGCTCGTCAGGCTGTGGAGAACGACGTGAATATCGTAGGTGTAAGCTCTTTGGCTGCTGGTCACAAGACTCTCGTTCCTCAGATCATCGAGGAATTGAAGAAGCTCGGCCGCGAGGACATCATGGTTATCGCCGGTGGTGTTATCCCTGCTCAGGACTATGACTTCCTGTATCAGGCAGGCGTAGCAGCTATCTTCGGTCCTGGTACTCCCGTAGCATACTCTGCCGTACAGATGATGAAGATTCTGTTGGGCAAGGAAGACTAACACAATAGACTTATCATCTATTATATATTAATAAGGTGGCGCATCCTTTCTGGGTGCGCCACCTTTTCTTGATACCCGCAACGCGGCATTCCTGATAGCCTTTGTCTTTTTTGTGGTGCGATATCATTTTTATGCCGCCACCATGTAAAAAAGAGATATGAGTTTTTCTTTTTTTGGGAAAAAGTTGCTATCTTTGCAACAAATAAAATATTGTTTGTTTGTTGGCAAAAAAGATTGCTATGAATAATATATTATTGATTAGTATTGATACTCCAGGTGATGTTGCTAAGCAAATTGCCGCAAGGGTTAAGGCCCGTCGTTTGGAATTAAACCTGACACAGGAGGGGCTTGCGTCAAGAGCGGGGGTTAAATTCGCAACCTATCGTCGTTTTGAGCAGTCTGGTGAGATATCGTTGCGAGGTTTGCTTCAAATTGCTTTTGCACTGAATTGCCTTGATGAGTTTAATGGACTTTTTGCTCAAAAACAGTATCAGTCACTTGATGATGTTTTGAAAGAACAGGATGTTAAACGTAAAAGAGGAAAGAAAAATGAATAATATCAAACAAATAGAGGTTATATATTCTGGCCAGCTTGTTGGCCGTTTGGTCTTGACTGGGGATAGACTATGCGCATTTGAATATTCCTCTGAGTGGCTTGTCTCAGGATTCTCTATTTCTCCCTTTGAGTTGCCATTGCGCAATGGGGTATTCATTGCTAAGCCTCGCCCTTTCGATGGCGGATTTGGAGTATTCGATGATTGCTTGCCAGATGGCTGGGGGTTACTTGTTCTTGATAGATATTTACAGCAACAAGGAATAAATCCATGTAACCTCACCCTTCTGGACCGCCTCGCATTGGTTGGAACTACAGGGCGAGGGGCATTGGAATTTAGACCAGACAAGAGTGTTGTTACCAAACAGGAGTATGCAGATTTCGAGAAACTTGCATTAGAAGCAGAACAAATACTTGATAGCGACGATTATAATGGTGAGGGCATTGAGGAGTTCCAACATCGAGGAGGTTCTCCAGGTGGTGCTCGTCCAAAGATTTTCACTCGCTGGGAGAATAAGGAATGGATGGTTAAGTTTCGTGCAAGGAGAGATCCCAAGCGTATAGGTCAAGACGAGTATAATTATTCGTTACTTGCTAAAGAATGTGGTATTGAAATGCCCGAGACACGACTATTTGAGGAAAAGTATTTTGGAGTGCAACGCTTTGATCGTACGCCAAGTGGCAAACTACACGTCGTAAGCATTGCTGGACTTATAGGAGCCGACTATCGCATGCCAAGTATAGATTATGCACATATTTTTCAGGTATGTGCTTCGCTTACCCATAGTGTAGCGGAATTGTGGAAGGTTTATCGTCTGATGGTTTTCAATTATTTAATCAAGAATAAAGATGACCACGCCAAAAACTTTGCCTTTATATATCGGAATGACGAATGGCACTTCTCTCCTGCATACGACCTTCTGCCTAGTGACGGTATGAATGGTTTTCACACCACTTCTATCAATGACAGCATTGAACCAACAAAGGACGACTTGATATCCGTTGCAGTAAAAGCAGGATTGAATAGAAAAGAAGCAGAAGATATATTCACGTTTATAAGTCGGGTTCTATAAATTAGTCTTGAGTTATATGATGTGATACATACGCAATCGTTCAATGATGATTAGCAAGTCACAGATAAAGATGATGCAAGAGGAAATGTATGCCGATTTCTGTACTGCTATCTTCCCTTTATCCTATGGCAATGTGAATTCGGCGAATTCATATTCTGTCCTTATGTAAAATTAATCTATGCCTATATAAAAGCAAAAAGAAAGGGTTATATAGGCAAAAAGAGCACGAAACAAAAAATATCCTCAACATTGAGGAGTATTGTACCTAATATTTAGTATAAATGTACACAGTATTGTGTACAAATGTACTAAACATTATGTATATATTTTTTACGCCTATTTCAGGAGTTTATTTGCTTGTACAAATGCTTTTAATAAAGCTGTAAAAAACATTTTTGCTAATAGTTGAATTTGTAGATGTTAAAGTTCTATCGAGGCGTTCTCTAACCGCCATTCTTGGGTTAAATTGTTCGTAATTAGTTATCTTAAGTTAATTTCTTATAAAAAATCTTTGCTCGTGTTTGTAAAATCAGTAACTTTGCCCCGATATAAATGAATATACCACCCGAGTATGCTGATTAATAATCCAAATAATTGTAAAATAACTGCCAAATTCCTTGGTGGTTTGGATTATTTTGTTAGCAAGCAAGCAAGCAAGCAAGCA
>JAFYQK010000022.1 GCA_017547165.1 Bacteroidaceae bacterium
AGCAGGATTTCATTCCTATGAAATCCTGCTCATTTATTATTATATTATATTATATATAATTGGTTTTTAGAGCTACCTTTATTATATTATAATAATATATCTTTACTAAAGGGTCAGTAAATTATATTAAATATTGGTTGCTGATGCTTTCGTTATCTTGAACGCTACGAATAGTGTTAGCTATCAGTTCAGCAATAGAGAGTTGCTTAACTTTTTGACTGCTTCCAGTGTAGGGGATAGAGTCGGTGAAAATCATCTCTTCCAGTGCGCAACTATCAACGCGCTCGTTGGCTGGACCGCTCATAATGCAATGGCTAGCAAGTGCGCGAACGCTGCGTGCACCCTTTTCCTTGAGTAAGTCGGCAGCTTTGGTGATTGTGCCAGCTGTGTCAACCATGTCGTCAATAAGTACAACATCAGCTCCTTCAACATCACCAATAACGTCCATGTGGGCAACCTCGTTTGCCTTTTTACGAGTCTTGTTGCACATCACCATTGGGCAATTGAAGTATTTTGCGTATGAAGAGGCGCGCTTGCTGCCACCAACATCAGGACTTGCAATAACAAGGTTTTCCAATTTCAATGACTCAATGTAGGGGAGCAACACACTGCTGGCATAGAGATGGTCAACAGGAACGTTGAAGAAACCTTGTTCCTGATCGGCATGGAGATCCATGGTGATCATGCGGTCAATGCCGGCAACGGTAAACATGTCAGCCACTAACTTTGCGGCTATGCTCACGCGTGGCTTGCTCTTGCGGTCTTGGCGGGCCCAACCGAAGTAGGGTACTACTGCATTTACTGTGCGGGCAGAAGCACGTTTGGCAGCATCAATCATCAAAAGCAACTCCATCAGATTGTCTGCGTTGGGGAATGTGCTTTGAATCAAATACACATCCTTGCCACGAATACTTTCTTCGAAACATACCTCAAATTCACCATCGGCGAAACGTGTAACTGTCATGTTGCCAAGTTCACAACCGAGACTTGCACAAATCTTCTCGGACAGATAACGTGTTGCTGTGCCAGAGAATACCTTGAATGACTTGTTCTGAATCATTTTGTGGAAAAATATAAAAGGGTTCTTATTTTCTGTATATATAATTAAGGTAATCTTATCGTACGGGTATGTGAAGCAGAAGTTATTCTGCTGCCTTCCTTAATTTATGGAAATGTTTTATGATATCCTTAAAATCAAGTCCATTGTGTATGTTGAAACGGTTCCATATGTCGCTACACACTACAGCGCCTCCGAATCCTAAATCCTGCACTTTGCTAATATTATCATGTGTGATGCCTGTTTGGGCCATTACATATTTGTCGATGAGGCCTTTGCGCCTAGCTTCGTACAGCTGTTCAAGAGAATAGGGTGGGTTGGGGTTAGATGCACTCTCAAAGACATTTTTCAAGATTACATATTTGCTATGCTTTTTTATTTCAGCCAAATCATCCAAACTGTAGCATGAACGGGTGATAATACCTTTATAACCATTAGGTATCTCTGGATTTCTACGAGATAGGTGTATACCTTTCAGATCAAACTCCTCTTTAAGATAAAAATGGTCGTTGGTTATAATGTTTTTGTGGTGCGTTTGTGGCAGGAGAGTAAGAAGACGTTCGCAATACACTGGTTCTGAATCAGGTTTTCGCAAATGCAAAATGTCTAAACCTTCATCAAACAGAGCGGTTAAAATCTTGTCTTCTTCAACAAAAAAGTTTGGACTGCTAAGTAGTAATAATTTCATAACTCTTATTGCAGATGATATCGATGCAAAGATACGAATAAATGAGAGAAATGCCAAATTTATTTGGATATTTCCGAATTCGAGTATCTTGAGGATATGTTTATCTAAGTGTTAGTTGTAGTTTATGCTCAGAATACGGGAGTAATTTGGGATGATATACAAAAAGGAAAGGACCTTGCTTCACAGCAAAGTCCTCTATATGTTTGTTTGGAATTTGTTTTTTGGAAAATGTGTTTTGAACTTGTTTGATTATGCCTCTGCAGCAGCCTCTGTGGTTTCTGTTTCAGCAGTCTCTGCGGCCTCAGCCTCAGCCTTTGCGGCAGCCTCGGCAGCCTTCTTGTCAGCTACCTTCTGAGCGATTGCCTCTGCGGTTTTCTTCTCAGCCTCTAATTTTGCAGCAGCAATTTGCTTCTTCTCTGCAGCTTGCTTAGCAGCAAATGCCTCAAGACCCTTCTGCTTGTCAGCCTTCCATGCCTCGAACTTTGCCTGTGCAGCAGCCTCGTCAAATGCACCCTTCTTTACACCACCACGGAGGTGCTTCATGAGATACACGCCTTCATCAGAGAGAATGTTGCGTACTGTGTCGGTGGGTTGTGCACCGTTTTCTACCCAATAGAGGGCGCGATCGAATTTCAAATCTACAGTGGCAGGATTGGTGTTTGGGTTGTAAGTACCAATCTTTTCTGTAAACTTACCATCACGTGGTGCTCTTACATCAGCGATCACGATGCTGTAGAAAGCATAGCTCTTGCGACCGTGGCGCTGTAAACGAATTTTTGTTGCCATAATTTTTTAATTAATGGTTTTATAGGTTTGAAATAATACAATTAACTCGTAATTGCGGGTGCAAAGTTACATATTTTTAATGAAAACGTAATGCTTTTTGTAAATAAAATATAGAAATTAGAACTATTTGGTGTGTTTTGTTCACATAAAAGCAATGCGTTTTCTTTCTGTTGGGCGTTATTTTCAATAAAATGTAACATCCTGGATGATTTGGGCCTGAACATAATTGTTCATCTTTTTAGCGATTTCTGTTCGCATCATCATTAGGTTCTGTCGTAGTGCAGGACTCTTTATCTTTACCCTTAAAGTGTTTCCGTAAATATTTATCTCACCAGTATATTTGGCTATTGCTTCTCCCATAACAATTGGCCATCCTACTATCATGCGATGTTGCAGGAGTGGTGTTTCTAATCCTTCCTGGCGCAGCCAAATGTCCAGAATGGAGTTTATCGGGGTGCTTTTGTGTCTTTCCATCTTAAATTTGTCCTAATTCGGAAAAGGAACCTGATTCACAGTAAAAAAGCTTGTATTCTTGTGAGGTGATACTTAAAATCTTATCCAGATGTTCTCTGTTTGTATCAGTAATGAATGTCTGTCCGAATGCATTGCCACTGACCAGTGATACTATACGTTCAACTCTTTGTGCATCAAGTCTGTCAAAAATATCGTCGAGCAGTAAAATTGGGCAAGTGCCACTTCCTGTTCGGCGAAGGAAATCAAATTGAGCCAATTTCAAAGCCACAAGCATGGTTTTGTTCTGTCCCTGACTACCTTCTCGTTTAATGGGGTAACCATTGATAAGTAACTCTAAATCATCTCGATGGATGCCGTGCAAGGAGTAACCTACTGCGATATCCTTGTGGCGGTCGCGCTGTATCGTTTCTATCAGGGGGCCACGTTGGCAATGACTGGTGTATGTTATGGATACCTGCTCGTGGTCTTGGGCGATGATATTGTAGTAATGCTGGAATATGGGAATGAAGTCGTTGACGTATTCCTGTCGTTTTTTGTAGATAAGTTCTCCTTCTTTCGCCATCAGTTCCTCCCAAATCGAGATTGTTTCCACGTCGCATTCCGTTTCGAGTTTCAGTAAGGCATTTCGTTGTGATAGAGCCTTGTTGTATCTTGCAAGACTCTCTATGTAGGATTTGTCTTTTTGTGAGATTACAATGTCGATGAATTTGCGTCGCTCCTCGCTTCCTCCTGCAATCAGCATATTGTCGGCAGGTGAAACCAAGACTATAGGAATCAAACCGATGTGTTCGGTAAGTCGTTTGTATGGCTTACCTTGCCTGCGTATTGTTTTTTTTTGACCTCGTTTAAGGGAGCAATGTATTTCCTCAATGGTATAATCCTCGTGTTCGTAGGAACCCTTTAAAACAAAGTAGTCTTCTCCGTGCTTAATACAAAGAGAGTCTTGGGTAACACCTAAACTTTTGCACAGTGAAAGAAATCTTATACTGTCTAAAAGATTGGTCTTGCCCTCTCCGTTGTGTCCAATTATACAATTGAGACCAGGAGAAAAATCCAATTCTGCCTCGGAAATGTTCTTGTAATTACTAATCTGTAGGTGTTTCAATATCATAACATTCGCAAAATTAGAGAAAAATGAATTATCGCCAAAATAATTGATATTGAAATTTCTTTATGTTAAGAAAAAAGTCTATCTTTGCACGTTGAATCAAATCTTGAAAAAATAAAATATATTATAACATGACAAAAAAAGTAAAAAATGCTCCTGTCAATGAGATTGACGAGACAATTGCAGCAAGTGCTGGTTTTATCGAGAAGAATATTAAGGCAATCTCTATTGCTGTAGTAGGTGTTCTGCTTGCTGTTGTTCTTTCTCTTTGCATTCATCAGTATTACATCGTTCCACGTAAAGCTGAAGTTGCTGATAAAATTGCTGTTTCACAGCAGTTGTTCAACACCGGTCAATATGAGACAGCTCTTCATGGTAATGGTGTTGACGCAGGTTTCCTGGAGATTGTTGAAAAGTATGGTTCTACGCCAAGCGGTAATTTGGCTAGTCTTTATGCAGGTTTGTGCTATGTGCATACCGAAAATTATGATGAGGCAGTCAAGTATCTTGAGAAGTATGATGAATGTGATGATTTGTTGATCAGCAATGCAGCAATTGCTGCGTTGGGTAACTGCTATGCACAGTTAGACCAAAATGACAAGGCTGCTGCTACTTTGGTTAAGGCTGCCAAGCGTGCTGACAATGCAACTCTCTCACCTTTGTTCTATCTTCAGGCAGGTCAGATTTTCGAAGAGTTGGGACAGAAGGACAAGGCTTTGGATTGTTTTGAAACAATTAAGAACAACTATCCACAAAGCCAGCTTGTTCAGTCAGGCGAGGTTATGAAGTATATCGAGCGTCTGAAATAATTAAGTAGTTATATGGCAAGCGCATTGCACAACTTAAGCAGTTATGATCCAACCACCGTTCCATGTGGTAAAGGGTGGCAGATTGGCATTGTTGTCAGTGAATGGAATGATGAGGTCACCGGTACTCTATTAGAAGGTGCATACAACACTCTGTTGCGTCATGGAGTGGAGAATGATGATATTATTGTAAAGACCGTTCCTGGCAGTTTTGAACTCGTTTATGGAGCTGCGGCAATGATAGAAGACACATCGGTTGATGCTGTGATTGCTATTGGTTGTGTTATTCGTGGCGATACTCCACACTTTGATTACATTTGCCAGGGAACAACTCAAGGGTTGGCTGAGTTGAATAGTAAAGCCGAGGTGCCTGTTATATATGGATTGCTTACTTGTAATACTATGCAGCAGGCTTTGGACAGGTGTGGCGGTTCGTTAGGAAACAAAGGTGATGAGTGTGCAATAACTGCTCTAAAGATGATTCAGTTTAGAGAAAGTTTGTAACTATTGAGTCAAATTGTAGTATATGAAGGAAGGTGCATGTCCAATGCGGATATGCACCTTTTTTATAATAGCCAAAATAGGTGTTCACTTCCGATAACGCTCCACATATCGAGGGAGGTGCCTCCAATAAACGTCAATAGTAATGGCGGTTGGCAGAGTGCCAAGCGTCAAACTCACGAAGATAGTGTACACGTTCCGTTCATAGTAAAGGGGCTTGCTGGCATGGCAAACTGTCACCAATTGGCTTTCTTTGATATCATATCCACGCTTTTGGGCTATGCTGGCGAAGAAGTTAGCAAGTACAGCTTTGAGCCAAGTACCTGCGAGCGTTGTAACGATGGCATCTCGTTCTATAATACCCTCATCGGTAATGACAAGGAGCAACCGAAGCATGAAGTATCTCTATTGGGAGTTTCACGAGACTAGTCTGGTGTGCTTGCGCATGGATAACAGGAAATTGGTGGCAAAGTGGAGGGTTGCTTTTTACTACCTTTCAAAAGAACTGCACTAGGTTAACAATGTGACAGACCAATATCCAGAGATCTTGCGTAAAATGATAAATGTCATTCATGAGTAACACATAGAGAGTGGAATGTTCTGTGTTGCTATTCCTGAGATACTGTAAACGATGTCTTATATGTGAGAGGGCGCTCTTGGATGTATTTCGCTTTATGTCGAACGCTACGTATGGTGTTATGAGAGGTTGGAAAACGAAAGTAGGAAGAAAACAACTCGTTTTCATCCTACTTGATTCCCCGGCCTCATTATCTAGGGATGTGAACGTATATGATATTATGCTTAATCTTTCAATACCGCTTCTGCCAATGCCTCAAGTGCGGGAAGATCAGAGGTTTTGAGTTTTCCCCATATTGTCATACTTGGCTCAACTATTTCGCATTGCTTCATGCTTTCTATCATGTGACGCATGATCTTGGCTGCTGTTGGAGCCCACGATCCATTTTCAATCAGGGCAAAGCGACGGCGCTGGAAGTTCTTTATCTGCAGATGGTGGAGGAAATCGTGCATCGGGGGAAACACTCCTGCATCGTATGACGAAGCACAGCAGATGATCTTGGGGTAGCGGAATGCATCCTCTATGGTTTCTGCCATGTCGTCACGACTTAAATCACTGACAGCAACCTTGGTGGCACCCTTTTGACGAAGTATTTCTGCCAAACGGTGAGCTGCCTGTGCTGTGTTGCCGTGAATGCTTGCGTAGGCAATGAGGATTCCATTGGTTTCAGGTTCGTAGTGACTCCAGAGTTCGTAAAGATGTATAGCCTCGGCAAGCTCCTCGCCCTGCAATATGGGACCATGCAATGGCATGATGGTTTGTATGTCGAGGGTCGCCGCCTTTTTAAGAACATTCTGCACCTGCACGCCATACTTTCCACAGATGTTGAAATAGTAGCGGCGAGCTTCGCATGCCCACTCACCTGTTTCATTGCAAAGTGCTCCGAATTTACCAAAGCCGTCAGCTGCAAAGAGTATCTTTTCGGTGGATTCGTATGTCATCATCACTTCTGGCCAGTGTACCATAGGTGCGGCAATGAAGTGTAGTGTGTGTGTACCCAAAGATAGTGTGTCGCCCTCCTTGACTACAAGAATGCGGTCGGCAAAAGATGCGTGATCGAAATAATGACCGAGCATTTTTACTGTCTGTGCAGTGCACACAAGGGTAAGTGTGGGGTATTGCATCATAGTTTTGCCAACAAGTGCAGAGTGATCAGGCTCCATGTGTTGGCACACCAGATAGTCGGGTGTGCATCCATTGAGAGCCTGTGCCAAATTATGGGTCCACTCCGCCTCTTTGCGTGCGTCGGCAGTGTCCATTATTGCAATTTTCTCGTCAAGAATAACCCAACTGTTATAGCTCATGCCTTCAGGGACAATATACTGGCTTTCGAAAAGATCTATGTCGATGTCGTCGACACCAATGTAGAGAATGTCTTTGGAAACTTCGTTTGTCATTATATGTTTTAATTTGTCGTTTACATATCAAAGCAAATTTATTCCTTTTTTGTCATATTACCAAAAATATGAATAAAAAATTATTGTCGAGCACAGAAATACTGACCCAGCAAAATTGTTTACTATGGTATGGAGGATTTTAAATTAAACCATGTTTCGGCAGAAATAATGTTATTTTGTGGTCCGTTGTATTTGCTTGCCAGTTCTTTTATATACAATGCCCTTTTCTCGCTATTAGGGTGAGTGCTTAAGAACTCAGTGAATTTGGAACTCTCCATCCGATCAAGAAAATCACTCATACCAGATGGATTCATCTGGGCGTTGATGAGATATTGGACAGATTGTTTGTCGGCCTCTGCCTCGTTCTCGCGAATAAAATAATTGCTCAGTATCAAGGTTGCCAATCTTGATATGCTGTTCCCCTTTTGTGCATCGCTTCCACCGGTCAGCAACACTTCGGCAATCATAATGCATAGTTGTATTTGGGTGTTTTGCCTAATGTGGCCACATTGTATATGGGCCAGTTCGTGGGCAATGACTCCTGCCAATTCGTGCTGTGTTTTGCAACTATTAATGAGTCCGGTGTTTATCAAAACATGTCTGCCAGCCATGGCAAAGGCATTGACTTCGGAAGTTTTGCATAGATGAAGTTTTACACTGGCGGTGTCAATATTGTTGGACAGACATAGATGTGTGAAGATGCTGTCGACTGGAGCAACTATCTCTGGTGTATTGGTTTCGTTTATTTGATATGAAGTTATTTTCCAAAGGATATTCTCGGTGGTAGTTCTCACAGAGTCTGACTTCACCCCACAGATACGCATCCAATCGGCTAAATTCATCAGGAAAAGCGAACTGATGAAGATGAAAAGAGAGATGATCGAGTGAAGAATAAACTTTTTTGTATTCTGCTCTTTTTGCTCGATGGTCATGCTCTTTCGGTTTAGAAGCATGTCGGTGAGAGGTCCATACATAAACCATCTATAGGTGATACCCTTTCGTGCCTTTATGGCAGATATTGCTGTAGCGTAGAAGTCTGCAATATTATACAGATTAACCAAAATGAAGTAGGCAATGAAAATAGCACTTAGTGGCGTGTCCACAAACAATATGCGAACGGTCCACCAAAATAGTATGTTGTTAAGTACAAATAGGGGAACTTGCGATACCAAAGCCTGGGTGGTGTGCCATTTTACAAATGGTGAACTCTTGCGCGAAATAAAATAAAAAATGCCCGTGGCAATGAGGTTGATGATGGGCATAGGTAGTCCAATTACAACGGCAATGAGAGACATGAGGTAGGCATTGGATGCTTTTTCCTGATCTTCTATGAATATTTGATTATGTTCCATATCCAATTGAGAATAACCAATATGATAAGTGGTATATAGGTGTGCTTTTTCTTTATATGAGCAAGTGTTGTGTTGTAGGCAACGAAGAGACTGTCCTTACGTGTAATACAATCAAAGGTAATCCACAGTGGAATAGCCGCCAAACCTATTCCTGCCAAGTAGCCAATCGGATTGATAAGCAGTGCAGAGAGAAGGTCACCATTGAGGATGGCAATAACGGAACGTGTTGTACCGCAAGACGGACAAGGGATATGTAGGAATTGTTTGGATAAACATCCTTGCCATAAACCTTGTCCGTCGTTTTTGTTCATGCTAAAGGCAAGCCATACATAACCGCAAAGACTTAAAGTTATAAGCAATGTGTATAGTTTGCCTTTTTGCATATGAAAGTTTTATGCTAAAGAAGAAAGGCTTGTTTAGATAATGCTCATCAAGCGGTTGAAGTTCTTCTCGCGGGTAGTACCCATTATAATGAACCAGTCAATGATTGCCCAAATACCACAGCCACCACATGTGAGCAACTTCAATATGCCGGCACCGGTGTCACCGATGTAGAAACGATCGATACCATAACCGCCAAGGAACAAACTGATGATTAAGGCAGTCATAGGATCCTTGAACTGCATGGACATAATCATCATTGCCTTGCTCTCGTCCATAGCAAGGAGTCTTTCTCGAACGAACATAACTTTCTCCTCTGGAAAAAACTTTCCGTTGGTCATAATAAACATGTCAACTTTCTGTTGGTCCATTGTATTTATTCTTTAGTGTTAATAATTATTGATGTTTTTTATGATTATTTGACAAAGGTATAAATATTTACCAATAAATACAAATTATTGTTTATTATTTTTAGAATCCTTTTTGCTCGGTGATAACATAATCTTAAGTGTTGCTATGCTATCGGCTTGGGCTATGCTGTCTTGTATTATTGCAAATTCTATAGCTTCAGCGTGGCTATGTCCATATACCTCTTTTTTCCCGTAAAATGAAAGATGTCCATTTCTACCCATACCTTTATAAGCGTTAGGTATGTTATTGGGACCGATGTAGATCTCCCTGTTGATAGGACGATTAGGGTCGGTGAGCTTGTGCGAGAATAGCCACTCGTATGTTTCTTGCATATAGAAGAGTTTTGCCGGAGCACTATGGCTATAACCTTTCAGGCGTGAGTATATCAACCGCTGAGGTGTGGTCTTGCGCTTCATGGCAGCAACAACTCGGTCGCTACAACTTATAGGCACCAGAGCATCAGCTGTGCCGTGCAAAATCCAAATAGGCACATTGTTCAGATTGTCAATATCTCTGGCGGTAGAACCTCCGCATATCGACATTGAGGCGGCTATGCGGTTGGGGTAGGCGGCAGGCAAATCAAGTGCCCCATATCCTCCCAGACTCATACCTAGGACATAGATTCGGGTGGTGTCTATGGTAGGATGTGTGCGCGTGGCCCATTCTACCAAACTTATCAGTTTGTCGGGGTTCCATGCTCCACCTGGATTCTGTGGTGCTATGACAAAAGCGTTCAGTTTGAGACCTCGGTCCAATGCGTCGATGGTGCCATACCGAAGAACCTTTTTCAAATCGTTTCCGCACAGACTTGCTCCGTGCAGAAAGATGACAAGGGGCTTCAGTTGTTGCTTACGCATATTCTCCTCTTTCTTGCGCCAGTTCCTCCACTCATAGTTTTGTACATGGAAATCCATTGCCAGTTGCATTCTTTGCCTGAACTCTGTGTCTTCTGGTAGCATAGGTGCAATTTTAGGCTCTGGCGGTTCTGGCGAATACAACCAAAAGTGATATCCTTTGGCGGCAAGGTTCTTATATGAATGAAGTTGCTGACCAGCAACTTGTGTGTTGGTGGTCAGCAACATCGTCCATATAAACACTAGTAAAAAATACGGTTTTACGCAACAACTGTTCTTCATGTTTTTTCTGGTTTATCGCTAATGCCTGTTATATAGGGTGGAGGGCATTGCGCGCCGATGTTTAATGTGCGTGTTTGTGATGATGCGGGAGATTGAATCTCAAACCAGCATAAATCATCCATCCGTCTATAGGTCCCCAAGTCATTGATGGATCGAAATTATCTCCCCAAGGTTTATCTGCAGCAATGATTGGGTTCTTTTGGGTGAAGTTTGTTAGGTTCTCTCCACCTACATATAACGAGAAATTCTTCTTGATATTGTATGTCACCTGTGCATTCAACTGGGGGAATGCCTTGTATTCGTTTTCCCAGGACATTGTACCATCGGCTAATTTGTAAGGGTCGGGCATTCTTCCAGGACCATTAAGGGCAATGGTAGCATCAAATTGGAACATGTTCTTTGGAGTTTTATATTGCAAAGAACAAAGAGCCTTGTAGCGTGAAGTCAATGGGCGCTCGCGAAGCGACTTCATACCATTGACATCGATAAAAGTAGTCTTGGAGTCGGTGTAACGGTAGGCAATGGTGGCATTGAAACCCTTGAAGAATGGGTATGAAGCCTCTAACTGGAATACATGCGAGCGACTCTTTCCGTCTAACTGATAGATATGCACCTCGTGAGGATTGCGGTCCATGTCAATAACCGCCTGCTTTTGGAAATCAGTGTAGTAATACTCTGCTGTGAAGTTTAGCTCTTGTCCGAAGATTGTGGGCTTGAACATCACCGAAGCACCAATATTCCAATCCTCCTCGCGTTGAGTCTCGCTATCCATATAGACCTTTCTTGAACTTGAGAGCAGGAAGTTGTTCTCATCGAGAGTGAATGATGTGCGATACCCCTTACCAGCAGAAGCTCTTACATTAACCCACTCGGTGGGAGTCCAACGCATATGCAAACGAGGAGTGACAAAGGTTCCCCAGAGATTGCTGTAGTCCACACGGATACCTGGTTGGATGAGGAATTTGCCCTCGTGCCCGTGGTCGTCGAAGAGGGTGAAGGTGTATTGTGCATAAGCACCACCAGTTGTCTCATGACAAAAATCGTGCAACATATTGGTGTTCTGTATCGTCTGCGAAAGAGTGTTCATGTGCTGACGCTTGTAACCGTCGTAGTTCATAGAAAGTCCCACAGAAAGTTTGTGGCTCTTTGTCCACTGACCCTCATATATCAGCGACGCATAAGCAGTACTTTGGTCCACATCGTAATGCTTTTTGCCAAACCAGTTGTTCTGACAATGGTAAGAACCGGAAAGGATAAGCGCCAGGCTGCTTTCGTGCGCATCGTTCCACATAAAGCCATTTTTCATAAAACCCTCCACGCGGTTGGTGTTCAAGTCAATGAGATATGGATTAAGGGTTTGTGATTGGAGTTGTCCGCCATGACGCACCTCGTTAAGATAGCGAGCGCCAATCTGAAACTCATAAGTGTCCGATAGGAAGGTCCAGCGGTTCATTACGTTCACCTGTTCGGTTTTAGGCATATCCTGAAAACCATCGTGGTTCTCATCGTGGGTAGTGAGGTCCTTGTCATAGTGAACTAATAGGGTAGTACCCCAGCGGGTGTCTTTCATCTTGAAGGTGGCGTCGGCATTACCCTCGATGCGCCCCTTGCTGTTACCATAGACGTTCAGGTTTATCCAATTGACCTCGGGCATCTGGGGTTTACGGTATTCGATATTTATCTGTCCTGTCATTGCTTCGTAGCCCTGTTTGACACTGGTGATACCCTTGCTCACCTGTATGGACTGCATCCAGGGACCAGGTACATAACCCAAGCCGAATGGGGCTGCTACGGTGCGGAAGTTGGGGATATTCTCTGTAAGCATCTGTACATATGTGCCGCTCAATCCCAGCAACTTAATCTGCTTGGCACCAGTTGAAGCATCGGTGTAGTTTACATCTACAGCTGCAGTGCTCACAAAACTCTCACCAAGGTTGCAACATGCTGCATGTTTCAAACCGGCTGCTGTTATCAGTTCGCTATGCTCAGCTGAACTCCACATCTTCAAACTTGTTTGCTGCCGTCCCAGCACCTCAGCCTCGTGCATTTCGTGTGCTATCTCGCGCAATCGGATGGTGAGGAATTTGGCACTATGAGAACAGGTGGTATCGTTTCTGTATCCCATCATGCTTGTCACCACCTCGTGCAGATGACCATTCTTCTCAAGTCGGAATTTACCGTTTGCATCAGTAGTTGTGCCCACATTGGTTCCCTCCCAACGCACGGTGGCACCAGCAATGGGTTCGCCATGTTCGTCAATCACTTTTCCCTCTGCTTGGGCCGAGGCGTTCAGCGTCGAAGCAAATAGACCCAATATGCAGGCAATTTTCAATACATTCATATAATATATTAGGTGTTTTTTGTGTTTTATCGGTCGCAAATTTAAAAACTTCTTTTTGCAAGTGAAAGGCAAATGGGTGAAAAACGCTTTAACATAAGCAGATTTTCAAATAAACTGTCCATGGTTATGCTTGAGTAGTTTTCTTCTTGTGTAATATGCCTCAATTACTATTGATATTTACATAGTATACTGTTATGAAAAAATAATATCTACAGATTTTATAAAAAGAATGAATAAAAGTTTCATCAATCCAGAAAAAAGTCGTAATTTTGTTCGCGATAAACAGGAGGATACATGCATAAGTATCGACAGAAGCAAATATACTTCCTCTGTGAAGAGGATAATGAATAGCATAGGTAAGCCATTCTATCCGGTGATTCACCGCCGGTTAGAGTGGCTTTTTCTTTGAAACTTTTACTACACTGCAAACTTCTGTTTTTTAAGGAAAAGAAAAATAATTTACATACAACGATGAAAAAGCAACTAAAGAAAGTTCTCGTATTGGGAAGTGGCGCTTTGAAGATTGGTCAGGCGGGCGAGTTTGACTATAGTGGTTCACAGGCATTGAAGGCTCTACGCGAGGAGGGCATCTATTCTGTGCTCATCAACCCCAATGTGGCTACAATCCAGACCAGTGAGGGTATTGCCGACAAGGTATATTTCCAACCCGTTGATGCACACTTCGTTACCGAGGTTATCAAGAAGGAACGCCCCGATGGCATCCTGCTCGCCTTCGGTGGTCAGACTGCCCTGAACTGCGGTACTGAGCTCTATCTGAACGGCACTCTTCAGGAGTACGGCGTGGAGGTTCTTGGCACCAGCGTGGAGGCCATTATGAACACCGAGGACCGCGACCTTTTCGTTAAGGAGCTGAACAAGATAAACATGAAGTCTCCCGTTAGCCAGGCTTGCAACAACATCGAGGATGCCATTGCCACAGCTCGACGCATCGGTTATCCCGTGATGATTCGTAGCGCCTATGCCCTGGGTGGTTTGGGTAGCGGTGTCTGCAAGGACGAGGAGATGTTCAAGGAGATTGCCGAGAGCGCATTCACCTTCGCACCCCAGGTTCTCGTTGAGGAGAGTTTGAAGGGCTGGAAGGAGATTGAGTTCGAGGTTATCCGCGATGCCAACGACCACTGCTTCACCGTGGCTGGCATGGAGAACTTCGACCCTCTGGGCATCCACACCGGCGAGAGCATCGTTGTGGCATCTACCTGCACTCTGCGCGAGGATCAGGTTGCCATGCTTCAGGACATCGCTGTTAAGTGCGTACGCCACCTCAACATCGTGGGTGAGTGTAACATCCAGTATGCTTTCAATGCCGAGACCAACGACTATCGTATCATCGAGATCAACGCACGTCTGAGCCGTTCTTCTGCCCTTGCTTCAAAGGCTACAGGTTATCCCTTGGCTTTCGTTGCTGCCAAGATTGCTCTGGGCTACACTCTCGACCAGATTGGCGAGATGGGTACCACAAATAGTGCATATGTTGCTCCCCAGCTGGACTACATCATTGCCAAGATTCCTCGTTGGGACCTCACCAAGTTTGCCGGTGTTAGCCGCAAGATTGGTTCCAGCATGAAGTCGGTAGGCGAGATTATGAGTATCGGTCGCTCTTTCGAGGAAATCATCCAGAAGGGTCTCCGCATGATTGGTCAGGGCATGCACGGTTTCGTATGCAACGATCAGGTGCATTTCGACGATCTCGACGAGGAGTTGGCAAACCCTACCGACATGCGCATCTTCGCCATTGCACAGGCTTTGGAGGAAGGCTACTCCATTGAGCGCATCGAGGAACTGACAAAGATTGATCCCTGGTTCCTCTCTCGTTTGAAGAATATCGTTGATATGAAGCATCAGCTTCAGACCTACGACGGCATCGAGGTAGTACCTGCCGATGTGCTCCGTCAGGCCAAGGTGATGGGCTTCAGCGACTTCCAGATAGCACGTTGCGTATTCACTGCCGGCGCTGGCAATATGGAGCGCCAGAACCTTATGGTTCGTGAGTACCGCAAGAAGTTGGGCATCCTGCCTGCCGTTAAGCGTATCCCCACCGTGGCAAGCGAGCATCCCGACCTCACCAACTACCTCTATATGACCTATGCTGTAGAGGGATATGATGTAAACTATTACCAGAACTCAAAGAGCGTAATTGTGCTTGGTTCAGGTGCTTACCGTATCGGTTCAAGTGTTGAGTTCGACTGGTGTTCGGTTAATGCCATCCAGACAGCACGCAAGTTGGGCTACAAGAGCATCATGATCAACTACAACCCCGAGACCGTGTCAACCGACTACGATATGTGCGACCGTCTCTACTTCGACGAGTTGAGCTTTGAGCGCGTTCTCGATGTCATCGACCTTGAGAGCCCCAGCGGTGTCATTGTCAGCGTGGGCGGACAGATTCCCAACAACCTGGCCATGAAGCTCTTCCGTCAGGCAGTTCCCGTACTTGGCACCAACCCCGTCAGCATCGACCGTGCCGAGAACCGTGGCAAGTTCAGCGCCATGCTCGACCAGCTTGGCATCGACCAGCCCCGTTGGAGCGCACTCACCAGTATGGAAGACGTTAATAAGTTCATCGACGAGGTAGGCTATCCTGTACTCGTTCGTCCCTCTTATGTCCTCTCTGGTGCTGCCATGAACGTATGTCACAACGACGAGGAACTCGAGCGCTTCCTTGCCGAGGCAAGTCAGGTGAGCAAGGAGTATCCCGTGGTTATCTCCGAGTTCATGACCGAGACCAACGAGATAGAGTTCGACGGTGTTGCACAGAACGGTGAGATTGTAGAGTATGCCATCTCCGAGCATGTAGAGTTTGCCGGTGTACACAGTGGTGATGCCACCATGTGCTTCCCTGCCCAGCAGATTTCTTTCGCCACCACACGTCAGATCAAGCGCATCTCTCGTGCCATTGCCAAGGAGTTGAACATCTCTGGTCCATTCAACATCCAGTATCTGGCCAAGGGGCGCGACGTAAAGGTTATCGAGTGTAACCTCCGCGCCAGCCGTTCATTCCCCTTCGTCAGCAAGGTGCTCAAGCGCAACTTTATAGAGACAGCTACACGCATCATGCTCGATGCTCCATATACCAAGCCCGATAGCAGTGTGTTCGACATCGACCATATCGGCGTTAAGGCCAGCCAGTTCTCGTTCAACCGTCTTGCACCTGCCGACCCCATCTTGGGTGTCGACATGAGCTCTACCGGTGAGGTAGGTTGCTTGGGCGACAGCTTCGAGGAGGCACTCCTTAACTCTATGATTTCTACCGGCTACAAGATTCCTTCAAAGGACAAGGGCGTTATGCTCTCAAGCGGTGGCACCAAGGAGAAGGCTTCTCTGCTCGATGCTGCACAGGCTCTCTGCAAGGCTGGTTACACCATTTATGCCACCGAGGGTACCGCACGCTTCCTCAATGAGAACAATGCCAAGGCCATCCCCGTATGCTATCCCGACGAGGTGGGTACAAAGACCGATGTTCTCAATATCATGGACATGATTTCTCAGCACAAGGTGGACCTCATCGTCAACGTGCCCAAGGATCACACCAAGCGCGAGAAGACCAACGGTTACCGCATCCGACGTGGTGCCATCGACCACAACATCCCCCTCATCACCAACGCACGTCTGGCAAGCGCCTTCATCGAGGCCTTCTGCCGCATGCCTCTCGAGGATGTTCAACTCAAGTCTTGGCAGGAGTATTGATTAAAAATGTACATTAAATAATCATGTTACTTGAAAGGCTCGAGGTATTGCTCGGGCCTTTCGCATTTAAGGTTTTATCAATAGTCCCATGCAGCAAGTTAACAAACGAATAGAGTCGTTGGATATACTTCGAGGTTTCGACCTCTTTCTTTTAGTTTTCTTACAACCCATACTTATGCAGGTGTGTGGTAGGTATGATACTTATTTGACAGACAAATTAATCATTTGGTTCTCGCATGCAGAATGGGAGGGATTGCATCTGTGGGACATGGTGATGCCTTTGTTCCTTTTTATGGCTGGAGCGTCTATGCCCTTTGCCTTCTCCAAATATAAGACGGCAGAGAGCAAATGGCCCATATATAGGAAGATACTGAAAAGATTCGTTATCCTTTTCGTTCTTGGTATGGTGGTGCAGGGCAATCTCTTGGGATTGGATCCAGAGATGTTCCGTTTCTATAGCAACACGCTTCAGGCCATTGCTTCGGGCTATCTGATAGCCTCCATGCTGATACTCCATCTGGGACGGAGGGCACAGATTATAGCCACCTGTGTGCTGATGCTGATATACTGGATGCCAATGCATTTTTGTGGCGACTATACTGCCGATGGCAACTTTGCAGAGATGGTGGACAGGGCTGTATTGGGTAGTCATCGCGATGGTGTATATTGGGATGAGCAGGGAGAGTGGCACTTTGCTCCATGGTATCACTACACTTGGATATGGAGCAGCCTTACTTTCGGTGTGACCGTGATGCTTGGCGCTTTTGCCGGGCAGGTTATCAAGGCGGGCAGTGCATATCGCCGGCATACGGCCCTGCGCCTTGCCGTAATTGCGGTTGTCTTGCTTCTCCTTGGCTATGTACATAGTATGCATACCCCAGTCAACAAGCACCTGTGGACAACTAGCATGACCCTTATATCTGGTGGTTGGTGCTGGGCACTGATGGCGCTCTTCTACTGGCTGGTGGATGTGAAAGGATGGAGTAGGGGATTGCAGTGGCTGAAGATATATGGCTCCAACTCCATTGTGGCATATATGCTTGGCGAGGTGGTGAATTTCCGTAGTGTGGTACAATCCGTCAGTTACGGTTTGCAACCCTATTTGGGCGAGTGGTACAATGTGTGGATTACCTTTGGCAATTACTTTATTATATTCCTTATCCTTAGGGCTATGTACAAGACTCGTGTGTTTGTTAAAATCTGATGAAGAAGATATTTATATATGGCTCAATATGCCTCTGCCTGTTGGTGGCGTTACTGATAGGTGCATCGTTCTATATGGTTGACTATGCCTTGGCGCGCAGACACACCAAATGGACGGAGAACAACGCGTGGGAACGCGTGGAGAACTACTATCCTTGGACTATGGAGTGGATGGATTCCATCCGTGCCGATGGAGTGCTGCAGGATACCTTCATCCAGACTGAGGACGGGCGTAGGTTGCATGGCTATTATCTGCCTCGTCATCCTAAGCACGATAGTGTTAGCGTGGCGCGCACAGCAATGTTGATACATGGCTATCGCAATTGTGCCATAGACATGATGCACTTGGGCTATATGTATCATCACTCCATGGGTTACAACATTTTCTTGCCCGACCTTCATGCACACGGACAGAGCGATGGCGAGAGCATACAGATGGGCTGGAAGGACCGCTTGGATGCTTTGCGGTGGTGCGAGGTGGCAGAATCTGTTTTTCACACTCCTATGGTGGTGCACGGCATCTCTATGGGTGCTGCCACCACGATGATGCTTTCGGGTGAGGAGAATCTGCCCTTGACTATAACCCACTTTGTTGAGGATTGTGGTTACACCTGTGCATGGGATGAATTTAAGGGAGAACTCTCCAGTCAGTTCTCGCTCCCAGCCTTCCCCTTATTGCATGTCACCTCACTACTGTGCGATGCTATGTATGGATGGAACTTTACCGAGGCAAGTGCCCTTGAACAGGTGAAAAAGTGCACCAATCCTATGCTCTTCATCCATGGCGATGCCGACGACTTTGTGCCTACATGGATGGTGCATCCTCTGTACGAGGCGCATAGGGGAGAGAAGCAACTATGGATTACTGAGGGTGTGGAGCATGCCTTCTCTTACCGCTATTATCCTGAAGAGTATACCGAGAGGGTGAGACAATTCTTGATTCGCTAAAAATAGAGAAGAACTATCCAGCAGTTTTTCCTATAAGTTTTATTTTACTTTCTTTGCTGATAGTGCAAGCAGTACACCCAAGGCTATGCCCAGTAGGGCGGCAAAGAGCACGCGTTGCTCTAATGGTAGCATAAAGGTGATGGTGTGTGCCGGATACCAGAAGAAGGGGATGGTTTTCTTGAACACGAATCCCCATTGAGCCTCCCAGTTAATGCCGGCAAAGCGTTGTGCCATGGGTATGGGGGTGACAAGCGCTCTGAGACTACCGCCATTGGCGGCGATATGTGCGTCGGTAATCTTGTGCAGGGTCATGAACACAGGTGCAAAGATGGTGTTCATTGCCACGGACACAGCCAGTGCAACCCACAGTTTGTCCATGGAGAAACCCTCTGCAGTAAAACTATTTGCTGCATCTGCCATGCCCATGTATTCCATGAACATAGGTGTACCTTTGGAGAATATTATCATGGTCATGTTTATTCCCATACCAAGAAATCCCCACACAACCATGCGTGGAATCACTCCAAAGGTTGGAGTAACGTATTTTCCTGTGGAAATTCTGCATCCCAGCATCTCGCCCATGGTGGATAGTAAGGCGAACTTCAGAAAGCTCATCACCATCCCATGTGCAGCGTTGAAATCCTTGTACCACTCATATAAAGGTGTGAATATGGCAAAGGGCAGGAATATGAGAATCAAGGCCAGTGCAAAGTATGCGTCGGTTCGTTTCATTGTGTGTGTATATTAAACAAGGTTTTTCATTGCAAATGTACGATATTATTCTGAAAGTATAGCGCTTGCCTTTGTGAATAATAATGTTCATATGCATATAGTTCGGCAACCGTTGACTAAAATTGCGGTTGCCGAACTTTAGAATATAAGAACAGAAATTATTTTTAGTTAGTTTTCTTCAGTACGAAATCAGTGGCAGAAACCCACTCACATTCAGGTCGTTTGCCAACGATATCGCATTTTGTGGTGATACCATATTTAACATGTTCTCCTTTCTTCACTTTTATGCCACGGATAGTAATCACTTGCCAACCAAATCCTTGATTGTCGTTGGCAAAAGCTATTTTTCTGCGTATTGAGTCGGTGTACATCTCAGGATAGAATTCCTTTATTTCGGGTAATGTACTATTGCCGCATGCCCATTTCCAAAGGTTGCCGCCCTTGTTGCCATTTGCTGGGATACAAGTCATGTTCTCTGTGTATTGCCCGTTTTGTCCCACTTTTATATATAGGTAGGCGCCTTCGTCCTCAGCCCTTACTAATGCTGTCAGGGTATATATGCCAGGGACAACGGTATCTGTGTTTTCTGCAGTAAAATCTAGAAAATTATAATCGCATGCATCAAGATATCGCCTTTCTGCATCGCCAGTAGGGTAGTCACCTGCCCATGTGCAACGGTTGCAGGTGTTGGTAATGATGGTGAATCCAGTCTTGTCCAGATATGGTATGTCCAGATGTGGTTGAGGATCAAATGTGTGATTGTTTTTGTTATTGTATGTTCGTGTAATAGGGAATTCATTTATGCCTTGTGCTATTTCAAAACACTGTGTTATTGAGCGCGAAATAGAGAATACACCCCAAATCAGGCATCCCATCATCAGCAGAGCAATGACTGTCTTTAGCCAACTTGACATTGGTTTGCCAGAACCGAAAATCCATCTCAGTAACAAGATGAACAGAACTGCCAAAATTATCAACACACAGACAATACCTGATAAGAACAATGTTCCTGTAGAGTCAGTTATAGTGCTTAATAAACGTGCCTCTGTGTTGGAGAGCATTATACTGCCCATACCTCCTATTACACCAAACCAACCAGTGATTAGTGCTATAGTTGCCAAAATGAAGAAGGCCAAGGGGCCGAGAATAAATAGGGCGAACAAAACCTTTAAGCAACGGGAACCATTGCTACGGCTGTTAGATCCACAATATGTTGCTTGTGCACTATGATCCTGGATGATTTGTTCGTTAATATTGTTAGGAGTCAGTTGCTTACCCTTCATCATGAGTTTGTCTTCAGGTGTACGTGCCAGGGGAATTATTATCCAAAGAATCAGGTAAGTTATAAGGCCAACTCCTTCTACGAAGAATAGTGCCAACAGAAGAATACGCCATAGGATAGGGTCGCCAAATCCGATGTAATTGGCTATACCAGAGCATACACCTCCCAGCAAGGTGTTGTCGGGATCACGGAAGAGACGTCTGTTTTTGAAGTGATGTCTTATACGCTCCCATAGTGATGCTGTGTCAGAGTTAAAATTGTCTGCTTCGGTGTATGTGGCACCATTGTTTGTTTCCTCATCTTCGTTTCCTGTTTTTTGTTCTCCGTTTTCTGTTGTTTCCTCTCCGGCAATCTCTTCGGCATTGCCTATTTTGCCTATGATTTCTTTTATAATCTCTATGCTGATAGCATCTAAACCTTGCTCCTTCTTTTCCCACAGAAGTTCTGCAACACGGTGTTCTATATCATCTGCTATATCCTCACCATCGTCCTTGGTGCTGAAGTAGCGCTTCATGCTCTGCAGATAGTTATCCAGCAACTGGTATGCATCCTCGTCTATATTATATAAGGTGCCGAATAGGTTTATGGTAATGTTCTTTTTCATTGTTGTAAGTTTTGCAGGTTATTGAATATTTTTGCTTTACGGATTATTGATCGTTCAGTTTCGCCACGGTACCGGACAGCTCGTTCCAACTCTGGTTCAGTTGCTTAAGAACCTCCTCTCCGTCCATTGTTAGGGAATAGTATTTTCTGGGTGGTCCCTGGGTGCTCTCTTGCCATTCGTACTTCAGAATTTTGTCCTTCAGCAGACGGTTCAGTAGGGGATACAATGTGCCTTCCACCACTATCATATCTGCATCCTTCAGTTGCGAAATGATGTCGTTGGCATAACATGGCCTGTTCCTCAGCAGTAGCATGATGCAATATTCCAGCATGCCTTTGCGCATTTGTGCCTTTGTGTTTTCTACGTTCATACTGTGGTTATTTTAGTATTATACAAATCCTTTTATATTTGATTTTATACAATCTTTTCGTTGTGATGGCAGACTTTAAGCAGGCTCGAGTTGCTCTAACATCTTAACAGAAAGGTTTTCGATGCAAATGTATGTATAATATTAGTACTATGCAATACAAGGTACTATAATTAACATAATTTTAACACACTAGCTCTTGTTCCTGAGTGCTAAATTCAGTATCTTTGCAATAGAATCCGAGGATAATCATGCACCAGGATGCCTAAAATAAATTTAGGTTTCCGTTAGTTAAATTATACCTTTTCAATAGAATTTGAGTACACTAATATATACTCACTTATGCTTTATCATTATTAAAAAGAATGGTTATGGAATATGTATGGCTTGGTTTCGCTATTATTGCTGCCCTGATAGGCTTGGCTGGTGCCTTGTTGCCCATGTTGCCTGGTCCTCCAGTCAGTTACGTGGCATTGTGGATGATGTGGTTGTACGACGGGAACTGCGTCTCCTCAATCACCCTATGGGTGATGGGCGCACTGATGTTGATACTTACCGTGATTGATTATCTTGCCCCCATTTGGTTGACAAAAATAGGTGGCGGTTCCAAGCACGCTATGCGAGGTGCAACGATAGGTCTGCTCGTAGGCATGTTATATGCACCGATAGGATTGATTGTCGGACCTTTTTTAGGAGCTTTGATAGGAGAGTTACTTACTAAATCTCCATTTCTTAAATCCCTTAAAGTTGCAGCTTTGTCCTTCCTTGCATTTATACTTACTACAGGATTGAAGTTTTTCTATGGGATAGGGGTGATATGTATATTGGTTGCTGCTTTGCTTTAGTAGCTTTGATGTTAATGCCCAATGTTCCTTTTCATTATTATTTGGTGTCAGTATATTTCAATGTTGTACAAGCAGAGGTTAAACATGTTGGAAATATAGTTTTAAGAGACAAATAACTCGAAACTATTTCTGTCTTATCGTTTCGCTTTTTTATTTGCTGTATATGTATAATGTTGTAATTCAGTGAGATAGTTCTGTGTATGCTGAGTTTTGCTGATTCGTTTTTCCTTTTGAAACAATGTATGAAAAGATGCGCCCTAATCTTCGGCTTCACACAAAGCATTCTTAGAGGCGAAAGATTGTAATCTTATGGCCATAAGAAAGCATTCTTTGGGGCTGAAGATTAGGGCGCGTTTTTAATACTTAAGCTATGTGTTTTGATTGTAATAATATTTCTGTAAATACTACGTCAGTAAGTGCATTATAACATCCATATATAAGAAAAGATGCGTTCATGAGTGAACGCATCTTTTGGGTATTTGCGGAATCTACTATATCCCTGACTTGGGGGTGTCGCTATTAGTTTTCAGCACCACCACCGAGTGCAAGATAGAGCTCTATGGTTGCATTTATGATATCCATACGGTTGCCAATCTGTGTCATCTGTGCCTGTATAAGATTGTTGTGAGCGGTGATGACATTTAGATAGTTGGCACTGCTGCCGGCAAAAAGTTTGCGGGTTGCATTGTATGCTCTTTCTTGTGCCTGAACCTGGTTGTCAATGAATATGCTTTCGTCCTTGGCTGACTGAACCAACTTCATTGCAAGATTTACCTCATTGCCAGCAGAGATAACAGTGTTGGTGAAGTCGTTGGCAGCCTTTTCCATTTCTGCCTTGCTAACTTTGAGTGTAGCTACCAGACGTCCGTTCTGGAAGATTGGCTGTGCCAATCCTGCCAAGGCCTGTCCGATGAATGCGCCTGGATTGATATTGGCTGCATTACCGTTTGTAAATGAACCTGTGGCACTAAGTGTTAGCGAGGGATAGAACGCTGATTTAGCAGCATTTACGTCGTAGAATGCAGAAGCCAGCTTCATTTCAGACATACGCACATCGGGACGTCTTGACAAGATGCTGATAGGTGCACCGGTTGTAACAATGGCAGGTGCCTTGAAGCTTGCCAAGGATGTGCGCTCAATTTTCTGAGACGGTTCTACAAGTAGGGTAGAGAGCTGATTCTCGACGATGATGATGTTGTCCTCCACAGCATCAATGCTCTGGCATATGCTCCAATATGTAGCCTCGATGCTTGCAACGGCTGCTTCGTTAGCCTGTCCTGCCTCCATCAAGAGCTTCTGCATTCTCAAATACTCTGCCCAGTTTGCCTTTGTCTGCTTTAGAAGTATCAGTTGCTCGTCAAGTTGCAAAAGAGTATAATATAGGATAGCAGTATTGGAAACGAGCGATGCCTGTACCGCCTGCTTGGCAGAACGTGCCTGCTCAAGGCTCATTTCTGTACTCTTCTGCTGATTGCGCAATTGCAAGAGATTTACC
This sequence comes from Bacteroidaceae bacterium, assembly GCA_017547165.1. GTDB lineage: Bacteria > Bacteroidota > Bacteroidia > Bacteroidales > Bacteroidaceae > Physcousia. The sequence continues at coordinate 24,197 of JAFYQK010000022.1, forward strand.
TGCTGCCATCCCATTGTCATTCCAATGGCGTAAGGCTTGCTGCTTGGAGTATTTGAATAGTCACTTCTGCTATAGGGATCCCACATCTTGCTGACAGAACCATTTGCAGACAAGCTGATGCTTGGAGCATATGCCCATTTTGCAGCCTTGAGTGCATAGTTGACTTGCTGGATAGAAAGGTCGGCATTCTTTATGTTTGTGTTTTGTGCCAATACTTTCTCTATAAGTGACTGAAGTACGGGGTCAGTGAAAAGCTCGCGCCATTTCAGGTCGCCTAATCCCAATGAATCACCGCTGAGTTCGTCACCATAAATCTTTTCCACATCAATGGGTTGAGCCACCTTCTCGCGGTTGTAGTTTTTCAGTACCCCGCAGCCTGTCATTGACAGGGCTGCAAGGCATAGTATAATGATGTTTTTCTTCATCTTATGTATTCTTATTGTATTACATTAGATATACTATCAATCACATGGATCAATACTTTGGTTTGTGATGACTCTCGCGTTCGGCTCTTTCCTGGCGAATGCGCTCACGCTCCTGCAAGACTTGCTCGTCGGGTTCTTCAACCATTACTGGACGAATCTTCTCCTGAACCCATTCAAAGAAAATGAAGAACACTGGAACGGTAAGCAGAATAGCCAATGTACCAATAAGCAAACCACCGATAACGGCAATACCGATGGTACGGTTACCATTGGCACCAGCACCTGTCATGATTACAAGAGGAATCATACCAATAATCATTGTTGCTACGGTCATGATGATGGGGCGCAGACGGGCTTCGGCTGCAGCATATGCAGCCTCGACTATACCAAGTCCTTTACGACGACGCTCGAGAGCGTACTCGGTGATAAGGATAGCTGTCTTGGCCAACAAACCGATAAGCATGATAACGGCAGTTTGCATATAGATGTTATTCTCGATCTTGCCAAGGAAGATAATGGGCAATGCAGCATATCCTTGATTCCACAACCAAGCAAAACCATAGGCACCCATCAAACCTGCGGGTACAGAAAGAAGTACCGCCCAGGGAATTAGGAAGCTCTCGTAAAGCATGCTCAGGATAAGGAAGATGAGAACACAACATACCGCATAGATGAGATATGATGCAATGCTACCCATCTGCTCGTACTCCTCACGGCTCATACCACCATATTCGTATGCATAACCTGCGGGGAAGATTTTAGAGAACTCTTCTTCGACAGCAGCCATAACATCGGTGCTGGCATAACCTACATTGGGTGTGAGGTTACACATGATAGAGCTGAACAGGTTGAAGCGGGTATCAATCTCAGGACCGAGAACTGGTGTCAACTTGATGAACTGTGACAATGGAGCCATCTGTGCACCATTGCGGATGAACATATTGCCAAGATCTTCTTGTGTAAGACGAGCTTGTTCGTTGGCTGCCATCATTACGCGATACACCTTTCCGAACTGGTTCATGTTGCTAACATATGCACCACCGCAATAACTTCCTAATGCGCTTAAAACATCGGAGGGAGAAACTCCGGCACGCTTGCATTGAGCAGCATCTACCTCAACTTGAATTTGAGGGAAATTACGTGCATAAGATGTCATGGCGCGAGCTATCTCGGGGCGTGAACTGAGAGAGTTAAGAAGTTGTTGAGTATAGTCAAAGAAAATGCCTTTGTCACCACCAGTCTTGTCCTGAAGGTTCAACTCAATAGAACCTGTACCATAACCAGGAATCATACCTGGCTCGAAGGCAAAGCATTGTGCTTCTGGTATCTCCTGCATCATGCGAAGGTTTAACTTTGCATTAGCAACCATGGTACTTGTAGACAAGAAGTTCTGGACTGGACTAAGTGCGCCATAATTACGCTCGCTCCAATGCTTAAGACGGATGATGGCCATACCGTATGACACACCCTGACCGGCCATAAAGCTGTAACCATTTACACGGATGTAGTCCTTGATTTCTGGTGTTTCCTTCATGATCTTCTCTACCTTGTCCATTGTTTTGCTTGCTGTGCCAAGGTTAGTGCCTGGAGGTGTGTTCATCACCATCATCACTGTACCCTGGTCCTCAGCAGGAACAAGACCAACAGAGATGTTGGACGCAAAGAATGCCATACCAGCAAAGGCGATGATGATGCTTGTGGGAGCAATCCAACGATTCTTGGCACGAATGAGAGCTGCCAGAATGTTGCTATACTTGCGAAGCATGGCATTGTATGAGGCCTCATAAGCTCTTTTGGTATGGTAATTGATGCTACCGAAGAAACCCTTGCGACGCTCGTTAGAGGCTGGTTTCATTAGCATAGCACATAGTGCAGGACAGAGGGTGAGGGCGCATACGCAACTCAAACCTACTGATGTTGCCAGAGTAACACCGAACTGTGTGTAGAACATACCTGATGTACCTGGCATGAAACTTACAGGAATAAATACCGCCATGAAGACGAAGGTACATGAGATAACGGCCATGGTAACGTCGCTCAATGCATCCTTTGTAGCTTCGTATGGACTCTTATAACCTGCATCAAACTTTGCCTGGACGGCCTCAACCACAACGATAGCATCGTCCACAACAGTACCGATGGCAAGCACCAACGCAAACAGGGTAAGAAGGTTTAGTGAGAAACCAGCAACCGCCATACATGCAAATGTACCAACCAAGGATACAATAATAGAGATGGCGGGAATGAAGGTGGCCTTGAAGTCTTGCAGGAAGAAGTATACCACAAGAATAACCAACAAAATGGCTATTACCAAAGTCTCCTCCACGTTGTAGATTGATGCATTAAGGAAGTCGTTGGATGACATTACATTAACGAATTCCAAACCTGCAGGAAGATTCTTGCTCAACTCTGCTAACTTGGCATCAATGGCATCATTGGCTTCTTTAGAGTTTGTGCCTGCCATCTGGAAAACGATAAATGTTGTTGCAGGATTACCATTACAGGTACCAAAGAAACCATAACTGTTTGAACCCAACTCAATGTCAGCCACATCGCTCAAGCGCAGGATGTTACCGTCAGGAAGTGCCTTCAATACAATGTTCTCAAACTGAGAAATTTCCTGCAAACGGCCAGTGTATTTGAGAGTGTATTGATATACATTTTCAATGCCTTCACCGCGACCACCGGTTATTGGGCGTTCACCCAACTGACCGGCTGGAGACTCGAGGTTCTGTTCAGCCAAAGCATAAGTGATGTCGCTGGGAACAAGATTATGTTGGGCCATCAATTCTGGCTTCAACCATATACGAAGTGAGTACTGACCACCCATCATCATAACGTCACCCACACCCTTGGTACGTTTGATCTCAGGTATGATGTTGATGTCTAGGTAGTTGGAAATGAAATCCTGGTTATACTCTCCGTTTGTACAAGCTAAGGCTGTAGCCTGAAGGAATGAGGTCTGGCGCTTCTGTGTGGTGACACCAATCTTGGTAACCTCCTGAGGCAGAAGTCCCTGAGCCTTTGATACACGGTTCTGCACATTTACGGCAGCCATGTCAGGGTCGGTGCCTTGCTTGAAGTACACGGTAATGGTAGCAACACCCGAGTTTGTAGAGGTTGATGTCATATACATCATGTTTTCCACACCATTGATACTTTCTTCCAGAGGCTGGATTACAGCCTTTGTAACAGCATCGGCGTTAGCACCGGTATACTGTGCGTTTACGGAAATTGTAGGAGGTGCGATGTCGGGATACTGCTCCATTGGCAGTGTAAAGAAACTGATGGCACCCACTATCAGAATCATGATGGAGATGGACATCGCCATCACGGGTCTTTTAATGAATATATTTCCTTTCATTGTTATATGCTTGTTTATTTTTTCAAGTTAAATTTCGGCAAATGAAATCTGTATGTTTGGGCCAATTACTTAACCTTTTGGCCTTCTTTAACCATACCTGCGCCTTCAGCAACGATTTCCTCGCCACCTTCCAAACCTTCGGTAACAATGAAAACGTTTCCTGACTTTTGCTCGTTGACGCTGATTACCTTACCATGGGCAATGCTATCTGAACCAACGATGAATACACGGAAACGGTCTTGAGTCTGAACAGCTGCTGTAGCAGGAACAACCAGAACATTCTCATGAATGGTGGGGATGATTACATTGCCAGTGCTACCGCTGTGAAGAATACCATTTTCGTTGTCAAATACGGCACGGAGTTGTACGCTACCTGTTGAGGAATTAACCACACCGCTTACACTTTCAACACGGCCGGTCTTGTCGTATTTGCTGCCGTCGATGAGGGTAAGTGTAACCTCGGGCATATTCTTGATTGCCTCGCTGAGAGAACCACTCTTACGTACAAGTGACAGGAGATCGCGCTCGGAGATGCTGAAGTAAACCCACATCTGACTGTTGTCGCTCACGGTGGTCAGAGGCTGTTGCATCTGTGCGCTTACCAATGCGCCTTGGCGATAGGGGAGTGTACCAACAACGCCATTTGTAGGAGCGGTAACAACTGTGTAAGACAAACTATTGCGTGCGTTTGTTACCTGTGCTTCTGCCTGTGCCACTTGTGCCTTGGCTGTAAGCAGTGTGTTGTAGGTCGCTTGAAGGTCAAAGTCAGAGATAACTTTCTCTGCAAAGAGCTTCTTCTTGCTCTCATAGTTCATTGCTGCTGTTGCCTCGCTTGCCTGAGCAGCCTTCAACGCTGCCTGTGCAGTGTTTAGTGCAGCCTGATATGGAACCTGGTCAATTATGAACAATGTTTGGCCTTTGCGTACCTGCTGACCTTCGGTAACACAAATCTGTTTCAAAGTTCCTCCAACCTGAGGGTAGATGTCAACATCCTGACGACCACGAATTGTGGCGCTATACTTAGTCTCCAGGGTAACATCCTGACGACCAACCTTCATAGTTTTGAAGGTTGCACTGGGAACTTGCTGCTGTTTCTTACCACAAGAAACCAGCATTGCAGAAGCGATAATTGCTAAAGCAAATACAATTTTTCCGTTTACTTTCATTGTTTTTTGTGATTTGTGAGTTTATTGTTATTGTTTATTTTTTCATAGTTCTAAGAATTGCTTTGATTTATATTCCGCCCTCCCTAATAATAATTACTAGGGTGCGCGCATAATGCGCATGTATATATAATCTGTGCAAAGTTACATTTTTTTCTTATATTATAGAAAAAAACAGGCAAAAGAGAACTCTCTTCTGCCTGTTTTTAAACATAGGTTAATAATCATTAACTAAAAAGGACCGGTAGTGCCGGTTATGATATTAACGAATTTCTATCTCTTCCTTAACATCGATTTCTTGCCCGTTCTGATCGTAAAATTCGTATTGCAACATGCCCAATTTCTGGCTTGGAATAATTTTTATGCCAAATCCGTAGCGCCATTGCCACTTCATTTTAAGGCTACATATTCCTTGGCAGATGTAGGCATAGACATAGGGGTGGACATGTAAGGTGAAGTTTTTGATTCCAAGATGGTTTTGCATCATTTGGATCTTTCCTTCAAGTACTTTTGTAAACAGCAAACTGCTCTTGATGTTTCCGGTGCCATGGCATGTGGGACAGACTTCCTCTACCTTTACATCAGTTTCGGGTCTGACTCTCTGACGTGTAATCTGCATCAGACCAAATTTTGTCAGAGGCAGGATGTTGTGGCGTGTGCGGTCTTGCTTCATATTTTCCACCATACGCTCATACAACGTCTGCTTAGATTCGGCCTGTTTCATGTCGATGAAATCAACAATAATAATACCGCCCATATCTCTTAATCGAAGTTGTCGGGCGATTTCGTCAGCAGCGCCAAGATTTACTTCCAATGCGTTAACTTCCTGTGAATCTTCTTTTTTTGTCCTGTTGCCACTGTTTACGTCGATGACATGCAATGCCTCGGTGTGTTCGATAATCAGATAGGCTCCTCCCTTGTAGGTAACAGTGGTGCCAAAGCCTGATTTTATCTGTCTGGTGATATCGAAGTTGTCAAAAATAGGCAGACTGCCACGGTACATTTTGACGCAGTCGGTTCTTTCTGGAGCAATAAGACTTACATAGTCCTTAATCTCCTGGAAGACATCCTCACGGTTTACATAAATTCCTTCATATGAGGGATTAAATAAGTCGCGTAACAATCCGACGGCTCTGCTGCTTTCTTCGTAGACAAGAGTTGGCATTTCTTTTGCCTTCTGAGCTTTCTTTAAGGTGTTGGTCCATCTTTGGCTCAGTATTTTCATTTCATTGTCCAATTCGCTTGCCTTTTTGCCCTCTGCCACTGTGCGCACTATAATGCCACATCCTTGTGGTTTGATACTTTCGATTACTTGCTTTAGTCGGGCACGTTCGGTAGGATTCTTGATTTTTGCAGATACATTTACCTTGTCTTCGAACGGGATAAGGACAAGGAATCTGCCGGCGAAAGACAATTCGCAAGTCAGTCGGGGACCTTTGGTAGAGATTGGTTCTTTCACAATCTGTACCAACAGCTCCTGGCCTTGCTGAAGATAATGTTGAATTGATCCATCCTTAGGACACAACAGCTCTTCGTTCTTTTTGTCTGGGGCGGGCAAATTTTTGCGGTCGGACATCAACCGCCTCATGTATTTTGCGTATGTGTTGAATTTGGGGCCGAGGTCGAGATAGTGTAGAAATGCGTCTTTATCATAACCAACATTGACAAAACATGAGTTTAAACCTGGCATGATCTTTTTGACCTTAGCCAGATAGATGTTGCCCACCTGGAAGCTTGCCTCTTGGCTCTCTTCCTGATATTCCATCAATCGCTTGTCCTCGGTAAGGGCGAGAGATATCTTTTTGGGCTGTACGTCAATAAATAATTCGCTGGTCATAATATTTTTATAATAAAAAATCCGGTACCTGCACCTTATATATTATATAGGCCGCTCGGCTACCGGATATTTCTTTTGCGTATATCAACGCAGTCAGACGGCAAGTGGATTACTTGCTCTTATGTCTGTTCTTGCGAAGTCTCTTCTTACGCTTGTGAGTAGCCATCTTGTGGCGCTTGTGCTTTTTTCCGTTAGGCATAACTTTACAAATATTTGTTGTTAATATATTATTTCGGTGTGCAAAGGTAATTAAAAAAAAAATAATATAAAAACCTTTTACTTTGTTTTTTGGAAAAAATGTCTAAAATCCATGGTCTGCAATGGTCATTAGTGCGATATCGTATATCAAGGGGTCGCTATCTGACCATTTCCTAAAGATATTTGTCAATTCGGTGCATGCTTTCCAATCTGCCTGTTTGCGGTGCAGTATGCTCGCGGAAAGTTTGCATACATGCACATCCATAATGGCGTAGAGATTGCTCTGACTTACGTTTTCCCAAAGTCCCAAATCTGGTTCACCCTTTCGTACCATCCATCTGAGATACATGCATATACGTTTGCATGCAGAAACTCCCGGTTTGCCAAGTTTTGCTGGAGACAGCCATTGGCAGAGGGAGGCTATTATTTCCTCAACGCTTTTGCCGTGCATTAGAGATTCCAAAGTGAGGTTTTCTTCCTCTATCTTGCTTCTTAATGCGGTGCAGGTTGTGTTTTCTTGTTTTAATGCGTTATGTAAATTGTCGCACACTTGAATAAATTTCTCCCTGTTAAGTGTGCGGTAAACGCATCCGTTTTTAGTGGTTAGATAACTATGTAGGTATTCCTTCTTCAGAATGAAATCTGCTGGTTTCCATCGCATTTCGTTTTCTAGCATATGCAAGGCTGCCTTTTTTATGGCTTTTCTGTTACCCCATGTTATCATTGCAACTAACAGAGCACCCAACTCGATGTCTAATTGTCTGCTGGTGTGTTTTTTTAGTTCGTACACTAATCCACATGGGTCAACTTGCAGGAATTTATCCTTGTTGAAATACTTCCAGTATGCCTCTTCCAATAGGTCCTTTGTTATGATTTTCTTTTTTGTTTCCATAATGACATTGCAAATTTAGAAAAAACATACAAAAGGGATTTGCTGATTTACTACAAATATTTACACGATTCGGTTAGACTTATATGTTAATATAAAAGTTTTGTCGTTTCAAGAATAAATTCTTATCTTTGCATTTGTTATTTAATCCTTTCATATATATGAATAAAGTAATGCTTATAGGCAACGTTGGTGTTGACCCCGAGATTCGTTATGTGGATGCTGGTGTAGCTGTGGCAAGTGTCAGGTTGGCAACAACCGAGCGCGGCTATCGTTTGCCTAACGGAACAGAGGTTCCAGATCGCACAGAGTGGCATAATATAGTATTGTGGCGCCAATTGGCAGAAACTGTTGAAAAATATGTACGTAAAGGAGATAAGTTGTATATCGAGGGTAAACTTCATACACGTTCTTATGATGACCGCTCAGGACAAAAACGCTATGTTGTAGAAATTTGGGCAGATGCGATGGAGATGCTCACACCGCGTCGTCAGGAGGGCCAGGAAGTTGCTCCCCAGCAGTTGTAGTGCTAAGAAATGGAAATGAGTGATTTTTCATTGCTCATGTATAAACATATTAAGAATTTTGATGTTATCATTATCTGCTTTAGAAAGTTTTTTTAATATTACCACCGAGACTCCATCCGTTTGGGCCTGGATTGCCTTAGGAATGAGTGTCATATTGTTGTTGTGTAGTGGTTTGGCATCGGCTAGTGAGATAGCTTTTTTCAGTCTCACACCTCAGCACTTAGCTGAAGTGAATGAGGAGCGCCGAAGTGCTGATTCATGTATTTTAGAGCTTCGCGAACGCGGCGATCGTCTCTTGGCTACTATATTGATAATGAATAATTTAGTAAATGTGGGAGTCATCATGCTGCTGAATTTCTTTTTCATGGATTGGTTGCATTTTGGAGAAGGTACAGAGTGGGTCGAGTTTATTTTGCTAACAGTGCTGCTCACTTTCTTGTTGCTTCTTTTTGGAGAAATCATGCCAAAGATTTATAGTGCCCAGCATTCCTTGGCTTTTGCTCGTTTTGCTGCACCGATATTTTGTGTTATAGAGAAAGTGTTTTACCCGATATCATCTGTTTTGATGATGAGCAAGGCTTTCACCGACCGAATTGTCTCATACGAGACTGAATCTCTTACTGTTGACGACCTAGAGAAAGCAATGGAGCTTACCGACAAGCGTGAAATTGCGCAAGAGAGTCAGATGCTTCAGGGCATAATCAGATTTGGTGGAGAGATGGCAAGTGAGGTGATGACTCCCCGCGTGGATATTGTTGACCTTGATATAAAGACTCCCTTTCCGGAGGTAATAAAGTGTATTGTGGAGAATAATTATAGCCGAATTCCTGTATACCAAGGTTCTACGGATAACATACAAGGTGTGTTGTATATCAAGGATCTGTTGCCTCATCTACAAAAACCGGCAAACTTCAAATGGCAGAATCTTATCCGACCTCCTTATTTTGTGCCAGAAACAAAGATGATAGACGATCTTTTGCGTGATTTCCAGCAGAACAAGGTGCATATCGCCATTGTTGTTGACGAGTTTGGAGGTACTTCCGGCATTGTCACCATGGAGGATATCATTGAGGAGATTGTGGGAGAGATAGATGATGAGTATGATGATGAGGAGAAAACATACCATCGTCTCAACCAAAATACCTATGTCTTCCAGGCTAAAACTCTGCTGACTGATTTTTATCGTATAACTGGGTTGGATGATGAGTTCTTTGCTGATGTTGAGGGAGACGCAGACACTCTTGCAGGTCTCTTGCTTGAATTAAAAGGTGAATTCCCTGCATTGCACGAACGCATAACCTACGGCAACCTCACATTTGAGGTTATGGAGATGGACGAACGACGTATAGTATCAATAAAAGTAATTAATAGTAAGAGCAAGTGATTTTTCAGTCTCTTTTTGTTATATAAAAATAAAATAACCTTAAATTTATCACTTATGAACAAGAAATTAGAAATTATTCCAACTATTTTAGATGGTGTTCAGATTGGACTAAAAAATTTCCCATCGTTGATTGTGGCATCTGTGCTGTATGTGCTGACCCTCTGGATTCCATACATTAATGTAGGCACAACTATTGCCATGCAAACAGTTCCTGGCCGTTTGGCAAAGGGTGAGATTATATCACCAGTTTTTATTTTTGATTCTACCTACCGTGAGGATTTCAGTGCTTACTTCCTACTTGGTGGCTTTATGTATATATCAATACTTATGGGCCTGTTTTTTGGTATCATCCCAGGTATTGTAATTGCCATATCCCTGCAATTTTCAACAATGATTCTCATTGACGATAAAACTACACCGCTTGAAGCTATGAGATTAAGTAATATGGCAACCAAAGGTAACAAATGGACAATCTTCTTTACAATGTTATTGTTTATTGTTGTTTTTTACGTTGGCTTTGGCATAATAACCTGGGTTACAAGTATTTTTGATTCGGGCGTATTTACTTTTATTGTGCTTATGTTATGCAGTTCTCTGCTGATTCCATTTTCTCTTGGCATAAATGCGGTGATCTATCGCGAATTGTACCTTAACAATAAAGAGAATTTGACTAAAATCAGACTAGTTAAATATACCTAATATTAGATTTGTAAAGATTTTTGTCTGACTGCAATAATTTTTAAATGTCTTAAAAGGGATTTATGAGTTAGAATGGTGTTTAAGAAAAAAGGAAGAACAATTGTTCTTCCTTTTTTGTTGTTATTTGTTCTTTTTCCCTCCTTTGCAACCTTTGTAGATGAGGAATCCTATTATGAACGCGGCGAGGGTTACGAAGGCATAACCGATGATGGAACTGTGTTGCTTCACAGCATTCATTACAGTTTCTTCGCTGTCCATGCCAGGAATCTTTGACATCCAATAGCCCAGGATTGCCAGGATGATGTTCCAAGCACCAGCACCAAGGGTGGTGAAAAGGAGGAAGCGGCTCAAACTCATGCGGGCGAGACCAGCTGGAATGGAGATGAGTTGGCGAACAGCTGGTACCAGTCGACCGATTATGGTAGAAATAGCTCCGTGTTTGTCGAAATATTCTTCTGCATATTTTACTTTATCTTCATCAATTAGACACATATGTCCCAAACGGCTGTTTGCAAATTTGTATACAATAGGACGGCCGAACCAAAGGGCAAGAAAGTAATTAAACAAGGCACCGATAATAGCGCCTAATGTTGCGAAAAGGACAACAAGAAGGATATTCATTTCTCCTGTGACAGTTGCTTTCCATGCAGCAGGTGGTACAACTGCTTCAGAGGGAAAGGGAATAAACGAACTTTCTATAGCCATGAAAAGTGTTACCGTACCATAGTTGAGGTGTTCGAGACAGAATTGGGTGAGTTTCTCTATTGTGCTGGCCTCTTCTGTTTTCTCTTCCTGTTGTGATAAGGCCAGATTGTTTGCTTCTGTTATAGTAGAATCAATGTAATCTCCTAATAATTCTTCATTTGATGTGGAGATTTCTGTTGCTGGCACTAATCTGGTTGCAGAAATAGTATCTTGTGCCACCATTGGCACTATGGTTAACGTGAGAGCCAATAGTGTAGTGTAGATGGTTTTCTTCATATTTGTATGTTTGAAGTTTATTGATATGCTTTTTTTTAACGTGATTCAATAGTGTTTTTTCATGAATGTTTTTTTACGGGTAAACCTCCACCTGATATAGTCGTGCAAGTCTATTAAGGTATATAAGATTGACCCAAAATGAATTGTGCAAATGCAATGTGTTAGATATGTCAGGTGACGTTTGAATTGGTTTGGCAGATGCTTACGTGTCTCAACATCAAACAAGCGCATTTGTTTCCAATTGTATAGGTTTTCTATAGGACTTTCAAATGGAAACAGTTTCTTTTCGTAGATAAGTGTAGTGTTTTGACTCGTGGCTGTAATGGCCGTAAATATGTCAAGGGTTCCCGTTTTTAGGGCTAAATGTTCAAATGGAGAAATATGGGTTAGAAATTTATTTTTATTGAGCCCAATAACATTACTGTCAACGCTATACAACTGATGCTTGTGTGCTTGTTGAAGGTGTAATTTCTTACGCCAAGCTTCGTGTCGGGTGTATAACGAGTTAAGAAATCCTTTAGTTTTTTCTCTAATTACAGGTATAAGAATGATATCGCTATCGGGACGCCATCGTTTTTCTATATCTGCTATCCACTCATTGTTTGGCACAATCATTCCAGCACCGATTATTATTACGCGATCAGTGTTGGCTGTACGTACTCCGAGGTGTAGGGCTAAACGTTCGCGACTGATGTCTTTAGCACTTTTAGGCAATGAAATATGTCTTAAATGTCGGTGCTCCGCTTCTAGTGCATTTAGAATTTCAATTGTGTTGTCCTCGCTGTTCATATCTACAACAACTACTTCATAATCCGTGCATTGTTGTGATAACAAAAACGGAAGGTTACGCGATAGCTTTTCTTCTTCTTCGTGTGCGATAATAAGTATTGTGACCATGAACAGAGACCTTTTCTGTGATTGCTTTGTCAGTTATTTCAATAGATTTATAGTAAATCTTCTGTTGTATAACCATGTGGTAATCTACGACAATTGTAGCACGACGCCATAATTTCTCCATAGGCTCCTGCAGAGCGGAAGGCTATCATGTCGCCTCGTTTAGTACGCGGCATGCCATAGTTCTTAATGAAGACATCACTGCTTTCGCAAATTGGTCCCACAACATCGTATGTGACAAAGTCAGTGGTGTTCTCTGCCGTTAGATTGTCAATCTGATGGTAGGCACCATAGAGGGCAGGACGGATGAGATCAGTCATTCCGGCATCCACAATGCAGAAGTTCTTAATGGGGTTACTCTTTATATATAAAACGCGCGAGAGAAGTGTTCCGCATTGTGCCATAATAGCACGTCCAAGCTCAAAGTGCAACTGTTGACCTGGGCGGAGTTTAAGGTGTTTGCGGTAGGTGTTGAAATATGAATGGAAATCCGGTATGGGATTGGCGTCTGGCTGCTCATAGTCAATACCAAGACCACCACCCACGTTGATGTCGCTGGCAATTGGAAAACCCTGCGAATCCAACCGGTCCTGAATATCGTTGATGCGTCGCGAGAGTGCAACGAAATCGTCCATTTCAAGGATTTGACTGCCTATGTGGAAATGAAGGCCAATAAATTTAACACCTTTCATTTCTGATGCGAGTTTGATGATATGTTCCATATCCTGCATGTCTATACCGAATTTGTTCTCGGCCAATCCAGTTGTAATATTGGCATGTGTGTGTGCACCAACATTGGGATTGATTCTTAGGGCTATGCGGGCAGTTTTTCCATTCTCGACAGCAAGTTGGTTAATGATCTCCAGTTCTGGAATGCTTTCTACATTGAAGGCAAAAATGTTGTTTTTCAAACCTAACATAATCTCGGAGTCACTTTTGCCCACACCTGCATAAACTATCTTTTTTGCAGGAAATCCAGCGGACAATGCAGCTTCGATTTCACCTCCGCTTACACAATCCGCACCAAATCCTTCTTGTGCAATTATGGAGAGAATTTTTGGATTGGCGCATGCTTTTACAGCATAGTGTACATGCATATTTTCTGAAATACTCTCACGGATACATTTAAGAGTCTCTCTCAAGAGTTTTGTGTCATAATAGTAGAATGGGGTGGATAGTTTTTGAAACTTATCTAAAGGGAACATATTAAACATTTGTTCAAGGTGTGCAACAATTGCTTTTGTCAATTGGTTATAAATATCGGCGCCACAATCATTATATGTATAATGTGTGCCACCGAATGATATATTTATCCGAATAGAGTTTTTTGAAGGGCCTGAAGTGTGCGTTGTTTATCTTCTGCTTTAACAAGGAATGAAATGTTGTGGTTGCTTCCTCCATACGAAATCATTCGTACTGGTATTTCGCGCAAAGCATCGCATGCAATACTCTCAAAACCACAGTTTTCAGGGCGAAGATCTCCGACAACACAAATAATGCACATGTTCTCTTCAACCGAAACTGTACCGTACTTTTTCAACTCAGAGATAATGTCTGCTAAATGAGAAGTATTGTCAATTGTAAGACTCACTCCAACTTCGCTGGTGCATATCATGTCAATACTTGTGCGATAGGTTTCGAAAATTTCGAACACTTTGCGAAGGAAACCATAGGCAAGAAGCATGCGTGAGGAGTTTATACGGATGCAGGTGTTACCGTCACGTGCGGCAACGGCCTTGATTTTGCCTTCGAAGAAATCATTGTTGATAAGTGTGCCTGGTGCTTGAGGATCCATAGTGTTAAGTAATCTTACAGGTACGCCAGAGAATTTAGCGGGTTGAATGCAAGTGGGGTGCAATATTTTTGCGCCAAAATATGCCAATTCTGCAGCCTCAGCAAAATGTAACTGATGTACAGGTTGTGTTCCTTCAACATAACGAGGGTCATTGTTGTGCATGCCATCAATATCAGTCCAAATCTGTATCTCATCAGCTTGGAGAGCTGCACCTATGAGGCATGCTGTATAGTCAGAACCACCGCGAAGAAGATTGTCTACCTCGCCATATGCGTTTCGGCAGATAAATCCTTGTGTGATGTAAATCTGATAACCACTATTTTCAGTCATGTAATTGTTACACTTTTCTGTGATATAGTGAAAATCAGGTTCCGCATTCTTATCGGTGCGAATCATTTCAAGCGCAGGCAGAAGAATTGTGTTGATACCACATTCAAGTAGATAGTTGGTGACCATATTTGTGGACATGATCTCACCTTCTGCAAGGATTACCTTTTCTTCAAATGAAGTAAAGTGAATCTTAGTGAAACTTCTTAAATAGCGGAATTGCTCCTTTAGGAATGTTCGTGTTTTTTCGCGCCACTCCTCTGTTTGATAGAGTTCTTCAATATGAGCCATATATTTGCGCTCCAGTTGGTTGATGATGGTGCTTGCACCTTCGGGGTTCTTCTTGTAGAGATAATCAGAAATTTCTACCAGCGAATTTGTTGTTCCGCTCATTGCAGAGAGTACGACGATTTTTTGTTCCTTGTCTGCAGTGATAAGGCTACATACACTTTTCATTCTTTCTGGTGAACCAACACTTGTTCCACCGAATTTTAGTACTTTCATGTCTGTTATATTTATTAGTTATTATTTGCGATATTTAAAGATAAGTGTTTTTCTTTTATCCACACAATTATGAATTATCCTCTTAGCTAATGAGAGATTCTGGATTAATTTCACCATTGGCATCTAATTGTATATCAATATCAATGGGGGCTATGATAGAATGTTTCTTAGTTATAGTCTCATTTTCGCATACATATATGGTGCCGGGGAAAATTTCTGGCCAATGTGTGTTGTGTGTTGATGTAATAACAGCACAACCAGTTCGTTCTCTCAAGTCGTTTAGCAATGTCATTACATGCTGGCCACTTTCGTTATCTAATTGTCCCGTTGGTTCATCTGCAAGAATAAGTTCGGGATGATTGAGAACAGCCCTGGCAATACAGATACATTGTTTTTGACCACCTGAAAGTTCGTGGGGATAACAGTTTTTCTTGTCATTTAGTTTTACCCACTCCAACACTTCGTTAATACGTTCTTTTCGTAAATCCTTTTTATCCCAATCTGTTGCTCTGAGTACAAAATCAAGATTGTCATATATTGTGCGATCTGGAAGAAGTCGTAGTTCTTGGTGCACAATCCCAATACGGCGACGAAGATATTGTAAACGATTATTATTTATGCGTTTGATATCTTTGTCAAGAACTATTGCTTTTCCATTGTAGATAGGTGTATTACCGTAAAGACTCGAGAGCAATGTGCTTTTGCCACTTCCAACCAGACCTGTAAGATATACCATTTCACCTGCATGTATCTGCATATTTATGTTTGATAAAATGGTACGATCATCATGTTTCAGATGTACATTTGTATAGTTGACAAGCATATTAAGTTCGTATTTGAATATTTAGGGGAAGTTAGTGTTTTTTCCAATTGGGGTTGTGTCTTGTGGCCAATTCCTCTGCCATCTGTTCTATTCGCAGACCCTTGCTGGTCATGAGCACGATAAGGTGATAGAGCATGTCGGAACCTTCATAAATCATACGTTCGTCGGTACCGTTTATCGCTTCAATAACCAGTTCCAGAGCTTCTTCGCCAACCTTCTGTGCCATACGGTTTAGACCGTCCTTGAAGAGCGATGTGGTATACGAACCTTCGGGCATTAGACGGTGGCGCTCCTCGATGAAGTCCTGCAACTGGCTCAGGAATAGCAGAGGGTTACCTTCGTTAGAAGAACCATTGTCAGATGCTTCGGGTATCTCGTTATTCTCACCCCAGCATGTTTCGGTGCCCGTATGGCAAACTGGTCCTACGGGGTGCACACGGATGAGCAGGGTATCCTGATCGCAATCGTTCTTGATGTCAACTACATTAAGAAAGTTTCCGCTTGTCTCGCCTTTTGTCCATATGGTCTGGCGAGAACGGCTCCAAAAGGTCACCTTGCCAGTCTGTACGGTGATGTCGTAGGCCTCCTTGTTCATATAGCCGAGCATCAGCACCTGTCGTGTGTCGGCATCCTGTATGATGGCGGGGATAAGCCCGTTCATCTTGTCGAAATTTATATCCATTGGTATTTAGTTTTTCCGGTAATGGTTGGTATAATTAGATTAAATGCTATAATTTTTAGGTCATCATATCCTGATGGAGATGTTCTCGTCCTTCAGGTATTGTTTAAGTTCGGGTATGCCTATCTCGCCAAAGTGGAACACGCTGGCCGCCAATGCTGCATCGGCATGTCCCTGGGTAAAGGCTTCGCGGAAGTGAGTCATCTTGCCAGCTCCTCCGCTTGCTATGATGGGAATTGACAGATGATCGGCCAGTTGTGCTAATGCCTCGTTGGCAAAGCCCAG
Organism: Bacteroidaceae bacterium; assembly: GCA_017547165.1. Classification (GTDB taxonomy): domain Bacteria; phylum Bacteroidota; class Bacteroidia; order Bacteroidales; family Bacteroidaceae; genus Physcousia. The sequence continues at coordinate 40,971 of JAFYQK010000022.1, forward strand.
CTTCACACCGTCGTGGTCCATCGAGGTGAATAGTATCTCACCAGCGCCACGCTCCTGTGCTTCGTGAGCCCAATCGAAAAGTCCCAACTCCTGGCGCTGGCGACCGCCTTTGGTGTAGCAATGCCATCCGTCTGCATCATTGCGTGCATCGATAGCGCATACTATCACCTGCGAACCAAAATGCATGGCAATCTCATCTATCAGCGATGGGTTGTATATGGCAGCCGAGTTGATGCTTACTTTATCGGCTCCGGCACTAAGCAGACGTTCCACATCATGAATTTCTTGTATACCGCCTCCCACGGTGAAGGGTATGTTTATCTCCGCGGCCACACGACTCACCATGTCGGTGAAGGTCTTGCGCCCCTCGAAACTGGCCGTGATGTCCAAGAAGCACAACTCGTCGGCACCGTTCTCGCTATATGCCTTACCCAATTCTACTGGATCACCGGCAGTGCGCAGGTTGACGAAGTTTGTGCCCTTTACTGTCATTCCGTCCTTGACATCAAGGCAAGGGATAATTCTTTTGGCTAACATAATTCGTTTATATCAATTCGACCTTCGTAGTATGCTTTGCCGAAGATTACTGCAGGGATACCATTGTTGTCCAGTTGTTTTATATCCTCGTTGCATGACACACCTCCTGATGCAATCAGGTGTAGGGTGGGGTATTGTGTCATCACTTTGGTGTATAGTTCTGTAGCAGGGCCTTGTAGTGTGCCATCCTTACTTATCTCTGTGCAGAGGACGTTGCTGACGCCAGCCTTGACATATTTCTCAAGGAAAGGTAGAAGTTCTTCTGTAGAATCCTCCTTCCATCCGTTGATGCTCACCATTCCATTCCTGACATCTGCACCAAGGATGATGCGTTCAGCACCATATTTTTTCAGCCACGCGAGGAACATCTCAGGATGTGTCACCGCCACGCTGCCTATGGTCACCATGTGCGCACCTGCCGCAAAAGCCTTTTCGATATCTTTTTCCGACTTGATGCCTCCGCCAAAGTCCACGATGAGGTTGGTCTCCTGTGTGATGGCCCTCAGCACTGTGTCGTTAACAATGTGTTTGCTTTTGGCTCCGTCGAGATCCACTATGTGCAGACGTTTGAAACCGAGACGCTCAAATTCCTTAGCTTGGAGCACAGGGTCTTCGTTGTAGATGGTTTTCTGGTCGTAGTCACCTTTTGTGAGTCGTACGCACTTTCCATCGATGAGATCAATAGCAGGTATGAGTTCTATCATAATTCAAGAAAGTTTCTGAGTATCTGTTCTCCCACACTACCGCTCTTCTCAGGGTGGAACTGAGTGGCGTAGAAGTTGTCCTTGTTGAGCGCGGCAGAGTAGGGTCGTATGTAGTCACATGTGGCAATGGTAAACTCGCTGTTGTGTGGCACATAAAAACTATGTACATTGTAGATGAAATCACCTTCGCACACACTGGTAAACAATGGAGTTTTAAGGTCGTGAATGCTATTCCATCCCATTTGTGGCACTTTGTCGCAATGATGTTCAGGCACGAAGCGTTTGACCTTGAGGGGGAAGATGCCCAGACAATCTGTGTTGCCCTCTTCGCTATGTTGGCACATGAGTTGCTGTCCGATGCAGATACCAAGTACAGGTTGTTTAAGATTGCATATCACCTTGTCCAACTGATGGTCTTTAAGATATGCCATCGCTGTGCTTGCCTCGCCTTGTCCGGGAAAGAGCACACGATCGGCCTTTGCCAACAATTCGGCATCATCCGTCAGTGTTGGCGTGATACCCAAACGCTTCAAGGCATTCACCACCGAGTAGATGTTGCCAGCGTTGTATTTAACAATTGCTACTTCCATACAACTTATAATGGGACTTATAAACTCCTAATTAGTTTGACGGGATTATTTTTTCTTGGTTTCTGCAAGTGCTTCCACCCAATTGGTGTTTAAACTAAATGGTGTGAATCCGCCCTTATCGTCAACAAAAGATTCTGCTTCACTTTTGTCTACGTTTTTAAACAACGCATGATTAGCGCTGGCATTGCAATATCGCATAATGATTTGCATACGGTTTTTTTCTGAAGCATGACTGTTTTTTGCCAATTCTATGAAGTAGTTTGTGACAAATTCGTTCAACGCTAAAGCCTGTTCGTCTAACCAAGTGCTGCTTATACTACCTTCTTGCAAAATTATGTTCTTTCGAAAATAACGCATTGCAGTAAATTTGAATTGTGCGACTTTTAAATCAAAGTCCTTGCTATTAGGATCGTTGATAACTAATTCGGCTTTGTCTAAAAGATAGTCATACACTTCCTGGGCCTTTATCTCTTGAACAGAGGCAACCGCAAGCATGATGACCGCAAAAAGAATTGATTTTTTCATATCTGTGTGTGTTGTTTGAATATATGTTGTGTGAGTCACATGTTCTTTTTCAATGTGATGTTATGTGTTATGCCCTCTGGAAGTTCCTCCTGATAGTGGGTGACCATGACAAGAGTCTTATGATTACGTTGGCAAAATGTTTTTATCACCTCTCTCACTCGTTGGCGGTTGATTAGATCCAGTCCGTGTAATGGTTCGTCCAAAATGAGCAACTCTGGGTCCTTGACAAAGGCTCTTGCCAAGAGGCATAGGCGTTGTTCGCCACTTGAGAGTTTCAGGAAGGTCCTGTCCTTCAGGTGCTCAATGCCGAAGACTTTCATCCACTCTTGGCAGATGTTTCTCTGCTCGGGACGGGGACGAGTATACAGACCAACGCTGTCCGACAAACCACTTGCCACGATGTCTATGGCAGGAAGGTCGCGCAGATATGCACGATGCATTTCAGGAGAGACATAACCAATGTGTTTCTTTATCTGCCAAATGCTCTCTCCTGTGCCACGACGGTGACCGAAGAGACTGATATTGCAAGCATAACTCTGTGGATTGTCTGCGCACACCAATGAGAGCAGCGTGCTCTTTCCTGCACCGTTTTCGCCCTGTAGAGTCCATCTCTCTCCCTCGCACACCGTCCAGTTGATATTCTTCAGGATTGTACGATTGCCATAGTGTATGTTGACATCTTGGAAATTCAATATCTCTCCTCCGTCTTGAGGATAGAAACTGATGGATGTAATGTCCTTTTGGGGCAGATTGACAATCCATTGTGCCAGATTTTGTGGAAGAACTTCGGTTGGGGTATGTATGGATTTAAAGAACTCGTTGCGTGTCAGCTTCTTCTTTACCACGAGTTGCTCCACATGCACCACATGCGTGATAAATTCGGGAATGTCGTCGTATTTCGAAAGCACCAGTATCACGGTGAGCTCAGTGGTTTGTGTCAACTTCTCCAAAAGTTCTTTGAGCAAATTGCGTGTAGTATTGTCCAATCCGATGAATGGATTGTCCAGAATCAGCACGCGAGGAGCCGAGAGCAATGTGCGGGTCAGCTGGAACTTGCGCAACTCGCCACTTGACAAAGATATGATGTACTTGTCGAGCACGGGACCGAGGGCAAACATGTCATAGAGTTTTTCGCGGAGTCCCTTGTGGTATTCTTCCACCTTTTCCAGAAGGTAACCCACGGTTGGAGTGTTCTCGTCTATGTCGTGCTGGTTCCATCGTTGCTGGTAGTAGTATGTTCCATCCTGGTCGCCATATGAGTCGCGGAATGATATGAAACGCAGTTGTTCGCTGATGAGGCGCTTCTGTGTGGGAGTGCCTGCTTCCACTCCTGAATTGTCAAAACCATAATGCACCTCGTTCTGAAGCAGTGGGTAGTGGCCTGTGAGAATCTCCACCAAACGACTCTTTCCTGCGGCATTGTCACCACAGATGGCAATCTGTTCGCCTGGCAATATTTCCAGGTTTACAGGTTCTGCCATACGCCAATCGGGGTGGCGCGTAATGCCGTTGTTGATACTTATTATTGGTGTCATTGGTTATACGTAAATCTGCGAGTAAGTGAGTGCAGGATTAAACTGAAAACTTAAATGTGAGTTACTTTAGCTTGATGTGCTTGCGAAAGAATCTGTTTCGCTTTTGAGTATGGTCTTTAAAGTTTTTAGGGACTTTGTCGCTTACCTCTTATCCTCCTTCTTTTGAGAGTGGTTGTGTGGAGGCCAGACGTTCCTTATTCTTGCTCACGAAGTCTTTCCACGACGAGTATTTCTTGTCGCTTTCGGGGCGTCCTATCTGCAGGAAGTGGCAATATGCCGCCGCCAGAGCATCGGTGGCGTCGAGGAACTTGCCCATCTCGTCCTTATCCAGATGCAACATACGACGAAGCATGTCGGACACCTGCTCCTTTGATGCCGTACCTATACCGGTTATGGCCATCTTTATCTTCGTGGGAGCGTATTCCGTAATGGGCACTTGGCGCTGTATTGCCGCCGCCATTGCCACACCCTGTGCTCTGCCCAGTTTTAACATTGATTGCACGTTCTTGCCGAAGAAGGGTGCCTCTATAGCCATCTCGTCGGGTAGATACGAATCGATGATGCTTGTGATGCGGTCGAAGATGTGACCCAGTTTCATGTAGTGGTCGCCAAACTTTCTTAAGTCTATCACACCCAGAGCCACCATCTCGGCCTTCTTGCCGCAAACGCGTATCACACCGTAACCCATCACGTTGGTGCCGGGATCAATGCCGAGTATTATTTTTTCTGGAGTAAGCATTGTTAAGCGGAGGCCCCCTATTCCCCTAGAGTTGACACTGACAAATGTTTTTTGTAGCGGAGGCGAATAATTCTATTTTGCTTTAGAGTAGGGTATTTTAAGTATTTAGTGACTTTCAACTAAACGCTATGTCTGCGGAAGCGGACTGGATGATAGTCAATCGCTAAACGCTCATCCTAATCGTTCATCTCTCATCGTTTAGAACGAGGGGGAGACTTTTACTTTGTCATCTCGCCCTCGATTATCAGGCGTACTATTCTGTTCTTCGCGTTGGAGCGTACGGTAATAGTTTTGGAGAAACGGCCTGTCATCAGTCCCTTGCCGTTGTAGCTTACATTGATGCTGCCCTTCTCGCCTGGTTTGATGGGGTCTTTTGTGAAGGTGGGCACTGTGCATCCGCAAGAGGCGAAAGCTTGGTTGATTATCAGTGGAGCTGTACCAATGTTGGTGAAGGCAAAGCTGCACTTTCTTTCCGAGTCTGCCTCGGGGAAGATTCCTAGATTGATACGCATGGTGTCGAACTTTATCTCCGCATAGTTCTCGGCCTTGGTTTCGCCGGTGGGACGCACCTCACTTCTTACAGATTTCTGAGATTGTGCGTTGGTAGCAAAGGATATGCTCATAAGCAAGGTGACCAGTAGCAATAACTTTTTCATAGTGTTCATTGGTATTTATTTCTATATAATTTTTGCGCACAAAGTTACATAAAAATATCGGAAATATGTGTGATTAAGTATTTTCTTTAATATATGGGTGAAAAAATAACAACTTACACCGTTTTATTGACAACTTTAGAGGCGTAAAAAGCGCCCCCAAAATGGAGTATATTATCACTATATATTCAAGAATATTGTTATTCATCCTCATTTATGCGTTATAGGGTCTATGAAATAACTGCCGGACCTCTATTTTTTCGATAGGAATCCGGCAGATGTGTGTGTTAGTTTGTTGTATTTGCAAGGTGGTATTCAGAGTGATTCGCACTCCTTTAACCAACTGCCTGATACGGCATCGCTGGGCATGTTCCAATCGCCTCGTGGCGACAGACCACAAGTGCCTACCTTGGGGCCATCGGGCAAACAAGAACGCTTGAATTGTTGGTTGAAGAAACGGCGGTAGAAGTTTGTTAACCACTTCTTTATGGTATCATCGTCGTATTGACTTGAAGCAAAGGCATGACGAGCCATTAGATAAATCTTGCTGGGACGGAAACCATATTGTAGAATATGGAACAGGAAGAAATCATGCAACTCGTACGGACCCACCAAATCCTCCGTCTTTTGTTTTATTTCGCCATTTTCGTTTGCAGGGATTAGTTCGGGGGAAATGGGGGTGTCTATGATGTCGTCAAGCACCCTTTGCACCACGGCATTCTTCTGCGAACGGGCATACCATTCCACCACCAAACGCACTACTGTTTTAGGCACCGAACCATTGACGCTATACATCGACATGTGGTCGCCGTTATATGTCGCCCAACCTAGTGCCAGCTCCGATAGGTCGCCAGTTCCGATGACCATTCCGCCAACCTGATTTGCCAAGTCCATCAATATCTGTGTGCGCTCTCGAGCTTGCGAATTCTCGTATGTGATATCGTGTTTAGCAGGATTGTGGCCAATATCGCTAAAATGTTGCAAACAAGCATCTTTAATGCTTACTTCACGCAAGGTGATGCCAAGATGTTCCATAAGCGATAGCGCATTTTGGTATGTGCGGTCTGTAGTACCAAAACCAGGCATTGTGACACCAACAATACCCTTGCGGTCAAGTCCTAAACGGTCAAATGTACCCACACATACCAATAGTGCCAAAGTGCTATCCAAACCGCCACTGATGCCCACTACCACCGTCTTGCAATTGGTGTGCTTTAGTCTTTTGGCCAATCCCATTGTTTGTATGGTATAGATTTCTTCCATCTGCGCATCCCTTTCTGTGGGATTGTTGCTATAGAAAGGATGAGTACTGAAGATTCTGTTAAATTGCAGATCCTGTTTCACCATCATATCTGTTCCAATGGTTGTGAAAGGTGTGCCCGATATGGTTCTTGCCGAGGTGCAGAACGACCTGTTGGCTCTACGGTTGCTTCGTAGTTTCTCAATATCTATCTCGCTGAATATCAGTTGCGGTTCTGTTGCGAATAATTCGCCCTCATTAAGTATTGTGCCATTCTCGCAGATTAGGGCCTGACCACCAAAAACCAGGTCTGTCGAGCTTTCGCCAAAACCGGCTCCGGCATATACATATCCGCCTATGCACCTTGCGCTCTGATTGGAAACCTGACTCCTAATATACGCACTTTTGCCCACCAATGCATAATCAGCAGAGGGGTTCAGCACAATATCTGCCCCCAGTAGCGACAGGGTGGTGGAGGGTGGTGTTGGAACCTGCAAATCTTGGCCTATCTCGATGGCAAATGTACACGATGGGGTGCTGAATAGTTGATGCTGTATTATTTCCGGCTGATCGCCGCACAACCATACCTTAGCATTGCGTGCGTCCAGTGACGAGCGGAACCATCTGCCTCCAAGTTCTCCCTTTTGTCCATCCAGATATGTCTTGGCCACAACGCCCTGAATCTTGCCTTTTTGTAGCACCACAGAACAGTTCAGTAGGCCATTCTGCCACGTGACGGGCATGCCCACTACTATTATCATATCCATAGAACGGGTGAAGTCCATCAACTTCATCAATGCCACCTCTGCCTCGTCTATGAGTGTCTGTTGGAAGAAAAGATCTTGGCATGTGCTTCCAGTGATACTGAGTTCGGGTGTGAGTAGTATCTCCACATTTTGTGCCTGTGCCTTGAGTACAAGTTTCTCAATTTCTTCTACATTGAACTGAGGGTCGGCAACTTTGACTTCAGGGATGCCGATACCCACTCTTACGAATCCGTGTTTCATAACAATCTTCGTTTTTTATCCAACACAAAGGTACGAATAAGCGAGTGATTTAGCAAATTTATTTGCATAAAACCGAGTGAGAGTACCTTCGGCCTCAATCCTAAGGTGCCATTTTTTCTGTATCGCAACGATACCACTTTTATTTTTGTATTGCGATGCATAAAAAAGGAGCCGCCGCTTAGTTGCGACGACTCCCGTTATTGATTAAAAGTTTTAAAGTTAAGAGATATTGGTCTCTCTTACGCTCAAACCTTTACTTTATCATGCCAACAGAGCGCTTTACGAACTTGGTCAGTGCTTCGCCAGAGAGCATGCCGTTCTGCAAGAGGGCAAGGTCGATGAGCTGGCTGATGCGCTCGTTGTTTTCTGTTTCAAGCAGTTCCTTAACGAGAGGAGAGTCGGTGTTGAGCACCATGTTGTACATGTCGGGCATCTCGCCATAGAACTGCATGCCGGGTTGCAGGCGTGCCATGTCCTTCATACGGCGCATATACTCGCTCTGGGTGATGATAACGGGCAACTGCTCTTCGCCCATGGCCTGAGTCTGCAGGGTGAACTCCACCTTGTTCATCTTGGGAAGGAGTTCCTTGAACTGGTTCTGAAGCTTTTCTGCCTGCTCCTTGTCCAGCTGCTCCTTCTCGGTGTCGTCGCGCTTGATGAGGTTGTTCACGGTGTCGGCATCCACGCGGGTGAAGTTGGTCTTCTTCAACTTCTGCTCCAGCATGTTGATGAGGGGAGTATCCAACTGGCCGTTCATCATCAGCACGCTATATCCCTTCTGCTTGGCTGCCTCGATGTAGGTGTACTGGCTCTGTGCATCCTGGGCATAGAGATAGATGAGCTGACCGTCCTTGTCGGTCTGACTGCTCTCAATGAGAGTATTGTACTCCTCCAGGGTGAATAACTTGCCGTCGGTGTCCTTCAGGAGGAAGAACTGCTTGGCCTTGTCGTAGAATTGCTCCTCGCTGAGCATACCATAGTCGATGAAGATGCTTATGTCGTCCCACTTCTCCTCAAACTCCTTCCGGTCGTTCTTGAAGATGCTGCTCAGACGGTCTGCCACCTTCTTGGTGATGTACTGGCTGATCTTCTTCACATTCTGGTCGCTCTGCAGATAGCTGCGGCTCACGTTCAAGGGAATGTCGGGAGAGTCGATGACACCATGCAGGAGGGTCAGGAACTCGGGAACGATGCCTTCCACCTGGTCGGTGACGAACACCTGATTGCAATAGAGCTGGATCTTGTTGCGCTGGATGTCGAGCTGGTTCTTTATCTTGGGGAAGTAGAGTGTGCCGGTGAGGTTGAAGGGATAGTCCACATTGAGGTGAATCCAGAAGAGGGGCTCGTCTGCCATAGGATAGAGTTTGCGGTAGAACTCCTTGTAGTCCTCGTCCTTCAGTTCGCTGGGTTTGCGTGTCCAGAGGGGAAGGGTGTCGTTGATGATGTTGTCCTCCTCGGTTTCCTGCATCTCCTTCTTCTCCTCGTTCCACTCGCTCTTCTTGCCGAAGGCAATGGCAACGGGCAGGAAGTGGCAGTATTTCTTGAGCAGAGACTCCACCTTGTGCTTCTCGAGGAACTCCTCGCAATCCTCGCTGATGTGCATCACGATGTCTGTGCCGCGACCATCCTTCTCTACCTCCTCGAGGGTAAACTCGGGACTACCGTCGCACGACCATTTCTGGGCAGGTTCACCATCCTTGTAGCTCTTGGTGATGATGTCCACGCGGTCGCTCACCATGAAGCTGGAGTAGAAGCCAAGACCGAAGTGGCCGATGATCTGTGGAGCATCGTCCTTGTACTTGTCAAGGAAGTCGTTGGCACCTGAGAAAGCAATCTGGTTGATGTACTTCTCAATCTCCTCGGCGGTCATACCGATACCGTTGTCGCTCACGGTGATGGTTTTTGCCTCCTTGTCCACGCTCACGCTTACCTTCAGTTCTCCCATCTCGCCCTGGAGCTCACCCTTGCCGGCAAGAGCCTTCAGTTTCTGTGTGGCATCAACGGCATTGCTGACTATCTCGCGAAGGAAAATTTCGTGGTCGCTATAGAGAAACTTTTTGATTACGGGGAAGATGTTCTCTGTTGTAACCCCAATGTTGCCTTGTTTCATATCTTGTGTAATGTTTTTTGTTATTTTTATCTAGAGAATTATAATTCTCTAGATGTTATTTAAATCCTTATCACCTTGTCCTCGATTCTTTCCTCTAGGATCATTTCGCATACGGGATCCTCTATGATGCGCTGGATGGCACGGCGCAGGGGGCGGGCACCGTATTGGACATCGTAGCCCTCGGCAACAATTTGTTGCTTGGTGCTATCGGAAATCTCCAGTGTATAACCCATTTCGGAGATGCGACGCAAGAGAGGTTTCAGTTCTATGTCGGCAATCTTTTGTATGTCCTCGCGCGAAAGCTGGTCGAAATAGATTATGTCGTCCAAACGGTTCAGGAACTCGGGAGCGAACTGCTTCTTCAAGGCCTTCTCCACGATGGAGCGTGTCTGTTGCTTGCACTCCTCGTCGGTGGGTGTGCTTTGGAAACCAATGCCTGTGCCGAAGTCCTTAATCTGTCGGGTGCCAGAGTTGCTCGTCATGATTATGATGGTATTGCGGAAGTCAATGGTTGTGCCGTTGCCATCGGTCAGTCGGCCCTCGTCCATCACCTGAAGCAGGATGTTGAACACATCGGGATGGGCCTTCTCTATCTCGTCGAGCAGAACGATAGAGTAGGGTTTGCGGCGCACACGCTCGGTCAGCTGTCCGCCCTCCTCATAACCAACGTATCCCGGAGGCGCACCCATCATACGGCTCACGGTGTGCTTCTCGCCATACTCGCTCATGTCTATGCGTATGAGCGAAGCCTCGCTACCGAACATCTCCACCGCCAAGCGCTTGGTCAGATAGGTCTTGCCCACACCCGTAGGACCAACGAAGAGGAAGGTGCCAATGGGGCGGTTGGGGTCTTTCAACCCCACACGGCTACGCTGAATGGCACGCACCACCTTGCGCACGGCATCGTCCTGTCCGATGACATTGCCCTGAAGGTTCTTGTCAAGCATGCGAAGGCGCTGATTCTCCTCACTTCCGATGCGGTGAGCCGGTATGCTGGTCATTATGCTCACTATCTGAGCCACCGTTTCGCCTGTCACCTCGGTTCGGTTCTGCTCCTGTTGCTCCACCCAAGCCTGTTGGAGTTGTTCCAACTGCTCGCTCTTCATCTGCAACTCGTCGCGAAGGTCGGCAGCCGCCTCATAGTTCTGTGCCTTGATGGCCATATTCTTGCGCTCCTCTATGCTGCGCAATTCCTCCTCCAGCTTGTCCATCTCGGTGCTTGTGGGGATATTGGAGATATGCATGCGTGCACCGCTCTCGTCCATGGCATCTATAGCCTTGTCGGGGAAGGCACGGTCGCTGATGTAGCGTTGTGTGAGCTGTACGCAAGCCTCCAGAGCCTCATCGGTGTAGTGCACCTTGTGGTGCTTCTCGTAGGCAGGCTTCAGGCGATGCAAAATTTGCAAAGTCTCCTCGGCCGTGGTGGGAGCCACCATTATCTTCTGGAAACGGCGGTCAAGAGCGCCATCCTTCTCTATGGTCTTGCGGAACTCGTCTATCGTGGTGGCACCGATGCACTGCATCTGTCCGCGTGCAAGGGCAGGTTTCAGCATATTGGCGGCATCCATGCTGCCTTGCGAACCTCCGGCACCGATGATGGTGTGTATCTCGTCTATATATATAATAATGTCGGGATTCTTCTCCAATTCCATGAGCAGATTGCGCACACGCTCCTCGAACTGACCACGGAACTTTGTACCTGCCACCAGGGCAGCCATGTCCAATGTGAGCACACGCTTGCCCCAGAGTTGGCGAGCCACCTTGCGCTCAATGATGCGCTGGGCCAGTCCCTCCACAATGGCACTCTTGCCCACACCGGGTTCGCCGATGAGGATGGGGTTATTCTTCTTGCGGCGTGAGAGAATCTGCGCCACACGCTCCATCTCCTTGTCACGACCAACCACAGGGTCCAACTCACCCTTGCGAGCTTTCTCTGTCAGGTCGGTGCAGAAGTTGTCCAGCACAGGAGTACCTGTCTTTGAAGTCTTCTTCTTTGTCAGGGTGGGAGAGTCGCCCGAAGCATCGTCGTTACTCATCTCATATTCTCTGTCAGCAGGTTCGTCATCCTCGTCGTTATCGCTGGTTTGACTATATCCGTTCTGAACCTCGCCATATATATTTTCGCGAGTCAGTCCATGCTCCTGTAAAACTTTCTGTATAGGGCTACCCTGATCCTTGAGCATAGCCTTCAGCAGATGTTCCGTGTCCACCTCATCAGCATGCTGTGCTCTGGCTTCCAGAATGCTCAGACGCATCAGGCGTGTTGCCTCACGATTCAGTTCCATAGAGTTCTTGTCGGGCACCACCTCCACCTTTCTTTCGCCCACCATCTTCTCCAGATGACGTTTCAGCGAAAGCAGGTCGGGTTGTACCCTGTGCATCATGCGTGTAGCATTACTGACATTTTGTCTCAGCATGCCAAGCAACAGATGTTCGGGTGACACATTGTCACATTCGGTGCGTTCAGCCTCTTCTCTTGAGAAGTTGAAAACCGATGCCATATCGTTTGAGAACTTGTTGTTCATAGTGTGAATCTGTGATATGTTGCCATTTTTAGTGTTTATATGCAACATAGTTACATACTATATTTTACAAGAATCGTGCCAAAAATCCCCCAAAGCAAAAATATTTTTCCATTTCTTTGGTAATTATTCCGAATCTTTATACCTTTGCACTCGCAAACAAAGGAACTTGCCTTGCTTTGTGTTGCAAAAATAAAAGGATGGTTCGGTAGCTCAGTTGGATTAGAGCAGCAGCCTTCTAAGCTGCGGGTCAAGGGTTCGAGCCCCTTCCGAATCACCTAAGTAGTTAAAAAAGTGTTTTAGAGGACTCTGAAAATGGGTCCTCTTTTTTGTTTCTGTAACTACTTGATGCTTTAAATATTAATGCTATATTCAGAGAGAATTTTAAACTTTGGCGTGATATGTTAGTTCTCTGCTAAATATTAACACAAAAAGGACTCCTTGTGTGTATTGAAATGAGTATATATTTCAAGTCCGATTTGTCTTTGGATTGATGTCTCCTAAACTTTCGGATACTGACATGGGAATTGAAAAAGCCTTGCTCCACTTACAGGAACAAGACTTTTATAATTTTTAAGGAGACGAGACGCTTAGGAGCGGGTTCTGTCGATATATGCTATCACATCACCCTTCATGACGTGCGAACCTTGTTTTGCAATGATGTCCACAAGAACACCACCCAATGCTGCTGGGAGTTCAATAATTTGTCCATAATCGTTTTCTATATAGCATAGGAATTCGCCCTCCTTATACTTCTTGCCAATATATGGTTCTATGCTTTTTACGCATTCACATCCACCGCCTATTTCCCACATAATGGTACCCTTCTCGGGTGCTACTATGGCATCTGCCTTGGCATGTTTGATAGCACATACCTCTTCATAACTAAGTCCTCCTGCCAGAGCTTTATCCTTTTCCTTCTGCAAGTCGGCAAGAAAACGCTTCTTGGCCGAACCGCTCTTATATTCGCGATACTGGGCTTCGTGCATGGCAAACTCAAAGAGTTCTTCGTCGTCCTCTCCAAATTCCCAACCATTCTCTTGCATTTCCTTGCGGAAGCGGTCAAGTTCATCGGGATAGTAACTCTGCGGATCTGCATCGGTGAATTCCAGTCCCTTCTGCTTGGCAAGTTCAACAATCTCTGGTGCCACTTCACCTGGCAACTTGCCACTCTTGCCCAATATCATGCCCCAAATAGAATTGTCCATCATAGAATATCGTGGATTGCCCTTAGATTCTGCAAACAAGTTCATTAAGGCTATATTCTTAACATACTGAGAGAAGGGTGTTACCAATGGAGGATAACCCACCTTGGGCCATACATATGCAACCTCGTCAAACAATTTTACCAACAATGCATCTTCTGTGAATGGAGCCTCACCCTTGGCAACACGATTGTTGTTGATAGCACCCATCATACCTGTGAGGTCGGCCATCATCGATCCCATCATGCCTCCAGGAAGACCGCATCCGAGTAGCAGAGAAGACATCAGTTTGTTGTTTGCATTCATGAAATATCCAAGGAAATCGTCAATAAACTCCTGCGTCAGTTTGCGTGCTTCCATATATGCCTCCATGTTGATCTCTGGAACATCAAAACCAGCATGTTTCAACATGGATTGCACTGAGATGATATCAGGATGCACCTTACCCCATGAAAGCGGTTCTATGGCGGTGTCAATAATATCGGCGCCATTGCGGCATACCTCAAGAATTGAAGCCATAGAAAGTCCGGGGCCGCTGTGTCCGTGATACTGGATAATGACCTCAGGATGCTTCTCCTTGATCATGCGGGTAAGTTGGCCCAACATTGCAGGTTGACCTATACCGGCCATATCCTTCAAACATATTTCTGGAGCACCTGCCTGAATAAGTTGCTCAGCTATGTTGGCATAATATTCTGCTGTATGTATTGGAGAATTGGTAATACACAATGTGCCTTGCGGTGTCATGCCAGCTTCCAAAGCATACTTGATGGAAGGAATAATATTGCGTACATCGTTCAAACCGCAAAAAATACGGGTGATGTCAGTGCCCTGCGCATGCTTTACCTTATACATCAGTCGGCGAACATCGGCAGGTACAGGAAACATACGCAAACCATTCAAACCACGATCCAGCATGTGAGTCTTAATGCCTGCTTCCTTGAAAGGTTTGGTGAAAGCGCGCACTGCATTATTGGGATTTTCGCCATACATGAGATTCACCTGTTCGAAGGCACCGCCATTGGTTTCAACACGACTGAAACATCCCATCTTCACAATGACTGGAGCTATGCGTTCCAATTGGTCTATCCGAGGCTGGAATTTGCCAGAAGACTGAAACATGTCGCGATAAACGAGACTGAATTGTATTCTGCGTTTCTCCATAATACGATACATTTAAGGTTAAACTTCAAGGCAAAGATAACAAAAAAAGTCAAGATAAAGAGCAAGGGGGAAATACATTTTTTATAAAATCTAGGTTGTAAGCCACCCGCGGTGAGGGGTGAGAGGTGAGGGGTGAGAGGTGAGAGTGGAGCGGATGAGCGGTGAGCGTGAGTATCTTCGCGATTTCCTGATGCAAAGATACGACATCGTTTTAGCGAGGTGAGAGATAGTGAGAAATAGCGTTGCGGACATCGTATTGTTTGGTGGCAAAGAAAATATTCTTTCAGGTGAAACAATGCGGTGTTTGTTGTGTGATATTATGGTGTGTATGAGGTGGTGGCACCCCTTGAGTGTTTTTCATGCTATGGTTACATCCTGCAGTCAAACAAATCCGTATGGATAAGCAAGTGTTAAAAAAACCTAAAAAGAGTCAACCTATTTCAGTACAAGACTCTGTCAGTTTGTTTAAAAGCCAAAATCCGTCATTAGCTGTTATGCGCTGATTACCGATTTTGGGGGGGACGCAGTATGCATGGATTGCCAAGAAAGGCGAAATATATTTTTTATAATATAGGTAATTATTTATAATAAACCTTCTTTGGGTAGTGCAACAAGGAGGAAGGCAGTATGCCGTGATTTTAACTGACGACTCCAGTATGCGAGGTATGCTACAGAACCATTGCGCAATAGCTCAAAAAATAAATATAGCGAAATGCTTACTTGGTGTCAGCTGATTGTAATTAGATGCGTGCTGACCAGATGAGCGTGATAGAAGAACGGTTTGGGAGAAGCTTGATTGCACCAGAAATCTTGTAACAGAAAAAATCCACACCTGATCCAATTGGATGAGGTGTGGAAAAACACTAATCTGGTGAACCTAGGAAATTCATTTAATTACCATGCGAAAAGTTTATATCCTTTCATTAGTGTGTTTACTTCGGTGCGAACGGCAGAGATGTTCTCCTCGTTCTCGGGATCATTGAGAACGCGTTCGATTAGAGATGCTATTGTGCCCATCATATCTTCTTTGACACCACGTGTGGTGATGGCTGGTGTACCAAGACGGATACCAGATGTCTGGAAGGCAGAACGGCTATCAAAGGGAACCATATTCTTGTTAACGGTGATGTCGGCGGCAACAAGCGCTTTTTCGGCAACCTTACCGGTGAGGTCGGGGTACTTGGTGCGCAGGTCAACGAGCATGGAATGGTTGTCGGTACCTCCGCTGACGATGAAGAAACCACGATTTTGCAATTCTTCGGCAAGAGCGGCGGCATTCTTCTTCACCTGAAGGGCATACTCCTTGAACTTAGGGTCCAATGCTTCACCAAAGGCAACTGCTTTGGCGGCGATGACATGCTCGAGGGGACCTCCTTGTGTGCCAGGGAATACGGCGCTGTTCAACAATGCAGACATCATTTTCACCTCTCCCTTTGGAGTTGTCTTGCCCCATGGGTTGGGGAAGTCTTTGCCCATGAGGATGATGCCACCGCGAGGACCACGGAGGGTCTTGTGGGTGGTTGAGGTGACAATGTGGGCATATTTTACAGGATTGTCGAGCAAGCCTGCTGCTATTAGACCAGCGGGATGTGCCATGTCGATCATAAGAAGTGCTCCTACTTTGTCTGCAATCTCACGCATGCGCTTATAATCCCACTCGCGGCTATAGGCCGAACCACCGCCAACGATGAGTTTTGGTTTGTGCTCAAGTGCAAGGCGTTCCATCTCGTCGTAGTCGACACGACCGGTTTCCTTATTGAGATTATAACCAATGGGGTTATAGTTGATACCCGATGTGTTTACGGCAGAACCATGAGAGAGGTGGCCACCGTGGTCGAGATTAAGTCCCATGAAGGTATCGCCTATATTGAGGCATGCCAAAAAGACGGCAGCATTTGCCTGTGCTCCAGAGTGGGGCTGTACATTGGCATATTCTGCATCAAAGAGTTTGCATATGCGTTCGATAGCCAAATCCTCTACCTTGTCAACCACCTGGCAACCGCCATAATAGCGCTTGCCTGGATAGCCTTCGGCATATTTGTTGGTAAGAACACTGCCCATGGCTTGCATTACCTGATCGGATACGAAATTCTCGCTTGCGATGAGTTCTATGCCTCGCATTTGGCGAGAATGTTCTTCGTTGATTAAATCAAAGACAAGATTATCCATATGATTTGGAGTTTAAATTTTTCTGAATGGGTTAGATGTATTTGTTATAAGATAATTCAAGACGAATCATATCCGTTGCAAAAATATAGTTTTTTTTTGTCTTAATAAACTAAATAATGTATAATTTTATAGTATTTGCCTATTTTTGATATTAAGGACAATAGGATTTGTATTTTAAAAGTTGTATCTTTGGCGTGGAAAATAGTGTAAGGTATTGTACCATGAAGAATAGAAGTCTTGTGACCCTTGCTGGTCACTCCCGAGAAAAGATTGAGTATCTTATAAAGATGGCTCAGGAGTTTGAAAAGCATCCCAACCGTCGATTGCTTGCCGGCAGGGTAGTGGCAACCCTGTTTTTTGAGCCATCGACAAGAACACGCCTCAGTTTTGAAACTGCCGCCAACAGATTGGGAGCGCGTGTTATTGGATTTGCCGACCCCAAGGTGACAAGCGGCACCAAGGGTGAAACGCTCAAGGACACGATAATGATGGTGTCGAGTTATGCTGATGTCATTGTTATGCGCCACTATCTTGAGGGTGCTGCCTTGTATGCCAGCGAGGTGGCTCCAGTGCCTATAATGAATGCCGGAGATGGTGCTAACCAGCATCCGTCGCAAACGATGCTCGACCTATATACTATTTATCAGACACAGGGCACACTTGATAACCTTAATATCTATATGGTTGGCGACCTGAAGTATGGTCGCACCGTTCACTCATTGCTGATGGCAATGCGTCACTTCAATCCCACTTTCCACTTTATTGCTCCTGACGAATTGGCAATGCCCGGTGTGTATAAGAGGTATTGTGAGGAGTATGGTATTAAATATGTTGAGCATAAGGATTTTGATGCCGATACAATAAGTGATGCCGATATACTGTATATGACTCGTGTACAGAAGGAAAGATTTGTGGACCTCGATGAGTATGAGAGGGTTAAGGACCGCTATTTGCTCAAGAAGGATATGCTTGTAAAGGCACGTGAAAATATGAAGATCTTACACCCGTTGCCACGTGTGAACGAGATAGAGTACAGCATTGACGATACACCTTATGCATACTATTTCCAGCAGGCTCAAAATGGTTTGTATGCCCGTCAAGCCCTGATCTGTGATGTGTTAGGCATCACTCTTGAGGATGTGATTAACGACAAGACGATATTGTAAAACACACAAAAATATACACCTCCCTTTTTTATGAACAAGAAGGAAATGATGGTTGCCGCCATAGAAAACGGTACCGTATTAGACCATATACCAAGTGAAAGACTCTTCGACGTGGTTAGTTTGCTCCATTTGGATAAGATGAGCAATGCCATCACCATAGGATATAATCTGAAGAGCGCTGTTATGGGCAGCAAGAGCATTATAAAGATTGCCGACAAATATTTTACGGATGAGGAACTCAACCAACTCTCGGTTGTGGCGCCCAATATCACAATGTGCGTCATTAAGGACTATGAGATAATTGAAAAGCGCATGGTTGTGATGCCCGAGAACCTTATCGGCATTGTGAAATGCCCCAACCCCAAGTGTATCACCAACAATGAGCCTATGCTGACACGTTTCAGTGCCGTTGGCGAGGCTAAGGATATTGTTAGATGCAGCTATTGCAACAAGGATGTGGAACTAAATGATGTATGCATTGTAGAGTGATGCCCTATACATTATTATATAATTGCGCAATAGGATAGCGTATGAGGAAATTTGTCTTTATTGTTTTATGGATATTGCTGATTGGCGGAACGGTAACCGTAGGATGGCTGTTTTGGTCAATCAATGAGGGACGTATAGGATATATGCCCGAAATGGAGCAGTTGTCGAACCCGGTGGATAAGTTTGCCAGTCAGGTGCTGACATACGACGGTAAGTTGTTGGGCACCTACAGTTATGGTGCCACAAACCGTATTTTCACAGAGTACGACTCCATATCTCCATACATGATACAAGCCCTCATAGCTACTGAAGATGAGAGGTTCTATGACCATGCCGGCATTGACTTCAAGGCACTGATACGTGCCGTGATAAAGCGTGGTATCTTGAACCAGAAGAGTGCTGGCGGTGGTTCGACATTGACCCAACAGCTTGCCAAGCAACTCTATAGCGAGAGAGCAGGGAGTGTGATGGAGCGCTTGTTCCAGAAACCTATAGAGTGGATGATAGCCCTTAAATTGGAGAGATGTTATACAAAGCAGGAGATAATAACCATGTATCTCAATTACTTTGACTTCCTCTATAACGCAGTAGGCATCAAGACAGCTTCGCGCACCTATTTCAGCAAGGATCCTCATCAGTTGACAATAGAGGAATGTGCCACGCTGGTGGGTATGTGCAAGAACCCCTCTTATTATAATCCTGTGCGCATGACTAATCGTGCGCTTGAACGCCGAAATGTCGTTATCGGACAGATGCTTCGTTCGGGTTTTATCACAAAGATAGAGGCTGATAGCCTAAAGACTCTTCCGCTTAAGTTGAACTTCCAACGTGCCGACCACAAGAGTGGTAGCGGTATGTATGTCAGAGAGCATCTGCGCCGTGTGCTCATGGCAAAGAAGCCAGAGCGTCGCAACTACGAGGATTGGCAGAAACAGAAATATTACGAGGATTCTGTTGCCTGGGAAACCGATCCACTCTATGGATGGTGCAACAAGAATCGTAACCGCGAAGGTCGCAACTATAATATCTATACCGACGGGTTGAAGATTTATAGTACCATTGATAGCAGGATGCAGAGGTATGCAGAGGAGAGTGTGGTAGAGCATGTAGTAGGATACTTGCAACCTGCTTTTGACAAGGAGCAGGCTAAAAATCCACGCAAACCTTATTATAGGGGATTGACACAAAAGCGCGTTGATGCAAACATCGAGCGAGCCAAACGACAGAGTGAAAGGTGGGTGGCTATGAAGGCGGCCGGACATAGCGTGGATGAGATAGAGGCATCGTTCAAGGAACCTATTGCTATGTCGGTGTATTCGCCAAGTGGTGATATCGACACCATAATGACACCATTGGATTCGTTGAAATACTATAAGGGATTCCTTCATTCTGGTTTCATGTGTATGGACACGGAGATGGGTGATGTTAAAGCCTATGTAGGTGATGTCAATTTCTCTCACTTCAGGTATGATATGGTGAGCCAGGGACGTCGTCAGGTTGGTTCTACAATTAAACCCTTCCTGTATGCCCTTGCTATGGAAAGTGGTTATACTCCAACGGACGAGGCCCCCAACGAGCAAGTTACATATCAGGTAGGAGATAAAGAATGGACACCACGAAATTCTAACAGAAACAGATATGGTGAAATGGTAACCTTAAGATGGGGTTTATCTCAATCCAACAATTGGATATCGGCATGGTTGATGAATCAGTTGAGCCCCGAATTATTGGTTAGTTTAATACATGAGTTTGGTGTACAGAACATGGAGATAGAACCAGCAATGTCTCTGTGTTTAGGAGCATGTGAAATTAGTGTAAGTGAGATGGTAAGTGCCTATTCGGCTTTCCCGAAAGAGGGCATGCGACGTGCTCCTCGCTTCGTTACAAGGATAGAAGACGGAGAAGGTAATGTTTTGGCAACATTTGCTCCAAGCATACATCATGTTATCAGCAAGGAAGCTGCCTGGAAGATGGTTGATTTGATGCAAGGTGTAATGAATGGCGGTACAGGCTCAAGAATGCGTTTCCGTTACAATATCAAGGCTCCGATGGGAGGTAAGACAGGTACTACCAATGATAATTCGGACGGTTGGTTCGTGGGTTATACTCCAAGTCTGTCGTTCGGTGCATGGGTAGGAGGTGATGAGCGAGACATTCATTTTTCGTCAATGGCCTACGGACAGGGAGCAGCTTCGGCTTTGCCGGTTGTGGCTTTGTTCTTGCAAAAGGTATATGCTAATCCAGACTTAGGCTACGATTCGAATGAGGCGTTTAAAAAGCCCGATATGCTTTCCGAAAGCGATTGGTATTCAGAATATGATGTAGAAAAAGAAATATCGAGGGACTCTGTTCCTGAAGATATTGCCACAGAGGACGATTTTTTTAATTGAGGACTGATTTTGACCCGTGAATATTGAATAAATGTTTAATATACACTTAAAATCGCAAAATTGCCATAATTTATAGCAAATTGTAATGTTGTTATAGGTTGTGGCGATTTTTTTGTCTAAAAAGTCAGTAAAAAATGCTTAAAATAGAAAGAATAGGTTGTTTTAAATATTTATTTTTCTTAACTTTGTAAACAAACATATAAAACCAGTCGTTTTGATACTAAAAATTAAATCGTTAAGCATATTTTTTATCTCAACCATTTTTTGTTTTATGGTTGCGTCAAATGCTTACGCTCAGGAAATACGTATTGGTTCTTATGAATTTTCTGATGGAGCTATATATCAAGGCGAGATTGTTAAGGGAAAGCCACATGGTAAAGGACTCACCCGTTTTAAGAATGGTGATTTCTATGAAGGCGATTATGTAAAAGGAAAGCGCCAGGGAAAAGGTACTTATCAGTTTTCAGACGGAGAGAAGTATACGGGTGATTGGTTCCAGGATCAGCAGCATGGTTATGGCGTTTATTATTTCATGAACAATAATCGCTATGAAGGTCTATGGTTTCGCGACTATCAACATGGTCAGGGTACCATGTATTACTACAATGGTGATGTTTATGTGGGTAATTGGATACATGATGCACGCGAAGGTACAGGTAAATACACATATAGCAATGGTGCTACTTATACCGGAGATTGGAAACGGGATATGCGCGATGGTCATGGCGTTTTTGATTGGGGCGATGGCAATGTGTATGACGGCGGTTGGAAAGAGAATCAGAAGTCGGGCCAAGGAACTTTCACATATTCTTCCGGAGACAAGTATGTTGGTCAGTGGAATATGGATTGTCAAAATGGCAGAGGCATATATTTCTTTGTAGAAGGTAACAGGTACGAGGGGGCATATGTCAATGGTCAACGCACAGGAGAAGGCATATATACCTTCAAGAATGGTGATAAATACATCGGCAACTTTGTGAATGGAAACCAGCATGGTTATGGAACCTTCACATGGAGTGGGGGCGCTGTTTATGTTGGTCATTGGCAATATAATCAACGTCATGGCAACGGAAAGTACACCTTTGCGAATGGAGATGTTTACACAGGCAATTGGGTAAATGGAGTGATGGAGGGAGAAGGTATTTTGCGTCAGGTAGACGGTACCAAGTATAAAGGTCAGTTCAAGAATGGCCTTAAAGAAGGGCATGGCATCCAGGAAGAAAAGGATGGAGCCAGATTTGAAGGAGAATTTAAAGCCGGAGTTAAAGTTGTCCGATAATCATATAAAACAGAATTTGTCAACCGAAAAACTATAAAATCTAATATATATGGCAACCAAGAAAGCTGATGCTGCAAAGGCATCCAAGACTACCAAGGGTACAGCAAAGAAGGCTACCACCAAGAAGACATGTGCTAAAAAGGCAAGTACAAAGAAGGCCGCAGAAGTTGTTGAAGCAGTAGAGAAAGCTCCTGCAATTTTGCGTCTTATCAAGAATGATAAATATCTTGCTGAATTTAGCGAGGCAATCAATGGTCGTCATCAGTCTGCCCTGAATAAAATAGCGGAATTGACTAATAACGGCGAGAAAACCCTCTCTGAATTTGCTTCCGGTTACTTGTATTTTGGACTCCATAAGGAGGGTAAGAACTGGGTTGTTCGCGAATGGGCTCCCAATGCCACAGCTATTTATCTGATTGGTGATTTCAACGGATGGAAAGAAGATGGACATTATGCCTTTAAGAAGGTTGGTGAAACAGGCAACTGGGAATTGCTTCTGCCGGAAAAGGCCCTGAAGCATGGCGATTTGTATAAGATGAGCGTGCATTGGGAAGGCGGTCAGGGTGAACGCATTCCAGCATGGGTTCGTCGTGTTGTACAAGACGATGAGACAAAGATCTTCTCTGCTCAGGTTTGGGACCCCGAACAAAAATATGAGTGGAAGAACCTTAAGTTCAAGCCTACAACAAACCCCTTGCTTATTTACGAGTGTCACATCGGAATGGGTCAGGATGCCGAGAAGGTAGGTTCTTACGAAGAGTTCCGCGTCAACGTGTTACCAAGAGTGCATAAGGCAGGTTATAACTGCATTCAGATTATGGCCATTCAGGAGCATCCCTACTATGGAAGCTTCGGTTATCATGTTAGCAATTTCTTTGCATCAAGCAGCCGTTTCGGTACACCAGAAGAGTTGAAGGCCCTAATCGACGAAGCTCATGGTATGGGCATTGCCGTTATCATGGATATTGTTCATAGCCATGCCGTGAAGAATGAGGTTGAGGGTTTAGGCAATCTTGCTGGCGATCCTTGTCAGTATTTCTATCAAGGCGATCGCCGAGAGCATCCAGCATGGGATAGTTTATGCTTCGATTATGGTAAGAACGAGGTGTTGCATTTCTTGTTGAGCAACTGTAAGTATTGGTTGGATGAGTTCCAGTTTGACGGTTTCCGCTTCGACGGTGTCACATCAATGCTATACTATAGTCATGGTCTTGGTCAGTCGTTTGGCGGTTATGCCGATTACTATAATGGTAGTCAGGATGACAATGCCATTGTTTATCTTACCTTGGCCAACTGCCTGATACATCAGGTAAACAAGAAGGCTATCACCATTGCCGAGGAGGTAAGTGGTATGCCCGGTTTGGCCGCACCATTCGAGGCAGGTGGATATGGATTCAATTATCGTATGGCAATGAATGTGCCCGATTATTGGATCAAGATCATCAAGGAGTTGCGTGACGAGGATTGGAAACCCAGCAGCATGTTGTGGGAAACCACCAACCGCCGTGCCGATGAGAAGACCATTAGTTATTGTGAGAGCCACGACCAGGCTTTGGTTGGCGACAAGACTATCATTTTCCGTCTTGTAGATGCTGATATGTACTGGCACTTCAAGAAAGGCGATGAGAACTACACCGTAGAGCGCGGTATTGCACTTCACAAGATGATTCGTCTGCTCACATGTAGCACCATCAATGGTGGTTATCTGAACTTTATGGGTAATGAGTTCGGTCATCCCGAATGGATTGACTTCCCACGCGAAGGCAATGGTTGGAGCCACAAGTATGCCCGCCGTCAGTGGAACCTGGTAGACAACAAGGAATTGTGCTTCCACTATCTTGGTGACTTCGACCGCGCCATGCTCAAAGTCATAAAGAGTGAGAAAGACATCCAGAAGACCAATGTTACCGAGATTTGGCACAACGATGGCGATCAGGTCTTTGCATTCCAACGCGGTGAGTTGTTGTTCTTCTTCAACTTCAGTCCTTGTCGTAGCTACACCGACTATGGATTTATGGTAAAGGAGGGCACCTATCAGTATCTTCTCAATACCGACGACATTAAGTTTGGTGGCAAGGGATTCAACGACGATTCTTTGAAGCACCTCACAATTTACGACCGTAGTTTGGCCAAGGACGGTAAGGGTTGGTTGAAGTTGTATTTGCCCGCCCGCAGCGCTTGTGTTCTTAAGATGACCAAAGAATAATATAGCCTTTAACTAAATACCGATATCAGTATCCGCACGGTGCTATCTACCTCAAAGATTAGTCCGTGTGGATATTCTTGAAAAACAAAGCACTCGGTTTATATGGCACAAATGAAATATCACTTTAAGAGTACTCAACGCAATGCAAGTATTATATCTATTGCTTGCCTTCTGTTCTTTGTGGTATATTCGCTCTACTTCTTCATCGGCTATCAATCCGATTTGGTCGCATTGTCTCGTTTTTTGGAGTCGTCTGAACCTTCCACACCGGAAAGTCTTTTAAGTCACGCATGGTGGGGCGGTCTCATCTCCGCAATACTTTGTCTTGTGCCGGCAATACTATTGTTGCGTTGCTTGCATTTTCCGCTTCGTTTTAAGGCCCTGGCCCTATTGCCTTCTTTTGTTGTGCTTGGATTGATCACAGGCATGTCCCCGTCAACGGTAAACGCATCGGAGATAAGCATTCCGCTCGTGTCTACGATTGCATTGACAATAGTTTCCCTCATAGCGATATTTTTAAGTCAGCTTTTTCATGAGGATAAGGGAGAACATGGTCCTCTCACCAACTATTTAAGCCCAAATATCTTTATTCTATGCATTGGGGCATTTTTCTCAATATCTATAACCAACACCGACAGAGAACTACACCTCCAGCTGGAAGCAGCAAGGCAAGCATTTAAAGGCAATTATGAAGCCATAGGTGAAATCTTTGTTGGCGAAACAACCACCAATACCAACATCACAGCCCTGCAAATACTGGCTTTGAGCAAGCGCGGAGAGATGCCAGAGCGTTTGTTTGAGATAGATCATCTTGCCGGAAGCTTCTCCTTGATGCCCGATTCAACTCCATCTTCTTTGCTTTATCAAAGTCCCCACGTTCTTTATTCACATCTTAGAGCCGTTCCCATTGGTTTTAAGGGCGATGTCACCACTTTCCTCGAAAAAGCTTTAGAGAGAAAAAAGTCCGTAATGAGAATAGAGTCCGGTGTATATAGATATTGTAGACATCAAAAGCCACTTGTTGACTACTATTTGTGTGCCTTATTGCTTGACCGTAATCTTACGCGTTTTGTAGCAGAATTGCCACAATACTACAATCTCTCCCTTCCACTTCCGCGTCTCTATGCCGAGGCCATAGCAATATACCGAACCTCTTTGCCTTCAGAAGCACAAGGTTTGTATACCGATGAGTTGACAGATAGCCTATTTAACCAATACCAAACATTACGTTCATCATACCCAGATAATGCTATGATTCAGCGCAAGGAAGCGCTACGAGCTTACAAAGGATCGTATTGGAATTACTATTTCTTCAGATAACCGAGTTAAGATACAAATACAATTCACCCAATTAGTTATATATAAGTTATGCCACAGATATCAGTTCGAGGTCAGGAGATGCCCGAATCCCCCATCCGCAAATTGGCTCCTTTAGCCGACGATGCAAGAAAGAGAGGAGTACATGTATATCATCTCAATATCGGTCAGCCCGACTTGCCCACTCCCCAGTCGGCATTGGATGCAATCAGAAACATCGATAGGAAAATACTTGAGTACAGTCCCTCTCAGGGATACTTGAGTTATCGTAAGAAGTTGGTAAACTACTATGCCTCCTACAACATCAACCTCACCGCCGATGATATTATCATCACCAGTGGTGGCTCGGAGGCAGTGCTCTTTTCTTTCCTGGCATGTCTGAATCCTGGTGATGAGATAATTGTGCCAGAGCCTGCATATGCCAACTATATGGCTTTTGCTATCTCTGCCGGAGCTCGAATCCGAACCATATCCACCACAATAGAAGAAGGTTTCTCTTTGCCCAAGGTGGAGAAGTTCGAAGAACTCATCAACGAGCACACTCGTGCCATTCTTATCTGTAACCCCAACAATCCCACTGGTTATCTCTATACACGCCGTGAGATGAATCAGATTCGCGATCTCGTAAAGAAATACGACTTGTATCTCTTTTCCGACGAGGTTTATCGTGAATTCATCTACACCGGTTCACCTTATATCTCTGCATGTCATCTCGAGGGCATAGAGAACAATGTTGTCTTGATTGACTCTGTTTCAAAGAGATACTCCGAGTGTGGTATTCGCATAGGTGCCCTCATTACCAAGAACCCCGAGGTTCGTCAGGCCGTGATGAAGTTCTGCCAGGCACGTCTCAGTCCACCATTGATAGGTCAGATTGCCGCTGAAGCCTCTCTTGACGAGCCACACGAATATAGTCGTGAGATATACGACGAGTATGTCGAGCGTCGTAAGTGCCTTATTGACGGACTCAACCGCATACCAGGCGTATATAGCCCCATACCTATGGGAGCCTTCTATACCGTAGCAAAATTGCCCGTCGACGATGCTGACAAATTCTGCGCATGGTGCTTGAGCGACTTCCAATGGGAGGGACAAACCATCATGATGGCTCCTGCATCAGGTTTCTATACCACACCCGGAGCAGGACGCAATCAGGTGAGATTGGCTTATGTGCTGAAGAAGGACGACCTCGTGAAAGCCCTCTTTGTATTGCGCAAAGCACTTGAGGCATATCCTGGCAGGGTCGACTAACTCCCGTGTCATCTCCCTACCCAAATAGGGAGAGCATGCCCTGCTATAAAGATGTTTTATATCAGACGTTTTTTTTTGAAACATCGTAGCTGATACTTCAAGATGCAATCAATGTATAACATAGCCAAAAGAATATATAGTGGTGGAGAGATGAGCAACGCCTCTTCATCTGCTATACGTATTTCTACCATCGGAGTTGCGGTAGGAGTTATGGTTATGATAATAAGTCTGTGTGTAACTTCTGGATTTCAGGGTGAGATAAAAAACAAGATTAGTTCACTTCTTGGTCATGCCCAGATAGTAAACACACAAACGCTATATAGCAACAAGACCAATCCCATACAGATATCCGATTCTCTGTTGGAAGTTATTCAGAGCGAACCCAATGTTGCCAAGGTAACACGATTTGTTCTCTGTCGTGGCATGATAAAGACAGATAGTGATTTCAGAGGAATTCTGTTGCGTGGTGTTGATGCCGCCTTTGATACTACTTTCATCTCAAAAAGTCTTGTCTCGGGCAAAATGCCAGTCTTTGGAGCCGATAGTGTTTCCTCTGATAGCATATTGTTACCCATGCGATTGGCCAATCTGTTGGAACTTAAAGCTGGTGACAAGGTCTACACCTATTTCTTCGACAACAAATTGCGAGCACGCCGCTTTGTCATAGCAGGTATTTTTGAAACCAATATGGCCGATTTCGATAACCAGATGTGCTATGTTGATTCTCGCGTGGCACAGAAGTTGACAAACTGGAGTCACGATCAGTATCAAGGAGCAGAGATTGTATTTCATGACAAAGACAAGGCCGCGGAGACAATCTATGACATTGCATCTAAAATATGTTATGATACGGATGCCTATGGACATTATTATTCTGTAAGTAGTGTAGAGGAATTGTTCCCGCAGATTTTCTCATGGCTCACTCTTCTGGATACCAATGTTGCCGCCATACTTATTCTGATGATTTCCGTGGCATGCGTCACCGTTGTAAGCGGATTGCTCATAATCATATTGGAGCGCACCCGTTTTATTGGAGTCATGAAGGCCATTGGTGCAACAAATGCTCAGTTGCGCCACCTCTTTCTATATCTCTCGGCAATGATAGTGGTGCGTGGACTTTTCTGGGGCAATATCGTAGCCTTCTCGTTATTGGCCATACAGAAATTTTTGGGAGTACTTAAACTCGATCCGGCAACTTATTACCTCGACCAGGTACCCGTACATTTTCCCGGCTATCAGATTCTTGCAATAAATGTGGCAACATTTGCCATGTGTGTCCTCGTACTCACGGTACCCACATATATCATCAGCAGAATACATCCGGCCCGAAGTATAAAATTTGAGTAGGAACGAAAAAGATAACACGAGTCAATATAAGATGAAATATTTTGAGGTAAAATTTACAATCACCCCATCTTTGGAGGATTTTGCCGATGTCCTGAGTTCTATGTTGGCCGAGGAAGGTTTCGAGGCATTTGAAACAACCCCCGACGGTCTTTTGGCATGGGTGCAACAATCGCAATATTCTTCCGAGAGTATAGATTCCATCATCTCCTCGTTTCCTCTCCCTGGAGTGGAGATAAACTATACAACAACCGAGGCACCCGACGAGAATTGGAATCAGCAATGGGAACAGGAAGGCTTCCGTCCCATCATCCTTAACGATGCCGATGACGAGAATAAGTTGTTGATAGCAATTCACGACATTCATCACACCGACATCCCCCAGGCACAATACGACATTCGCATATCACCTCGCCAAGCCTTTGGTACCGGTTCGCACGAGACAACACGAATGATCTTGCGACAACTCCTCTCGCTCAACCTGACAGAGCGCCATGTTGTTGATGCCGGCACCGGTACCGGTATCCTTGCCATCATGTGCAAGATGCTTGGAGCATCACAAGTCTTTGCCTATGACATCGACGAGTGGAGTGTTGAAAATGCCAAAGACAATCTCCTATTAAACAACATTCACTCTACCGTAGAAGTAGCACTTGGAGATAGTTCGGTACTTAACGAGAAATACGCCCTTGCCACCCCTCAGGAGCTGCCCTCATTGCTCATTGCCAACATCAATCGCAATATTCTCCTGAACGACATACCCGTCTTTGCTCATTGCCTTTCAAATGGTGGCGAGATGCTCCTTAGCGGATTCTATCAACACGACATCCCCATGCTTCTCGAATCAGCCGCATGCCATGGATTTACCCTCGCACATCAGTTTAACGATGGCGAATGGGCCATGCTATTATTAAAAAAGGATAAATCCCTTTAATAATAGGATAATGCCTATTTCCTATTTGATTAAAGATATATATCTTTGCTCTTGAGAATCAGAATCAATATTACTAACCCAGTGATTATACTCGATATATGCAGATGAAACACCTGACATTTATTCTTGGAATATATCTGTTCGCAATCTGTTCTGTGTCAATGGCTCAGGACGATGACGATTTGTATTTCACCTCAAAGAAAAAGAGTGAAAAGAAGACTCAAAAGGTGGAGGTTATTTTCGAAGACGAGGAATCGTATGTTTTCGAGGACATCGATGATACCCCTGCTATCACATCCACTCGCGATGTAGACGAATATAATCGTCGTGGTCGAACCACCACCACCATCGTTGCCGACACCATGTATGCCGATACGCTCGTTGCCACAAGCTATCAACTATCGCCTCAAAGTCTTTACGATTTAGGTTATGACGAGGGCTATACTCAAGGAGTAGAAGATGCCGAAACAATCGACTTCTATTATGGCATGCGCTTGGCTCGTTTCCATGGTTTGCATTATTACGACCCCTGGTATTGGAACAGAGTTTCCGTAATATACGACCCCTGGTACTACGACCCCTGGTATTACGATCCCTGGTATCGCCCCTATTATTATGGCGGTTGGTATTCGGTAGGATGGGGTATAGGCCACTATTGGGGACATAGTTATTTGGATCCTTATTGGCCAGGATACTATCCTCACCATCACCCAAGTCATTACCCCTCTCATCGTCCTCACCATCCTCACCATCCTTCAAAGCCTGGCACTGGTCATCATTCACCATCTCCTCGCAATAGCGACTATGCTCGCACACGCATAGCCGACAGAAGCACACGAATGGGAGAAAATTCTAAACGCAATCCTTCAAGCCACGATGCTCGCACCACTCGTACCGACCGAAACGATGGTCGCCCCGATAGAGTAAACAATCGCGAACATGCTCGTCCCAATCGTGATTATAATCGCACGGAGCGCACCAATACAAGAACCGAGCGTGAGAGCACTCGTCCCAATCGTGATTATAATCGCACGGAGCGCACTAATACAAGAACCGAGCGTGAGCGCACTCGTCCCAATCATGAAGGCACTCGCACCGAGCGCACCAATACAAGAACCGAGCGTGAAGGCACTCGCACCGAGCGCACAAAAGAACGCTCAACTAATCAAAGGGTCGACCGTTCGTCAAGAAGTTCGTCAAGTAGTGTAGGAACAAGTTCTTCTTCACATCGAGGCGGAAGCTTCACTCCTCGTAGCGGTGGAGGCGGAGGCCGATCTGGCGGTGGCGGAGTACGCGGTGGCGGTGGCGGAGGTGGTCGCCGAAGATAACCTCATCCTTCACCCCCCCCCCCGATATCACTTTCCAGCCTTTGGCATTCACCTTTCGGCCATAGAATGAATCCCTTCCCTTATTCTTGATGCCATAGAATGAATCCCTACCCCCAGTAGAGAGATAACCTCATCCTTCACATCCCGACTTCATCGTGTGACCCCTTTCCTTGTTGATTGTTCTGCAATAGATAGAGTCATCCTACACTAAATACATACCAATAAAACATATCATCCAGTTTATGAAGAAGATATTAACCCTATGCCTTTTATGTCTGGGTATTCAGGCTTCGGCACAAGATCCATATTTTAATCACACCATCGTAAACTCCTCCGATGTCTTTGGTACCTCTCGATATGTTTCTATGGGTGGCGCCATGGGTGCACTCGGAGCCGACATCTCCACCATAGGCACCAACCCAGCCGGTATATCCATGATTTCCAAGAACGAGGTTTCTCTAACAGCTGGAGTATCGTGGTTGTCCGACAACTCGGCAAGCGATTTTTCTAAAACAACCTTTGCCAAGTTCGACCAGATAGGTGCCGTAGCTTCCTTCAAACTCGATGGCAAGGTGCGAAATGTCAACCTGGCTTTCAACTATCAGAAGAAGGCCGATTACAACAGAGCCTTCTTTGGCGAAACAACCACCAAGGCATCGTGGGTCGACCAACTCTGCGGTTTGGCCGATGCGGCATATTATTACAGAGACGACCTCTATGGCGATCCCCATACCTACAACTACACCCTCTATGGATTGATGGACAAGTCAGGCCTCCTCAACGTGCCAATAGCGAAGAGTCCTACCGACTACAACAACACTCTGTCCACCACATCTGGTGCTCTCAATAGCTATGAGTTCAATATCAGCACCAATATCGACAACCGCTATTTCCTTGGATTTACTCTTGGTTTCGACAACCTGAACTATAATCGTATGACCGACTATTTCGAGTATCGTACGGGTACCGACAATTCCGTTCAGGATTTCTTCTACAACAACCACCAGCGTGTTTCCGGTTCGGGCTTCAATCTCAAGTTCGGTGCCATTGTTCGTCCCATCGAGTCAAGTTCCTTCCGCATAGGTTTTACCATAGAAACTCCCACATGGTACAAACTAAAGTATATCGACGACCAGTTCCTAGAGACCATGTACGATGATTATGGAAAGTACATCCCCTCCAACCTTCCAACTTATCAGCACTATGTCTACGACCTTTCCGACTCCTACATCAACTATCTCGAATACAAGATAACCACACCCTGGAAGGTACGTGCCCAGATGGGAAGCACCATCTCCACCAACTTTGCTTGGGGAGCCGAATATGAGTATGCCAACTACTCTGGCACAACCATGAAATACCCCGGCTCTTATGGTTCTACCGTTTCCGACGAAGCCTTCAATTTCGAAACCCAAAACATCTTCAAACCCCAGCATACATTCAGAGCAGGTATGGAGTTCAAACCCATATCCTCACTCTCGCTTCGTGCCGGTTACAATTACATCACCACGGCAACCATGCCCGATGCTTCATGGGATCCCTATTGGGTTGATTCTGCTCTGGCATATCCCACAGGTTTTGATTATATGAATCTCTCCGACACACATATTATAACATGTGGTTTGGGCTATCGCTACAAGTGGTTCTTTGCCGATGTTGCCTACAAATATCGCAAACAGTCGGGAGAGTATTTCGCCTTCAATCCCGATTATAGCACAGATGCTACTATGTCTGCAATCCCCGTCGACCTCTCCTCCCATAGCTTGACGGCAACCATTGGCGTACGCTTCTAATCAGCTCGTATTCTATATTATAACATAAAGCCCTTAAAGTCAAACTTTAGGGGCTTCATTGTTTTTAACCCAAATCTGTCATCTCAATCCACCTCAATCGATGCAATGCTTTCGAGTATATTCGTTGCCTGTTCTATGTTGCTGATGTTGCTTATGTTAAAGAACTTATGCCCATTTCGCACCCCTAATTGGCAATTGGCGAGGTTCACAGTGCAATATGCAACAATTTGTCCGAAAGCCTTGCTTTGGTAGTACGGACTTTCTTCCGATTGCACAAAATACAACCTCATCTGTCTGTTCTTCAGTATTAGTCGCTCAGCTCCTAACTGCTTGCCAAGTCGGCGCAATCGCACCAGGTCGCACAATGCTTCTGCCTCCTTTGGCATAGGACCGAAGCGGTCTTTCAAACGAGTGCGGAAAGCCTCTATCTGGTGATCCTGTTCCATCTGGTCAAGTTCTCGATACAGAAGCATGCGCTCGCTGCTCGTAGGCACATAACTCTCGGGCAGATGTGCTTGCAGGTCGGTCTCCAACTGGCACTCGTCGATAAACTCCGAGGCATCCCTCGTCAGTCTCTCATTCGCCTCCTGCTCGTACAAATCCTTAAACTCCTCGTTGCGCAATTCCTTCACCGCCTCGGAGAGAATCTTCTGGTAAGTCTCATAACCCAGGTCGGCAATGAAACCGCTCTGCTCGGCACCAAGCATGTTTCCGGCACCACGGATGTCCAAATCCTGCATAGCAATGTGTATGCCACTTCCCAGGTCGGAGAAAGTTTCTATGGCCTGCAAGCGTCGGCGTGCCTCCGGATTGAGCCCCGACATCGGTGGAGCCAACAGATAGCAGAACGCCTTTCGGTTGCTTCGTCCCACACGGCCACGCATCTGGTGCAGGTCTGACAAACCGAAGTTCTGAGCCGAGCACACTACTATGGTGTTGGCATTTGGAATGTCAATACCACTCTCTATTATTGTGGTGGAGATAAGCACATCGTAGTCGTGGTTCACGAAGCCCAGGATTATCTCCTCCAATTTCTCGGGCGACATCTGTCCGTGTCCCGTTACCACACGAGCATCAGGCACATACTTGCGCACTATGCTCTCCAGTTCGGGTAGCGACGATATGCGGTTCGACACTATGTATACCTGCCCATTTCGACTCATCTCAAAACCCACGGCCTCGGCTATCACCTCGCTCGAGAAGGTGCACACCTGTGTCTGTATGGGGTATCGGTTGGGTGGGGGAGTCTGTATCACGCTCAAGTCTCTTGCCCCCATCAGCGAGAATTGCAAGGTGCGAGGTATTGGTGTTGCCGTCAGCGTCAAGGTGTCCACGTTTGTCTTCATCTGACGAAGTTTCTCTTTGGTAGAGACACCAAACTTCTGCTCCTCGTCGATTATCAGCAAGCCAAGATCCTGAAACTTCACCGCCTTGCCAATCAAACGGTGCGTACCTATAATGATGTTTATCTTTCCGTCCTGCAAGTCGGCAAGCAACTCCCTTGTGTCCTTTGCCGAGCGAGCACGCGAGAGGTAATCCACACGCACGGGCATGTCCTTCAGTCTCGAGGTAAAGGTGCGATAGTGCTGATATGCCAGCACCGTGGTAGGTACCAGCACCGCCACCTGCTTGCCATCCGTGGCAGCCTTGAAGGCCGCGCGTATTGCCACCTCCGTCTTGCCAAAGCCCACATCGCCACACACCAGTCGGTCCATAGGTCGTTTCCTCTCCATATCGCTCTTCACCTCCTGAGTTGCCCTCAGCTGGTCAGGCGTGTCTTCGTAAAGGAACGAAGCCTCCAACTCCGTCTGCAAGTATGTGTCGGGCGAGAACTGGAAGCCCTCCTCCTGCCTTCGTTTGCTATACAAGCGTATTAGGTCGCGAGCAATATCCTTTATCTTGCTCTTCGTCCTCTCCTTCAGGTTCTCCCAGGCCCTTCCGCCCAGTTTGTTCACCTTCGGAGCCACACCATCCTGCCCTTTGTATTTCGACACCTTGTGCAAGGCATGTATGGAGACATATATGATACCACCGTTCTCGTAGTTTATGCGTATTTTCTCCACCATACGCTCACCCTCGGGTATGGTAACCAAACCACCGAACCGACCCACACCATGGTCAATATGTACCACATAGTCACCCAGTTGGAACTGCTGAATCTCCTTCAGCGTCAAAGCCATCTTGCCCTTTCGAGCATGCTCCGAGCGAAGGTTGTACTTGTGGAAACGGTCAAATATCTGGTGGTCGGTGAAGACAACCAGTTTGCGGTCGTGATCCACGAAACCCTCGTGCAAGGTCTTCTCCACCGCCTTGAAGCGAATGCCCAGTTGCATGTCGTGGAAGATGCTCTCCAGACGGTCCGTCTGCTTCGTGCTGTCCGCCAATATGTATATGTCGTACTCCTCTTGCTGATAGCGTAATAGTTCGCGAGTGAGCAAATTGAAATTCTTGTGGAACACGGGTTGAGGGCTGATGCCGAACGACAGGTTAGCCCCTCCCGTACTTGCCGTGCCAAGCAATATCGTTCTGAAGTCCAGCAAGCGATGTCTGAATTTGTCGGGTTCCGTCAGTATCTGCTCGCGCACCAGTTTCTCCGACACCTCTCCGTCAGCACCGCCTTCCTCCATCTCCATTATACGAGCCGACAAAGAGAACCCCTCCTGCCATATGCGCTCCACCTCGTCGCAAAGGAAAGCACGGTCGCGCATCACCAACCATGTCCTCTCGGGCAGAAACTCCAGTATGCTTATGCGCTCACCCTCGTTCTGTGCCAGCTCCGGCACTATGCGCACCTCCTGCAGGCGTTCCACCGACAATTGGCTCTGCACATCAAAAGTACGGATGCTATCTATCTCATCTCCGAAAAAGTCTATACGATAGGGATGCTCGCACGAGAAGCTATATACATCCACCAGCGAGCCACGCACGGCAAACTGTCCAGGCTCGTAGACATAATCCGTTCGGCGAAATCCCTGTTCCATCAGCCTCTTCTGCAAAACCTTAATGTCCAGACAATCGCCCACGGCAAGCCCTATGGTATGCTCCTGCAACTCCCTCTTGCTCACCACCCGTTCAGTCAGAGCCTCCGGATATGTGACGATGAAGAGGTGAGAGGTGAGAGGTGAGCGGTGAGAGGTGAGCGGAGAGCGGTGAGCGGATGAGTTGTAGTTTTCGTTTACCGTTTTAACCATTAATCCCGCTTCGCGGTCTTTTCCGTTCGTCAGCGCCGACAAGGCATCCGTACGCAATATCTCATTTCCAGCATCCCTCTGACCATATTTCACCGCACGGCGGAAACTACTTGGCAGAAAGCACACATGCTCCGTGCCCAGTATCTGTGTCATGTCGTGATAGAAGTATCCAGCCTGCTCCTCGTCGTCCATAACAAACAGGTAGGGTTGGGTT
The DNA here is from genome assembly GCA_017547165.1 of Bacteroidaceae bacterium. Classification (GTDB taxonomy): domain Bacteria; phylum Bacteroidota; class Bacteroidia; order Bacteroidales; family Bacteroidaceae; genus Physcousia. The sequence continues at coordinate 76,573 of JAFYQK010000022.1, forward strand.
AGAGCCTCCGGGCACTTCTCCGTCAGAGCCGAGAACATCACCGGTGCAGCACTTGCCACCAGTCCCTCCAGCCTTATCTCCCTCGTACCCTCGTCCATAAGCAAACGCCCCATGGCCTTCACCTTGGGCGAGCGTCCTATCAGAGCCTGAAGTTTCTGTATTTCCATATATTGATATGATATTTTATAACTCGCATTTCACCACCCACTTGCCATTGCGCTTGCCATTCTCTCCATCGAGAAGTCCTTGCTCTACAAGTGCAGGAGTCATACGCCTGACCGTTCTTTCCGATTCTCCTATATGCTGGGCAATCTCCATTTGTGTTGCACCAGGATTTCCTTCACAAAGCGAAAAAGAACCAGTTCATCAAGATTACAATTCAAAGTGCATCCAAAGTGCACTATATTATTTTTATTCCTTAAGTAGTTTTATCACCTCCACATCAGCCGGCAACCATTCCACATCATCAAGAGTTTCTTTGCTGAGCCATTGGGCAGATTTATGTTCGCGCAAGTCAATCTCCCCATTAGAGATGCGGCACATAAAGCAAAGCATCGAGAGGTGAAACTTAGGGTAGTCATACTCCACCGTGCAGAGCAGATTCTCCACCGCTATCTCCACACCCAGTTCCTCCATTATCTCGCGCCTCAGCGCCACCTCTGGGCCTTCCCCAGGCTCTATCTTTCCCCCAGGGAACTCCCACCATCCCTCATACTCGCCATACCCCCTCTGAGTAGCCAGGATACGCTTCTCCTCATCAAGGATTATAGCAGCTACGACGTTTATTGTTTTCATAGGGTGTTATTATTTGAGGCCTTTAATATTTTCGTTTTCTGGGATAATACTTGTTGGGGTGCTTGTTGGGGTACTTGTTGGGGTGCTTGTTGGGGTGCTTGTTGGGGTAGGGCCATCAAGTAACTCTTTTGCCTTGATATGAAGATACCTGTTCATGAGAACATTTTCTTCGCCCATCAAAAGGTTGCGGAAAAAGCGTTCAAGATGAATAGTTTTTTTTCATATAAATCCACATCATTTTAATGTTATCACATATTTTCATGGCTAATTTTTACTCTTCTTGCTCGTAGTAGTACGAGTAGTCGATTCCCTTCATAAAGGTTTCGCGGTCATTTATCTTGTCGGTCAATGCAGAAACCAAAAGTCTTTTGATATCCGATGGGTCAGCCACACTTTTTCGCATAGCGTTCAAATAGTCGTTCTTATCAATCTTACTCCAATCGACACACTTCTTCAATGAACGCCTGAACATCAAGTCCAACCATATGCGAGTGCTACGGCCATTACCCTCCATAAATGGATGAGCAACATTCATTTCAACATACTTGTCGGCAATCTCTTCGAAGGTGGTCTCTGGCATATTCTCAATTGTTGGTAAGATGGTTGAGAAGTGCAATGCATTAGCAAATGTAAATCCACCCTTACTGATGTTCTTCGTACGAATCTGTCCAGCAAACTCATACAATCCCCCAAACAGGTAGGCGTGAATCTGTTGCAAACACTTTATGCTGCCAGGTTCAAGCGACTTCAAGATACCACTTTCAAACAATTGGTATGCTTTCTTTTTGCTCTGCCCATCAATGGTGTTGTCGCTATAGGTAAACCAATCGAGGAAAGCCAAAGCCTTATTATTCGGATAGTGCTTTGCTAATATATGAACACACTCGTTGTCGAGAGCATCGGCGGCACGTTTCTTTCCATCGGGAGCTTCGAACTTGAAGTCGTGAGTGACGCTCACGAGTTGGATACCGTCGGTAGTAAATTTCTTTTTAAGCCAACGCCAATAGTTACCAGCCTTTACATAATCCGCCTCATCATTAATTGCACGAATTACATCAATAGCTGAGAACCACCATTTGGATTTCTCCTCATCCCAAATGGCTCTCACCTCGCGGTCGTTATAGAATCGGATGGATATCTTGGACATACAACTATTTATTAATAAAAATCTCTCGCTGATAACTCCAGTTTATAAAATTGTCAGGTAGTGAATAATATTCATGCATTTCCTGATATAGTAAATCAAGAGCAACGGTATCCGTTATCTTATTAGCTTTTCGTGTGTCGCACAGCCATCCAATACTATTAAAATTGGTGTCGGGTAATAAATACAATCGAACATTGGAGTCATAAGCCCATACTGCTCCCATCTCATTCAAGCAAATTTCACTTGTTTTGTAATTGTCTGATATGAGCAAAAATGAATAGTCTGCACAACGAATATTATCTTGAATGTGTTTGCGAATATCTTCGCCATTTCTAATAGCAACATCTTCGATAGAAGTACAAAAAATATCATTGCGATTAATACCAATGCCTAAGCACAATATGTGATCCATAAAATTGGAAACAATTTGTGCATCTTTTGAAGAGTGGCTTATGAATATTCGCTTACCATTAAGTGGTTGCTCAATTGCACATATGCAGTCAACAATTGCCGTAATGGCAGATATATGAATTATTGGGTCATTATCATATAAATCCATATTTTCTTTTAGACTTGTAGCAATTGAAGGGTATTTCCCTTTAATTGCACTATGAAAGTCTATGAGAAGTCTCTCTAAATGTTTAATATTACCTACTATATCATAATCGGTAAATACAACTTGGTCACTATGTATTCTATTTCTTTTAAATGAAATATTTTGCTCTATATAGTCTTGGCACTCTTTGGCGATACTGTATATTGTTTTCATGCAATGACTTGTAACTTTATAAAATTGGAGGTAATCCGAGTTCTGCAAGAAAAGAGTTGTGTTCCTCTCTCGCTTTAATAATTGCGAGTTCAGTTTCTTTCAGTTGGTTATGAATAGCATTCAAATCAACAGCTTCCTCATCTTTCGAAAGGTTAACATATCGAGTAATATTGAGATTGTAGCCATTCTCTTTAATTTCGCTCAATGAAACCTCACGAGCGTAACGGCTGATCGTTGCACGGCTCTTGTATGCCTCGAGAATCTTCTCTACATCTTCATCGCGCAGATAATTCTGGCGTTTGCCCTTCTCATAATGCTCCTCTGAACTTGCATTGATAAAGAGTATTTTATCATTTTTGCGACATTTCTTCAAAACAATGATACACACTGGGATACCTGTCGAGTAGAAGAGATTTGCCGGCAAACCGATAACGGCATCAATGTAATCCTTTTTGATTAACTCTTTTCGGATTACCTCCTCTTTGCCACCTCGGAACAATACACCGTGAGGTAGAATGATAGCCATAGTACCACTATCACTCAAGAAGTGTAAACCGTGAAGTAGGAAGGCAAAGTCCGCTGCTGATTTTGGCGCAACACCAAAACCATTAAAGCGGAAATCTTTTGCAGTCTCTTCCTTCGGATCCCAGCGCAAGCTAAATGGGGGATTTGCGACAATGGCATCAAATGTCATCTTCTTCGCAGGATTCTCCTCGCTCAATATGCTCCAATCGTTGACAAGGGTATCACCGTGATGTATCTCAAACTCGGTGTCCTTAACACCGTGAAGGAGCATATTCATTCGAGCCAAGTTGTATGTAGTGATATTCTTCTCCTGACCGTAAATCTTGCCAATACCATTGTTCCCCATCTCTTTGCGAACATTGAGCAACAGTGAACCCGAACCACACGCAAAGTCAAGAACCTTGTCAATTTTACTCTTCTTACCACTTTGGGGTTCTTGGCAATCCAAAGTAACTATCTTTGATAAGATAGACGACACCATCTGTGGCGTGTAAAATTCTCCAGCTTTCTGTCCAGAACCTGCTGCAAATTGGCTGATAAGATATTCATAGGCATCTCCAAGGTCATCATGATCTGAAGATCGTGTCACAAGTCCATTGTCAATCGTCCTTATCACCTTACATAGCAAAGAATTGCGTTCTGTATAACTCTTGCCCAATTTTTCAGAGTTTAGATTGATCTCAGAAAACAATCCCTTTAATGAACACTCAAAAGAATCTTCTTCAATATGTTTGAATCCCTTTTCTATAAAAACCAATAACTCCTCATCATCTGTTTTGGCCATCGCTACTATATTATCCCACAAATAATCAGGTTCGATAATATAGTGCACCTTTCGCCTCATCTGATCCTCAAACAGTTTTATATCTACCTTATTTTCTTCATACCATTCATGCAAGGAGGTCTTGTATCCTAATACGTACATTATATCAATAGGAGTATTTGGATAATCAGAACCTAGTTCCTTCTTAGCTGCTTTCAAATAATTGTCTGATAGATATTTCCAAAAAAGGAATGAAAGCATATAATCGCGGAAGTCATCCGCCATCATTGCACCTCTCAACTCATTTGCAACAGCCCAAAGTGCTTTGCCTAATTTATTTTGATTATTATTGCTAGTTGCCATACAGATGATTAATTATTCTTAAATACTTCAGGTAGTTCAAACTTATATTTTTCGACAAATAAATCGAACAGTTTTACAAATAACTCTGCATTTTCACGCATTAAGCCCTTGGGGGCATAAATTGAATATTTGCCGTGACTCATAATATTAACAGCACGAGCATACAAATCTTTATCTGCAAAGTCCTCAATACAATAAGCAAAATCATCTCTTCCGAAAAATATCGCAGTTTTCTCAAAAATAGCTCTCATCGTATTGAAATGATGAGCCTTTAAAATATTTGATTGCAATATTCTTTCATCTAGATGCTCTGTTGACCTATACTTTTCCACACACTCTTTCAATCGACATAATTCGTCAATGTGATGGAAGAATGGTGTATCATCATTAGCCTGTAAACGAAATGTTTCACTTTGTGTCCTGTATAGTAAATATGTTTTGCTCTTAATGCTCCTTAATTCATTATATATAACATTGTAGAAAAGACTATGATGTGATGATATTACATACTTCTTCTTGTGTTTGCCATTATCATTAATATCCTTTTTTATTAAACTAGCCAAATCTGTCGCAATTGTAATAGCATTATTTTCATCAAGCGAAGAGATTGGGTCATCAATATAGATATATTTGACCCATTTATATGCATCATGCCCTTCTATGACGAGTTCACATATTGCTAAAAATACTGAAAATATAAATATATTTTCTTCTCCTCTTGAAATTTTAATGTTTTCAACTTTAACCTTCTCAGGTTCAATATTGTTAGGGTTTTGGGGATTGTATTTAGGGTTGTTAATATTTCTACTAAATGAGACTACCCATTTATCATAATCGATAAAAAAGTCAAGTTCTGTATACCGTTCTAAATGGGAATGGATTCTATCTTCAAGCGATAATCCTCCGAATCCATTAAAGAACTTACTTTGTTCATTAATTTTTAGATATCTATCCTTGTCATGTTCTAAATCATTATTCCATGTAAAAAGGTCCTCTGTAAATGCATTGTAATATAAAGTATCAGGAGACTTCTTTTTCTTGCCTTTTTCCTTAAACGCCATTGATAAGCGAGTTTTACCAGTCCTATTGAATGCATACAATAAAACTGCACATATGTCTTGCTGACTTAAATCATCATGCAGCCTGGCTGCAAGAGTGTTTAAATTCTGATACTTATATATTTTAGGCGAGACCTTCATATGACATTTTATTTAAATCTAGGAAATAATTGCTGTTGTAAACCTTTTTTATGAGTTTCAAGAAGATCAATTTTGTCATTAATCTTCTTTATCTCACAATCTATACTCATTATGCATGACGCTATTCGTTTCTGTTCATCTAGTTTAGGAATCGCTAATTTGATACGTGAAAAATTTTCATAAAAAAGATAACTTCTAATACCACCTTCAACATTACATTCAACGGCTTGATTAAAGATATGTGAGTTGAAGAAGCACATTAAAAACGTATCATCAACGATATCAGTTGTCTTAAAGCATACATACAAAGAGCTTATTAAAATATCTTTCAGATCTCTACTATATCCGATAGACCCGACATTGATTCGAGCGGGATTATAAGCAAATGTGTGTTTGCCGATAATCTTATATGCGGAAATGTCATAACCTCGGGCCTCGCTGTCCATTCCATCAAATTGTTGAGATTGAGGAATAAATCCATCAACATTATTAATCGAATAGACAGGAAGTGTGCGATTGCTTTTATTTCTTTTATTAATAACCTCTGTTACTTCTCCTAGAGATACGATATTCCAGTTTTCTCTATGCGAAAATTCAGGGAAGCGGAGCTCGGGGAGAGTTTTACCTTTAGCAGGGAATAATTTCTGCATTAAGCCCTTCTTATGCTCCTTTAATTGCCCAAGTTTACGCTTTGTCGCATCAATATATTTATCCAAAGCCAAGAAGCAATCTGCAATCTTTTTTTGTTCTCTCAAAGATGGATATGGCATTGGCATATCCATAAAATCATCAGTTGCGATATTAATTCTATCGAATCGCGCACCATAGTTGGCTTTGGCTTTTAGATAATTATGCCAATGTGTACTTTTGAAATAGTACTCATAAAAGTTAATATCGCCTTTATGGAATCCAAAAATTAAATAAAGGGGAGACATGATGCCTTTATCCAATTTATTCCTCGATATAGGTCCTACAGGGGCCGCGGTAGATACACGTGGATTATATACGAAATCATTATGTTCGATAATACTATAATTAACCAAATTATCTTTAGTTACAATCTCTCTATCAAAATATTCTTCTTGATTAACGACACCTCCAATTGCAGAATTAGTGTATACTGGCAATTTTAGCCCTTGCCTATTTTTGGCCACTTTGCGTTTCGCTATATCCAACAGTTTGCACATTTTCCACTCCCCGTCATTTTGAAATTCGGGAAAGCGGAGCGCTGGAATATATTTTTTATTATCGTTTGCCATTTTAATATCTCTGTTAGTAGAGTTATTTTTCTTCATATGCAGAAAGGCCTGAAATCTTTTGACCTCCGACCATTCTCTTTAATAGAGGAATTAAGTCTGCCATTATCGCAGTCTCTTTCTTGGTGCGATCCTTCCAACCCAATTCTAATGGGGCCACAAGTTCGCTAAGTTTCTCTCCATCGAAAATCTTTCGATCTACGATAGCGTGAACAAAATTTTGCAATGAAGTAACGCTCAAATTGTGATTATCTGCAATGGCAATAAGTTCATTTGCAAACTTCTCGGTTTTGAATACTTCATAGCCAGCTTTAATCTCCTGCTCTGTTTTGCCATTTACACCGTCAAGGCTATCGATATACGCAATAATATTATCACGCTCATCAATAAGATTAGCACTTGAACTTACTAAACTAACAAGTTGCTCTTTTGTCATCTTCATCCTTGATGGAGCGCCTGCATATCGAGCAATAAGGTCCATTATGTAGTCATAGTCAATCAAAGCCGAAGCGAAAAGTACAAACTCAAAATCGAGATCTTGTATTTCATCAGAAACATCCTCATTCTTCTTGTTTTCTCGTCTTTTCTTTAGACTATAGGCCAAGTCTAAATACGCACCACGAAATGCAAGTAAATCTTCATCTGTGAATCCATATCCAACCTGTGGCTCTGATACGATTTGAGAATTAATACCATCTACATTAACGAAGTCTGTATATTGACTTAATTGTGTTTTATATCTTTGTACCTCCTTAAAGTAGTTAATAAAACCTGCTTTGGCTTCATCACCACGGAGATTTGCAACCTCTGATGCCTTAAATTCGAGGTTGTGTATACTCATGAAGTTCCTTAAATCAGATATGGCTTTCTTGTACTTCTTGTTGATACTTTCTGCTGGCTCAACCAACCACACCTGACGTGCTGTATCTGTCTTTTCACCAGAGAAAAGAGCAATTGCAGCATCAACAGCATCTTGCTGTCCTCTAAAGTCAAGAATGTTACCATACGGCTTAGTATCGTTCAGTATTCGATTAGTACGCGAGAAAGCCTGAATCAATCCGTGATGTTTTAGATTCTTATCGACATACAATGTATTAAGATACTTGGAGTCGAAACCTGTTAGCAACATATCTACCACGATTACTATGTCGAGCTTATTCTTATGTGGGTAATCCTTGTTGCTATACTTCTGATTCTTGATACGTTGCTGAACATCTTGATAATACACATCGAACTCTGACACAGTGTGATTTGTGCCATATTGTTCGTTGTATTTCTTGATAACATCCGCAAGGGCCTTCTTTTTTTTGTCGGGCTCTATCTCGTTATCCTTGCGCTCCTGTTCTAAATCCTCCTGAAGTTGGATAATATCTTTATTACCTTCGGCTGGCGGAGTGAAAACACATGTAATATTTAACTGCTCTGCATCTGAACTTTGCTCTTTCTGAATTTGCTGAAGCAGGTGATAGTAATCAATGGCATCATTGATAGATGCTGTTGCAAATAGTGCATTGAATCGGCACTCGCCAGTGGCTGCCCTGTGCTTTTTTATTATCGCCTCAGCGATAGCTCGCTTTCGAGTAGATTCGTCAATTGTTACGCCATTCTCCTCTGGCTTGAAATAATCCACATGGAAACGCAACACATTGCGATCATCAATGGCGTTCGTAATGGTATATGCATGCAACTCTTTTTGGAAAACATCTTCAGTCGTTTTATACTGAGCTTGTTCGCCTGTTACCTGCGTATATGTTGCGTTCTCTTCAAAAATAGGCGTACCCGTAAAACCAAACAGCTGTGCTTTAGGGAAGAATTCCTTTATGGCTTTGTGATTCTCTCCAAACTGTGATCGATGGCATTCATCGAATATAAATACAATACGCTTATCCTTTAATGGCAACAAACGCTCCTGATAATTATTGCGGTTGTTGGGGTCTAATGCAATACCTAACTTTTGAATAGTTGTAACAATAATTTTGTCCGCATAATCATCAGACAACATTCTTCTTACAAGATTTTCAGTGTTGGTATTCTCTTCTACACATCCGTCCTGGAACTTGTTGAATTCTTCTCGAGTTTGCTTATCAAGGTCCTTTCTGTCCACAACAAACATACACTTTTCAATATCAGGATTGTCTTTAAGAAGTGTGGATGTTTTGAACGAGGTCAAAGTCTTACCACTACCTGTAGTGTGCCATATATAACCATTACCTCGATTTTCCTCGATGCAATTAATTATAGCATTCACTGCATATATCTGGTATGGGCGCATAATGAGCAACTTTTGTTCACTCGCCACCAAAACCATATATTGGCTAATCATTTTGCCGAGCTTACATTTTGCCAAAAAGACCTCCGAGAAATCATCAAGATTAGAGATTTTCTCATTTTTCTCATTAGCCCATTGGTATACTGGTAAAAACTGTTCATCAGCATTGAAATTAAAATGCTGGTTGTTGTTATTTGTGAAATAGTATGTCCTACTTTGGTTACTTACGACAAATAGCTGCATAAAACAAAGTAGGGAATTTGTGTAACCATTGCCTGGATCATTCTTGTAGTCCACAACCTGCTGCATAGCTCGACGAGGACTAACATCCAATGTTTTCAGTTCTATTTGAACGATAGGAAGTCCGTTTATCAAAATAATAACATCATATCGCTGAAAGCTATTGCGAGTATTCATGCGAAGTTGATTGACAACCTCGTATTCATTTTTGCACCACTCTTTGATATTAACCAGGGTATATTGAAGTGGTGTGCCATCCTCTCTGATAAATGTGTTACGCTCCCTTAAACGCTTTGATGAAACATACACATCTGAGTCTGTTATTTCTTCAAGTAATCGACTAAACTCAGAATCGGTAAGATGAACTCTATTAAGTTGTTCAAACTTCATACGAAAGTTCTGCTCCAGAGTATTTCTGTCACAGATATCAGGACGATATGAATACTTCAAATCACATAATCTCTGGATGAAGTTATCTTCTATTTGTTTTTCTCTTATCATATCTTAGTGTGAAGTTTGATTGCTGATTAACTCTTTCGGATCCACATTCAATATCTTTGCTATCTCGAAGAGGACTTCGAGGCTGGGTTGGCGTCTATTGCAAACATATGAATTCACTATGCAGAAGCTTTTGCCAAGCCTCTCTGCAAGCCAGGTTTGTTTTATTCCTCTCTCTTCAAGGACCTCTTTTATTCTGTTCATATTTATGCTGATGAATTATTTTTTACAAAAGAAATCAATCGCCAAATCAATCATAATTGCAGTTATAGAAACTCCTCGCTTAGCCTCATCATCCTTAATAGAAGATTTCACGACTGATGATATAAAGCTAGTAGCTAAGTGTAACATTTTGTTGACTGGCTTATCTTCGGGTTTATTGTTGAGTATTGCATCAATGCCTTGAAAAACCGTAATTGCAGCATTCGCCTTTGCATACTCCTCGTTGCTAGGCTCTATGGCCTCAGCAATACTTACAGCATACTTAGATACAGCAAGAAGATCCGCAACCTTTAACTGGTGACCTTGGGCGTTCTGATATAGTACTTCTTCTTGCTGAAAAGTATGAGTCGGTCTATACAAAACGCTTTGGGCATATGTGTATTGGGTAGAATATATATTGCGTCTACCAAGCTCAAATTGTAGAGCTTTTAGGCAGCCTTGAATATTCATTCGTAACAATGTGTCATCTTTAATGTCATATATAGATGTTGGTAGTACATTGGGGATGACTCCGTTATCAAGCATTGTTTGCTTAGTATTTAGATAGATGCTATCTGTTAAATATGGGATATTCACATTCCCTACGGCAACATACTTGGCAATCATATCCTCTCTATTGCCAGATACATATGCCAGATATAGATTAGAATATGCTATTTCTAATCTCAAAAACTCCTCGTTTTTTTGCTGTATATACGTATCAATAGTCATCATATGCGCTGTTTCAAGCCTATTTGTTTACAAAGTTATAAAATATTATGCAATATAAAAAGAAAATAGGTTGGAATAATACTGCTTTGAGTGTAATTGTTTTCAATATGCCTTATAATTCGTCAGTAGGGGAGTTTAATTTGAATTTTAAAAGATAATAGTAGATAAAAGAAGGGAACTTAAAACATTCCGTGCCATCAACAATTACCTACTAACATAATTATCTTTCAATAATACTCCACAGTTGCAATTCAACTATAATAAACCTTGTTTGATATAGGGTGAGATGGTGGATATACCCCTTAAGGAATAGCACAGTTTCCTAAAATGTTTTGTTACGTTTAACAAAAGTGTTAGGACAAGCAAATAAACAGTTGAAATGCTTATTCATAAAAATGTACTAAACGTTAAGGACAATTGTCCCCAATATTTAGTACATTGCTCCGCAACATTTAGTAGAAATGTCCCCAATATTGAGGATATAATTTAAATGCTGTTTTTCTTGCATTTGTATCCTTATTATATTATCTTTGTATTGGTTTATCTACAATTTATCTACAATCAATACATTGACATATGGCAAAATACATCAAACAGGAGTTGCCTGATTTGCACAAGACAGGCGAGAAGAAGGCTTATTATCGTTTGAAAACAGAACGGAAAATAGACTTTAATCAATTTATAGACCGAATCAGCAGTCATAATTCGGGTATCAGTAAAGGAGAGGCTATTCATGTTCTCATGCACGCTACCGATATTTTGGCCGAACTCCTTGCAGATGGCTATGCTGTAACGATTGATGATATGGGTACTTTCAAAGCCACTATCGGTTTAGTTGAGGACAAGGATATGGATTCTTTTGAGGAAGGTACTCCCAAACTGAATGCACGCAGCCTAAGGATAGATGGTGTGAACTTTCTGGCGGACAAGAAACTGATTGCCAATGTGGACCGGCGTTGCGACCTGAAACGTGCTGGAGTAAGTCGTCTTTGCCGTTCTCCGTTTACCAAGGAACAGCGTCTGCAGAAGGCCTTGGAATATCTGCAATCTCATGGGGCAAT
>JAFYQK010000023.1 GCA_017547165.1 Bacteroidaceae bacterium
CTCCGTTTACCAAGGAACAGCGTCTGCAGAAGGCCTTGGAATATCTGCAATCTCATGGGGCAATGAAGGTGAAGCACTATATGGAACTTACAGGACTCTCGCATACCGTTGCCGCTAAGGAACTGTGGGAGTTTGAGCATGATGCAGCATCAGGCATCAGCTCAATCGGCCGCTTTGCCGGCAAGGTATATGTAAAGAGCGTGCAAGAGTAATAAGTTGCTAGAACTCCTTGATGTGTGGGGTGGGTGTATTTTTAATTTAAAGTTGAAAATAGAAGAAGCCATACTATACTGCATCGCAAGCCAAAACCGAGGGATGCGGACGGAGCAGATAGCGGAAATGATTAACCGCCAACGCTTGCATATCCGTAAGGATGGGCAACCTGTTACCTCCAATCAAGTGTATGCCGTTGCTTGTCGCTTTCCCGATATGTTTGTCAAGGCCGAAGGGCGGATTATGTTGATGATTTGAAAACGAGTTATATTTATGCCAACACAAGAATTCAAAGATAAAGTTGTAGTAGTAACTGGCGGTGCCAAGGGCATTGGCCGATGCATTGCCGAGGAGTTCCGCTCACAGGGTGCCATAGTATATGTGATTGACAGGCAGGAGGGTGAGCACTTCGTTGGGGACATATCCAGGAAGGAGGAGCTGGAGGCTTTTGCCGCCGAGGTGCTGGGCAGGCACGACAAGGTGGACGTCATCATTAACAATGCCCTGCCTCTGATGAAGGGCATAGACGAATGTTCGTACGAGGAATTTCAGTATGCATTGAGTGTTGGAGTGACGGCACCTTTCTATCTTGTTAAGCTTTTCAAATCCCATTTGGCGGAGGGTGCATCCATCGTAAATATCTCCTCCTCGCGCGACCGCATGAGCCAGCCTCAAACCGAGAGTTACACCGCCGCCAAGGGAGGCATAGCGGCACTTACCCATGCCTTGGCGGTAAGCCTGGCAGGCAAGGCCAGGGTGAACTCCATTTCGCCCGGATGGATAGACACGGCATACACCGTTTACGAGGGTCCCGATGCCACTCAGCAACCGTCGGGCAGGGTAGGGAACCCCATGGACATTGCCCACATGGTGCTCTTCCTCTGTAGCGACAAGGCAGGTTTCATCACGGGCGAGAACATCTGTATAGACGGCGGCATGACCAGGCAGATGATTTACCACGGCGACCACGGATGGACGTTGGAGAAATAATCCCCAAATCGGCCGATTGGGATAATAGTTTAGAAACACTATGAATAAAAGACTCTGGCTTGTGCCTGTTCTTATTGTGGCCATAAATGCCTTGGCTATTGTTGTGTGTTGGAGATGCCTGGAGGAGGTTCTCCCTGCACATTTCGACCTTGACGGAAATCCCGACGGCACAATGCCGCGCATGGCATTGCTGCTATATCCCGTTATTGAGGTTATGGTTTGCCTGACAGGCTATCTCATTGCCCTGAAGAAGCAAAGGCTTTCCTGCGCCCTTGTAGTCCTGACGTCGGGCTTGTGCCTTGTGCTGCTCTCATCTGCAATGGTGGCACTAACGTACGGCACCATGCCGGCATTCATGCTTGCAGAACCTGTCATCCTGCTTGCCACAATTGTTGGTTGTGTTTTCTCCATAGTTAAATCACGCGAGAAGAATCGTTGACAAAACAGATATTTGTTGTATGTGAAATAATAAAAAGTTCGCGAGTATTGGTCGAATTTCGATGAATTTCGTGCGGAATGATAGTGTTTTATGTCATTTGTGTGTGTTTGAGGGGTGAATTTGTTGTAGGTGACGTAGAAAAGACGTATCTTTGTTTGAAGAAATAACCTAAATGTATATTATGAGCGATAGCGTAATAATTATTCCTACCTATAACGAGAAGGAGAACATTGAGGCCATTATTCGTGCCGTTACCTCGTTGGAGAAACCCTTTCATGTGTTGGTTATCGATGATGGTAGTCCCGATGGTACTGCCAATATTGTGAAGGGTTTGATGGCAGAGGAGTTCAAGGGTCGCGTGCATCTGGTAGAGCGCACAGGCAAGCTGGGATTGGGTACTGCCTATATCTGCGGTTTTAAGTGGGCTCTGGAGCACGGTTATGAATATATCTTTGAGATGGATGCTGACTTCTCGCATGCTCCTGCCGACCTGCCCCGATTGTATGCGGCTTGTCATGACGAGGGCTACGATGTTTCGGTGGGTAGCCGCTACATAACTGGTGTGAACGTGGTGAACTGGCCCATTGGGCGCGTGCTGATGTCGTATTACGCCTCTGCCTATGTGCGCACTATTCTGGGCATAAAACTGAGGGACACCACTGCTGGTTTCGTGTGCTGGACACGCAAGGTGCTGGAGACAATGTCGCTTGACGATGTGCGCTTCAAGGGTTATGCCTTCCAGATAGAGATGAAGTACACTGCCCTGCGCCTGGGCTTCAAGATAAAGGAGGTGCCCGTGGTGTTCGTGAACCGAGAGTTGGGAACCAGCAAGATGTCGGGAGGTATATTCAGCGAGGCCTTGTTTGGCGTGATGAAACTTCGTATGACCAAGTTCAAGAGAAGAAAAGCATGATGAAGAAGACTATTATCAACAATGCTACGATAGTAAACAACGGGGAGTCGCATGTCGGCTCCTTGTTGGTTAATGGCGATAGGATAGAGCGTATAGTGCTGGGCGGTATGATAGAACCAGAGGAGGGATGCATGGTTGTGGATGCCACGGGAGCATATCTTTTGCCCGGTGTGATAGACGATCATGTGCATTTCCGTGAGCCTGGCTTGACGGCAAAGGCAGATATGCACACCGAGAGTATGGCGGCGGCGGCAGGTGGTGTGACATCGGTGTTGGACATGCCTAATGTGGTGCCACAGACAACTACGGTGCAGAACTGGCGCGAGCGCATGGAGATGGCTAAGGGGCGCATGCATGTGAACTATGCTTTCTTCCTGGGTGCTACCAACAATAATCTGTACGAAATCCTGGCAATGCCCTCGGAGCAGTATCCTGGCGTGAAACTTTTCATGGGTAGCAGCACAGGCAATATGCTGGTGGACAGAAGGGAGATGCTGGAGGAACTTTTTGCCAAGTCGCCCAAACTGATAATGTCGCATTGCGAGGATACGGCACGCATCAATGCAAATATGAAGAGGGCCCAGGAACGGTATGGAGACGATCCCGACGTGACTCACCATGCCGAGATAAGGGATGCCGAGGCTTGTTGGCAGAGTTCTGCCCTGGCGGCCGAGATGGCTAATGCCACCGGTGCTCGTCTGCACATAGCGCATATCTCTACGGAGAGGGAACTGGACTTGCTCGGAGGCAATATCACAGGCGAGGCTTGCGTGGCGCACTTGTTGTATACTGACGATGACTATGCACGACTGAAGGGGCGTATCAAGTGCAATCCTTCCATAAAGTCGGCCAACGATCGCATGGCTCTGCGCAAGGCATTGACCGACGGACGCATAACATGCATAGGTACCGATCATGCACCTCACTTGCTGAGCGAGAAACAGGGCGGTGCACGCACGGCGGTGAGCGGTATGCCCATGGTGCAGTTCTCTCTGGTGAGTATGCTGGAGATGGTAGACGAGGGTGCGCTTGCTATTGAACAACTGGTTCAACTAATGTGTCACAATCCTGCTGACTTATTTGGAATTAAGGAACGTGGATATATTCAAGAGGGTATGAAGGCTGACCTTGTGCTTGTACGTCGCGAGGAAAGTCCATACACCATTACCTCGGCCGATGTATTGAGCAAGTGCGGATGGTCGCCTCGCGAGGGCGATAGCCTTCGTTGGAAGGTTCGCTCCACCTGGGTGAACGGCAATCTTGTGTGGGACGGCACCAGAATAGATGATGTCGTATGCGGAGAAGCCCTTGAGTTCAGTAAATAATAAAGGGAAATATTGAAATGTAAGTCTGCTTACAATTGGCCGAGGAGTTTGATAACTTGCTCGGCCTTTTCATCATGTGGAAGTGTGGCGTCGATCCAATGAATGGGGAGACCGCGTCGCTCTTCCATGCCACGGAACCATGTCATCTGACGTTTGGCGAATTGATGAATGGCTATCTCGAGTTGGCGGAACATTTCGTCGTACGAGAGTTCTCCTATGCAATAAAGTGTTACAAATTTGTATTCGAGTCCGTATCGTATCAGGCGTTCTGCAGAGACGGTTTTCAGTAGTGTCTGAACTTCCTCAATCATTCCTTCTTCGAGGCGAGCTTTGAGTCGACGGGTTATTTTCTCTCGCCTCAGTTCGCGGTCTATTTTTAATCCTATTGTAAGGCTTTTTCTCTCAGGAAATTTTACCTGTCCCAATTCGTATGATTTCAGGACACTCTCGATGTAGAGTCCGGTGCCACCGCACATGATTGGCAAAGAACCTCGGGTGGTGATGTCCATATAGGCATTTTGGAAGGCACACTGAAACTCATATACATTGAAGCGGTATCCGGGCTCGCATATGTCAATAAGATGATAGGGAATATTGTTTCCGTCTACAACATAATCGTCGAGGTCCTTGCCGCTACCGATAGTCATTCCACGATAAACCATGCGTGAGTCAGCAGAAATGATTTCTGCATTACCTAATTTATTAGCCAAATGGGCCGCAAAAGGTGTTTTTCCGGAGGCCGTAGGGCCAAGGATGGTTATGAGGTCTATCGGATATTTCTCCATTGGAAATGTTGTTGCGTTTGTACTATCAGCCTATTCTTGAAATGTTCTCTAATCCTGCGATATTGATGAATTTAATTTTTCTTCCATCAATTGCCACGAGTTTTTCGGCGGCAAATGCCGAGAGAGTGCGAATGGCATTGGCGGTGGTCATGTTTGAGAGATTGGCAAGGTCTTCTCGTGAAAGGTAGATGGATAGGGTAGACTCATCCTCTTCCAATCCGTAGCTCTCTTTAAGGAATAAGAGACTTTCGGCAAGGCGTCCGCGTATATGTTTTTGTGTGAGGCTTACGGTGCGTTCGTCGCTTTGTCCGAGGTCGCGAGCAAGTTTCTGAATGAAGAACCATCCAAGTTGTGGGTTCTCTTGGATGAACTTAATGATTATGCCCATTGGAACCTTTAATACGATACATGGTTCAAATGCAGAGGCTCCTGTGACAAATGGTTCGTTGGCCATGTAGGCACGATATCCGAAGTATTCGGTTTCTCCTAAAACTCGAACAATTTGTGAACGGCCGCCAACTCCTTCTTTGTATATCTTGACTTTTCCACTTATCAAACAGAAAAGATATGTAGGGAGATCTCCTTCTTTATATATGATGTCATTCTTCTTGAACTTTACAGCAGATACGTGTTGCAGTAAAATATCGTGCTGTTCGGGCGATAGAGTACTGAGCATTTCGCTGATTTTTTCAAGATATTCTTCCCAGGGTATCTTCTTCTTTGCCATTTAATAGGTGAAATATATGTTGTATGGCACAAAAATACACTATTTATGTATAATTGCAAAATATTATTAAATAAAATTACTAACTTTGAGGTGCTAAAGACTATTAATCTTATTAAAAATACCTATGAGTTATTTACGTTTTGACAAGACTCTCATGACGAACCTCGAGGACAGCCTTCCAAAGGAGGTGCTTCGCTCAAATCGTTCGGGAGCCTATTCTTGCTCAACAGTTGTTGATTGCAACACTCGTAAGTACCACGGCCTTTTAGTTGTTCCGGTTCCAGAGTTGGACCAGGAGAACCATGTGCTTCTTTCAAGTCTGGATGCTACCGTCATCCAGCATGGTGCAGAGTTCAATCTTGGTTTGCACAAATACTCTGGCGACAACTTCTCGCCACGTGGTCACAAGTACATCCGTGAGTTTGACTCGCTGAAAGTTCCTACAACCATTTATCGTGTAGGTGGTGTGATTCTAAAGAAGGAGCAAATGTTCCAGCATTTCGAGGATCGTATTATCATTCGCTACACATTGGTGGATGCTCACAGCGATACAACATTGCGTCTGCAACCTTTCCTTGCGTTCCGTAGTGTGAGAGAGTACACCCATGAGAATAGTCTTGCTTCTCGTGAATACCATGAGGTACAAGGTGGTATCCGTACTTGCATGTACGAGGGTTATCCCGAACTCTTCATGCAGCTGGACAAGGAGAATAACTTTGTTTACAACCCCAACTGGTACAAGGGTGTTGAATATCCCAAAGAGCAGGAGCGTGGCTATGCAAGCAACGAGGACCTTTATGTGCCAGGTTATTTTGAGTTCAATATCAAGAAGGGTGAGAGCGTTGTCTTCAGTGCTGGTTTGAGCGAGATAGACACCAAGACTTTGGCTGAACTGGCCGAGTTTGAGGTTAACATCCGCACACCTCGCGATAATTTCTACAACACTCTGGTCAACAGTGCACATCAGTTTATTGTTCATCGCGAACATGAGGACTATGTGCTAGCTGGTTATCCTTGGTTTAAGTGCCGTGCGCGTGACCAGTTTATTTCACTTCCTGGTTTGACTCTTACCAATAACGAGCTCACCAAGTACGACGACGTTATGGAGACAGCTGAGAAGGCTATCCGTGCGTTCATGAACGGTGAGAAGATAGAGGTTAGCATTCAGGAGATGGAGCACCCCGATGTCCTCTTATGGGCAATATGGTGCGTTCAGCAGTATGGCAAACTCGTGAGTATGGACGCATGTGTGGAGAAGTACAGTGCGTTGGTTCGCGATATCATGACATGGATACTTGGCAATAACCATGCCAACCTTAAGGTGATGGAAAATAAGCTCGTGTATAGCGAGGGTCGCGACAAGGCTATCACATGGATGAACTCAACTGCTAATGGTCGCCCAATCGTTCCACGTACAGGTTATATCGTAGAGTTCAATGCTTTGTGGTATAATGCCATCAAGTTCTGTATTGACCTTTGTGCACACGCGGGTGACGCGCATAATGTTAAGGTATATTCTGAGTTGGCAGAGCAGGTTGGCAAGAGTTTTGTTGATATGTTCTGGAACGAGCATGGATATCTCTGTGACTATTGCGTAGATGGTTATCGCGACTATCTAGTGCGTCCCAACATGATTTTTGCTGTGGCATTTGACTACACTCCATTGGATAAGAAACAGCAGAAGTCGGTGCTTGATTTCTGTACCAAGGAATTGCTGACTCCCAAGGGATTGCGCAGCCTCTCTCCAAAGAGTTCGGGCTACAACCCCATGTATGTGGGTCCACAGGTACAGCGCGACTATGCTTACCATCAGGGTACAGCATGGCCATGGTTGGCAGGTTTCTATATGGAGGCATGTCTTAAGGTTCACAAAATGTCTCGTGCGAGTTTCGTAGACCGCTTGCTCGTGGGTTACGAGGAGGAGTTGTTCTATCACTGCATTGGCACTATCCCCGAACTTTTCGACGGTAACCCACCATTCCATGGTCGTGGCGCTATCTCTTTTGCAATGAATGTTGCAGAAATTATGCGCGTGGTGAAACTTTTGGATCAGTATAATGAATATTAATATATAAGGAGGACACATACATGAAAGTTCTAATGTTCGGTTGGGAGTTTCCTCCTAAGATTTATGGAGGTCTCGCTGTAGCCAGTTATGGTATCACCAAGGGCTTGAGTCTTCAAGGAGATGTTGAAACAACATTCTGTATGCCTAAGCCTACAGGTGAAGAAGAAGGTTTCCTTAAGATTGTGAACATGAGTCAAGTGCCTGTAGTATGGCGCGATGTCAATTACGATTGGATTAAGGATCGCTTTGTTGGTCACACCGCTGAAGACTATTATCGTTTCCGAGATCATCTCTATGCTGATTTCAACTACCTTCAGGGTCTTGACGACCTTGGTTGTATAGGTTTTGCTGGTGGTTATCCAAGTAATTTGCACGACGAGATCAACAATTTCAGCATCATCGCAGGTGTTTTGGCTCGTAGCGAGGAGTTCGACCTTATTCATGCTCATGACTGGTTGACATATCCTGCTGGTGTTCATGCCAAGATGGTAAGTGGCAAGCCTTTGTGCATACATGTGCATGCTACTGACTTCGACCGCTCTCGTGGTAAGGTGAACCCCACCGTTTATAGTATTGAGAAGAATGGTATGGACCACGCTGATTGCATCATGTGCGTATCAGAGCATACTCGCCAGACCGTTATCCATCAGTATCATCAAGATCCTCGCAAGTGTGTTGCTATGCACAATGCTGTGTATCCTTTGAGTCAGGATTTGGTGGACATTGTTCCCAATAAGACTCCAGGTGAGAAGGTGGTGACATATCTTGGTCGTATCACTATGCAGAAGGGTCCTGAGTATTTTGTTGAGGCTGCTGCTAAGGTGCTACAGCGTACTCGTAACATTCGTTTCTGCATGGCAGGTAGCGGTGATATGATGAATGCAATGATACACCTTGCTGCCGAGCGAGGAATTGCCGACCGCTTCCACTTCCCTGGTTTCCAGAAGGGACGTCAGGTTTACGAGTCATATAAGAATTCCGATGTATTCGTGATGCCATCAGTATCTGAACCATTCGGTATTGCGCCTTTGGAGGCTATGCAGTGCGGTTGTCCTTCAATCATCTCCAAGCAATCGGGTTGTGGTGAGATTCTGGACAATGTGATCAAGGTGGACTACTGGGACATCGATGCCATGGCAGATGCTATGTATAGCGTTTGTACCAACGACGCTCTGTACAACTATCTCTCCGAGGAGGGTATCAAGGAAGTTGACCGCATCACATGGGAGAAGGTTGGTCTTCGTATCCGCGAGTGCTACAACCAACTCTGTGGCCGTGGCTATTTCAACAATGACGACTATCTTAATGCCGTCAAGCACATTAAGTAATCATAGAAACGATTACGCTTAATACTTTATAAATCAAAGATTAATAATTTACGTTATGAAACAGATTTGTTTATATTTCGAGATACATCAGCCTGTTCATTTGAAGCGCTATCGTTTCTTTGAAATCGGTAAGGATCACTACTACTACGACGATTATGAGAACGAGCGCGCTATTCGTGACACCGCTGATAATAGTTATGTTCCTGCACTTACCACATTGTTGGAAATGTGCAAGCAGAACGATAATTTCAAGTGTTGTTTCTCTCTCTCTGGTGTTGCTATAGAGATGTTGGAGCAATATGCTCCCGAGGTTATTGACCTTCTTCAGCAGATTGCAGAAACTGGTAAGGCTGACTTCTTGGCAGAGCCCTATAGCCATGGTTTGGCTTCGTTGGGTAACGAGGAGAGTTTCAAGAACGAAGTTGAGCGTTTGGCTCATCGTGTTCAGGAATTGTTTGGCGTTACTCCAAAGGTGATGCGTAACTCTAACCTTATTTATAGCGATGAGATTGGTAGCATGGCTGCTGATATGGGTTATAAGGGTATTATTGTTGAGGGTGCCAAGCATATTTTGGGTTGGAAGAGTCCTCACTATGTTTACTCTTGTGCTGTTGACAACCGCATTTCTTTGTTGATGCGTGATTATAAGTTGAGCGACGATATTTGCTTACGCTTCTCTGACAGCAGTTGGGTTGAGTATCCTTTGATGGCTGACAAGTATGTTGATTGGATCGCTAACTTGCCACAGAGTGAAGAGGTTATTACCATCGGTATGGAGCTTTGTGCAATTGGTATGTTCCAACCCCTTTCAAGCAGTATTCTTGAATTCATCAAGGCACTTCCTGTTTGTGCAGCTCAGCGTGGCATAGGTTTTGCAACACCAGCAGAATTGGTTGAAAACCGCAAGGCTGTTGATACTGTTGAGGTTCCTTATCCTATGTCTTGGAACGATGAGGAGCGTGATATCTCTGGTTGGTTGGGTAACACCATGCAACGTGAGGCATTTGCAAAGTTGTATGAGGAGAAGTTGGTTGGTCGTATCCTTGCGTGCAAAGATCGTCGTATCAAGCAGGATTGGGACCGTCTTCAGGCTACCAATAACTTCCAGTACATGACCACTAAGCCTCAGGCTGTGCCCATGTTGCGCAGTTTCTACGATAGCGCTTTTGATGCATTCACCAACTACATGAACATTCTTGGCGACTTCCTCAAGAGAGTTAACGATCTATTCTCTGAGAATGTTGAGAACGACGAGTTGAATGCTCTGTATACACAGATTGCAAACTTGGGTGATGAACTTACCGTTAAGGAGAATGAAATCAGTGTGCTTCGTGCTCGCTTGGAGAAATTCGAGAGTAAGGCAGAGAAGGTTGAGGTTCCCGTAGAAGCACCAGTGGAGGTTGCTCCCGTTGTGGAGGAAGTTGCAGCTCCTGCTCCCAAGAAATGTGCCACAAAGAAGTGTGCCACCAAGAAGACTCCTGCTAAAAAGGCTACAACCAAGAAGGCAGAAAGTGCAAAGAAGTAAGTTAGGCTTTTAAAAATATTGAAAATGGGTGTGGTGAAGTTTTTTGCTACACCCATTTTCTAACAAGTACATTTCTATTCTAAGTATATATGTATGGCGACAAAAGTAAAAATACATACTGATGAGGGTGATATCCTTGTAAAACTATACGACGAAACACCAAAGCATCGTGATAATTTTATTAAACTTGTAAAGGATTGTTTCTACAATGGTACCTTGTTTCACCGTGTCATCAAGGATTTCATGATACAGGGTGGTGACCCTGATAGTATAGGAGCTCCAGCAGGTAAAATGCTTGGTACTGGAGGACCTGGTTACAACATACCTGCAGAGATACTATATCCTCAGTTTTTTCATAAGCGTGGCGCTTTAAGTGCTGCCCGATTAGGTGATGATATGAATCCAGAGCGCGAGAGTAGTGGCAGTCAGTTCTATATTGTTTGGGGGCAGAAGTATAACTCTGGTCAGATAAGGCAGATTGAGAAACAAATGCAGATGCAACAGGAGCAAGCAGTATTTGACCGTCTTGTGGCTGAACATCGTTCTGAAATTATGGAATTGCGTCGCAACCGAAATCGTGCTGGTTTGCAAGAACTTCAGGATCGTTTGAATGCAGAAACACACGCTATATGCAAGGAGATGCCAAAAGCTACACTTACTTCTGAGCAAGTAGAGGCATATACTACCATTGGTGGTACTCCACATCTTGATGGACAGTATACTGTGTTTGGTGAGGTTGTTGATGGACTTGATGTGGTTGAGCGCATTCAGTCGTGCAAAACGTTGAGAGGTGACCGTCCGCAAAGCGATATTAGTATGACAATGGAACTGGTGGAAGAATAAAGAGAAAAGGTATCAATAGTTTGTTAATTCTATTGATACCTTATTTGTAGTTTTAGTACTTTTTTTGTTTCGGGCGTAATCCGATAGTGATTATCAATTCCCTGCTCGATAACCCATACAATTTTTCCGTTTTGTGAGTCGATTGCCAGTGCTTGTTCTTTTTTGTCGAGGAGGTTTATTTTATGGTCGGTGAGATAGTCGCTGACAAGTTTCGTGCCTTTTCTCATTCCAAATGGCTGGAATCTGTCACCTTTAATGGCTCTTCTCACAATAATTTCTCCGTTTATTTTATCTCCGTCTATAAAAGCGAGTTTATGGTTCTTGAGTTCTTCTGAAGCAGGTATAGTTCCTTCTTCAATGGCTTCTATCACTAAAGAGGGAAGGGGAGAGGAAGGGGCTTTTTTCTCTTTTAATATAAGTTCACCTCGGTTTATCAAAAGAATATGTGTAGGACTGCACCAAGTACATCCTGTAGCCTTGCTTATATGTCCTGGTTGGCTATGCTTGTGGATGTCTAAAATTTGCTGCCTTGTGAATGCGTGCGGAGAGAGCCATTTGAATAACTCTTTTTCTGTTGTCTCTTCTTGTAATTCTAATTGTATGTTTTCGGCGGTTCGTGCCAGGCATTCTGTGATAGAGGGATTGATCTCCTTGAGTAGAGGTATTACGTCAAGTCTTATTCGATTGCGAAGCGCATCGCGTTCGAGGTTGGTGCTATCTGTGACATAACCTTGTTGGTGATTGTCTAAATATTGCAGGATTTCTTGTTTGCTAACGCCTAACAATGGGCGGATTATTTTAAGGCCATTGATGACTCGCTCTTGATGTATGCCGGCTAAACCCCGTATGCCTGTTCCACGAATCAGGTTAAGTAATATTGTCTCTGCTTGGTCCTCCTTGTGATGAGCAACGCATATTCCTTCGGCTTTTAACGCTAATGCTCGCTCTGTAAACCAATTGTATCGTAGGGTGCGTGCTTCCATCTCAAGACTTGCTGAGTGTTCTTTGGCTGATTCAACAGTTTGGAAATGTTTGACTTCCAAGGGAATGTTATTCTCTGCACAAAAGTTTCGTACGAAGGTTTCGTCTCTGTTAGATTCTTCTCCCCTTAAATGAAAATTACAATGCAAAGCATATATTTGGTATCCTTGCTCTTTCATCATAAGTGCAAGTCCAACAGAATCGGCTCCACCGCTCAGAGCTACCAAATAAAGTCTGTCCTTGTTGAGTAAGCTTATGTTTATCATTGTATGCCTAATAGGACTTTTGCATTGTTGTAAGCTTCTGTGCTGACATTTGAACCAGAAAGCATGTTTGCTATTTCTTCAACTCGTTCGTCTATGCTTAATTGTGTGATATGGCTGAATGTATAACCGTCTTTATCTTCTTTCCATACTTTGAAATGGGATTCTCCCAGAGATGCAATCTGTGGCAGGTGTGTAATACTGATTACCTGTGTGTTTTCTTTTCCCATTTGGCGCATAATGTGTGCCATTGATTCCGCTATATGACCAGAGACACCAGTATCTATCTCGTCAAAGATTATGGTGGGTAATGCCGAAGTCTTTGTCTGAATGGCTTTGAGGGTGAGCATAACACGTGCAATTTCACCTCCACTTGCTACATTGGAGATATTTTGCATGTCAGAGCCCAGATTTGCAGAAAAAAGAAATGTAACTTTATCTAATCCATTGCTTAAAGGTTCTGGAGATTCTTGTATGCTTACCTTAAATCTCACTTTGGGCATTCCCAATAGAGAGAGTTTTTCGATAACCTCCTTTTCTAGCAATGTTGCCGCTTTTTGGCGTGAGGAAGTTAGATTTTCGCCAATTTCAATGACATCTTCCTTAGCCTTCTCTTCTTGCTTTTTAAGATGAGCAATGTGTTCCTCACTATTATCGACAAGTTCAAGTTTTGCTTCCAAATCGTTTTTTATAGCGATAAGTTCTTCGCTTGTTGAGACATGGTGTTTTTGTTCAAGACTGTAAAGAGTGTTCAATCTTGATTGTACTTGTTCTAAAAGTTCGGGATCATATTCTATCTCTTCTCCTTCTGATTCCAGCGTTTCAGCTATGTCTTGCAATTCCACTCTGCAACTTTCAAGTCTTTCTGCAAGTTCCTCTGCTTCAGGGAAGAAATTCTTTATTGATGATATGGAATTGCGTGTCTGCCTTATGGTGTCGAGAATAGGAGCTTCACCTTCGGTTAAAAGATAATTGCCTTGAAGCAACGCCCCCTTGATTTCCTGGGCATGTTCAAGTTTCTCGCACTGTTGTTTGAGATATTCGTCTTCCTCGGGTTTAGGTTTGAATTGTTCCAATTCGTCAAAGAGGAACCTTAGATAGTCTTCATCCTTTTGATTGTTTTCAAGAGTTGATATGGCTTGTTCTAATTCCTTCTTTATGTTTTTCCATGTAGTAAACGCCTTATTGTATTTTTGCCTGATATCGGTGTTTTTTACAACAGTGTCTAGTATTGATATCTGAAAATCTTCTTTACCGAGTAAAAGATTTTGGTGCTGGGAGTGAATGTCTATTAAGTATGGTGCCATTCTTTTCAGAACCGATAGGGATGTAGGTGTGTCATTGATGAAGGCTCTGCTTTTGCCGTTGGCTGTCAATTCCCTTCTGATTATACATTCCTCTCCGTCATAATCCAAATCCTCCTCGTCAAACAAATACTTTAGATTGTACTCCTTGATGCTAAAGACCGCCTCAATGATACAACGTGTTTTACCGTGTTGAATGGCGGTAAGGTCTGCTCTTTCGCCGGTAAGAAGTCCTATTGCTCCCAATAGAATACTCTTACCTGCTCCGGTTTCACCTGTAATTACAGTAAAACCGTTTTCTATATCAATTTCCAGTTTTTCTATTAAGGCGTAGTTTTCTATATGAAGGTGTTTAAGCATGATTGTGTGAAGAATGTATGCTATTGTTTTTTGATTTTTTCCCAGGAAGGATTTTGGCTGGGATTTATTGCAAACAATATGTTGTAAACCCGTTGTTTGTCTTGTTGGTTTGTATGGTGACTGAATATATTTGTCAGTTCTTCCTTTTTATATTCGGTGAAAAGTTGGGGAACTGTACTCATAGTTTTAGCTTGGCGTGCCTGATCTAAAAGTTCCATGCTCTCAACAAGGGAAGTATAGGCTTTTTCAGTGCTATCGCATAATTGGTCTAATCCTTGTCGGTGATAAACATAGTTCAATTGTCGGATTGCTTCCATACTTTCATCAACATAATCATTGAGCAATGCAAAGCGGTTATTGTTTTCATTAAAAGCACTCCATCCGCTATAACCTAAGTTTTGTGACTTGTTGACGATATCCTCTGCTATTTTTAGTATTTCACTTCCCCCCATTGGAGCAAATGTATCTAAATCCATGCCTATCAGTAGGTGAGCGTAATAGGCAAGAAGTGCCATCAATTGGTTGTCAATGTTTTCGGGATTATACTCAAGTTGGTCCGCAGGATCGAATTTAAAATTGAAATGGGCATCGCGGGTATTATATAGGACGGTATTGTATGAAGTGCCCCAAACAGGCCTACTGCTGTTTAGTAATAAGGTACATTCAAAGGTTCCATCCTGACTGTTGTATTTATTGATGGTGATATTGAAGTTGCAACTGATTCTTTCCACCTCTTTGAACTTGATGGAAGTCCACTGTTTGGTGTTAAGAAATTCTTGGACCTTATTTCTAAAGGTTTCGCAGGCTTCAGTATATGTATTGCCTATTTGAGCTGTGTTGATAGTTACTTTTGCATTCAGTTCCTGCCCCCAAAAGTTTATTGTAGACAGGCTGCACAACAATATGGCAATAAATTTTTTCATAACAAGAATTTATTGATAATCTCGCGAGCAACATCTTGCTTGCTTTGTAGTGGAAGAGAAACAGTTTCGTCTGTGGTTATAATAGAAACCTTGTTGGTATCACATTGAAAACCTGCACCTTCGTCTTGCAGACTGTTCATGACAATCATGTCTAAATTTTTGCGTTGTAATTTTTCATTGGCATGCTCAAGTGCATTATGTGTTTCAAGTGCGAAACCGCATAGTTTTTGTTCTGGTGTTTTAATCTTTCCTAAGTCAGCGGCAATGTCTTTTGTAGGATTCAACCTTAATACAAGTTGCTCTCCTTCACGCTTTATTTTTTCATCGGCGCATTCACTGGGGGTAAAGTCTGCCACGGCGGCACACATTATTCCTGCCTTGCAATTGGGATATAGCGAAGTTGCTACATGGTGCATTTGGGCTGCATTCTCAACATTTGTTACATGCAGGAGAGATGATTTGGGGAGTGATAAAGAACATGGCCCGAGAATAAGTTCAACCTCTGCTCCTTCTGCAATGCATTCTTTAGCCAGGGCAACACCCATCTTTCCGCTTGAGTAGTTTCCGATAAATCTTACAGGATCTAATTTTTCGTAAGTTGGACCCGCAGTGATAAGGATGCGTTGACCTTTAAGTTTGCCATCTCTTTTAGCAAAGAAATCAACGAGTTCATCTACAATTATTTCGGGTTCTTGCATGCGTCCTTTACCCTCGAGTGTTGAAGCAAGGAATCCACTCCCGGGTTCTATTATGGTAACTCCTCGTTCGCATAATAGGTGTATATTCTCCTGTGTAGACACGTGTGCATACATATCTAGGTCCATGGCAGGAGCAATCAAGACAGGTGCCTTCATGCTTAAATATGTTGTAATAAGCATATTGTCGGCTATACCATGTGTCATTTTGCCTATTGTACTTGCAGTGCAAGGAGCAATTAGCATAGCGTCTGCCCATAAACCTAAATCTACGTGACTATGCCAAGAACCATCTCTCTGATTGAAGAAATCGGAAATGACAGGTTTATGCGTCAATGCGCTTAATGTTATCGGAGTAATGAATTCTTTTCCAGCGGGAGTGATCACAACTTGGACCTCTGCGCCTTGTTTGATGAGTAACCTTATCAGGATACAAGCCTTGTAGGCAGCTATACTGCCGGTAATACCAAGGACTATCTTTTTACCTTTTAACATGCTTCCTAATTGCAAACAGTTTTTCAAATGATATTGGGGATGTTAGTGAAAAACATCCCCAAATTATTGTTTACATAGAATATTTATACTTCAAGCGAGTGAGTACCTGTTTGGTATTCATAGTGAAATCGCTTTGCATTATCCAATTATAATAACTTGGTTCTATACGTAAAACGTCTTTAACCAGACGTCCTTTGTGTTTTCCAAAGTTTACTATTTCCTCTCCTTTTTCGTTATAAGCAAATCTTCCAGCAAAATCAATGAAGTTATCTCTTCTACTATATTCTGCGAGGAACTCAATGCTGTTTTCCAATTCTTGAGGATAATGGTCAAGTTGTGCTTCAAGAACTTCCAGCGTAGCTTCAGTGTCGGCTAATGCAGAATGTGCATTCTCAAGGTCTTTGCCGCAGTAGAATTTGTATGCTGCAACAAGGGTTCTCCGTTCCAATTTATGATAGATGTTTTGTACATCAACCCTTAATGGAGTACTCAAATCTATATTTATGCCTGCGCGAATGAATTCCTCTGCCAATAGTGGTATGTCAAACCTGTTACTATTGAAACCTGCTAAATCGCATCCTTCAAAGATATTCTTCAATTCTCCCGCCTTTTCCCTAAAAGTAGGACAATCTTTCACGTCAACGTCGTAAATACCATGAATTGCACTTGCTTCCTCAGGAATGTGTCTTTCGGGATTTATTCGTAGACTCATTGATTGCTTGTTGCCATTTGGCTCAACTCGTATAAGGCATATTTCTACAATACGGTCTGTGGCAACATCAACTCCTGTTGTCTCTAAATCAAGAAAAACTATGGGCTTTGTTAAATTTAGCTTCATTTCATTCAATCATCAACGCGCATAGGCATTAACAACATAATCAACTCTTCACCATCTTTTTCCTGACCAGGATGAACAAGACCAGGACGACTGGGATCGGCAAGTTCGAGTATTATGTTTTCGCTATCCAGGATATTGCATATTTCTATGAGCAGTTGGCAAGAAAAACCAATGCTGATAGAGTTGTTACTATAATCGCAAACCAAATGGTCCTCTGCTCTTGTTGAATGTTCGTTGTCCTGACCACTTAAGATAAGATTATTGTGTTCTAATCTAAGTTTTACTAGACCGCTACTCTTGTTACAGCAAACACTCACACGTTTAAGGGCACTTGCAAATGCTTGTCTGTCAATCACCGCACGATAAGGATTGCTGGTTGGAATTACTGCATTGTAGTTGGGATATTTTCCTTCAATCAAACTGAAATGCAGAGTGATATCCTCAGTAGAAATTGTGGCACGATCTTTGGTGTATTCAATTTTGATATTGCTCTCATCCCTGCTCAAAATGCTCTTGAGTATTGTTGCAACCTTTTTGGGTAGAATGAAACTGCCTTCAAAACCGGGTTGGAGCTTGTAGACAATGTTCTTTACTAATTTTCTACCATCGGTGCTGGCAAAAATAAGTTGATCGGTTTTAATGTCGAAATATATACCGTTCATCACCATACGAACCTCATCGTTGGCAGTGGCAAAGAGAGAATTGTTGATGCCCGAAATAAGAATGTCAGATGTAAGGTTTAATGTATTGCCCTCGGTCACAACACGTGGAGCAGGGTAGGAGTCTGCATTTAGGGCCATTAGAGAAAATTGACCACTGCTATGCTTACCGTTTAGCTCAAAAGTATTTTCGTTAAGGTCAATGGTAATTGGCTGTTCGGGAATCTCTCTGATACTTTCTAAAATAGTCTTTGCAAGAACGCAGAACTTTCCTGAACCATATTGTTCAAGCAGAGGTACACTTGTTATGAGGCATTTTTCAGAATCGCTTGCTGTGATATTTAATTGGCCATTTTCGCAAACCTCTATCAAGAAGCAATCTAATATAGGCATTGAATTTTTGCTTGCAAGTACTTTGCTAGCAGTTGCAAGTCTGCTGTTTAATGCAGAACTGGATACTTTAAATTGCATAATATCTTATATAATAATTTTATTTTTAAAAATATGATTATCTCATGCAAATTTACTTGTTTTTATTTATAATCCCAAAAAAGCAATATCTTTTTTTGTGTGTATTGGCATTTTATCATAACTTTGTAAAAACAAATAAAAATATAAGATATGGAATTGGTAGGAAAAATTATTCAGGTTTTGCCTGAAAGAAGTGGTATATCAGCACGTACCGGCAGTGAGTGGAGAATGGGTTCTTTTGTTCTCGAAACAGTAAACGACCGTTTCCCTCGCAAGATGGTTTTTGAGGTGTTTGGTGCTGATAAGCTTCAACAATTTAATATTCAGGTTGGTGAGACTGTTCGTGTTAGTTTTGATATAGATGCACGTGAGTATCAGGGAAAATGGTTCAACAGCATTCGTGCTTGGAATGTAGATCGTAACATTCAGGATCCTATGACTCAAGTTCCTTTGTCTGGTGTAGATACAACTCCTTTTGGAGCACCTGCAGCAGCTCCTATGCCTACATCTGCACCTCTTGAAGTAGAAGGCGGTGATGATGATTTGCCTTTCTAATATAAATTGATTTTTCTACTTAAAACAAACCCCCAAAAGTTTTTGCTTTTGGGGGTTATTTTATCAAGAATGCCTAGGCTTTTAGAATATAAATCTAACAGCCTCTACCATCTATGCTGCAACTCTGTTTTTCGTGTTCAACATCTTTTGGCAAGTTGTTATTGCTAGCTTCTGTGCAATTGATTATCGGTAATATTCTTTTGGTTGAGAATGTTACGTCTCCGTTTTCATCAACAAGGCATGGAATACCAATATTGCCTTTTTCAATTACAAGTTTGAAGTATTTGTTATTGTCGCGCAATTGGAGAAACTCCTTCAAATTTTTCGCATGCGCACCGATGTCTATCATCTCAATATTTTTGTCGCCTAATTCTAACTCTTTGAGTTCGCTGCAATCAGGGCATGTAGACATTATATATATTTTCTTCATATATAGGCATCTGTTATTGTTTGATAAGCAAAAAGCGTACCCTTAAAAGATGTGCGCTTTTAATTATGGATAATATCACGAATTCATTGACTTAAGAAATTCGTCATTGCTATCAGTCTTCTGAATTCTATCTTTCATTTCAGTCATTGCTTCAATGGCATTCATATCGGCAAGGAACTTACGAAGTATCCACATGCGGTCTAATGTCAGTTTGTCTTGCAAAAGATCATCGCGTCGAGTGCTTGACTGTACAATATTTACTGCTGGGAATATGCGTTTGTTAGCAAGCATTCGGTCGAGTTGAAGTTCCATGTTACCTGTGCCTTTGAATTCTTCAAAGATTACTTCGTCCATTTTACTTCCTGTTTCTGTTAATGCAGTGGCAATGATAGTCAACGATCCTCCTCCTTCGATGTTTCGTGCAGCACCGAAAAAGCGTTTAGGTTTGTGCATAGCATTAGCATCAACACCGCCTGTAAGCACCTTACCGCTGGCTGGTGTTACTGTGTTATAAGCTCTTGCCAATCTCGTAATACTATCAAGGAATATAACAACATCGTGTCCACACTCTACCATACGCTTTGCCTTTTCCAAAACAATTCCAGCGATGCGTACATGACGTTCTGCTGGTTCATCAAAAGTAGAGGCAATAACTTCGGCTTTTACTGTACGTGCCATATCAGTGACCTCTTCTGGACGTTCATCAATTAGTAGCATCATTAGGTATGCTTCAGGATGATTTTGTGCAATAGCATTGGCAATCTCCTTCATCAGCATTGTTTTACCTGTTTTAGGCTGCGCAACAATCAGTGCGCGTTGTCCTTTGCCGATAGGAGCGAATAAATCCACTATTCTAACAGAAAGAGGGTCATTTTTGCCACTGCAAAGATTAAATTTTTCTTCTGGAAAAAGAGGTGTGAGGTTTTCAAATGGCGAACGGTCGCGGATCACTTTAGGATCACATCCATTGATGCTCAATATATGATTCATCGTGTAGTATTTTTCTCCACGCGATGGCATACTTATGGTTCCTTTTATTACATCTCCTGTTTTTAGTCCCAGGGATTTTATTTGTTGGGATGTAATTTGAATGTCATCAGGAGACGGCATATAGTTGAAGTCAGAAGAGCGAACAAAACCATTGGCATTTTCTCCTGTAATCTCTAAAACTCCCTCTGCAGTAATTAAGTCTCCAAAAGAATATTCTTTTTCTTCGGTTTGTAAGTCTTGCTCAGAATTAGCAAGTTCTGTTTCCTTTTCTTTTTCGGCTTGAATTTGAGCAAGAACTAAGGAGGTCGGACGTATGTCCTGTATTATTTTGAAATGTATCTCGCTGTTGTGTACAGGTTCCCCAGAAATTTCTTCCTTAAAATTTTCCTTGGAAGTTTCAACTGATGCCACCTCAGGGATTTTTTCTGTTTCTTTCTTAGTCTTACTTTTTCGCTTTTTGGTTTCTTTTATCTCTGCTTCTGCTATTGGTTCATCAACCTTTTCGTCATTTTTCTTTTCTTCATCAACCGTTTGGGTTGTCTTAGTCTTTCTTACACGTTTTTTCGGTTGAGCAGCAGTGTCTGTATTTTCGCCGCTTGCTTCAGATTCTATAGCAACTTCTTGTTCCTGTAAAGGTTCTATAGTATTATTTGTTGCCTCTTCAATTTCTTTTTCTTTTTTTGACTTTCGTCCCTTTTTCTTTGTTTTTGTTTCGGTTGGAACTTCCATTGCTCCAACTTCACTCTCCTTATCTATAATATTATAAATAAGTGTTATTTGGTCATCGCTATGCTCTGCGCCTATCTT
Source organism: Bacteroidaceae bacterium (assembly GCA_017547165.1). GTDB lineage: Bacteria > Bacteroidota > Bacteroidia > Bacteroidales > Bacteroidaceae > Physcousia. The sequence continues at coordinate 20,928 of JAFYQK010000023.1, forward strand.
TATGGCCAGTGCATGCAATTCGTCCATACTCATGGATTCCAATTGACTCTTTGTATGCATAAAAAATTGTTTGGGGAAAAATAAGAACTTTTATAACTATGTTCTTTCTTATGCAAATTTACAATAATATTTTTAATTACAGCTTATTTTATCATTTTTTATATATATAAAATTAGCTTTATCTCTGATTTTTCAATTTGTTGTGTAAAAAAACAATATTGAGAATATGCCTCCATACTCTCAATATTCTATTAGTCGTAATATATACTTTAATTAAAATCTTAATGTTTAGTATATATTATTATGTATCCTTTTTGTCGTGGTGTGCTCTAACTCTGGAAAGTGTTTCTGGAGTCATTTGTAAGAAAGATGCAACGTGTATCATAGGTGCATGTAAAATGATTTCCGGTTTTTCTTTTAGTAATCGTTCGTATCTTTCTTGAGCATTTTCAAATCGTTGAGAATCCGCATGATGCTGCGAACTGATTAAGGCGTGTTCTAGTATCTTTCTATAAAGTATACCAAGTTCAGGACATGATTCTATAGCTTCGAGAAGTTTTTTGCGTGGCAATGCATATAGTTGCGTTGTTTCTAGTGATTCAATGATAATTTGACTAGGAACATGTTTTAGAAGTGACTCTATACACATCACAATTCTACCCTCGAACGAGAAGTGTTCGGTAATGTCTTTTCCATTTTTGAAATAATATTGGCGTACCATTCCGCTGTCTACATAATACATGCATGTACACTCTTCACCTTCCCGAAGAATAATATCTCCTCGATGATACTTCATAGGAACCAGTAATTCTGCAAGAACCTCTATGCTTTCTGGTTCTAAGCGGCAATATCTGCGTGCAATTTCTTTTGCAACTTCTTTTTTGTTGTTCATGGTGATGTGGTGAGAGATGTTTAGTCTAATTTCAATACTGCCAGGAATGCTTTTTGAGGTACTTGCACATTGCCAATCTGCTTCATACGTTTCTTACCCTTCTTTTGTTTTTCAAGCAACTTGCGCTTACGGCTCACGTCACCTCCATAACACTTGGCCAACACGTCCTTGCGCAATTGCTTTACAGTTTCACGTGCAATAATCTTGGCACCGATAGCTGCCTGGATGGCAATATCATACTGTTGACGAGGAAGAAGTTCTTTGAGTTTCTCACACATGCGACGACCGAAAGTATCGGCATTGTCAAAGTGAGTCAGTGTGCTCAAAGCATCTACAGGTTCACCATTAAGAAGGATATCAAGTTTGACAAGCTTTGATGGACGGAATCCAGACTGATGGTAATCAAATGAAGCATAACCCTTGGAGATGGACTTCAGTTTGTCGTAGAAGTCAATAACAATCTCGCCTAAAGGCATAGCATATTGAATCTCCACACGGTTGCCCGAGATATAGTCTTGCTTGAGCAACTCTCCACGTTTGCCCAGACACAAGGTCATGATGTTACCGATAAAGTCTGTGCGTGTGATTACGGTGGCATGTATGAATGGCTCCTCAATACGATCTATTAAAGTCACCTCGGGCATGCCAGCTGGGTTGTGCACTTCGCGCATCTCTCCATGTTTGTCATACACTTTATAGCTAACGTTGGGCACGGTGGTTATAACATCCATATTAAATTCGCGGTCGAGACGCTCTTGTACAATCTCCATGTGCAGAAGTCCAAGGAATCCGCAACGGAAACCAAAGCCAAGGGCAACAGAACTCTCTGGAGTAAAGGTCAGTGAGGCATCGTTCAACTGTAGTTTCTCCAACGAAGCACGCAGGTTCTCAAAGTCTTCCGTTTCAATGGGGTAGAGGCCAGCAAACACCATAGGCTTTACCTCTTCGAAACCGGCAATAGCCTCCTTGGCTGGGTTTATGGTTGTTGTGATTGTATCACCCACCTTCACCTCAGTGGCAGTCTTTATGCCTGAGACGATATAGCCCACATCGCCACAATGTAGTTCTTTGCGTGGAGACATGTCCATCTTGAGTACCCCAATTTCGTCAGCTTTATATTCGCGGTCGGTATTCATGAACTTCACCAGGTCGCCAGACTTGATACTGCCATTCACAATCTTGAAGTAAGCGATGATGCCACGGAACGAGTTAAATACACTATCGAAAATCAGTGCTTGCAAGGGTGCGTCCTCGTTGCCCTCGGGATGTGGGACACGCTCAACTACGGCACGTAAAATGTCGGGTACACCTTCGCCTGTCTTGCCGCTGGCACGCAAAATTTCCTCACGCTTGCAACCCAGTAACTCGATGATCTCGTCCTCTACCTCTTCTGGCATGGCATTTGGCATATCGCACTTGTTGATTACAGGGATAATCTCCAAATCGTTGTCAATAGCCATATACAGGTTGCTTATGGTTTGAGCCTGCACACCTTGAGTAGCGTCAACAACCAACAGAGCACCCTCGCAAGCCGCAATGGAGCGCGAAACTTCGTAACTGAAGTCCACATGTCCCGGCGTGTCAATCAAGTTGAGGATATATTTGCCATCTTCTATATCATCGCTCACTGGGAGTGGACTCTCTCCTGCACTGCGCTGGTAGTTGTATTCCATTTGTATGGCATGACTCTTAATGGTTATGCCACGCTCTTGCTCCAGATCCATATCATCGAGCATCTGTCCGTGAGTTGTTTTAATTGTTTCTGTTATCTCCAACAGACGGTCGGCAAGAGTGCTCTTGCCATGGTCGATATGTGCTATAATGCAAAAATTGCGTATTCTTTTCATTCAATAAAATAAAGTGTTATTTAACTTTTAATAAGTATATTTTTTTGTTCAGACAGGGGGCTATTTTACCCACCACACCCTGCTGGCAAGATTTTACTTATCAGCAGGGTATTTTCGTGTTATCTCTCTCTATGAATAGAGGAATCTTTTTATTGATCGTTTCGGTGTCTTTTCAAATTCTTCTTTTTGTAAAATGATGCCAGCTAATTGCTCATAGTTTGCTAATTGAGAATTTAGAAGTTTTCTATTATCCTCCATTTTTTTCTCCAATTCCGGTTGTGTTGTCTTGTTCTTTTTAATCAGTTCCGGGTCGGGATAAACTAAACCATATAGTTTGTCGTCTCTTTGAACTACTACACATTCCTGGACATAAGGCAGATTGTTGAGTTTGTCTTCAATCTCCTCTGGATAAATATTTTGTCCGTTACCCGAAAGGAGCATGTTTTTGATTCGTCCTTTTATAAAGATGTTACCATAGCGATCTATAATACCTAAATCTCCTGTATGGTACCAACCGTCCACCAATGTTTCTGCCGTTGCTTCGGGGTTCTTGTAATAACCAAGCATTACATTTTGACCTTTTACTAGAATCTCTCCAGGTACGTCATACGGATTCCTGCTATCAATCTTTACCTCCATGCGATTCATTATCTTACCACAACTGCCCGGTATAAACTTTTTCCAATCCGCACAGGAGATAAGTGGCGCACATTCTGTAGCACCATATCCTACGGTGAAATTAAAACCAATATCATGCAGAACCGCTTCAACTTCCTGATTCAATGCCGCACCACCAATGACAACTTCGTAAAAATTACCTCCAAAGGCATTACGCAAACCTTCACAAATCTTCTTCTTTATTTTCTTTCCAATAATAGGAGTCTTTAGTAAAAGTTTAATTTTGGGATCGCTGATTTTTTGCATTATAGCCTTGCGAATAACCTTCTCTATGATTAAAGGTACACAAACCAATGCTATTGGACGTATGTCTGCCAAAGCTTTGAGCAAAATGCTTGGGGTAGGTACTTTTGTCAAGAAATACACATTTACACCAATAACGAATTCGAAAAGGAATTCAAATGACATTCCTAATGTATGTGCAAGTGGTAGCATTGATAGGAGTTTATCACCGGGTTGGGCATTTTCTCCTATTAGTTCATTGGCACACATCATATTGCCCACTATAGCACGATAGGGAATCATTACACCCTTAGAATTGCTCGTTGTTCCTGAAGTGTAATTTATGACTGCCAATTCGTCTGGTTGATCTTGATGATATTTTATGTCACATTTTCCAAATGATGATGGATATTTTTCTCCAAAACATCTGTTAAGATTTTCTGCCGTCTCTTTAAACTCTTTACAATTTGAGTGCAACAATGCAAAGTCGTTCATTTGCATTATGCCCTTAAGAGCTGGCATTTCGCTGGCGTTGAGTTTTTTCCATACCAAATCACCAACGAATAATATTTTTGATTCACTATGATTTATGATATGATGAATTTGTTCGGGATGAAATTCATGCAAGATAGGTACTGCTACAGCACCATATGTTAATGAGGCCAAAAAGACAACTCCCCATCGGCTCATATTACGACTGCAGAGTGCGATTTTATCACCTTTGTTTATACCGCTCTTTTCGAAGAGAATATGCATCTTTGCTATCTCTTCGGCAACATCACTATACTGGAGTGTATGCAGTTCGTAATCAGACATAGAGGGCAGACTCCAATATTTCTGGAGACTGTCCTCTATGTTTTTATTAAAAGAAGCATGTATTGTCATCTCTTATTATTTTTGCAGGCTTAGAGGTTAGATCTCTTCATCCTTATACAAGAAACGTTTGATTGAACGCTTGGGAGTCTTTTCAAACTCTTGTTCCATAATCTTCACACCACAAATCTGTTCGTATGCGGGAATCTGTGTGTTCAGGTCTTTGCGGTTCTGTTCCATAATGACTTTAATCTCATCCTCACCAAGTTTAAGGGCTTTCACCTGTTCCATGTCGGGATAGATAAGTGCGTACAGTTTCTCACCCTTCTGGATAACCACACATTCTGCAACCATAGGAAGACTATTCAGTTTATCCTCAATCTCCTCAGGGTAGATGTTCTGGCCATTGGCGCCGAGGAGCATGTTCTTGCTGCGACCTTTGATGAAGACGTTGCCTTCTGCATCAATAATACCCAAGTCGCCGGTGTGATACCATCCGTCGATAAGTGTGGTCTCGGTAGCCTCTGGGTTCTTGTAATAACCAAGCATAACATTGTCACCTTGTGCTAAGATTTCACCTGGGATGTTTTGCGGGTCGGGACTATCAATCTTGAGTGTCATTCGGGGTACAGCCTTACCACATGAACCTTTCTTGAATAATTTCCAATCTTCGTATGCAAGGATAGGTGCACACTCTGTTGCTCCATAACCTACGCAATAGTTGAAACCGATATCTTTTAGTAATGTTTCAATTTCCGCATTAATAGCAGCACCACCGACAATTGCTTCATAGAAGTTGCCACCAAGAGCTTCTTGCATGCCTTGGCAAATACGCTTCTTGATTTGGTCGCCAACAATGGGGAGATTCATGAGGATGCGAACCTTGGGATCCTTAATCTTGGGAAGTACAGCTTTACGCACAATTTTTTCAAGAATAAGTGGTACGCACACAATAATGCGAGGCTTGATGTCGCTCAATGCCTTAAGGAGGATGGCAGGAGTGGGCATCTTAGTCAAGAAATTTACATGTATGCCACGTGTGAACTCGTATATGAATTCAAATGCCAAACCATACATGTGTGCCATGGGAAGCATTGAGAGGATTTGGTCACCAGGTTTCAACTCATTGCCTAATTTCTCATAACCAAACTCGATGTTACTCCAGATGGCACGGTAAGGAATCATTACACCCTTTGAGTTACTGGTGGTTCCAGAGGTGTAGTTAATCATTGCCAACTCTTCACGCTCGTCCTTGTGATATGAGATGTGTTCGGGACGGAAACTGTCGGGATATTTCTCTCCAAAGAGTTTGTTTAGATTTTGGCGTGCATCTAACAACTTTTTGTCCTCGGAGTACAATACCTGATAATCCTCAGTGCCCAAAATACCAATGAGGTCGGGCATTTCTTTTGGATTGATTTTCTTCCAGATTTGTTCGCTCGCTATGAGTAGTTTTGCTTCAGAGTGATTGGTAATCTGGTGTATCTGTTCGGGATGAAAATCGGATAGGATAGGAACGGCTACAGCACCATAAGTGAGTGTTGCGATGAATGCAATACCCCATTTTGATTGATTTCGACCACAAAGTGCTATCTTGTCGCCTTTTTTGATGCCAGCCTCTTCGTAAAGAATATGAAGTTTGGCAATGATACGAGCAACATCCTTGTACTGGAAAGTAACCTCTCCGTAGTCACTCATAGAATTTTTATTCCAGTTGCTTTTTACACTTTGTGCTAATGCTTCGTTGAAACTAACAGGTAAAAACATACTTTTAATAATGTAATTTTTCTGTGTTAATACTCATTTTCAAGTGCAAAGATATGGAATTTTTGCACACAAACCAAATAATTGTGCAAATATATGTTGCTCTCTTTATTTTTCTGTTCAATATGTTCTGTTTCCAAATATATAGCTTCCTATCCTTACAATATTGCTTCCTTCTTCAATCGCAATTTTGTAGTCATCGCTCATTCCCCATGAACGCCATTGCATTGAATTGGTAAGTTCGGGAAATTCCTTTTTACATTGTTCAAAGAAATTGTTCGCTGTCCTAAAATCGGTCCTTATCCTGTTCTCATCATCTGTATTAGTGGCCATACACATTATTCCGGATATGTTTATTCCGGACATCTCTTTGTATTCTCCACTACGTAAGAACTCGAGACACTCTTCGGGACTAAATCCAAATTTGGTATCCTCTTCGGCAACGTGCAGTTGAAGCAAACAATTTATCTTTCTGTTGTAGCGAATAGCTTGTTTGTTTATCTCTTTCAGCAAGCGAGAACTATCAACGGCATGTATAAGACTGATGTATGGAGCAATGTATTTTACCTTGTTGGTCTGCAGATGGCCGATGAAATGCCACTCAATGTCATTGGGTAATATAGGTTGTTTTTGCTGAAGTTCCTGAACATGACTCTCACCAAATATTCGTTGTCCGGCATCGTAAGCCTGTTGTATCATTTCTACAGGATGATATTTGCTTACTGCACAGAGTTTAACCTGGTCAGGCAAGATATCAAGAATTTCCTTTATTTTTTTCGCAACCATTTGTGTATTTTGAGTTTAACGATGAGTGTTCAATGAGCAGAGAATATGCACAATAGTTTCGTGTCCCTATATATTATAATAGGTATATTACTTTGTTAGCACTACGAAATAACTTTCCTTTTATTCCTCTACCTTATGCTTGAAAACATCCATTATCTGAGTTTCAGCAATACTAATTATCTTATAGTCGCCAAGCGTGCCTTGCATGCATTTTTCCAGTGTTTCCAATGCATTTTTCAAATCTGTTGCCTGAACAAGGTCCATCTGAGAGATAACTTTTTCCTTTTCTGTCTTCTCATCAAATGAGATGAAACCAACCTTAACCTTATACCAACGGTCGGCATTGAGATCCTCGTTTTCGAAGAGCTCGGCAATGCGTGCCCTTTTGATATCACTTACCACAAACTCACCGCTCATATAGGGTTCCATCTCTTTAATGATGGTTTCCTCGGCCTCAGTAAAACTGAGTGCGTCTACAAGGTATGTTTCTTTTGTTGATTTGATAAGACCATTTTCCTGGGTCTTGTCATATTGTACTTTACATTCAAACCATTCCATAGTTTGTTATTCTTTTTATAGTTAATAGTTATTTGGTATGTTATTTTGTTCTTTTAGGGATGTTGTATTTCAAACAAAGTAATGTCCGTTGTCAAACAAAGTAATGTTTAAGATCATTCAAAGTAATGTTTTTCGTCACTCAAAATATCACCTTTTCTTTGCTGGAGCTTTCGTGTATTTTCCTCCTCCTTTATTATAATTTCTTTTATTTGACTGAACAACAGGTGCCGACTTTTCAAAGAAGAATGATTTTTGAAGGCGTTTTTCTTCCGGATCATGTTCGCAGAAAATTTTCTCCATTGTATACGGATGATAACCAGTTGCGAATATCGTTGTAGCCACCGTTAGCGGGGTGGGGGTGAAGTCTTGCACCTGGTCGGTGTCAAGGCCCATACTTCTTGTTTCTTTAGAAAGGTTCTCCATATCCCTTATCGTGCATCCTGGATGTGACGATATAAAATAGGGTATAATCTGTTGTTTAAGGCCAACTTCCCGATTTACTCTGTCGAAGATACTCTTGAATTTATGAAACAAGGTAAACGATGGCTTTCGCATAATGTCAAGAACATAATCTTCGGTGTGCTCTGGAGCCACTTTCAATCGGCCTGACACATGGCGTGTAATCAGTTCTCTGGTATATTCTCTGGCCGCTCCGTTTAAGGCCTCATCTTTCCAATCATGAAGGAGCATATCATACCTTACACCGCTTCCTATGTAGCTATGCTTCACTTCAGGAATATCGTTAACTGCATGGTATATATCGAGTAATGGTCGATGATCTCCATTAAGATTTGGACATATTTGTGGGTGTATGCATGACGGACGCTTACATTTTTCGCAAGCCTTTATGTTCTTGCCATGCATCATATACATGTTTGCACTTGGTCCTCCAAGATCGCTCAACGTTCCTTTGAAATCAGGCATCTTGGCAATCTGCCTTATCTCCTTCAGTATACTTTCCTTAGAGCGACTCATGATGAACTTGCCTTGATGAGCAGATATTGTGCAGAAAGCACAACCGCCAAAGCATCCTCGATGCATATTCACCGAGAACTTTATCATTTCATATGCAGGAATGCGCTTTCCTTGATATTTGGGATGAGGCAATCTAGTATATGGCAAATCGAAGCTGTTATCCAATTCCTCGGTTGTCAATGGAGCATATGGCGGATTTACAATAACATAACTATTGCCGGTCTTTTGAATAAGTCGTGATGCTTTTATCTTGTTGCTTTCCTCTTCAATGTGTCTGAAATTCTCTGCATGTAAAACAGGATTTCTCAGACACTCGTCATAAGCATGCAAATGAATGTCTCCTTCTTGCGGGGTTATTTCATTTGATAACACTACGGTTTGAGGTAATGTTGTCTGTTCAACAACTGCGCGGCGGAAGCCTTCTCGAGTCATTAGTGTTTCTCCGGTCACCGGGTCGTATTCCAAACTCTCGTCATATGTGGCAAGGAACGATTCGAGCATACGCACCAATTCAAGGTTTACCTTGTCGCCCATACCATAAGTAATCATATCAGCACCAGAATCCACAAGTATCGAAGGTCGAATTCTTTCTTGCCAATAATCATAATGAGTAACACGGCGCAACGATGCCTCTATACCTCCAAGAACCACAGGCACATCTGGAAACAATTGACGCAAGCACTGGGTGTATACTATGGTAGGATATTCGGGACGCATGTTATGTCTGCCGTCAGGGGAGTATGCATCTTCACTCCTAAGACGACGAGCTGCGGTGTATTTGTTCACCATCGAATCCATGCAGCCTGGACTAATGCCAAAAAACAATCGTGGTCTGCCAAGTCGCTTAAAGTCGCGCAAATCACCATGCCAATCGGGTTGAGGCACTATGCATACCCTCAACCCCTCTGCCTCAAGCAGACGCCCCACCACCGCCGCGCCAAACGAGGGGTGGTCAACATAGGCATCTCCTGAGAATAGTATCACATCGGCCCTGTCCCATCCGCGAAGGTCCATCTCCTTGCGTGTTGTGGGCAACCAATCACTCAGTTGGTACATTTGCAGCAATCTTATCTTTTTGCCAATCCAAGAATAATAATATCAACTGATGCAAGCCCAATGCCTTCATATTTTCATGGAAAATGACATCTTGAGCAAGTGTGATGAGTTCTTTGTCTCCGTTGGTACGCTCAAGAAGCGAACGAACATTCAACTGTAGTTTCTCCAGAATCATCTCGTCAACGATACCATTGCTATCCAGCAAGTTTGTAAAAAGCGAAAACTTTTCTATTGTTTCAAGATGTCCGTCACTGATAGCCATGGAACGACTACCTTTCATGTTGCATATTATTTTGTACATAGGAATTGAAGTGATGCATTTATAATAGCTCTTCTTATTTCTTTATTCTCAATCATTTCAAGAGGGAACCCAAATGTTAGACTTCTGTAGTCGTCACCTTGGTATGCCACAGCTCCAGAGGTTTGCTTTATTGATATTTGTGCCACTTGCCTTGTTATTTCAACGGTGTCTTCCATGATTGTTTCCGTGTGATATACCGTATCTATTTCGTTGAATAGTAATGTGGAGAATGCTCCTTCCGTTGCTTGCAATGCATTGACACGGGCCGTAGTGTATGATCTTGGATTAGGTTCAGAATGTAACGTGAATTCTGTACCCATTCCAGTCACCTTCATATTGTTTGTCCTTGCGTTATCCTGATAAATGTATTTTAAGACTTTATAAGCAAAATCTCTTTGTTCCAATGAGCGTAAATCCTCTCCAACATAGGCCCCGCTTACTAAAACGCTACCACCGTTTTGGGTATATAGGGTTAATGCATTTTGCATATATTCCGGAAAGGTCTGATACATTCGGTGCGAATATCCATCATATCTCTGTGCACCAAATATTACATCCACCATATTGTAATTGCTAAGGTCGATTTGTGGTATGGCAGTCATCATGCAAGACGAAATGCATAGGTCACGTTTTGCATTGCATTCCTCATCGGCTAACATCATGTCTTGGGCATGCAATGCTGGATAGTCGAAAGTGTTGCCGGCTGCCGGTAAACCATCTATGGCATATATGCTGGTGTTTTTCATATATGCCACACCAGGATCTTGAGCAAAGTCAAAACCTCTAATGCTATCGCAATCAACGGCTTGAGCAGGGGCAAGACGTTCAAAACCATTGATTATCATAATGCTTTGCGCTTTCTTGTCGTATGGAATTCGTGCGCACACTTCTTCACTCATCATACTGCTTCCGCCGTTGTTCAATGCGGCTACCTTAAATCTATAAAGTATGCCAGGCGTTGCATTTATTGTAGCACGATTTGTAGTAACAACTGTGCCATTATCCCAACCACGGTTGTTCTGTTTTGTATATATAATGTATGATGTTGGTGTAGCGCTTTCTTCTAATGGATCATTTTGAGGAGTCCAGGTCAGCAGTATTTGTTTCTCTTTTTTTCTCGCAATAGCAGAAATGTCTCTCACCGGCATTGGCTGTATAGTTGGTGCTTTTCTCTCATGTATTATTGCATTGTTTTTTAGTATGGTCTTATATATGGCACGTGCTATTATAAACTTGCAATAAGGGTCATGAGCAACCAACATGTCGGCATAGTTTTGATGCGATAATACCTCCAGAATCATTGATGGCACCTGTGGCTCGCGACTTTCCGAGTAATTGCGGTCATAGAGTGCCCGTCTGTTCCATTTACCCAAATAGAAACTCATATCCTTATGGATTTGTGCTAGCATTGCATCTGCTAAATCTCTGCTGCACAATCGTGATAAACCGGTAGCAAGTTTCTGCTCATAAAATTGTGTTGTATAAATGCCAAGCGTACCTATTATATCCATATTGTTACGTAAACCGGCATCAGTGTGAACACCCAATGACATCTCTATAGGAACCTTCAGTCCAGGAAGTGTGTCATTAGGCATATATACCGACCCTCGTGCAATATGACATACGGCATGGCCTCGTGCGTTAACGTCGTCAGAGTAATCGTTCACGCCATCTTTCACACTGTATATCTCATAAGGAGCTCCGGCCCAATGCATGTAGTATCTGGCACCCTCTAAATAACGTGGCAAGCCGCTGGTTTTTTGTATTTCCTGTCCAATCTCACCTCGTTCAATGTTTCCCATACCTCCACCGAATCTTACTGCATCAGCTGTGATTTGCCCCTTGTAGTTGCTATAGTTGCTAAGACTTACAGAACAATCCAGAGATTGCCCCTTGTCAAATGCATATGTGCCAAGATATACCCATGTACCTCCGCCCATGCGTTGGTTTACTCTAATCTTGGTTTCTATACCCTGATGTCGTATCGTGTAAATAGCGTCAGGTACACTTGTCGGCAATGTCTTATACGAAACATAAACGGCATACTCTCCACTTTCAGGTATACTGGGTATCCAAGAAATAGTAGAGATTTTATTTGTTTCTGTTAGTGCTTTAGAAGATTTTGCCGTACCATCTGTGAATGGATTTTGTTTGTCGCGATAAATGTTTCTTATTTTTGCAAAACCTGTCCCACAACTTTTCCATTCATTGGTGCCATTTTCTTCTTGGTATATTCCATTGTGATTTGGGTGATCGTTGTCAACAATAACCTCATTTATTTGCGTATCCCTTTCTCTTGGGGTAAACACAACTGCGCCAGCGTTCTCGAGCATTGGTATCAGCATTGGAACAACAATTGTTTGGGTTAGAATGTCTTCACATGTTGCAAACAAGTGTGGTCTTTGCCATCTCCATGCATCAGTACGGAAATCATAGTATTTACCGTGACTAGCCCATACTGCTAAATGATTGTCTTGCAGTCCGTTGGGTATTTCGTAAGGTCTGCTGAGCGATTTTGTCCAAGCATTACCTCTATATATTGTTTTACCCCAATAGCGTGTTGAGTCCCTTTCGCTTAATGTTTCTACTGGTACCAATACTTCAATAGGATAACCATTTACAGTTATGGTTATTTTCCATTTACGATATTGAACAGGTAAATATTCCTTGATGTCTGAATATATCTTTTTAACCAATTCATTGGTAAATGGTTGGGCTACAAATGGCTCGCTTACAGTGATTTCTAAAGTATTTTCCTCTGTGCAGAACTTAACATCTTCTACCTTGATCTTTTCCTTTCCGCTAAATGCTGTATTTTTATATGTGGAAAAATAACTGCCCAACTTCTTTTTTGTTGCTTTTGGTGTTGGTTGGGCAGAGATGCTGGTAGCACATAAAGTGGTTATTATTAATATCAGTAATCTAAACATTAAACGACAAATTTTTTAGGATGTTTGCCTTTAAACTCCTTATAGTATTGTTTTATTATTTTCAAGTCTTGTTCAAAATCTCCCGTTGGTATTATTGTCCGAGTACATCTTATCTGTTTCTTTTCATAATCAAGACCAAACAGAAGTATAGGAATGTTGGCTTTAAGGGCAATGTAATAAAATCCCTTCTTCCATTCTTTTGCAGGCTTTCGGGTTCCCTCAGGAGTGATACACAACCTGAATGAATCCCTTTTACGTGCTTCTGCTGCAACGATGTCAGTCAGTCCTGTGTTCTTGTTCCTATATACAGGTATTCCTCCCAATCTATGCATCAGTTTGCCTATTGGCCAAAAAAAACACTCTTTCTTTATTAGAAAGTTGCAATGGAAGCCATTAGCCTTACAATATAGTATGCCAATTATAAAATCCCAATTGCTTGTGTGCGGAGCAAGGGCAATAATATATTTAGAAGGAAAGGGTTCAGTAATTTCCTCACCAAACCCCATCCAATCGTATAATATCTTTTGGCATATGTTCATTTTGTCAAAAAGTCGTTTGTGGAGGTCTTCCACTTTGTTAAAATTTATACCAAGGCTTGGATATCGTCAACAATATCAGTTGTGCGGTTTGCCAAATCTTCGTGCAATCTTTTGAAGAATTTTTTAGTGTTGCCTGGTTCTATATGCGATATTCTGCAGATAATGTCCGCCTGCATCATCAAGATGCTTTCCATGACATTTGCTACAGCCTCGTCATTAACCTTTTCGTATTGGTTAAGAGCGATGCACTCTGCAAAAAGTTCTGCACACAAATAGTTAACTCCTTTTTTTAGTTTTCTTTTGTTCATGATAGAAAGGTTGAAGTGTGTTTGACAAAGTATTTTTATATTTATCAAAGTATTTATGGTCTTTTTTCAAGTTGTAAAGTTATTGAATAATTTATTAATATGCAAACAACTCAGGCAATTTAGGTCAAAAACAGATTAAAAAATCAATTATATTATATAACGAGATACTTCTTTTGAATTCTTTTCGTATCTTTGTTTTCAAATATTGTCAAACATTTAAATATTATTTAATACAACTATGGAAAAAAGTGCATTGCAAATTGCAAGAGCAGCTTACCAGCCTAAGCTGCCCAAGGCCCTTCAGGGTGCTGTAAAGGCTCAGGAAGGTGCCGCTACACAGAGTGTTGGCAACCAGGAGGAAATCAAGGCCCTCTTCCCCAACACCTATGGTATGCCCGTAGTAGAGTTCGTTTCTGCCGAGAGCGAGAACAACACTGCCATCAATGTGGGTATCATCCTCTCTGGTGGTCAGGCTCCTGGCGGTCACAACGTTATCAGCGGTCTTTATGACGGTGTTAAGTCTCTCAACAAGGACAGCAAACTTTATGGCTTCCTCATGGGTCCAGGTGGTTTGGTAGACCACAAGTATGTTGAGTTCACCGACGAGCTCATCGATGAGTATCGCAACACCGGCGGTTTCGACATCATCGGTTCTGGTCGTACCAAGCTCGAAAAGGAGAGCCAGTTCGAGGCAGGTTATGAGATTCTGAAGGAGCTCGGCATCAAGGCATTGGTTATCATCGGTGGTGACGACTCTAACACCAACGCTTGTGTCCTAGCCGAGTACTATGCTGCCAAGCAGTATGGCGTACAGGTTATCGGTTGCCCCAAGACCATCGACGGCGACCTGAAGAACGAGCAGATTGAGACCTCTTTCGGTTTCGATACCGCTTGTAAGACCTACTCTGAGCTCATCGGCAACATCCAGCGCGACTGTAACAGTGCCCGCAAGTACTGGCACTTCATCAAGCTCATGGGCCGTAGCGCTTCTCACATCGCTCTGGAGTGTGCTTTGGAGACTCAGCCCAACGTATGTCTCGTTTCTGAGGAAGTAGAGCAGAAGGAGATGTCTCTGGACGATGTAGTTACCTACATCGCTCAGATCGTTGCCGACCGTGCTGCTGATGGCAACAACTTCGGTACCGTTCTCATCCCCGAGGGCCTGATCGAGTTCATCCCCGCCATCAAGAAGCTCATCCAGCAGTTGAACGAGGTTCTCACCGATCCCGCTACCGGCGAGTCTCGCGAGTTTGCAGGTGCCGAGGAGCAGATCGCTTTCGTTAAGGGCAATATCGCTCCCGAGAACCTTGCTATCCTCGAGTCTCTCCCCGCCGACGTTGCTCGTCAGCTCTGCCTTGATCGCGACCCCCACGGCAACGTGCAGGTTTCTCTCATCGAGACCGAGAAGTTGCTCAGCCGCATGGTTGAGGGCAAGCTCGCTGCCTGGAAGAAGGAAGGCAAGTATGCTGGCAAGTTCAGCGCTCAGCACCACTTCTTCGGCTACGAAGGCCGTTGCGCTGCTCCCTCTAACTACGATGCCGACTACTGCTACAGCCTCGGTTACAATGCAAGCCGCCTGATTGCTAACGGCAAGACCGGTTACATGAGCGTTATCAAGAACACAACAGCTCCTGCTGCCGAGTGGATTGCAGGTGGTGTGCCCATCACTATGATGATGAACATCGAGCGTCGTAACGGTGCCAACAAGCCCGTTATCCGCAAGGCTCTTGTTGAGCTCGAGGGTGCTCCCTTCAAGTTCTTCGCCGCTCACCGCGAGGAGTGGGCCAAGCAGACCGCTTACGTATATCCCGGTCCCATCCAGTACTGGGGTCCCACAGAGGTTTGTGACCAGTGCACAAAGACTCTTGCTCTCGAGCAGGCAAAGTAATTGCTGATGCCTCAGGTAAAGAAAAATAATATCTACCGCCGCTCTTCTGCCAGCAAAAAAGGTTCGAAGAGCGGTGGTTCTTTTTCCAACAAAAAAAGAAGAAAATTTCCTTGGTGGAGTTTCCTACTGGGTATGGTTCTTTTTCTTTCATCTTTTTGTTTCATTTTCTTTTATTATTTTGTTAATCCTTTAAGTTTTACTTTAAAGAGCTCTGTAAATAAAGTTTATTTTCCACCAGGATATACAATCCGAGGCATTGATATCAGTCATTATCAAGGAGTGGTTGATTGGGAACTTCTGCGTAACGCCAGCATGGATTCTGATCCAGTCTCATTTGTTATTGTTAAAGCTACTGAAGGCGAGACAATAATAGATGAATGTTTCAACGATAATTTCTATCAGGCTCGCAAAAACGGTGTTGTGAGGGGAGCCTATCATTTTTTGGTCCCTAATGTCTCTGCCAAGAAACAAGCAATTTTTTTTCTTCGCCAGGCACATCTTGAAGAAGGTGATTTGCCGCCAGTGCTCGATGTCGAAGACGAGACGAGGTGGCTTGCAGCAGGTAAGGATAAGCGTCAAATTCAAAAAATGGCATTAGAGTGGCTTGATATAGTGGAGAAACATTATCAAGTTACTCCAATAATATACAGCAGCTACAAGTTCCGTCAAGATGTTCTATCAGATAAAAAGTTTGATAGGTATCCTTTTTGGATGGCTCACTATTTTGTAGATACCACAGCTAAAGATGTTCAATGGTCATTCTGGCAACATACCGACCAAGGCAAAATTTCTGGCATTGTAGGCTATGTTGACTGCAATGTTTTTGGTGGAACTTTAGAAGAGTTTAATTCTCTGTTGATTCCCCCTCTTTCTGTTGCTGACTAATAAAAGAAAAAAATAAGCAGATAAGAATGTTTGTGAAACAACGAAGTTTTTGCAAACAGTTTCTTATCTGCTTAATAATTAGGTTATTGTTACCTTAGTTTGCTGATTTGAATTCGTCAAGGAATCTGGTATCATTCTCAGAGAACATACGTAAGTCTTTTACCTGATACTTTAAGTTTGTTATGCGCTCAATGCCCATACCAAATGCATAACCCGTATATTCTTTGCTATTGATACCATTGGCTTCAAGTACAGCCGGGTCTACCATACCACACCCTAAAATTTCCACCCAACCTGTGTGCTTGCAGAAAGAACAACCTTTGCCGCCGCACAAGTGGCAAGAAATGTCCATTTCTGCACTTGGCTCAGTGAATGGAAAGTATGAAGGACGCAATCTTATCTGTGTTTCTGCACCGAACATTTCTTGTGCAAAAAGAAGTAATACCTGTTTCAGGTCGGTGAATGATACATTCGTGTCTATATACAAACCTTCTACCTGGTGGAAGAAACAATGAGCGCGAGCAGAAATAGCCTCGTTACGATAAACACGGCCAGGACAAATCACTCTAATTGGTGGTTTTTGAGTTTCCATAACACGAGCTTGTACGGAACTTGTGTGCGAACGGAGTATTATATCGGGACGTGCTTCAATAAAGAAGGTGTCTTGCATATCGCGTGCAGGGTGGTCGTCGGCAAAATTCATGCTTGAATAAACATGCCAATCGTCCTCGACCTCTGGTCCTTCTGCCAATGTGAAACCAAGGCGTGCAAATATATCTACAATTTCGTTCTTGACGATTGTTAGTGGGTGGCGTGTACCTAATTTTATTGGATAGGGCGTACGAGTTAAGTCAATTGCGTCACCACAATTAGCTTCAACTGCAACGTTCTCCTTAAGTTCATTAATCTTTTGGGTAAGGCCTTGTTTTAATGCATTTATCTTTTGTCCAAGAACCTTTTTCTCTTCGGGAGCAACAGACCTGAATGCCTCCATCAAGTCATTCATTATACCTTTTCTACCAAGGTATTTTATACGAAGCTGTTCTACCTCTTCTGTATTGCTTGCTTTAAGATTGGCTATTTCAGCAGCCAATAGTTCTATCTTATGTGTCATACTATTTTTAAATTTTCTGCAAAGATAATGTTTTTTCTTAAAAAATGGATGTTATATTCTAATAAATATGTACTTTTGTATTGTTGTACTGCAACACACGCTAACAATATGAAAATTATTAATCTAAATTTATTTTTAGTAATACTGCTGCTCATTATATTATTTACCTCTTGTGTATTTCGGGATACAGGCAAGGATAAAGTTGATGCAGGCATGGATGTTAATATCCAGAAATCAGATTCAAGCTCAGTTAAAGGGGCTGTTTTAGTGACTGATGATGAGTTGAATGCGTATACTTTAAACAATGAGCGGATTGATAGGATTTTTGAAGATTTCCTTTTCTTTTATATAAGTGATCCAGGATTGCAAGTTGAGCGTACAGTGTTTCCTCTCCGTGTATTTAATACCGATAATTCTGAAACAGAGATAAATCCCTCTCTGCTTAATTCGGAATTTATTTTTATGACAGGAGACTATATTACAAAGATACACTCCTCTTCTTCCAAATCGGAAAACTGTGAACCAGAAAACTGTTCCAGCGCCACTCTCCAGAAGATAAATCTTCTTAACAGTCAAATTACAAATTATAATTTTGCCAAAAAAAACGAAGAGTGGCGGTTGATTTCTGTTTCAAAAAAATCTGTTTCAGAATCAGATCTTAACAGATTTCTCACATTTTATGCGCATTTTACTCAAAACGAGGAATTCAGATATAAATCTTTAAAACCATCTATCCAAGTTTCCATGATGGAGCCTGACGATGAGTCGCAGACAATAGAAGGCTTTATTAGTCGAGACCAGTTCTTGACGATGTGCAACGATATTCCAAGTGGAACAATCACCAATATTAGATATAACCAGACTTATTCTGCCACCACCAATATTACTCTTGAAAAGATTGGGATAGGTAACGGAATGAAAGAGATGTTTCATTTTAGCATCATTAATAATCGTTGGCAGTTGTCTGGTTACGAGAATTGACATGTCATATCACATTTTTATTTTTTTAGATGAATATTTGTCACGATATATCATTGCTTCAATACAATACATTTGGTATTGACGTTCACGCCAACACTCTTATTTCTTATGAAAGTAACGAAGAACTTGTTGATATAGTTTTGAACCATCTGCCAAATTTACCCAAACCTCTGCTGCACATTGGTGGAGGTAGTAATTTGCTTTTCATGAATGATTTCAAAGGGACTATTCTGCTTAGTGAAATCAAGATTGTTGAGGTAGTTACAGAAACAGAAGATAGCGTCATTATTAGGGCAGGTTCTGGATTGGTTCTGGATGAATTCATTTCATATACTCTTTCTCAGGGATGGTATGGATTAGAGAATTTAAGTCTTATCCCAGGTCAGGTCGGAGCCAGTGCTGTTCAAAATGTAGGTGCTTATGGGGTTGAGGCAGGGGATCGAATAGTTGCCGTTAATTGCATCTCTCTCCTTGATGGAAGTGAAAAACGATTCTCTCATGACGAATGCAACTATTCCTACCGTCACAGCATCTTTAAGGAATCGCATTTATATGGTAAGTATGCCGTGGTTAGTGTTGAGTATGCTTTAAGTAAGACATTTATTCCCCAACTAAACTATGGGGGGATAATGCATTTTCTTACTTCTTTTGGATTTACACTAGAAGGGGTGTCGGCCATACAATTACGTGATATTATCATATCTATTCGACGTGAAAAACTTCCAGATCCTAAAGTCATAGGCAATGCAGGAAGTTTCTTCATGAATCCTATTGTTGATATTTCACTGCTCGAAAAGATACGCACCCAATATCCCGAAGTGCCGCATTATCCAACTTCTCATGGTAAAGTAAAAATTCCAGCAGCCTGGTTGATTGACAAATGTGGTTGGAAGGGCAAGTCGCTGGGAAAAGCTTCAGTCCATTCGCGTCAGCCTTTGGTCTTAATAAATAATGGCTATGCCACAGGCAATGATATTAAATCCCTTTCGGACCGAATTCAACAAGATGTTTTTGATAAGTTTTCTATAAGTATCTGTCCGGAAGTCAATTTTATCTATTAGTGTTCTCATGCGGTTTTTATTCAAGAAAATGTCTATCTGTCGATTTATCGTATTATCATTTATCCCCTCAATCAAATATTAACTATGAAGCAATCAAATATCGAAATATTGATGAAAGAAGACATCTGGCAACTTATTGGTAAGGATTGGATGCTTATTACTGCTGGTAATAGTGACGGAATAAACACAATGACAGCCTCTTGGGGTGGAATAGGGTGGTTGTGGAACAAACCTGTTGCCTTTGTTTTTATTCGTCCCGAAAGATATACTCACGAGTTTGTTGAGGCTAATACACACCTTACGCTGTCTTTTTTTGACGATTCATATCGTTCTGCACTTCAGTTATGTGGGACTAAGAGTGGACGTGATTGTGATAAAATTTCTGCCGCAGGCCTTACTACAGTAGCAATTGAAACAGATGTTTATGGTTTTGAGGAGTCTCGTTTAACCTTGCAGTGCCGCAAACTCTTTAAGAGTCAAATGAACGAAACCTCCTTCTTGGACAAGGAAGTCATGACCAAGTGGTATAACGAATCTCCAGGGGGAGGTTTTCATGATATTTATGTTGTGGAAATTACCAAAGTTTATGTGTAAGGCATTGGTTTGCGTCTACATCTACATCTGTTTATTTTACCATATTTTTTATATATGATTTGATGATATTGATGGCCTGGTGGTTTGAACCTCCCTCGGGGACAATAAGGTCGGCATATCTTTTTGTTGGTTCAATGAACTCCTCATGCATTGGTTTCAGTACCTTGGTATAGCGGTCTATTACCATTTCTGTTGTTCTTCCACGTTCCACTGTATCGCGCAAGATATTGCGTATGAGACGTATGTCGGCATCAGTGTCTACAAAAATCTTAAGGTCCATCAGATCGCGCAAATCTTTTCTATATAGTGCCATAATGCCTTCGATAATGATAACTTTACATGGCTCTATATGTATGGTTTCTACCATACGATTTGATGTTATATAATCATAGGTCGGTTGCTCTATGGAATTTCCCAGCTTTAGTTCGCTTAAGTGTTTGTATAACAAGTCCCAATCAAAAGCATCAGGATGGTCGTAGTTGATTTGCCTACGTTCATCCATTGTCAGATGGGTGTTGTCGTTATAATAAGAATCTTGCGGAATAAGAGCCACACTTTCGTCCTTAAGGGCCTGCATAATTTTTTTTACTACGGTAGTTTTTCCGCTTCCGGTACCGCCTCCTATGCCTATAATATACATTTTAAGATAGTGAAGTTTACTTTTTGTATTGATATTTGACGCTAAGTTATATGTTTTTGTCGGCAAAAACGAATAATAGGTGATAAAAAGTATATTGTAAAGGAAAAAAGTGTAACTTTGCGTTCTCGTAAAGCGCAGATTTTGCATAAATAGACAGAAAATAATGTTAAGAATTGCAGTTCAGGCAAAGGGAAGACTCTTTGAAGAGACAATGTCTTTATTGTCAGAGGCAGGTATTAAAGTAAGTACAAGCAAGCGTACACTGCTTGTTCAAAGTACAGAATTTCCTATTGAGGTATTATATCTTCGAGATGATGATATACCTCGGTGTGTTGCTACAGGAGTCACAGACTTGGGAATTGTAGGAAGAAATGAGTACGAAGAGCGTCAAGAACCCGCAGATATTATTCGTCCGTTAGGTTTTTCACGTTGCCGTATGTCTCTTGCTATACCTAAAGCTGTAAAATATACAGGCATAGGATGGTTTGAAGGTAAAAAGATAGCAACCTCTTATCCTAATATTTTACGTCGTTTTCTCCAGGAGAATCATATTATGGCTGATATACATGTCATTACAGGTTCTGTTGAGATAAGTCCTGGTATTGGTTTGTCTGATGCCATTTTTGATATAGTAAGCAGCGGTAGTACTCTTGTTAGTAACAATCTTAGCGAGGTAGAGGTGATTATGAAAAGCGAGGCTCTTTTAATTGGAAACCGTAATTTGTCTCCTCGTAAACGTGCGATCTTAGAAGAATTGCTATTCCGTATAGAAGCTGTAAAGGCTGCAGAGAATAAAAAGTATGTGCTAATGAATGTTCCAACAGAACGTATCCCCGATGTAGTTTTAGTACTGCCAGGTGCCAAGTCTCCGACCATTATGCCTCTGGCTACTGAAGGTTGGAGCAGTATACATACTGTTATCGAGGAGAAGTCTTTCTGGGAAATTATCTCTAAGCTAAAGGAATTGGGAGCACAGGGCATTCTTGTTATGCCAATTGAAAAAATGATTTTCTAAAAAATATATTTACTGATGTCGGAAAGATGAATATCATCAAATATCCCAAGAGAGAGGAATATGCAAATTTCCTTCAGCGTCCGCATAAGGATTCTAGTGATCTTGTTTCAGTAGTTTCTCAAATTCTTAATGATGTCAAGGAGGCTGGAGATTCGGCAGTTTTGAACTATGAGGAGAAATTTGATAAGGTTAAGCTCTCATCGCTTCTTGTTACAGAAGAAGAGTTTAAAAGGGCAGAACAATCAATAAGTGAAGAACTAAAGTCTGCTATACATTTGGCTCATTCCAATATTTCTTGTTTTCACAAAGCTCAGCGAATGCAGTTTGTGGAAGTGGAAACTGCGCCAGGAGTGACATGTTGGCAAAAATCTGTGGCTATTGAAAAAGTTGGACTTTATATTCCTGGAGGCACAGCGCCTTTATTCAGTACTGTTCTTATGCTTGCCACACCAGCTAAGATAGCTGGATGCTCCGAGATTGTTCTTTGTTCACCGCCTTTAAAGGATGGCTCCATACACCCTGCTATAATGTACGCGGCCAAGGTTTCAGGTGTTGATAAGATATATAAATGCGGCGGCGTTCAGGCTATTGCTGCTATGGCATATGGAACTGAGTCTGTACCTAAGGTAAGTAAGATTTTTGGTCCGGGTAACCAGTATGTCACTTGCGCCAAGCAACAGGTTAGTATGACTGACGTCGCCATCGATATGCCTGCAGGTCCGTCAGAAGTAGCCATCATTGCCGATGCTACTTGTCATCCTAAATATGTTGCTGCCGATATGTTAAGTCAGGCTGAACATGGACTTGATTCGCAAAGCATACTTTTTACTGATTGTATTGAAGTTGCAGAGTCTGTGGCATTAGAGATTGAAAAACAACTTCAACAATTGTCTCGCAAATCTTTAGCTGAGGCTTCGCTTCAGCATAGTAGCATTGTTGTTTTGAACTCAATGTCGGAAGCTTTTGATATTTGCAATGAATATGCTCCAGAACACCTTATCCTTGCTATGGACGATGCCTTGAAGTGGTCTGGTAATGTTGTTAATGCCGGCAGTGTATTTCTTGGACATTATAGTTGTGAAAGTGCAGGTGATTATGCCTCTGGCACTAATCATACTCTTCCTACGAGCGGTTATGCAAAGGCTTATAGCGGAGTAAATCTTGATAGTTTCTCGCGTAAGATAACCTTTCAATATCTTACACCTCAAGGGGTTGAAAGTATTGGACACGCTGTTGAAATTATGGCTCAAGCTGAAAGTCTTGATGCCCATAGCAATGCAATGACTATAAGAATAAAAGATTTGAAAAAATAATAGAAAATCTCAGTATATCACACATTTATACAATATGATAGATAATCTTGTAAGAAAGAACATTTTGGCGCTTAAACCTTATTCTTGTGCACGTGATGAGTTTAAGGGACAAGAGGCTCATGTCTTTCTTGATGCTAATGAAAGTGCCTACAACTACCCTCTAAACAGATATCCCGATCCATTGCAAGAGCAACTTAAAAAAAGTATATCGCAAGTAAAAGGTATACCCTCAGAAAAGATATTTTTGGGTAATGGAAGTGATGAGGCGATAGACCTTGTTTATCGAATTTTTTGCGAACCACGTGTAGATAATGTTGTTGCAATTGAACCAACCTATGGCATGTACAAGGTTTGCGCTGATATAAATGATGTTGAGTATCGTCCTGTACCATTATCAGTAAATTATGCTTTGTCTGCTGACGCTTTGCTTCAGGCTGTGGATGAGCATACTAAGGTCATATGGATATGTACTCCAAATAATCCTACTGGCAATGATTTGGATAGAGGTGAGATACAGAAACTGCTGACTAACTTCAAGGGCATTGTTGTAGTGGATGAGGCTTATGGTGATTTTTCAAACCTCAAACCTATGCGTACTTATCTTGAATACTTTCCACGTATGATTGTGCTCAATACCTTTTCTAAATCATGGGCATCAGCAGCAATACGTTTGGGCATGGCTTTTGCTTCGGAAGAAATTATTGCTCTTTTCAATAAAGTAAAATATCCTTACAATATAAATCTTCTTACTCAACAAGCTGCGCAAGATGCTATCAGTCAGATTATTCGTATAGAGCGATGGAACAAAGAAATACGTAACGAGCGTCAGCATCTAATTCCCTCGCTAAGGGAACTTTCTTTTGTTGAACATGTTTACCCCACATCAGCTAATTTCGTCCTTGTAAAGGTTAACGATGCGGATGCCATATATAATTATTTGATGAATAAAGGAATTATTGTTCGCAACAGAACACGCGTTACCATGTGCCAAAATGCTTTGCGAATAACTATTGGTTCAAAAGAAGAGAATAACGAATTGCTTGGTGCGCTCAGAAATTATCGTACTTCCAAAAGATAATCCCATTTTCTCTCCTCACATATTTATCCATAAGAAATGTCATGCAAAAGAAAATACTTTTCATAGATCGTGATGGTACTATATTAAGAGAACCTGAAGACGAGCAGATAGATTCATTTGATAAGTTTGAGTTTTTGCCAGGTGTCATAGGTGCGTTATCATTCCTTGTGCGCCATACTGATTATGAATTGGTTCTTGTTAGCAATCAGGATGGACTTGGTACAGCATCGTATCCAGAGCAAGATTTTTGGCCTACCCATAACTTGATGCTTGAAATTCTTAGATCTGAAGGCATAGAATTTTCTGCACAATATATCGACCGCTCTTTTCCTCATGAGAATATTCCTACCCGTAAACCCGGAACGGCGATGCTGACACAATATATCAACAATCCAGAGATAGATATGCTAAATTCTTATGTGATTGGTGATCGGGCAACCGATGCGCAACTTGCACAAAACCTTGGATGCAAGAGTCTTATTGTTGGTGATAATCTAGATTGGAAACATATATGCGAGATCTTGTTTGCAGGTGATCGCAAATCTCAGGTCACTCGTACCACCAACGAAACAGACATTACAGTAAAGCTATGTCTCAATGGTAATGGAGCGAGTAAAATAAATACCGGCATAGGTTTCTTTGACCATATGCTCGAGCAGATTGCACGACATGGCAATATCGATCTTGAGGTATCTTGCCGAGGTGATCTAAATGTAGATGAGCATCATACTATAGAGGACACAGCAATAGTTTTAGGAGAGTGTCTTCTGAAAGCCCTGGGTAACAAAAGAGGCATTGAACGTTATGGATATTCATTGCCTATGGATGATTGTCTTTGTCAGGTAAGCCTTGATTTCGGTGGTCGTCCATGGCTTGTTTGGGAGGCTGATTTCAAACGTGAGAAAGTTGGAGATATGCCAACCGAGATGTTCCTGCACTTTTTTAAAAGTCTTTCAGATTCAGCCCGCATGAACTTGAACATCAAAGCAGAAGGGAGCAACGAACATCACAAGATAGAGGGAATCTTTAAAGCTTTTGCACGAGCTGTAAAGATGGCCGTGAAACGAGATGTCGAACATTTTAATCTGCCTTCGAGCAAGGGTTCATTATGACAACAAATTTCTCATCTCATCTACTTCAAAGAGCAGTTGATGAAATGTCCTGTTTGCCTGGCATTGGTCGTAAGACTGCTCTTAGGTTGGTTTTACATCTTTTGCGTCAGGATTCGCTTGTAACATCAACTCTTTGTGAAGCTCTTTCTGTACTACGTAACGAGGTAAAATATTGCAACGTATGCCATAATATTTCCGACACTGATGTATGTGAGATATGTTCTAATCCAAAACGCGATGCATCTTTGCTTTGTGTGGTTGAGAACATTC
Organism: Bacteroidaceae bacterium; assembly: GCA_017547165.1. GTDB lineage: Bacteria > Bacteroidota > Bacteroidia > Bacteroidales > Bacteroidaceae > Physcousia. The sequence continues at coordinate 46,548 of JAFYQK010000023.1, forward strand.
AGGATGTGATGGCAGTTGAGTCCACTGGACTCTATCGTGGTCTTTATCATGTGCTTGGAGGTGTTATCAGTCCTATGGATGGCATTGGTCCCAGCAATCTGCATATACAAAGTCTTGTAGAACGAGTTATGGCGGGAGGTACCAAAGAGGTAATTCTTGCTCTCAGTCCAACAATGGAAGGAGATACAACCAACTATTTTATCTATAAAAGAATTTCTCAAGCTCAGCAACTTGCACAATCATCTGTAGATGAACAATCCGCATCTATCATGCCCAAAATTACCATAATTGCTCGCGGTGTAGCACAAAACGACGAACTTCAACACACAGACGAAGCAACCTTAGGCAGGGCATTTGCTGGCCGAACTCCTTTTTCAATATAATGTTTTGGATTGAATATAGCAATAAATCTTCTCAATTTATCTGCGGACATTTTATGAAAAATAAAAAACTGATATATTTTGCTCTACCTATTTCACTGGTTCTTTTGTCACTTGTTTTTGAATATCTTGAAGACAACGGACTTATTCCAGAGTTTAATACCTTGATATTATATATATATAGGTATGTGACACTGTTTGTGGTTTATCTTAGCATTTTCGGGGTGTTTACTTTTTTCAAGAAGAAGGCAACATTTATGCAAATTTCTCTCTTGGGGTCAATGTTGCTTGTTTTGATGGATTACTATTTGAATTTTGCTTCTGCAGGCAGAAGTGGCATTCTTGTAAATCTGCCTATTCTTTTTGCAATATACATAACCAAATACAGTACCATTACAGAAAAACATTAATCCCATATATTCTTTTTTATGCATAACGATGAGATTCTAAAACTAATAAAGCGAGAGGTTGTTCCTGCAACAGGTTGTACCGAACCTATGTGTGTGGCTTTATGCGTTGCTCATGCCTGTGAGGTTTTGGGAGGCGAACCGGATTCCATTCAAGTAAGCCTCAGTTCTAATGTACTCAAGAATGCTATGGGTGTAGGAATCCCTGGTACCGGCATGGTTGGTCTTCCAATAGCTGTTGCTCTTGGAGCTATTATAGGAAAGACTTCTTATAATCTGGAGGTCTTGAAAGAATGTACTACAAGTGCTGTTGAGAAAGGTAAGCAATATATAGCTGATGGACGTATCAGCATATCATTAGATAAGAATGCTTGCGATAATCTTTATGTAGATGTTATATGTAAAATGGATGGTCGTATGTCGGAAGCCATAATTGCCCACGAACATACAAACCTTGTTTATCTGTATTTTGACGGCAAGGTTTTGCTTGACAATCGTTCTTCATTGAAACCGTCAGCATATTCTGATAATGAATCAAATCATCTCACTCTACGCCAGGTTTATGACTTCGCAATGAATTCACCTCTTGAGCAACTCGAATTCATCAACAAGGCCAAGGAACTCAATGAGTCTGCAGCACAAGAGGCATTGCGTGGCAACTATGGACATGAATTGGGAAAAACCCTTTCTCGTCCACTGGGTAAGGGCATCATGGGCGAAAGCATCTTCAGTCATATCCTCTCTGTCACAAGTAGTGCATGTGATGCCCGTATGGCTGGAGCTATGATTCCGGTAATGAGCAATAGCGGAAGCGGAAACCAGGGCATAGCGGCAACACTCCCCGTTGTTGTATTTGCCAAAGAAAATCATAATACTGAAGAAGAGCTCACTCGTGCTCTTATTCTTAGTCATCTTACAGCTATATACATCAAGCAAAGTTTAGGTCGCCTCAGTGCATTGTGTGGATGTGTTGTTGCAAGCACAGGTAGCAGTTGTGGCATCACATACTTGATGGGTGGCGGCTATGACCAAATAGTATATAGTGTCAAGAATATGATCGCTAATCTTGCAGGCATGGTATGTGATGGAGCCAAACCAAGCTGTGCTCTTAAGGTTTCAAGTGGCGTATCTACTGCAGTTTTAAGTGCAATGCTAGCTATACAGAATAAATATGTCTCAAGTGTTGAGGGACTCATTGAAGATGATGTCGACAGATGTATACGTAATCTTACACTTGTTGGAGCTAAAGGAATGCAGGAAACCGATCGTATGGTACTGGACATAATGACCAACAAGCACTGATCTACCCACCAGATTAATATATAAAGAGTAAAAAAGAAGAGGACTATTCCTCTTCTTTTTGGGGGTAGGGGAGCGGTAAACGGGGTTCGAACCCGCGACCCTGGGCTTGGGAAGCCCATGCTCTGCCAACTGAGCTACTACCGCACTTCTTTCAAAGGCAAAGTTAAGGCAAAAATATATTATTTGCAAGTTTTATATCTATTTTAGATTTTTTTTGCATTCACATTATTGTAATATAAATTAAAATCACTACATTTGCATTGTAATCATAACAAATAATGCAATGAACTCACAGATTAAAGCAAGAGAAGTTTTAGCTATGCATGGTATTTCACCTTCTCGTCCCCGAGTAGCAATACTGAAGTATATGCAAGAGAATTTTGTTCATCCAACAGCTGATGTTATTTTCAAGCATTTGCGTAGTACACATCCTTCACTTTCGTTAACTACAGTATACAACACACTGAAGCTCTTTGCCGAAAAGGGTATATGCGTACCTCTTAGCATAAATGATAAGCAAGTTTGTTACGACATTAATCTGCATCCTCATTCACATTTCTTTTGCACCGAATGTGGCCGTGTCTTTGATATTCCTCAAGACGAGAGTGCACAATTGTTGCAGAGCACAACGCTTGGAGGTCATCGCATTTCTGAAGTGCATGTATATTTCAAGGGTATTTGTTCTTCTTGTCTCCCTCATGAGAGCAATTAAAATACTTATTTTAGAAACACAGCATTTTAATATAAATTATAATAATTAAAAACAAAATACAATTATGAGTAAGAAATTCGTTTGCACAGTATGTGGTTATATTCACGAAGGTGATGCAGCTCCCGAAAAGTGTCCTCAGTGTAAGGTTCCTGCCAACAAGTTTAACGAGATGGCTGCAGAGCAGTCATATGTGACAGAGCATGTTATTGGTGTTGCTCAAGGTTGTCCTCAAGAAATCATGGACGGTTTGAAGGCACATTTCATGGGTGAGTGCACCGAGGTGGGTATGTATCTTGCAATGAGCCGTCAGGCCGATCGCGAGGGTTATCCCGAGATTGCAGAGGCATTCAAACGCTATGCTCTTGAAGAGGCCGACCATGCAAGTCGCTTTGCAGAGTTGATAGGTGATGTTGTGTGGGATACCAAAACAAACCTCCAAAAGCGCGCAGAGGCAGAGTGTGGAGCTTGTGCTGGTAAGATGGATATAGCAAAGGCTGCTAAAGAAGCAAACCTTGATGCCATTCACGATACCGTACATGAGATGGCAAAGGATGAGGCACGTCATGGCCGTGGTTTCGAGGGTCTGCTTAAGCGTTACTTCTCAAAGTAACTATTTGTATAAAATAATAATTGAAGGTGGTGTAATCAAAACCAAACTAAGTTTTGATTACACCACCTCTAGTTATATGTTTTTTATTGATTTCTAAAGATAAAGCGAATAATATCATCAAGAAATTATCCGCCTATAAATATGAAGCCTTCACTTTATATTGTTATAATCTAACCATGATAAAGGTTATTTGTGTTTCCTGCTATAATACTCTAAGCTTGACGAAGCTTTGAAACTTACCTTCTCTCTTGCTTCAATAGTGATTTTTTCTCCTGTCTGTGGGTTGAAACCTGTACGCTCAGCTTGTTGTTTTACAAAGAATCGGCCAAAATCTGCTATAGCTACTTCTTTCTTTTGCTCCGTTAGTGTATCTGCAATTATCCCGAAGACAGCATCTACCATCTGAGCTGCATTTGTTTTGGATGTGCCTGTGCGTTCTGCAACTGCGGCTATAAGATCTGTTCTGTTCATAAGTTAATTCTTAGTGTTTTATTTTGTTTAAACTGATTTTTCTTTTTACTTGCAATTATTTGCAAAGATAAAGTTTTTGTATCACACTACAAAACAAATTTTAGTTTGGGCAATAAAAAAACTCCCACAACATGTGTTATGGGAGTTTCGTATATGTAATCTGTAAATGATTACTTCTTGTTCAGGTAAAGGTCAGCCTGTACTGCGCATGCTACTGAGCAACCTACCATGGGGTTGTTGCCAATACCCAGGAAGCCCATCATCTCTACGTGTGCGGGAACTGAAGAAGAACCTGCGAACTGAGCGTCAGAGTGCATACGGCCCAGGGTGTCGGTCATGCCGTAAGAAGCTGGACCAGCTGCCATATTATCGGGGTGTAGAGTACGACCGGTACCACCACCAGAAGCTACGCTGAAGTATGCCTTACCAGCGCGTACGCGCTCCTTCTTGTATGTACCAGCTGTGGGGTGCTGGAAGCGGGTGGGGTTGGTAGAGTTACCTGTGATAGAAACATCTACATCCTCGTGCCACATGATAGCAACACCCTCGCGAACGTCATCGGCACCGTAGCAGTTAACAGCAGCACGTGGACCGTTGCTGTATGCCTTCTTGCCAACAATCTTCAACTCACCGGTGAAGTAATCGAACTGGGTTTGTACATAGGTGAAACCGTTGATGCGGCTGATGATCATGGCAGCGTCCTTGCCAAGACCGTTCAAGATGCAACGCAAGGGTTTGTCTGCTGGTCTTGACTTGTTGGCCATCTGTGCAATCTTGATAGCACCCTCAGCAGCAGCGAATGACTCGTGACCTGCCAAGAAAGCGAAGCACTTAGTCTCGGGAGAGAGCAGACGAGCTGCCAACTCACCATGGCCGATACCTACCTTACGGTCATCAGCAACTGAACCTGGGATACAGAAGCTCTGCAAACCCTCACCGATATAGTTAGCAGCCTCAACAGCGTCCTTTGCCTTCTCCTTTAGAGCGATAGCGGTACCTACTACATAAGCCCACTTTGCGTTCTCAAAGCAAATCATTTGTGTCTCCTCACATGTCTTGTAAGGATCGATGCCTGCTGCATCACAAATCTCGTTAGCCTCTTCGATGGAGGCGATACCGTGACTATTCAAACAAGCAAGAATCTGCTTGATACGACGGTCCTGTGACTCGAATTTTACTTCTCTAATCATAGTCTTGTTCCTCCAATTAATTAGTCCTTACGGGGGTCAATACTCTTCACAGCGCCATCCTCAGCCTTGGTGCGACCGTAGGTGCCTGTAACACTCTTAAGAGCCTCGTTGGCGTCCATGCCCTTCTTGATGGCATCCATCAACTTGCCCATGTGTACGAACTCGTAACCACAAACCTGGTCGTCCTCGTCTAGGTACATCTTGGTGATGTAACCCTCGGTGAGCTGCAAGTAACGTGTGCCCTTGAGCTTGGTGCCATAGAGAGTACCGGTCTGAGAGATAAGACCCTTACCCAAATCCTCCATACCAGCACCGATGGTCAAACCGCCTTCTGAGAAAGCAGACTGTGTGCGACCATAAACGATTTGCAAGAACAACTCGCGCATTGCGGTGTTGATAGCGTCGCAAACCAAGTCAGTGTTCAAAGCCTCAAGGATGGTCTTGCCAGGAAGAATCTCACTTGCCATAGCGGCAGAGTGGGTCATGCCAGAGCAACCGATGGTCTCGATGAGACATTCCTCGATTATACCTTCCTTCACGTTCAAGGTCAGCTTACAAGCACCCTGCTGGGGAGCACACCAACCCACACCGTGGGTCAGACCGCTGATGTCCTTGATTTCCTTTGCCTGCACCCACTTGCCCTCTTCTGGGATGGGAGCTGGACCATGGTTGGGGCCTTTAGCCACACAACACATGTTCTGTACTTCGTGTGTGTACTGCATAATTTTGTTGTTTGGTTGTTTTATTATTTAGTGGTTTAACACTTTTTGCGTTTACAAAAATAGTCAATTTTGAGTAGGAGTGCAAGGTTTTATTTAATATTTTGTGTATAAAATGGCAAAATAATGTGACAAACTTTAGGTATTTTCTTTTTTTTCGTATCTTTGACTCCTAATTATTATATGGATTAGATACTCTTATATATAGTATTCTCAATATATGGTAAAGAAGGAACTAAAATCCAAGACTATAAATATTAAAAACAAGCGAGCTTCGTTTGATTTTGCTTTATTCGACGATTATACCGCAGGTATTGTTCTCACCGGCACAGAGATAAAGAGCATCCGTCAGGGCAAAGCTTCCCTCGTGGATACATTCTGTTATGTTCATAACGGAGAGGTGTGGGTCAAAAACATGTACGTGGCTCACTATGAACAAGGGTCGTACAACAATCATGTTGAGCGTCGTGAACGCAAATTACTGTTGAACCGCCGCGAAATACGCAAGATACAGCAAATCGTGAAGCAACCTGGTTTCAGCATTGTTCCTACACTATTATTTATTGATGAGAAGGGCTTAGCCAAACTGGATATTTCTATAGCCCGAGGCAAGAAGGAGTACGACAAGCGCGAGACCATGAAGGAGAAAGAGGACCGCCGACAAATAGATCGGGCCTTTAAGAAAGGGTATTAGAGAACTGAAATCTACGACTAAGCGAGAGTAATCAAACTGTTTGAATTGCCTGCGAGTGCAGATTCAAGACCGAGAAAGCCGGATTAAAACTGAAAACGAAAAATTCTTATTCAATCTTTATTCCGTATCTTAATATAATTACGAAATGATATTATGACCAAGCAAGACATCATTCATATTCTTTTGACAACATTAGTTATGGTTGTTTTCCTTTGGATATTCGATTACTTTTGGCAAACAGATAAGGATTTGCCTTTCTGGTCATATATAGTCAGAGGCGGTGTTTTTGCATTGATTATGTTCATTTCAAAATGGTTAAGGTTAGAATAATATGCTTAAAATAAAAGAACGACAGGTAATAGAAGCGGCACAGCAGGGCATGGATGCTTTTGTGGAACTCTTCTACAATGAGATAATGAACCACATTTGTGGAGAGTTGAATGCTGAGAGCATGCAGAAACTGACACCAGACCAAATAACGCTGGTTGCTTATTGCATCTATCGCGAGGAAGTGATGGATGGTGGCCATGTCCAGCTCATACACAATGGCTATGGGCCTTTTATCTTCTTGAATCCCTTTGCCAAGGCTATGCGCCTTTGGGGTGCCAAGGATTTCTCCAAATTAGTGTATAGTGGTCGAAGGTTTTATGAAGAGAATCAGAAGGAACTTACAAATGAATGTACTGACGAGGAGTTCATGGCCATCTATGAAAACTATCCAGAGGCCGACGATCTTGATGACGAGTTTATCGTTATGGAGGAAGAGGTGACCGAGATAGTGGCGCACTACATTGACGAGAATCTTACAAATTTTGCACAGATAGAAGAATGACACTTAAAGAGGCTCTTCTTGAACGGGAGAAACAAAATGATAGGGGCATAAAATCAAAGCCTTTGATTCTTGATGGCGGTTTTGGAACTATGGTTCAAAACTACAGGTTGAAGGAAGAGGATTTTCGTGGATACCGTTTTCGTTCATTGCCTGGAATGCTTTTAGGAAATAATGAGATGCTTAATCTCACACGTCCTGATATTGTTTCTGCTATCCATACTTCATATATCGAGTCTGGTGTGGATATTATTACCGCCAATACTTTTTCGGCCAATTATATTTCTCAGAAGGATTACAATTGTGAGGAATTGGTAAGGGAGCAAAACAAGGAGGCTGTCCGTATAGCACGTGAGGCTTTTGAAAAATGTGGCAAAAATGGTTATGTCATTGCCACATTGGGTCCAACAAACAAATCGTTAAGCATATCGCCTGATATCAACGATCCCGCACTCCGTTCAATCACATTTGACGAGTTGGCAAATGCATATTACGAGCAAATGTGTGTTCTTATAGAAGAGGGTGTTGATGCTGTTATGCTTGAGACAATTTTTGATACGCTCAATGCCAAGGCTGGTATATATGCCTTACAAAAAGCTAATGAATATTTTGCCAAGGACACTCCCTTGATGCTTTCCGTAACAGTCAACGATGCCAACGGTCGACTGCTTACAGGTCAGACGTTAGAGGCATTCATTATTTCTGTTTCTCATGCCGAAATGATTTCGATCGGTTTGAATTGTTCCTTTGGTGCAGATGAACTTATTCCAGTTTTACGTCGCCTACATCATGCCGTGAAGATTGAACAAGAACTGAAGGGTAGGGTATGTATATCGTTCCATCCTAATGCAGGATTACCCAACTCCATGGGACAGTATGATGTAACGCCTGAGAAATATGCCCAATCCGTTTCTCCTATGATAGAGGAGGGGTTAGTAGACATAATTGGTGGTTGCTGCGGAACAACTCCAGAACATATTAAAGCTATAGTAGATTTATGCGGATAAATATATGTGGCCTCGAACCTTTGGAGCGTAATGCCACATTTGTCGGTGTGGGCGAAAGGTGTAATGTGGCCGGTAGCCGAAAGTTCCTGCGTCTAATATCCGAAGGCAATTATGCCGAGGCATTGGAGATTGCAAGACGTCAGGTACAGGACGGGGCTCTCGTTATCGACATAAATATGGACGATGGACTCCTGAACGCGCGAAAGGAGATGGAACACTTTCTTAAACTCATTGCTTCCGAGCCAGATATCTGTCGTGTTCCCTTGATGATAGACTCAAGTGACTGGGATGTTATAATAGCAGCACTGAAGTGTGTTCAGGGTAAAAGTATTGTGAATAGCATCTCGCTTAAAGAGGGAGAAAAGAAATTTCTGTCGCATGCCCGAGAGATACATAGCATGGGGGCCGCCATGGTTGTTATGGCATTTGACGAGGAGGGGCAGGCAACCAGTTTTGAGCGAAGGATAAAAATATGCCAGAGGGCCTATAAACTCTTAGTCGAAAATGTAAGCATACCTCCCGAGGATATTATTTTTGACCCTAATGTTCTTTCTGTTGCTACCGGCATATCTCATCACGACACTTATGCATGGGATTTTCTACAAGCCGTAGACTGGATACATAATAATTTGCCTGGAGCGCATATTTCTGGTGGCATAAGTAATCTGTCGTTCTCGTTCCGTGGCAATAATTACATACGTGAGGCCATGCATGCCGTTTTCCTCTTCGAAGCCATTAAGAGAGGAATGGACTTTGCTATAGTCAATCCTTCGGCTAAAGTTACCTATGCCGATATTCCTGCCGATCACTTGCGCATCATAGAAGATGTGCTGTTACGTCCAAGTTCTCAAGCAAGTGAAGCACTGATAGAATTGGCAACTAATATCGCTAATGATGGCAGTGCGTCTGTAGCATATTCAGCATCAGGCGCAACAATCGTTGCTGACCTTCCTGTAGAGGCACGACTGGCACAAAAACTGCAACAGGGAATAACTGAAGGTTTGGAGCAAGATATTAAAGAGGCATTGCTGAAATACCCTAAGGCTGTTGATATAATAGACGGTCCTCTCATGGAGGGTATGAACAGGGTGGGGCAGTTGTTTGGCGAGGGCAAGATGTTTTTGCCTCAAGTTGTAAAAACTGCACGCACCATGAAGCATGCTGTCAATATTTTGCAACCCTATATTGAGGAACAAAAAGCCGAACTCCAGAACATCGCTGGCAAGATTCTTCTTGCAACAGTAAAGGGTGATGTCCACGATATCGGTAAAAACATCGTTTCCGTGGTAATGGCATGCAATGGTTTTGAGATAATTGACCTTGGAGTTATGGTGCCGCCCGAAGTTATCGTAAAGGCTGCTCTTGAGTACAAACCTGATGCAATTGGTCTTTCAGGTTTGATTACTCCATCGTTAACAGAAATGACAACAGTTGTCAGCCAATTGGCCGAGGCTGGTGTAAATGTGCCCGTAATGATTGGCGGCGCAACAACAAGTGCCTTGCATACGGCACTGAAAATATCACCACTCTACAGTGGTCCGGTGTTGTGGCTGAAGGATGCTTCGCAGAATTGTCCGAGATTGGCTCCATTCCTAAATGCTTCGTCAAAAACAGATGCCTTCAAAAAATTGGAAGAGGAGTATGAGTCACTTCGCAGTTCATACAAGCCAACCCCAATCGTTTCGTTAGAGGAGGCACGACGCAACAAACCTAACTTTTTCTAAAACACACTTTTATATGTCGCAAAAGAAAGTCCTTGTTTGGTTCACATCAATATTTTTATCTATAGTTTTAACGGTCTCGGCCGTTTCTGCTTGGTATGTTTGGCCTATATTTCATGCAGTATCTTTGTCCGAATCACCGGTGAGTGTTTACATCGACGAGGATGATACGCAAGACTCCATCTATGTCAAGCTTGGAACCCCAAAACGTTGGGAATTGTTGCAATGGTATTTTGAGGCTCAGCCCCGTACCGGACACTATATCATAGAGCCCAACGAAAGAGTTGTCGACGCCTATCGCAAATTTCGCAACGGCACACAATCCCCCGTCCGTGTCACCATACCTCATGTGCGAACCCTCGACCAGCTTGCCTCTCGTTTGGCCGACCAACTCATGATTGACAGCAGCGCATTCTCTAATGCTTTTCGCGATACGGCCTTCTGTAGCGAATTGGGATACAATTGGCAGTCTCTTCCTGCACTATTCATCCCCAACACATACGAAATGTGGTGGAACTCTTCGTTAGAAAAGGTTATGCAACGTATGAAAAGGGAAAACCAGGCCTTCTGGACACAAGAGCGACTTGATAAGGCAAAGAAAATTAACCTTACTCCCATTGATGTTGTTACTCTTGCTAGCATCGTATCTGAAGAGACTGCCTATGAACCCGAAATGCCAAAGGTTGCCGGAATGTATTTGCGCCGACTTCAAATAGGTATGCCTCTTCAGGCCGATCCAACTGTTAAGTTTGCTGTAGGCGATTTTTCCCTACGTCGTATATACAATCATCATTTAAAGGTTGAAAGTCCATATAACACCTATCTCAACCGTGGCCTGCCTCCTGGTCCTATTTGTATTCCCTCTATCAAGGCCATAGATGCTGTACTCAATCACGAGCAACATAATTATCTATATATGTGTGCCAAAGAGGATTTCTCTGGTTCACATAATTTTGCCCGCACATATTCAGAACACCTTGCCAATGCCCGTAGGTATGTAAGGGCTTTAAATCAAAGGGGTATCAGGTAAAATGTCTCTTTCGCAACCATCCATTCTTGCGACGAATAATAAGCAGCATCGCTTTTGAATATACCTTGCTTGATTTCTTTTCTTATGAAGTAAAGGTCATTGAGGACTATTGGGATTAATCAGCAAGTGGAAAACGGTGAAAAGATTTTATAACTTATAACCCCTATATTTATTAAAAACAGGGCAGTTTTTGATACCATTTAATACCAAATCCCAGAGGATCTACTTTCGTATTTATATCCTCTGGGATTTTTGTTTTGAATCCATTTGTTATTTATAGACTTAAATTATTCAGCTAGCCTATATGCTAATTCTTTTACTAATTCCTATTGCTTTCTTCATGGTCTCGTTGTACACCTCTAGGAACAAGCACATATAATACTCTTGGGTTACGCATCGTGCGAATACTGTATCAAACATAGCCTCAGTTCTATCAAGAGCATTGGCTATATTATCAGTTACTCCTGCTCTTAAGGTGTAAGTATTCGATAAACTACAGGTAGTAATACCTATCTATACAGCAATAGCAACAAATGCTCCATTATGATCCAGATACAAGTGAATCAAGATGGCAACAATTTAAGCAGTAAAGTGAAGATTGTTCCGTAAAACAGAACACTTTCATAAGCACACGGCTTCTTCGATTTTCAACTTTAAATTAAAAACACACCCACCCCACACATCAAGAAGTTCTAGCAACTTATTACTCTTGCACGCTCTTTACATATACCTTGCCGGCAAAGCGGCCGATTGAGGTGATGCCTGATGATGCAGCATGCTCAAACTCCCACAGTTCCTTAGCGGCAACGGTATGCGAGAGTCCTGTAAGTTCCATATAGTGCTTCACCTTCATTGCCCCATGAGATTGCAGATATTCCAAGGCCTTCTGCAGACGCTGTTCCTTGGTAAACGGAG
>JAFYQK010000024.1 GCA_017547165.1 Bacteroidaceae bacterium
GTTGCATTGCCAGTTGTATACAGTGATTGTTGTTGCTGCAACTCTGGTGTGGGGTACTTACATTTTCCTGAATCACGAGGCGGGTTCTGTGAGCAAGAAGGCGGTGTGGATAAAGGCACATTCTATCAAGACACATCTTGGTAAAACGGAATGGTGGCAACGCTTCAGTTACTTCCTTGATGCTCCAGAATTTAATGAGCATGAGCGTGAGGATTTGAGGATAAAATTGGAGAATAAGTTCGTGAACAGATGAACGAATAAAATGGTAAGGTGATTACTGAAAACGCGGAGTTTGTCATAACCTTCCGGGACTTTGCTCATCGTTCCGCATATCTTAATGGGGACAAAAGAGTGATTAAAGGTCAGTGGTTAACGATGAGGGATTAGTGGATTTCATCAAAAACAAATTGTGGAGGTTACGATTTTCGTGTAAAACGTTGATGACATAACATACATTGAACTTAATAAAAGCGTCTTTATAAATTTGATTCTATACGAAAAGAGAGTGGATACATCATTTCATGTGATACATCCACTCTCTTTTTTATATTCGTTGGTGTTGTGGAATGGTATGTTTTAGGCAAATTATTATTATATTTGCATAGTTATTAAGAACTGGAGATATGGATAACATATACGATTTCAATAGTTTGTTTGCTGCCAGAACATTGCATCCTCAGGTTTCGGTGATAGATTTAAGCTGTGCAGACTTTACATTCTTTAAAAATAAACAACATGATCTCTACATATTGGTGTTTATAGAGAACATTAAGGGGGAGATTACAAAGGATGATACGGAGGTTGTTTTTGAATGTTCCTCGATAATTACTTTTAGACCAGGACAGGCGCTGGACCTGAAGATTGAAAAGGATGCGCAGCCTTTGGGGTGGATTCTGGCTTTTAAACCTGAACTGCTAGAGAAGACTGGATTGGGACGTGATTTCTATATGTTTACGTATTTCAACTCGGACTACGACATGGCTATATCTCTGAATCCAATTGAATTCAGGGTGATAAGAAATTGTTTTGCCAACCTGTATGCTGAACTGAATACTCCGCAGGACCATCTGTCGGGACAGATGATTCGCTTAGGTATTGGTACGTTGCTGAGTTATGTGAAAAGGTATTTCGAGAAGTACCATACTGCTCATAGCGACAGAGAACAGACGTTTTGCGAAAGACTGGAACGTTTGCTTGAGAAAAACCTGAGATGCGGACAATTGGCGCTCCAGGGGTTGCCTACAGTGGCGTGGTGTGCCATGCAGTTTAACCTTAGTCCTAACTATTTTGGGGATTTAATTAAAAAAGAGGTGCATATAACTGCTCAGGACTATATAAAAAGTTTGTTGATAAACCATGCGAAGGTGCTGCTGAGGCAAACAAACATGACAATTAACGAAATTGCCGAGGAATTAGGTTTCAGATATCCTAACCACTTTACGCGTATGTTTCATAAGGCGACTGGTCAGACGCCTCTGAAATACAGAAAGGGTATTTAGAAAAAGGTGTAGATAAGGGTCAGGGCCATAGACGTAAGCACTATATAGATATCGTCTACCTGATAGCCTGAGGAGGTGTAGGCATTGCTATAATACTGCTGTTGTACTTTAAAACACTTGCCTATTACAAAAAAGTACAGAGTATATACGACAATGCCGACAAATATGCCGAGCAGTGAGCCTGCAACAACATCGAGGGGATAGTGGACACCAAGGTAAATTCGACTGAATCCTACAATAGATGCCCATAACATGAGGCATAGGCTGGTGGTTCGATGACGGAGAACGAATGCAAGAAAAACGGCTATTGCAAAGGTGTTGGCGGCATGGGAACTGACAAAGCCATAAAGACCGGCACGGCCTGATATGCAGCGTACCTGAAACATGATGGAGGGTTCGTGGGTGGGACGAAGACGTGCCACAAGGGGTTTTATTAGCGATGAACTTATCTGATCGGCAAGTAGAACACACAGTGCCATGCCTATGAGGACAAGGATGGCTTCGCGGAATGGTCTGTCCTTTAAAACTACAAGAACAACGACAATAAGCATTAATGACCACGTGAGGGTGTCACTGAATTTCAGCATTATGCCGTCTAAGAAGATGTTATTTAATTGATTTATTGCGAGCAGGAGTTCAGTGTCGAAGGAGGGAAAATTCATCGCTTGGGGTGATTTAGTAAACGAGGGGGATGGTTAAACCACAATCGGTCGATAGACTGTTATGCACTAATGAACGATTGGGGTTAAATGGTTTCGTAGGTGGTCTTTTCAATCCATCCTACCTTACCATCGGCAATCTGAATCTCTGCCCAATCGCGCATGCTGTTGTCGCGTATCTCTACACGGGTGCCTTCGTGAATGACAAAGAGGTCGGTGCCTGACTGGGTGGGTGTGCTGCGGACTGTTACAGCAGGTGCCATGATGATGGCAGAGGTTTTGTTGGTGTTTTGATTGCGAAGGTTCAATGCCAATACATTAAACAGGATGCAGAGCATGAGTGTCAGTATGGCGCCAAAGAATCCTGTCTTTCGCAATGCCACAGATGATGAATATATGTATAGGCTCACCAGAAGCAGAGTGAGAACAAAGGCGATGATTGCACCATAGGCCCATTGGGTGACTGAACGACTGTGCATAAGTGTGTTCCATGCAGAGACAAAGAACATCTCGTGACGGGGTATGATGCGGTCGATGGTCTTGCTTCGTGCCATAGCGAGGTTAAAACGGATATCCTCGTCGGATGGGTCTAACAGTGATGCGCGTTCGAACCACAGAACCGCCTTTGCCATACTATCCATTCGGTAATATGTGCAGGCAAGGTTATAATAGACAGAGACGCTTTCGCCTTGTGTTGCCAATTGGAGATAAATCTGCTGGGCTTGTGAGAATTTCTCATTGGCATATGCAGAGTCGGCTTGCTGCTTGAGGATGCTGAGTGAGTCTGCAGGAAGGTTTGAGGCTGTGGCGGGCATTGATGCCAGACATAGCATTAGAAATACGTAATATATTACCTTCATATTCTATCGGCTATAAATTCTTGTCAAGATTGTTAATAACGTTGGTGGCGGATGTGTAGGTTTTGTCCATATTAGCAATAGGGTCGCCTGGTGCAAATCTTGCGAACTCGCACGATTCGATGACTTCCATGTATTGATGGATTAATGTTGGGTCAACTCCACGTGATGAGAGTGTTTCGGAGACATTCTCCTTTGAGAGATGGGTCATTGGTATGTTGAGTTTGTCACTGACATAGTTGAGCAGTGCTCTCAGGAGTTCTTCGTAGAAGGGGCCTACTTCTTGCTTCTTGAGTAGTTTGTGGGCTTGTTTCAATCGCTTGCTTGCTTCTTTGCCTGCACGCTTGCCGCGCTTTCTTATCAAATCGGCATTGGACTTGGCATAACGATGGAAAGCAATAAGGAGGACTATAAAGAGGAGTGTCAAACCTACATATACAAGCACATAAGCGGTGCTTGCAAAAAAGCTGTCGATGCTCTCTTCGATATCGGGATTACCATTCTTTATATAATGTATGTCTGAAGATAGTATGCGCAAGTCCTCTTTCTCCTGCATAGGAGTACCTGCCACTTGCTGTCCCTTAGCGACGGCGAGTTGGAATGTGTCGGAGGTGAGGGTGACATATTTCTTTGACTCGGGATTGAAATAGACAAATTCCACGGGGGGGATAGTATAGTTTCCTCCATGGCGTGGTACTATAACATAGTCGAAGGTGATGCTTCCCTTGGCTCCTGATGTGGTGTTGGTAGTCTTGGCTGTTTCCTTGGGGGTATATAATTCAAAATCCTTGGGTGCATTGACAACCGGGGCTTTCATGAGTTTCATGTTTCCCTGTCCGGAGACAACGAGTTTGAGGGTGGCAGCATCGTTGGTATTGAGCTGCTGGGGAGAGAGGGTGGCGTCCATAGTGAACTTACCTACTGCTCCGGAGAAATTGTTTGGAGATGGTGTGGGGAGTGACTGTACGTCGATCTCTACCTTGGGAGTGCTGATGGTTTTGTTTACAATCTGGGTGAGTGATCCACCACCAAAGAAAAAATCAAATGGGTCGGCAGAATGATTGGTTACAACAACCTCGGCATCAAAGGAGATGCTGGGGATTGTGAGTTTTCCGCTTTTTTGAGGGAAGAGGACATACTGGCGCCAAATGGCGGTGCCATAGTTACGCCCATTGTAGTTTTCGTATTTTAGTGACAGCTGTGCCTTGTTGTTGAGTTCCTGACAATGAAATCCATCTAACTCTGGCATATCACCAGAGAGCTGACGAATATTAACAAGGGTATAGAGTTTGTAGGTAAGTACAACGGCTTCCTGCTCAAAAACCTTTGTCTTATTGGCAGAGGCGGTGATGAAAAGGTCGCGTGCATTGACAGAACCTGTAGCGGATGGGCGATTTCCGGTTGAAGAGGAGTTTGATGAAGAATTTGATGAGGTGCTGCCTTGAGAACCACCAGACGATGGGAGGACAGTGATGGTGGCAGTATTACTGCGAATGGTCTTGTCTGATAACTTGACAGTGGCTGAGGGCAGTTTGTGCTCACCTTCCTCCTTGGCAAGAAGGGTGTAGGTAAAGGTAACAGAGCTTGTGTGGGTGGTCTTTCCGTTTATCATCTGGAAAGAGCTCTGACTGCTGGTAGAGGGACCATAGAGATACTCAAAGCCTGTGAATTCACCTACCTGGATATCTTCCACATCCTGAGTATCGACAATATACCTGACGTTTATCTTTTGACCGACCTCGCATGCATCCTGAACCTGAATACGAACGGATTGTGCATATGATGCGGAGATAGTGATTGCCAGTATAGACAAAACTAAAAATATCCTCTTCACTATATTATCTTATTTAGTTTATAAACGATTCTTATGAAATGACTCTACATGGGGGAATCAAGAGTATTACCATTGCTTAAGTAAACGGCGGCGTGGTGCGTCTTGTTGCTGGCGCTGTATTTTCTCTTGAGTCTCTTTTTCGTTACGCATAGCGGCTTTAAGGATTCGCTCGGCGTTCTCTTTTGACATTGCATCCTTTTGTTCAGCAGGTTGTTGTTGCTGTTGTTGCTTATCTTCCTTGTTTTCCTGGGGTTGGGGTTGCTCCTTCTTGTCCTTTCCCTGCTGGTCCTGTTGCTTGTCCTGTTGCTTGTCCTGGTCCTTTTGTTGCTGGTCGTCAGACTTATCCTGCTGGTCGTTTTGGTTTGACTGATTCTTCAAATGCCAAAGGGCAAGGACGTAATTGTAACGGGTTTCGTTGTTGGAGGGATTGTTGCGAAGTGATTCCTTATAGCTTTCGACTGCCTCGGAATATTTTTGCGAGGCCTGAAGCAAGACTCCCATATTGTGATATATGTCGGAAAGGTTCTTCTTGTCTTTCTCGTATTTGATAGCGGCAAGGAATTCCTTCATCGCTTCCTGAGGTTTACCCTGGCGGACAAGAGCGGTACCGAGATTATAGCGTGCAATGGAATAGGTGGAGTCTATCTCAAGTGCTTTTTTATATTGAATAATGGCCTTGTCGGAGTAGTCTTTTCCGCCAACGGTGTCGCACATAAGCCTGTTGCCTCGACGTACATAGTCGCGGATGGTTTGGGCATCGGCAAAGGATGCTGATAATGAACAGATAATAAGAAGTATAAAGATGCGTTTCATCATATCAAGTTCGAAAAATATTATTTCTTTCTTGTAAAAAAGGTGAATCTTTGCAGGACGTGATTCTTGCGCTCTAAAAGCAGTACATCCAAGAGCAGGAAGAGGAGTGAGAGCAGGAGGAAACTTTGGAACTGCTCGTCGTATTCGGAAAAGATTTGGGATTCCATTTCAACCCTTCCGAGGTTGTCGACATACTGGTCAAGTTTCTTCTGTGCAGAACTGCTGTTGTCGACGTATATGTAATTGCCGTTGCCTGCGTTGGCAATGCTACGGCACATGTCTTCGTTGAGTTTGGATATTACGGTATTACCTTCGTTATCGATGATATACTTGCCAGTACCGGGAATGGGTATTGGTGCACCGTTGGGGGTACCTACTCCCAACATATATATGTGGATACCTTGGTCGGCAGCTTCTTTGGCAGCTTCCTCTGCCCCACCCTCGTTGTCTTCACCATCGGTGATAAGGAATATGGCTTTGGCTACTCCCTCGCGCTTGGTAAAACTGTTAGAAGCCAGAGATATTGCGGCAGCAATGTCGGTTCCCTGCATCTCTATCATTGATGGGTTAATGGTTTCGAGAAACATCTTTGCGGAAACATAGTCGCTTGTTATCGGCAACTGGACATAAGCTTGACCGGCATAGACAATGAGTCCTATCTTGTCGTCTGTCATATTGTCAACAAGATTGGATACCATCATCTTAGCCTTTTCCAAACGATTGGGGCGTACATCCTCCGCCAACATACTATTACTAACATCAATAGCAATAATAGCCTCTATGCCAGTACGTTTACGGGTATCGATTCTTGTTCCATATTGAGGGCGTGCCAAAGCAATGACCAAAAAAAGGAATGAGAGTTGCAGAAACCAGAACTTTAATTCTCTACGCAGAGGAGAAACGTCCTTCATCAGGGGAGTCAGCAATTCTGGATCACCATATCGCTTCAGACTTCTTCTTTTCTTATATGTCCATAAATAGTGACATATCGCAAAAAGAGGTATTAACAACAGAAGGTATAGATATTGCGAATTTTCGAATCTGAACATAACAGGTTGCTATTTGAAATATTATGGTATGCGTTTCAAAACAGTTGCTCTCAACAATATTGCCAATACAAGAGCAATAAGTGAAACAAGTGCATAGATATGGTATGCTTCGTAACGTTTTGAATATTTTCGAACATTCATTTTGGTGCGCTCCAACTTATCTATCTCTTGATATACTTCGTGCAGCTTGTTGGTGTTTGTTGCACGATATGTCTTTCCATCGGTTTTCTCGGCTATGAGAGAAAGTATCTCGGTGTCTATCTCAACCGGGTAATTGACATATTCCTTGCGACCGGCAACTATCATAGGATATGGGGCGGTGCCATTGGTTCCAACAGCCACGGTGTAGATGCGGATACCAAAACTTTTGGCAATGTCGGCTGCTGTGCCTGGAGATATGTCGCCTCGGTTGTTGGTGCCATCGGTAAGAAGAATGATGACCTTGCTCTTTGCCTTTGAGTCCTTCAGTCGGGTTACTGCATTCGCTATACCCATACCAATGGCAGTACCGTCTTCGAGCATTCCATGTTGAACCATATCACAATCGATACCATTGAGCAGATTAAGAAGGGCGGCATGGTCTGTTGTCATTGGACATTGGGTGTATGCCTCACCAGCAAAAATGGTGAGACCGATATTATCATTCTCTCTGCCATTGATAAACTCAAGGGCCACATTGCGCGCTGCCTTGACACGATTGGGTTTGAGGTCTTCTGCCAACATACTTGTGGATACGTCCATACAAAGCATGATGTCAATGCCTTCAACATCAGTATTGCTCCAGGAATTAGACGTCTGGGGGCGGGCTAGTGCAAATACCATAGCCACAAAAGATGCTATGATAAGCAGGAAAGGTGCGTGAGTCAACCATACACGCCATGTCTTTTTAGAGCGCATAAAGGCTGTTGTGGAACTGACCTTTAGTGAGGGAGATGACTTACGATGGTTTAATACATACCAAACAACATATGGTATGATCAGAATAAGCAGGAGGAAATATAGCGGATGATAAAATTCCATGGATGAATTATATTATCTGTTACAGGTATTCAGGATTAAAACATAATCACACAAACATGTCATACAAACGCCATGCTATAGAGCCAATGATAAAGGTTATTGCCAATATAGCTATGATAATGACAACTCGCATTATGCCAACCTGAAGCTGGCGCTGCTTGTCGGTTTCCTTAATAATTTCTGGTTCTGGTGCCTTGTTGGGATCCTCTTCAATCTTGGTGTCATTAACATATTGCAGTGCTGACACGAGATTGGCATCATTCTCATTGATTTGTGTGCTCCAATTTGCAAATTTCACCAAGTCTGCAGTACGGAATATCTCACGAAGTTCATCAAGACTTGTTTCATCTCCATCACGGGTAAGGCGTTCTATAATCTCAGAACTTGTCATCTCCATGGCAGAGAAGCCATAACGCTCTTGTATGTAAACTCTAAGGGCATCGGTAAGTTGGGTGTAATATTCCTTGTTGTCCTCTGCCGACCAAGTACGTTCCTGCTTGATGCGCTGGATTTCTGTAATGGCAACCTGATGGGGAGGAAGTTTCTTTTTACGGCGCACTATACGGAATATCGGTTTACCCTTGTGTATCATGATTGTGAGAAAAACAATCAGTGCCGCCAATGGTATAACTGTTAATACGCCATAGGCTATTTGCTTCCAATCGTCCCAACTGAAAGGTAGTTCCTGAATGTCACGAGGAGGGAAAAACCTATCTGAATTAATAGTATCAACATCAAGAGTAAACACTCTGAATGCCAGTGATTTACTTTCATATACTGAAGTATCTACTTTGACTTCTATCGGGGGAAGATAATAGAACGAGGAGTCCCATGCTGTAATGATGTAGCGTTGGGTTACCTGCAACTGTTTTCCGTCATTTAAAAATAATGTATCGGGATTGTCAACGTCGACTATCTCAACATTTGGGAGAATTTCCATTCCTTTTTTAAAGGGTGGAAGCTGCAGTTTCTGTGTTGAGGGAAACGAGACCTGAAGTTCCAATCCATCTTGCTGTCCGACATAAAATTCTACGCTATCAAGACGGGCAATAACAGAAACCTGTGCAGTAAGGGAAGAGACAACAAACAAAGCGATTGCAAAAAAAGCAACCACTCTGTTTAAAAAGAGATTATTATTGATATTTCTTTTTGCTACTTTAATAAACATCTCTATTATGAAATTTAGATTGTCATGATCTTTGCTTAAACAAACCCATCAATGCAGAAACATAATCCTGATCGGTACGAACACATACATTATCCACTCCACTACGGGTAAATGTGTCTCTTAGCTGGTTTTGCTTTGTTCTCCACCATGCTGCATGTTGATTGCGTAACTTCTTGCTACTGGTGTCTATTATCATCTCGGCACCTGTTTCTGCATCACGCACCTGCATCAACCCAACATCAGGGAGTTCTGCAACACGACGGTCATAAACCTGAACAGCAACAACATCGTGCTTTCTGTTGGCTATGGTCAGAGTCTGGCGGAAATCCTTCTCATCAAGAAAGTCACTTAACAAAAATGCGGTGCACCTTCTTTTAATGGCTGAGGTCAGATATTCTACTGCATGACCTACATCGGTGAGATTGCTCTCGGGTTTGAATTCCAACAACTCTCGAATGATGTAGAGGATGTGTTTACGACCCTTCTTTGGGGGGATAAACTTTTCTATCTTGTCTGAAAAGAATATTACTCCAATCTTGTCGTTGTTCTGTATGGCAGAGAAGGCAAGTGTGGCAGCTATTTCGGTAAGCATCCTACGCTTGGTCTGTACACTGGTGCCAAACTCTAGACTGCCACTGACGTCAACACATAACATCACTGTAAGTTCTCGTTCCTCCTCGAAAACCTTGACATAGGGTTTGTTGTAACGTGCGGTCACATTCCATTCAATATCACGGATATCGTCGCCATACTGATATTCACGTACTTCAGCAAAGGCCATGCCTCTGCCTTTAAAAGCGGAATGATATTCGCCAGCGAAAATATTGTTGGAGAGTCCCTTTGTCTTTATCTCTATCTGACGGACACGACTTAACAATTCATTTGTTTCCATACTAATCTAGTTGTGTACGATAAGACACTGTCTATATTAGGGAACTTCAACCTTATTGATAATCTTGCTTACAATTTCCTCTGTGGTTACATTGTTTGCTTCTGCCTCGTATGACAAGCCAATACGATGGCGCAATACATCATGGGCAATAGCACGGACATCCTCGGGAATGACATAACCACGACGCTTGATGAATGCATAAGCTCTGGCGGCTAAGGCCAAATTGATGCTGGCACGTGGACTTGCTCCAAATTCGATGTAATCCTTTATATCCTTAAGGTTGTACTTCTCTGGGTAACGTGTAGCAAAAACAATGTCGGCAATGTATTGCTCGATCTTCTCATCAAGATAAACCTGACGTACCACAGCACGCGCCTCAAGTATCTCTTCTGTAGTCATCAATGGCTTTACCTTAGGAGACTCGCCCTTGATGTTCTGACGGATAATGAGCTTTTCCTCATCCAACTTAGGATAGTCAATAACTACCTTAAGCATAAAACGGTCGACCTGAGCTTCAGGCAATGGGTATGTACCTTCCTGTTCTATGGGGTTTTGTGTTGCCAGAACAAGGAATGGCTTGGGCAGTTGGAAAGTCTGCTTGCCTATTGTGACCTGACGCTCCTGCATGGCTTCCAGAAGAGCACTTTGTACTTTTGCTGGAGCACGGTTAATTTCATCAGCAAGAACAAAATTTGCAAACACTGGTCCTTGCTCAACCTGGAAGGCTTCCTCTTTTTGAGAGTATATCATAGTACCTATAACGTCGGCAGGCAACAAATCTGGGGTAAACTGAATACGACTGAATTTAGCATCAACCAACGAAGCCAAAGTCTTGATAGCCTGTGTCTTTGCCAAACCAGGAACACCTTCAAGAAGAACGTGACCATCACTCAAGAGACCAATAAGCAAAGACTCTACCAAATGTTTTTGACCTACAATAACCTGAGACATTCCTGTCTGCAAATTTGTCACAAAAGCACTCTGACGCTCAATCTGTTCATTTAGAGAACGAATATCAAAAGATTCCATTTGAAAATTACATTATATTATGCTTGCAAAGTTAGCAAGTTTATGTGACATACCAAAGTGATAATATTTAAAAATTACTGCACACAAAATAGCGTATGTTAATATATCGTAAATAAGCAGGAGATAATGAAATAAAAAAATCCTCAACCATTTCTGATTGAGGATTAATTCTTTATTGGTAAAGTACAAGGAGCAAGGGATTAGTTCTTGAAGAAATCCTTTACGGCCTCGTTGGGAACCATACGCTCGTCGAAAGAATAGGTACCAGATGCATTCTTAACCATCTTGATAACCTTAGTGTATGAACGGCCATCTGTCTTACCTGTCTGCAGAGTAGCCACTGTTTTCTTTGCCATAACTTAATCTAAGTGATTGGTGTGTTAATTACTTAATCTCCTTATGTACAGTCATTCTCTTAAGAATGGGGTTGTACTTCTTGAGCTCCATACGCTCGGGAGTGTTCTTGCGGTTCTTGGTTGTCACGTAACGTGATGTTCCGGGCAAACCACTCTCCTTCATCTCGGTGCACTCCAGGATTACCTGGACGCGATTGCCTTTAGCTTTCTTTGCCATGTTTTAGTTCCTCCTGAAATTAACCGATTACACGAATGTTTTTCCAATCACAATAACCCTGAGCCACAGCATTCTTCAATGCAGCATCAAGACCTACCTTGTTAATGTAACGCAAACCACTTGCGCTGATACGCAAAGCAATCCAGCAATCCTCCTCAACATAGTAGAACTTCTTGTGGAACAAGTTCACATCGAAAGTACGCTTTGTGCGACGCTTTGAGTGAGACACGTTGTTACCAACCATGGCTCTTTTACCGGTAATTTGACAAATCTTAGACATTTCTAATCTTCCTTTCTTTTGTTACTTTCCAATAACATCTTCCAAACAGGGCACAAAGTTATAACCTTTTTACGAATTACGCAAGTATTTCAATAGAAAAACTTTTTATATTTTTAGTCGTGCCTGTAATTTTAGTAACAACGTCATTACATTTTATAAATAAAAGAATGTATCGAATCTTACTTAGATAGCAGAACTGCAATGCGATGCAGTAAAACGAATTGTCAATATTTTTCACCCTATATAATAGAACCTTAAATTAATGCGATTACAGAAATATATGCAAATCACCCTAAAGACAATACGACACCAACAATTAAGACTTCGCAAAAGACCAAGAAGATAAACAATTAATATACAGCATATTACAAACCATATCACTCCCCTATCCTTCTCTAAAAGTAACACAACAAAACACACGCCCTAATCTTCTGCCTCACGCATTACAATCTTCGGGGCATAAGATTACAATCTTCCGGCCACAAGATTACAATCTTCTGCCCCGAAGATTAGGGCGTCTTTTTGAATAGAAAAGAGCGAAATGACGATGTAAATATTTTTATATACACATTATATATATAATATACAACATAAAGACATAATATTAATGATAACGAAAAACACCTGCACAATTCCTTGAGGGTGCAGTTCTTGTTCCTCAGTTTTTTCTAAGCCTGTCCTCTTCCACAACGAGGTGGATGCCATGCGCATATAATAAATGCGCCATACCGAAGAGGGTAATGGCGCATTTGAAATGTTTATTGACCTATGGATGATTATCCGCCGAAGTCGTCGAAGTGAATCATGTCCTTCTCCACACCGAGGCTGTCCAAGAGGTCGAGGACGGTCTTTGCCATCATTGGAGGACCACAGAGGTAGTACTCGCAATCCTCGGGACATTCGTGCTGCTTGAGGTAGGTGTCGCCCATAACAGGTGCAACGAAACCAGCAGTGTACTTGATGCCTGCTGCATCGGCCTTGGGATCGGGACGGTCGAGTGCCAGGTGGAAGTGGAAGTTGTCGAACTCCTTCTCCAGTGCGAGGAAGTCATCGAGGAATGGAATCTCCTCGAGAGCGCGTGCACCATAGAAGTAGTGCATCTGACGGTCGCGGCACTGACGGGTCTTAAGCATGTGCATGATCTGTGCGCGCAGGGGAGCCATACCAGCACCACCACCTACCCAAATCATCTCACGACCAGTGTCGTAGTTGGGACGGAACTCACCATAAGGACCGCTCATGATAACCTTATCACCGGGCTTCAAACTGAAGATGTAAGAAGAAGCGATACCGGGATTAACATCCATGAAACCGGGCCCCTGCTCCTTGGGCTTGAAGGGAGGTGTGGCAATACGCACGTTCAAGGTGATGATATCACCCTCGTCGGGGTAGTTGGCCATTGAGTATGCACGGATGGTGGGAGTGTCGTTGACACACTTCAAGTTGAACAAACCGAAGTTCTTCCATGCAGGCAGATAGGTGTCGCCAATCAGGGACTTGTCGAAGTCCTTGTCGTAGTCGATCTGGAATGCAGGAATCTTGATCTGTGCATAAGAACCAGGTTCGAAGTCCATGTGCTCGCCTGGAGGCAAAGCAACCTTGTACTCCTTGATGAAGGTAGCAACGTTACGGTTACCGATAACGGTGCACTCCCATTCCTTAACACCCATTACAGAGTCGTCAACCTTAATCTCCATGTCGCTCTTTACCTTGCACTGACAGCCAAGGCGCCAATTCTCCTTCACCTGTTTGCGAGTGAAATGGCCCTTCTCGCTATCGAGAATCTCGCCACCGCCGGCAGGAACCTGTACCTTACACTGACCACAAGAGCCCTTACCACCACAGGCGCTGGGAAGGAAGATGCCCTGCTCTGACATGGTGCTCAACAGAGAACCGCCTTGAGCAACAGATACCTTGTCCTTACCGTTGATGGTGATAGTAACATTGCCGCTGGGCGACAAGTACTTCTTGGCAATAAGCAGGATGATAACCAACACAAGGATGATTACCAAGAATACTGCTATGCTACATAAAATCAAATTTGTATTCATTTGTCTAAATCCTCCTATTGTATTAGATATTCAAACCACTGAAGCACATAAATGCCAATGCCATCAGACCAACGGTAATGAAGGTGATACCAAGACCCTGCAGGGGTTTGGGGACGTCAGCATAAGCCATCTTCTCGCGGATGGCAGCAAGACCTACGATGGCCAAAAGCCAACCGATACCGCTACCAAGAGCATAGGCTATAGAGTCGGCAACAGAACCGATGTACTGAGAGTTGGTAGGCTCCATGCCGATGCGCTGCTGCATGAACAGGCTGGCACCCATGATGGCACAGTTAACGGCAATCAGAGGCAGGAAGATACCCAGAGAAGCGTACAGCGAGGGACTGAAGCGCTCCACAACCATCTCTACCAACTGCACGATACCTGCGATAACGGCAATGAAGAGGATGAATGCGAGGAAACTCAGGTCTACGCCCTCAACCAGACAGTTGGGACCGAGAACCTTGGTCTGCAACAGATAGTCAACGGGTACAGTAACAAGCAACACGAAGGTTACTGCAATACCCAGACCAAAGGCAGTCTTTACATTCTTGGATACAGCCAAGTATGAACACATACCCAAGAAGAAAGCGAAAATCATATTGTCCGCAAAGATACTGCGAACGAAAAGACTAATCATGTGCTCCATAGCTTACTTCTCCTCCTTGTTTAATGAGCGATGAGCCCAAATGATACAACCTACGATGATCAATGACATGGCAGGCATAACCATCATACCATTGTTCATGTACCAACCACCGTTCTCAACATACCAGCTCTGAGGAATGATCTGGAAGCCAAGAAGAGTGCCGAAGCCGAAGAGCTCGCGAACGAAACCCAATACAACAAGCACCCATGCATAGCCCAAACCATTACCGATACCATCAAGGAATGAAGGCCAGGGGGCATTCTGCATGGCAAATGCCTCGAGGCGGCCCATGAGGATACAGTTGGTGATGATAAGACCTACATATACGCTCAACTGTACGCTAACGTCGTAGACATAAGCCTTCAGCAATTCGCTTACTATGGTTACCAGAGCGGCAACGACAACAAGCTGAACGATAATACGAATACGGTTAGGAATAGTCTTGCGGATAAGTGAAATAATCACATTAGCAAAAGCTGTAATTACAGTTACGCTCAAACCCATAACGATGGCAGGAGCAAGCTGAGATGTTACAGCCAAAGCCGAACAGATACCCAACACCTGAATAACAACAGGATTGTCAAGGTTCAGCGGCTTGGAGAACGCAGCGCGGTTCTCCTCGGAAAACAATTTACTCATATTGCGTTCTCTTTTGATTATTGGTTAATGAAATCAAGATAGTTGGTCAAGCCTTCACGCACCATGGCATCAATACCATTACCGGTCAGGGTGGCACCAGTGATACCGTTTACCTCGGTCTCGGCAGATGCAGAACCAGCCTTAACCACCTTGATGGCAACAGCATCGGTGCTCTCGCCTGCAAAGAGGGGCTTGCCATTGAACTGCTCCTGGAACCAGCGTTCGCCAAGACGAGCGCCAAGACCAGCAGTTTCGCTTGAGTGATAGAAGTATGTACCAAAGATGGTCTTCTTGTCGGCATTGAGGGAAACATAGCCCCATAGACTACCCCATAGACCACGGCCTGAAACGGGCAGAATGTACTTGGTCTCGCCCTCTACCTCGGTAACGAACACGTGAAGTTCGCCTTCCTTGATAGCGCCAGCATAGGAAGAGAGGAACTTGCCCTCATAGGGAACGAGCTGACCGTCCTTCCAAAGCATGTCCTGAACACTCTCAAACTGCTTGGCAACATTGAAGCCATTGGCCTTGATGTCCATGTTCAATGAAGTAAGAATCTGACCCTTGGTGTCGTTCTCTACGTTAGCATCCTGTGTGGGCTTCAACACAATAGAGGTGAATGCCAGCAGGAAGGCAACGAGAATTACCATTGCAGAAGCATACAGGATGGTGTATGTGTTGCTGCTGGTATCAATACCCTTCTTCTTTGCAGGAGCCTCGGCACCTGCCTCAACTATCTCTGTGAATGCATCAGCACCAGCACCGCACTTGGGGCATGAAGCAGGAGCCTTATCACCTTCGTGGATATAACCACACAACTCACATTTGAATTTCTTTGTAGCCATATACCTTATTTATTTTTTAATTGCACGTTTTGCACGCTTGCTGATGTTCTTCTGTACGAATACATAGTCAATCAGCGGAGCGAACAGGTTCATCAACAAGATAGCGAGCATCATGCCCTCGGGATAACCGGGGTTGAGCACACGTACCATTACAGCTACAACACCAATGAGGAAGCCATAGATGTACTTACCACACTCGGTACGGGCGCTGGTAACGGGGTCAGTGGCCATGAACACAGCACCGAAGGCAAAACCGCCCAATACGAAGTGGTGCCACCACTCCAACTGGTTGCCGCCTACGCCCTCAAGGAGCCAGCCCATCAAACCGCCACCTACGAATACGCTCAACATAGTCTTCCAGCTGGCAATGCCAGTGAAGAGTAGAAGCAGAGCACCTAAACCAATGGCTATAACGCTGGTTTCACCAATAGAACCAGGAATCAGACCTGTGATGGCATTACAGATGGTCTCGCAGGGAATGGCATTACCAACGGTTGCCTCACCAAGGGGAGTTGCGGCAGAGAAAGTATCAGGGACATTGTAACCCAAACCGAAGATAGTATTCTGTGCCACCCAAACGCTATCGTCGCCAGTCATTGCACTGGGATAGCTGAAGAAGAGGAATGCACGGGTAATCAGTGCAGGGTTGAAGATGTTCATACCTGTACCACCGAAAATCTCCTTTGCGAAGATTACGCTGAATGCTACGGCCAGAGCCAGGATCCAGAGAGGAGTGTTAACGGGAACAATCATAGGAATGATGATACCTGACACGAGGAAACCTTCCTGAATCTCCTCCTTCTTCCATTGAGCCACTACGAACTCAATGCCAAGACCCACGATGTAGCTTACTACAATCTTGGGAAGAACTGCAGCCAAACCAAAGAGGAACATGCCAACGTGGTCGGTCATGTCGCCACCAGCAGCCAGTGCGTTCTGATAACCCACATTGTACATACCGAAGAACAAAGCGGGGAGCAAGGCCAGCACCACAAAGCTCATGATGCGCTTGCTGTCGATTGCGTCGTGGATGTTTACACCACCCTTACGGCCAGTTGTATTGGGAACGAAAGCAAATGTTTCGAGTCCGTCATACAGCGAGTGGAAAGCATGGAACTTTCCGCCCTCCTGGACATGGGGACGCATATTATCAAAAAGTTTTTTAATCGCTTTCATATTTTTCTATTAATGTAATTAAGCATTCTCCTTCTTCAGGATATCCAATCCCTCGCGAACGATGCGCTGAAGTTCCAACTTAGAGCTGCAAACAAACTCGGCAATGGCAAAGTCCTCGGGAGCAACCTCGTAGATACCCAATGCCTCCTGACGGTCGATGTCGCCAGTGATGATGGCCTTGATGAGATATCCGGCATAGATGTCCATGGGGAATACCTTGTCGTATTCGCCGCTCATAATCATGTGGCGCTCACCACCCTTGATACGAGAGTCGAGAACATACTCCTTCTTGCTGCCGAAGAGCCAGCTGAAATAGCTACGGTGTGTACTGAACTGAGAGAAGCGTGGCATAATCCAACCAAGCATCTCGTCGGCCTCAGCACCCTCGGGGATAGCAGTAACCTCTGTTGCATGTGCAGCAAGGAAACCATCCTTGCAGGTCTTCACACCTGTCATGGGGTTACCATTGATGACACGAACGTCGCCCTCTGCCACCTGACCAGCGAGAAGTGTAGACAACTTCTGGCCGACCTTGACCTTGTAGTACTTGGGAGCCTTCACCTCGCTACCAGCCAGTGCGATAGTACGAGAATAGTCTACCTTACCTGTCTTCAGAATTCGACCGAACATGATAACCTCTTCTGCACCTAGTGTCCAGACCACCTCACCCTTGTTGATGGGGTCGATGTGATTGATCTGAACGCCAACGTTACCAGCAGGAGCAGGACCGTCAAAGACATAGACTGTGCAGTCCTTTGCCTCGGTCAGAGCCTTGGCACTCTGCTTGCTGCTGACACCCAGATTAACAGGTGCAATCTTTGACAATGCTGACAAACCAGCCTGGAACTCAGCCTCCTGACCATTCAGCACATACTCGAAATCCTGTGCCAAAGGCATACTGTTGAAAGCACTCACATGGATAGCTTTGGGAGTCTCATCAGGATTAGCCACTGTGTCGTAGGGACGCTGACGGATCATGCCGAAGATACCACTCTCGAGAAGCAGAGCCTTCACATCATCGGTCTTGAAGACCTTGCTCTCAAACTTCATGTCGCACTTAACGCGAACACTCAGCAACTTGCGACGGTCACCACGCTCTACCTGCGATACAACACCGCTGACAGGGCTGACAAAACATACCTCTGGATGCAACTTGTCTACAAACAAGGCATCGCCGGCCTTAACCACATCACCTTCCTTGACAACCACCTTGGGTTTCAGTCCTGTAAAATCCTCAGGGCAGAGCGCATACTCGCCGGGGCATTCCACAGAAGCAGTCTCCTTGGCAGCCTTTCCCTTAAGGTTGATGTCCAGGCCTTTACGCAATTTGATTACTTTTGCCATATCTGTTAATAAAATAAAATGTTAATATAATCTCGCACAAAGATACGCTTTTTTATCGACAATGTGTTTAAATAATAAAAAAAATACATACTTTTGTAAAAGAATTTAAAGCATGAGAATAGTAAAGAGAATATTACAGTGGACTATCTGCATAATCTGTGCTCTATACATAGGTTTGCTGTTAGCTATGCATCTGCCCAAAGTGCAGGAATGGGCTGGTGCATACGCATCCTCTGCTGTTCAAAATCTTTGGGGATGGGATATAAGCATCGGAAGGATTAAAATCGGACTATGGAACAGGGTCATAGTTGACAACATACACTTGAAAGACCACAACGACTCCACGATGCTCCATGCATCCCGCATAGCAGCAAAACTGGACATCGCCCCCTTGTTGAACGGTCGTATAAGCATTGCCAATGCTCAGGTATTTGGCACAAAAATAAAACTATACCAGGAAAGCGAGGACAGCAAACCCAACTTCCAGTTTGTCATCGATACATTTCACAGCAATGACACTGTTAGCAAACCTATCAACCTGCACATCGGCAGTCTGCTTCTTCGCAGGGTAGACATTCAATGGGACCAACATTGGAAGGCAGCAAGGGACTCATCACTTATCGATTTCTCGCACATCAATATCAGCAATCTATCCATCACCGCACATTTGAGAGAATTGAAGAAAGACTCTCTTAACGTATCTTTGCGCAAACTCTCCTTTCTGGAAAAGAGTGGTTTCTGCCTACAGAACGCCACCATTGATGCTGTTGCTGGCAACAAAGGGGGCAAGGTCAGCGACCTAAGCGTCCAACTACCCAATTCATCTATAACAATTCCTGAAGTGGTTATGGGATGGGACAAATTACCCGACAGCAACTTTAAAAAGTGGTTTGAAAATGTCTCATGGCACTGTACCCCAACAATTATACTCACGCCCTCGGACCTCAAAAGTTTCAGTCCCAAACTTCAGAATGCCAACACACCAATAACACTGGAAACATCCATAATGGGTAGCGAAGGATGCCTGAACATACCAGCACTAAACATATCCAACGGCGGTTCCTTCAACCTATCTACCCGAGCATTCATTCAAGATTACTTAAACACTCCCACTTACAAAATAGATATTGAAAAACTACAGACGACGTCAAGTTTTCAACAATTCGTAACAAGGGAAGCCAACGGAAGGGCGAGAGAAATATCTCCAATACTTACTTCACTTGACACCATTGATATCACTGGTTTTGTGCAAATTAACAATAAAGAACAGAACTTTTTGTTTAAAATACATAATCACATCGGAGATATTGATATCAATGCCACAATTGACAATTGGAACAGTTTCAAATTAAACACCTCATCAGCAAACTTGAAACTTGGAGAACTGTTCCATGAAAAGAAAACCATTTCAAAAATTTCCTTTGACATCCAATCGGCAGGAATGCTCAAAGACAGTGGCAACAACCCCCGACTTCAGGCAAGTGCAACGTTTCCCAAAATAATCCTCAACGAACAAGAATACAACAACATCACCATCAATGCAAGTTATGAGCGCGGTCAGTTAATAGCAGACATAGAGCATGCAGACACTACAAGCAGCTTGCATTCACATATATCTTACGAAAATAATGGCAAGCACAATCTTGCCACTACTTTCTCGATAGAAAATTTCTCAACAACGCGCCTCGGTCTTAACAAGCACCTCTCAGAGGCAAATATTGATTTCAATGCGGTTCTACAGTTCTCAGGAAATAACATTGACAACATGGAGGGCAGACTCGACATAAGTCGTTTTTCTCTATATAAACCCAATAACACCTCCCCTATCATCCCGCCACTCACTCTTCTGGCTGAGACATCTATAGGAATAGGGCAAACACGTACAATCAAGATAGACTCCCCCATCCTATCCATGAATGCAGAGGGACAGTTTCGCCTCAGCACACTACTCCCTACAATTCAGAACTCACTCTATCAGCAGATACCCAACCTTTTCAATGCTCCTTCCATAACATATACCGATAAACTGCGCTTTGCTCTCTCCCTACAAGATACATGCCTGATAAACAACATAACAGGCAAGAACATCTCCCTGCCAAATCAGGTAGACATCATAGGCGACATCAATGGCTGCGACTCTATCTCGTTGCAGGCCACAATACCCATGCTTCATTATGGCAAGCAAACGCTTCGCAACACAAATATCAACATACAAGCCTTGCCCAACAACATCTCTGCCGACATTAAGACTGAGAAAAAGCAAAAATCCGAATACATAAGCTGCACACTTTCAACAAACATACATGCAAACAGGATGAGAATGGTCCTGGGTATTGACAACAATAGCACACCTCACACTAAAGGAGATTTTGACATCACCGCATACTTCACTCCCAAAACAGAAAGTAGCGACCAAAATATCAAGGCATGGATAGCACCCACCAGGTTCACTATCTCTGACACACTTTGGCACATACATCCTGCAACAATAATCTGTAACGACGGCAAGATAAATATCAATGGTTTCCACATTAACTCCGTAGCCCAAGAAAACATCAGGCTTTCAGCAGCACAGGACATACAAATCAACGGATACCTTTCAAAAGAGCAGGAAGACTCTGTGCTCGTCAATCTTAGAAACATTGACGTAGGCTACATTTTGAATCTGGTAAACTTCAAACCGGTAAACTTCCAGGGTAGAGCAAGTGGTGATATTGTCGCCAGAAAGACCTTATCACGGCCATATGCCAATGCAGCGCTCACCGTAACTGGATTCCAGTTCAACTATGCCCCCCTCGGCACACTTGATGTAAGTGCCAATTGGGGAGATACTCCACATTCACTGACTCTGGATGCAGAGATCAAAGATTCAAACTACAATCATCACACGAGTATCACAGGAGGTTTCAATATCGGAGACAAGAGAAAAAAAGATGGTCTTGACTTGCGAATAAACACTTCACGTTTCAATCTGGCCTTTATAAACTACTTCACCAAAGGCATCATAGAAGAAGCAGAAGGCAGAGTGTCGGGTTATTGCCGAATATTTGGTCCGTTTAAAGGTATTGACCTTGAAGGAGACTTTGTCATCAACAATGCCTCTATGGCAATGCCAATATTGGGGACAAAATATTTCATACAAGGCGACAGTGTAAAACTATCACCTGGCGAAATTGATTTTAAAGCGATAGTTCATGATAAAAAATCCCCCTCATTTGAGATAGGAAGCAAAGACTATGCCAGTCTAACCAACTCAAATCCACACACAGGTATCGTGAATGGAAAGCTATGTCATACTCATTTTAAAAACATGACATACGCATTTGATGTTGTGGCAAATAACCTTTTGGGATATGATTTTAAAGAATTTGGAAATGATTCATACTTTGCAACATGCTATGCATCTGGCAACATAAATGTAAATGGAGGGCCTGGACTACTCAACGTGGAAGTAAATGCAACTCCAGAGGAAGGTACAGTCTTTACATATAATGTAGCTACGCCAGAGACTTTGACAAAAGCTGACTTTATAACCATAAAAGAAGGAAACGATAATGGCGAAGACACAAACCTGGCACTTGATAATAACATACAAGTAAAAGTGCCAGAAATTTACAATACCAATATATCCTCTGACCTCTTTCTTAATTTCAACATAAATCTGACCCCTTCGGCCAGGCTGAAACTCTTGATGAACAGCAAGACTGGAGAGATGGCAGAACTTACAGGAAGTGGACGCATCATGGCCAAATATCACAACAAAGGGCGCTTCAACATTTATGGTACCTATAGAGTACATGATGGAAGTTACAACATAAGCATTCAGGATATTATTAGCAGGAATTTTAAGTTTCAGCCAA
Organism: Bacteroidaceae bacterium; assembly: GCA_017547165.1. GTDB lineage: Bacteria > Bacteroidota > Bacteroidia > Bacteroidales > Bacteroidaceae > Physcousia. The sequence continues at coordinate 22,238 of JAFYQK010000024.1, forward strand.
ATGGCACTATCGTATTTGGTGGAGACGCTATGAAAGCAGATCTGAACCTTAAAGCGATATATACAGTAAATGGTGTTTCTCTTGATGATTTGGCGACATCACCTTTAGGTTTTTCAAAGACAAAAGTGAACTGCGTCATGAACCTTACCGGTCGCCCAGAACACCCATTGATAACCTTTGACTTTGAACTCCCCGACGCAAGCGAAGACGAACGTCAGATGATACGTTCTATTGTAAGTACTGAAGAAGAACGAAACATCCAGGCAATATACTTATTAGGATTAGGCAGATTCTTTAACTTTGAAGGTGAAGGTGGAGTACAAAGCTCATCTGCAATGAACTCATTGGTCAGCAGCACACTCTCAACACAGCTTAACCAATTTATTTCTAATGCCGTGGGTCAAAGCAATTGGAATTTTGGCACAAACCTGAAAACAGGAGACGACGGATGGCGAAACATGGATATAGAAGGAAATTTCCGTGGCAAACTCTTTGACAACAGACTATTGATAAATGGCAATTTCGGTTATCGTGAGAAGTACTACACCCAACGTAGTTTTATCAGCGATATCAATGTAGAATACCTGCTTACCAGAAATGGTAACGTATCAGTAAAAGCATATAACCAAGCCAATGACCGATACTTTATCCAATCTTCACTCAACACCCAAGGCATTGGCATCCAGTTTAAGAAAGATTTCAACAAATGGAAAGAACTGTTTTATTGGTTGATACCAGATAAAAACACCAAATCGTCAAAAAGGAATATCACCACAAAGTGAACCTAAAAGAACAAAAAGATTGTAGTGCCCCTCAAAGTTGTTTCCGAACATTGAGGGGCACTACATATATATCTACAAGTCAGGCATTGATACCCATTGTTTAACGATAGGACCGTACTTCTATTCCATCAATTATAAATGTATCTAATGGCTGTTCAAAATGCACATAAGTACTATCAATATCAATAATTTGTGCATCAACGATTTTATCACAATCCCAATAAGGAGTGTTAAAACGTTTATATTTGTAGATAGTAATTGAAAAGTATACCACTGAATCGGAGTTTTCTTCGTTATTTCGACTTGAAAAGTTGCATAGCAATCAGAAGTAAACAATGATTAAGATGGATAAGAAAGAACAGATTTTGCATTACTATCGCTTATAACATATTTTTATTGCATCTATGAAATTAAGATACTTACTCTCTGAGATAGAGTAATCGTTACTTGTATTATCTAACTCTACATTTTTTTTCTCTATTTCGGAAGAGTTTTCCTCGGAAATAACATCTATTTGTCTTTCAATTATAACATCCGAAGTATTCTCCTCAGATTCTATATTTGTATCTAAATATTAGTAATGTGTTTTAGCTATTAAAACAACAGGCAATGATGTCTGTATTTTTTACCTCATTAAACAGCATGTGGCAATAATAAGCAGATAAAGAATAAAATCCAACAAGAACACAATTTGCATGTTCTTATTGGATTATTTGATAGGTAAAGAATATTGTTGGACTAAATTACCTTGAACTTGGCAAAACGGAGCAGTAGTTGTTTGGTACCTACATTCTCGAACAATACTGTGGCCTTAGTGTCAATACCATTTCCTTCAATAGCGGTGATGATTCCATGGCCAAAACGCTCGTGAAGTATTTTAGTTCCTACTGACAAATTGCTGGTATTAGCTGCAGGATGGGAAGCAGCAAGTTGTGGAGAGGAATGTAGAGATGGGGTAACACGCACAAAACGTCGTGCATCTGCACCTGTGGGAGTTGCAGAAGTGGATGAGACAGAGGGACGAGCAGATGGTGGAGTTGTAATAATGGAAGCGGAGGGTCTAACATTATTAATTGCAGATGTAAGTATAGCGTTTCCAGAAGAAATACCTGATATTCTGATATACAGAGGATCTATCTCGCGCAAAAAACGTGAAGGTTTGCACATTTCGGTCTTGCCATAACGGAACCTGCTCTTTGCATTAGTGATGACGAGATACTCCTCGGCTCGAGTAATGGCAACATAGAAAAGGCGGCGTTCTTCCTCAAGCTGACGAGGACTGTCGGAACTCATTGATGACGGAAACAATTCTTCCTCCATACCTACAATGAATACCACCCTGAATTCAAGTCCCTTGGCTGAATGTACCGTCATCAAGGTAATTCGGTCTTCGCCTTGGACCGACTCATTTTCGTCGACATCACTCATGAGTGAAACCTCTTGAAGATAACTTGAAAGGAGTGCATCTTGTCCTTGCTCAGTGCGCTCGCTTACAAAAACAGCAATGCCATCGACAAGTTCCTGGAGATTCTCCTGGCGTGATATATCCTCGGGTTCCCTACCCTTGTTAATCTCTGCTCGCATACCACTTAATGTCACAATATCAAGAGCAATATTGTGTGCGTTGTCTACAAGTTGCCTTTCGTGGAGAGACGAAATCATTTGAGAAAAGGTGGAGAGCTTGGTACGAGTTGAGGCACTCACATCAAGCAGGTGTGGAGCGGACAAAATATCCCATGGGGTTAAGTCGTGTTGCTGGGCAGCCTTATAAATCTTGTCGAGAGTTGTTTGCCCAATTCCTCTTGTCGGATAGTTGATGACACGGCGAAGAGCCTCTTCGTCTCTTGGATTAACAATGAGACGCAAATACGCAATGACATCCTTTATCTCCTTGCGCTGATAAAAGGAGGTTCCGCCATAAACTCTATATGGTATGGCATTTTTGCGCATAACTTCCTCAAAACTTCTACTTTGAGCATTGGTACGATAAAGAATGGCAATTTGATTATAGGGTATTTGTTCATTTCTATAGAACTCACGAACACAGCGCATTACCGCATTAGCCTCATCAATATCACTATAAGTTTGAAGAAGGCGTATGGGTTCGCCAACGTCATTTTTAGAAAATACCTCTTTGCGAATCTGGCCTCTGTTATGTGCTATGAGAGAATTAGCGGCGGAAACAATTGTCTGTGTCGAACGATAATTCTGCTCCAACTTGAAAAGTTTGGCACCTTGATATCGTTCTTGAAACCGGAGTATGTTATCGATATTGGCTCCACGAAAAGAGTATATGCTTTGCGCATCATCGCCAACAACGCTGACGCGCTGACGATGTTGAGTCAGCAGCCAAACAATCTGGTGCTGGGCATAGTTAGTATCCTGATACTCATCGACAAGAACAAAGTGGAAACGGTCTTCCCACCTTTGTGCTATATCGGGATATTCGCTAAATAGAATCCAGGTATACAGAAGGAGATCGTCGAAATCCATGGTATTTGCCTGGCGACAACGATTCCAATAGCGCATGTATATCTCGCCTATTGCAGGCATCTTGGCATGAAGGTCGGACTCGAAATTTCTTCTGTCGGCCTGATATGCCGATGGAAGGATCAGAGAATTCTTGGCAAGACTGATACGGGCAGCCACCGAACCTGGTTTGTACGCCTTGTCATCCAACTGCATCTCCTTGATGATAGTCTTAATAAGACTCTTGCAATCAGAAGCATCGTAAATGGTGAAATCCGGACTGAAACCAAGAGTAACACTCTCTCTTCGTAAAATTCGGGAGAAAATGCTATGGAATGTACCCATCCATAATTGTGATGCGATCTCTTCGCCAAGTATCTTGGCTATACGCTGACGCATCTCCTTAGCAGCCTTGTTGGTAAAGGTTAGTGCAAGTATATTGTATGGTTGCATACCTTGCTGAAGAAGATATGCTATCTTGTATGTCAGCACACGAGTCTTTCCGGAACCTGCTCCGGCAATAACCAAAGAAGGTGAATCGCAACACAAGACTGCCTGTTGCTGGCTTTCGTTAAGATCCTCTAATCTCATCATCAAAATTCTATTCGAATGAGTGCTATATATTATATATAAGGTATGGAGAGACTACCTATCATTGACAAAAAGAGATAGTATAAGCGCTAATATTATAACCCATGGCCAACGTGAAATTCCATATGTGAAGAGCGACAAAACATCGCGTAATGAACTGAGCGAACCGGATACCAGTCCGAAAACCAAAGATATAAAAATAACTTCAAGGCAAAGACTTTGGCACAAGCCTGTCAGCCATGGCGATGGATACAGTGTACCAGTAACACCAAGCAGTGGACTATAGGGCAATATCGCAGAAAGCAACAACAATACATTTACTATGATAGCAACTACTCCTGCAGCCACAATTGCGTCAATATCTCTAAGAACAAAAAGTCTGCTCTTGATGATACTGCCAACAGCAACAACAATAAGGATTGAGTAGACCAGTATTTCCGAAGCAGCCCGTTCAGTCCCATGAAGCCAAATATATCTTAATATTTCGTCCATCTGCGTGTTAGTCTTCGTCGGGTTTCAAGTTTTCTAAATCAATAATATGCAGTTGCAATGCCTTTGTTACCAATCGGGTTGCATTGACACCAGTGCGTTCGTTACCAGGAAACAATCGATTTATAAGGTCTGTCTGTCTTTTCTCCAAACTTTTAGCACCGAAAGGCATTCCCTTCAGATTTGCTATCATTTCTTTTGTATAACCAAGTGCAAGGTGACGAAGATATCTTTCGTCGTACTCGTCGATGTCATAATCTATCAAGGCGTCGCTCTGATGTACCTCGTTCATAACACTCTTTCTAAAACGTACGAGAATCTTCTCAAGAATCGGTTCATTGAAGACCATACGTCTTCCATGCATCACCAATTGTACATCGTCTCGCTGCAAAAGATTACCAGTTTTTAAAATTATGCCGTCTGCACCTGCAGACAATGCCTCAATCCAAAGCCGCTCGTTTAGAATTTCTCCAGTAAAGATCAGTATTTTTAAACTGCTGTATCTTTCACGCAATTGTCGGCAAATATCAATTCCAACAGTTGTGCTTCCACCAAGACCAAGGTCAAGGAGAATGAAATCAGGAACATTCAAGCGCATAAGTTTCCACAATTCGGACTCATTACTTGCTGTACCGATAATTTCAGCTTCGGGTATCTCGTATTTAAAAATATGTTCGGTTCCTTTCAGTTCCAACTGAACATCTTCGACGATAATAACTTTGAATTTTTCCATAGTGTAATGATTATTTCATTGTTCTCAACATATAGTCTCAAACCTGGATAACCTGATGCTGCATCGTGCATTCGTATAATTTCACGCGCAACAAAAGCATCAAGATTTGCTCCTTCGAAAGTGAACAGATTATCCGGTATTTCAGAATGTAAAGATTTTATTCTCACTTCAAGTAACTTACCTTTATCTTGTATGGAGGTTTCTACTGGTACGTCTGATATAGCTGTCTTTATCCTACATTTAAGTTCGTCAAGGATTGCATCATCAAAAGCCACCCTGAAGGCTGTTTGTCGATGGGCTTGCTCTAAAAGAATTGTATATATCTGGTGATAATAGGTAATTAACTGTGAGAGTTCTGATTGTGATGTATTACCTTGAATAGCAAGTTGTCGCAATCTTGCTGGATAGTACATAGTTTCATGCTTTATGGTTGACAAACTGTTGTCAAGAATCTTATTTTGAACATGGAGACGATCCAACTCGAACTGCAAGCGGTTCAGCAGTTCGGTTTGCTCAGTTAATAATTCTTCTTGTCTCTTATGTTCGTGTCTACGACGTGAAGAACGGCGAATATATAGTCCAAGCATCAATACTGAAAATAAGAGAAGTATAATTGTGAATAAGAAACTCCAACTTGTTTCCGTCTTCAGCATATGAAGTCGCTTTGCATATACAGGAAGACTTGGATCGGCAGTAATTGTTCGATACAAGCGCAAGTATTGCAAATTGTGATAACGATAGGCTTCCCAGTCCTTTATGGATTGATAGGCTAAGGCCAACTCGTTCTCTATTTGCATTCGCAAATGAATACTATCATGAGGAGCTGAAAGCAATGCTTCTTCGCCAAGTACGATACTCTCAGAAAATTTCTGTGAAGCGTTGGATTCCTGCAGAAGTTCGTATTTTAATAACGATAAGTTATAGTCACTCCCAACATTTGCAGATATGTGCATTGAAAACAGCAATATCATCAATGAGAGTACACGGGGCAACCTGAACCAGAACCTACTACCCTCGCCTATTTTACTTTCCACTCCAAAATCACATACACGGAATCTGTTAGAGAGTTTCTTCATTTCTCCGATAATCCCCTTACAGTTCATCAGTCCAAAGCCGAATCCCGTTCTGTTTTCTGAATCTAAGCCTTTATCATTAACTATAGGATTTATCCTAAATATCTTTTCATTATTGATCCGCTCTACATTTTCTGCGCTAAGACCACATCCCGTATCTTTGACTGAAATCTCGACAAACTCCTCGTCAGCAGTCAGCATAATTTCAATTGTTCCTCCATCTGCTGTGAATTTCCTGGCATTATCGCAAAGAGTGTTAATCATAAACAACGTTAAAGCACGATCGGCCTTTACTGCGTAATCAACATCAGGAATAATCAATGTTAAACCTTTGTTTGAATATATTGACTTGTTCCTTCCGATTATGTCAAGTATAGATTGCAATGAAAAGGTAGAAATGTTCATAGCAACTTTACCTTGCCTTACCTGAATCCATTGTGTCAGTATATCATTAATACGCTGTATCTCAGAAGAAAGTTCCACAATGTATTCCGAATCATTTGTCTTTAAGAGTCTGTTAATGTAAGGAACAACATTCTCAGCCAGACTTATCTTGGCACGACGTTCTATATTGGATACTCTCTCCTTCGACAGTTCCAACTTTCTGGCGGAAATATTATCGACAACATTCTGAAGAGTTTCTTCAGCAATCTTATCCTGCCTTTTATTATACTTTCGTATTTTTTTTGACAAGAACCATAAGGATATGGTTAAGAATAAAACTATAATGGCAATTATGGATAGATTTGCATACAGCTTCTTATTATAGTTATGAAGCTCTGCTTTACGAGCGTCTTCCTCAAGGTCCTGACGCATAGCATTCAATAAATCGTGATACCGTTTTCGGTACTTCAATGCCATAGTATGCTCACCTAGGGCGCTATATGTCAACGAAAGTTTCTCGAAAATGTGTGCTTCCCAATATGAAACCCTTTTAGGGTCGATGGAATGCTGCATTTCTATGATTGCAACAGCTTCTTCAAGACTTTGTAGTGCCTCAGGATATCTTTCGTGCTTAAAAAACAGTTCTGCCCTTGTGCGTAAGACATTTGCTGTCTGAAACAAGTCAGCATAGTTTTTGAATATATTCAGTGATTGCTCGATAAGAAGCAATGGCATGGAGTTTTCTGCAATGGGATTCTGGATATTTTTGCAATACTGACCAAGAAGAAATTCAATACTGCCACCTCGTTGTTTTGAAATCCATTCCATACGTTTGGGATTGTCCAACATGAGAGAGATGGCCTGCAGGCTATTAGCCATAAAATACTTATTATCAACCCTATTTGCAGCAGTAAGGACATGCATCAGATTGTCAAACTCGTTTATGCTGACATGTGCGCTGTCTCCCTTTATAATGTTACTTGCTCCAAGCATATACATATAGTTCAACCATTGGGCAGTATCCTTTGGAGTCACCATCATATTATCCAACATTCTTAACTCTGCTAAGGACGCAGAATCTTGCTGGGAATAGAAATAATATGTTGATGAAATTAAGTGTACTTCAGAACGGGCGAAATATAATCTTTCTTGAAAATGTGGACTTAACATAAAAGCTTCTTCGTCAATACGATTTAATCGACGCTGCGCACTATGCCATGCATTATGAAAGGTTCTTAATTCACCTGTACGCTGAGATATCTTCATCCTCATCACATCTGCACACAGTAACTCGACTTGATTATTAGTGATGGAATCAATTTTATCAAGCATGGATTCTGCTTCAGTGAAACGCATTTGCTGATACAGGACAAATGAAATGTGATTCAAAGCCTCTGCTTTAGAATCGGGATATTTCTCTGAATGATTATATGCAATCTGGGCACACTTTAAAGAGGAATCAATATCAGTATAACGAAGAAGGTATGCACGACGGTTATTGATATCATGCATTGTTTTATCATGAGTCGTACATGAAATGAACAACATCATGAATAGTATATATATATATAATAAGGTAAATCCTCTAAGCATATCCCTCCAAAATAAAACTGTACTAATTATCAATAAGTTCCTAAATGCTTATGCAAAGGATTAGCATTATTGATATCTTGTCTATGATTTGTACTGCTGCCATTAGTATCCAAATGAATATTTTGTTGTTCTAAGAGTGAATCCATTTCTTCAAATTTATCTCCCATATTCAAATTCAAATAAATTCTGTATAATGGCATTGCCCAACGAACAACGTCATGAGGAACAAGTAGGCGAAGCTTTTCAAAAGGCTCCAATGCCCGTCGAAATAAAATTTTTCTCTTTGCTGCGGAAGCTTCGTTGGCAGAGATATTAAGCAATGAAATTCCTTTATTATAAAGTGCATCAACATTTAAAGTATCTCTCTTAAGGCATTCTTCACTCATAGTTAAACAATTTTCAAAATCATCGGCACTAAGAGCAAACATACTTTTTGCATGCCAATACATAGCTTGGTCTGAATTGCACCTAAGCAAAGAGTCAGTCTTTGCTATACCCTTCTCTATCTCGCCATGTTGAATATAATAATCCATCAGGTTGAGAAAGAAATAGTTTTTCTCAGGATAAAGTTCAACACATTCCTCAAGAATAGACAACCAACTAACTGTATCTTCTAAAGAAAGATAACTTCGTGCTTCGTATTCTTTTAATGCAGACTTTTCTTTTTCTGTAGAAAAAAGCATTGCAGTTGGCAAATGCTCAAGAACATGATATGGATTATTTTCATTCATTCCACAAACAGAAGCCCAATAAGCTACACGACTTTGGACACTATCCTGTTCTGAAATTGAGGTTTGCAAATACATATCAAAATATTTATAAGCCTCAGCCCAAAGAGATTTTTTTAAATGAAATAGTCCTCCCCCTAATAGATTCTTTCTATGAATTTTGCGTAGTCTAATATTCTTCTCCTCGAATTTTTCTTCAACATCAAAAGAATCACTTAAAAGAGAATATTTATATATCTTAAAAATAGAATTATAGAGTTTAAGGGTATCTAAATTCTGCTTCAGATAAGCTTTAGTATTGTAACTGTTATTAAGACTATGCTGTAATTGTGCACAAAGATTATAGCCTTCAGCCTTAACTTTATACGTCGTGGTTTGAGCATTTAAACTATCAAGGAGTATACGCTCAATATTCTCCTGATTTGAGGCAGACTTAATTGATGCAGCCACCTCTTTAAACCTTTTCTTTAGCGAAATATTTTTCTGTGCATAAAGAGAGGGTATTAAGAAAAAAGAAAATATTATGATAGAAACAAACCGAATCATCTCTATTTAGATAACAATTGTATTATATGATTGTTATACTCTAAAATTTAATAAGTAATAAGCTACCGCAATAACAATTTTGCTTGTTATGCGGCAGCTTTAACTATATATGCTTCAACTTATTAGTTGATATAAGCTTCCATTTCAGCAGCCTTATCCTTTTGGCCGGTATTAGAATAGATAACCTTTAGAGGATTAGCCCATTTTGAAGGATCCTTTGTCTCAAAATCGCGATATCTTTCGAAGTAAGGAGCTGCTTTGCTGAAATAACCCTTTACCTCTGCCTCAGCAGCGTTTATCTCTGCCTGTGATTTCATCTTCTTTCCACTGATAGCACGTGCCTTTTGAAGAGCAATTTGATAACAGCAATAGCCACAGTTGTAAATACCATCGGCATAATTGGGATCTATTTCAATAGACTTCTCAAAATACTTAATTGCATTTTCAAAATCATTCTTAACGTAGTAAGAGAATCCACGGCAATAATTTGCAATCTTATTACTTGGATACTTCTCTACCAATTCAGATGTGAACTTATCTGCGGCATCTGCACCAAGTGAATTATAATGAGCCATCAGCTGCTGCATAGCAACCTCACCTATTTCACCATCAGGATCATATGCAATAACCTTATTAAGTTCAGCTATCCATTCTTCGGTTTTACCCTGTTCTTTAAGCATTTGTGGTTTTGCACGAAGAACGAAGGTTTTGCTATCTTTATTATCAAACTCGAGAGCAAGATCGTAATATTTATCCATCAGTTCAATATTCTTCTCATTGTATGCTGTGTAGAAAATATTGAAAGCAAACTGAGATGCAGGATATTCAGGGTTCTTTACCAATTCGTGATCGGCAATCTCGGGATACTTTATAGGGAAATTAATATAAGCATCCAATGCCTTTTCTGCAGCGGGCAAATCCTTCGCTTCAATACAGAACTGGCAAAGATATGCAAAATATGCGTGGGTCTTGGGGAATTTTGTACTTACATCAGCAAGAAAAACCTTTAATATTTCATCTTTAGGATTACCATACTTTAATTCACCATGACAGGCCTCGGCCAAGGCAAATACAGAAAGAGTAAGATTTTCGCGAGAATATTCTTCCTTCTTGGATGCAGCAACTAATTCCTTATTTAGAATCATTGACGCCATGTTGTCCATAGCACGGTAAGCTTCAAACATCTTGTTTTCCTTGATGTAATCAGTTGCCAACGCTTCATTGAGAGCATTAATACCTAAAACTGACAGTTCCTGGATTTTCGCCTCATTCTCAATGATCAATCTATCATTAGAACTTTCACCCTTCTGTTTCTCTGCCAAAATAGCCTGATAAAGAGTCTGAACTTGGGCGGAGTAAGAAAGACCTTCACTCAGTTTTTTGTTAGCTTGCTTGGTCGCTTCCTTCAATGCTGCCTTGGCGGCTTTTTCTGCTTCCTTATCCACACCTGTTTGTGCGAAGATATTACCAGTAAGTAATGACAAGATAAAAGCAAATAAAATCTTTTTCATAGTTATATAATTTAGTGGTTTTACTTTTTATGTTGCCAAACCTTTTGTGGTTGGCAACATTATCTATCAACTATTCCTCTGAAGCAGAGCCTTGCTCGATATTGGGAGTCTCTTCGTTTTCGGAAGTTCCATTCTCCTCATCTTCAGCACGTGGAACAACACAAACATGGGCTATACTATCACCACGCTTTTTGAGCTCAATAACTTTGGTTCCCTGAGTGGCACGATTCTTTGTTTCCTTTATATCATCAACATGCAGACGGATGACAGTTCCAGACTTGTTGATAATCATAAGGTCATCCTCTTCTGTGACAACTTGCAAAGTGACAAGTTTACTATCTTCCGGCAAGTTCATTGCCTTGACTCCCTTTGCGTGGCGGTTGGTCTTACGGTATGCTTCAACAGAAGTGTATTTACCCCAACCCTTATCACTCATAACAAGGATACTCTCATTTTCGGGATCATTGATGACTGCCATACCGATAACCTCGTCAGCACCGTCATCATCCAGAACTATACTCTGCACACCGGTACTTACACGTCCCATTGTGCGAACATCGGTTTCATTAAAACGCACAGCTCTACCATTGCGGTTTGCTACAATGATTTCATCTGTACCATTTGTAAGATTTACTGCTATTACGCGGTCCTCTTCACGAATATTAATGGCATTGACACCATTGGTGCGTGGACGGCTATATTCTGTAAGACAGGTTTTTTTGACAATACCATCCTTTGTTGCAAAGACAACATAATGTGATTGGCAAAAATCGGGATCTTGTAACTTACGAATCAACAAGCAGGCCTGAACCTTATCTCCTGGTTCAATCTGCAACATGTTCTGTATGGCACGACCCTTGTTCTGCTTTGTTCCTTCTGGAATATCATAAACCTTTAACCAATAGCAACGACCACGATCAGTAAAGAACATCATCGTGTTATGCATTGTTCCTGTATAGATGTGCTCAATGAAATCATTGTCACGGGTGGCAGAGCCCTTTGAACCAATACCACCACGTCCCTGAGCACGGAATTCCGCAAGAGGTGTACGCTTAATGTAGCCCATATGGCTGATTGTTACAACAACCTCATCATTTGGATAGAAATCTTCTGCATTGAATTCCTCCGCACTTGGCATAATTTGTGTTTTTCTCTCATCGGCAAACTTTTCCTTAACTTCGGCAAGTTCGTCTTTAATGACCTTACGACACAAATTATCATCAGTAAGAATCTGGTTATAATATGCAATTTTTGCCTGCAGTTCATCGAACTCGTTATGCAAATCTTCCTGGCGAAGACCTGTTAACTGACTCAAGCGCATATCAACAATTGCCTTTGACTGAAGTTCATCAAGATTGAAACGAGCCTCAAGGTTACGCTGTGCATCTTGGGGAGTCTTGCTAGCACGTATGATTCTAACAACCTCATCAATATTGTCACTTGCGATAATCAGACCTTCTAAAATATGCGCACGTTCTTCTGCCTTACGGAGATCATACTTAGTGCGACGTATCACAACTTCATGACGATGAGCGACAAAATTACTGATACAGTCCTTCAAAGTAAGCAAACGGGGTCGTCCCTTAACTAAAGCGATTGCATTGACGCTAAAACTTGTTTGCAGTGGGGTCATCTTGAATAACTTATTCAACACAACTCTTGCATTCGCATCACGTTTGACGTCAACAACAATACGCATACCCTCTCTGTCACTCTCATCATTGGCATTGCTGATTCCATCTAGTTTACCTTCCTTCATCAAGTCAGCAATAGTCTCAATAAGTTGAGCCTTATTCACGCCATATGGTATCTCTGTAATAACAATCTGGTCGTGCTGATCGTGTGCCTCAATATCAGCCTTGGCACGCATTATAATACGACCACGACCTGTCTCGTATGCATCTTTGATTCCCTGTATACCCATAATGTAGGCACCAGTAGGAAAGTCTGGACCCTTTACGTATTGCATCAAGCCATCAACATCCATATCAGGATCGTCAACATAAGCAACACAAGCATCAATAACCTCACCTAAATTATGAGTTGGAATATTTGTTGCCATACCCACTGCAATACCAGTTGCACCATTAACGAGTAAATTGGGTATTCTCGTAGGCATTACCGTAGGTTCCTGAAGAGTATCATCGAAGTTGTTGGTCATATTGACTGTATCCTTCTCTAAATCCTCCATCATAGCTTCTCCCATTAACGACAGGCGCGCCTCTGTATAACGCATGGCAGCGGCACCGTCACCATCAACAGAACCAAAGTTTCCTTGTCCGTCAATAAGAGTATAACGCATATTCCAATCCTGTGCCATACGTACCAAAGCACCATACACAGAACTATCACCATGAGGATGATATTTACCTAACACCTCACCTACAATACGTGCGCTCTTTTTGTAAGGCTTGTTATGAGTATTACCCAATCCTTCCATACCAAAAAGAATACGACGATGCACGGGCTTAAAGCCATCACGCACATCGGGCAGAGCACGCGCTACGATGACACTCATAGAGTAGTCAATGTAACTTTTCCTCATCTCTGACTCAATGTCAACTTTGATGATTCTTTCTTGATCTTCCATTTATAAAAATTTTATGTATTTCCTTACCAAAGGGTTACCCTTTATTTATGCGCAAATATACGGTTTTTTTATGATTTACGCAAGAAAGAAAAACAGAAAGGTAAAGCAAGAAAGAAACTAAAAGATAAAACAACAAAAAAACATATAAAAAGAAAATAGGAATACTTGCGTATCCCTATTTTAGCAAGAGGTGCCTGGCGGATTCGAACCGCCGTAGACGGTTTTGCAGACCGTAGACTAAGCCACTCATCCAAGGCACCTTGTTCCTTGTTTGCGAGTGCAAAGATATAACAATTTTATTTATCTTCCAAGCTTTTCTTCTATTTTTTTGAAACTTTTCTCTTTTTTGATAGATTAAAATTTCAATCATTAACCTCTGCTAATTGCCAAAAGCGAAGTGAGGCTTTAATTTCCGGATTATGTTTATGAGTAGCAATTATAAAAAATTCTCTTGGTTTATCTGAATTATTTGCAGATACATATATTTCGTGCTTGAGATCTACTATAGCAAATCCCTCTTTATCATATTGCACCTCACCATTTCTAAAAAAAGAACAAACGCCTTCTGGTGAACAAGATAGTTGATAAGAATAAGACGAGGAGACTTCAACTACAATCTCTCCCCCCTTCGCATCAATTATTTCGTTTTGAGGTGAAACATATGACATTGATATCGTTTCCAAAGAATACTCATTACTACAACCTTGGACACACAATACCATCAAGGGTAAAATAAACAAAATTAATTTTCTCATATTATTTATACATTACAAATTTATTAAAGATTCTATTAATACCATTCTATATTGGAACTATATGAACTTTGTTTGCGCCAACGGAGAACATCCTTCAATGCGGACGCGTCTGCCTGGAAGTTAAAGTTAAAGCATCTATATGGCATCAACACCATGGAGCAAGACATTTGGAAACAATGCAAGTCACGGGTAAGCGAAGCCGTTGTCATTGAGAGTTTTTTATAATTGAAATCATACCCCGACGAGAAAGTTATATTCCATCCTTGTGCAATACGTAAGTTTCCTGAGAAGTTTAGCGAGTGGGTAAATTTGTATGGATAACGCATTGTTTTCGGATTAATTTTAGCAGAAGTATTCTCACGCATTATCACACCATAACTTACAGAGAAGCTCCAAGGCATTTGAAATTTAAGATAACCATCTTCGTCTACTCGTCTATCATTTTCATTCTGCTTTGCACCACCTTGCCCTTTTCGTCTTTCTGGGTCAACATTCTGCATTTCTGGATCATGGTTATCTTCATCCTCATAGTCGTCATCGTCTTCACCATTGTTTTCCTTATCTTCCTTAAAATCCAACCCCAACAACTTAGCTCTAAGTTTTTTGAAGGTCTGATTATTGAAGGTGTATGAGAAGTTTTGACTCATACCTTGGAATCGTCCAAAGCGACCATAGCTCCACTCTGTTTTCTCACCAACATAGACATTACCGTTCTTATCAAACTCGTATGCATAAGTGGCAAAAACAGCATTAAGACTAAAAGTATAACTTTTTGTAAGCTTTAAGCGAATTCTAGTATTCAAATCACTCCATGGACGAGATTTGGCCGCCATATTATAACTCAGCGATGCACCAAGTTCATCTATCAAACTTATTTTCTTAAAACCTGTAGTATCCTTTTTGGAATGAACCTTCATTTCCAAATTGTTAGATACATCCATTGAAATATTGCCTGACATACCTCGAGATGGGGTGCCATACAAACCATTAGAGAAATGAGAATAAACAACAGGATCACCTATAGGCTGACCATTACGGTCGGTCCGTTGATATGAACCATAGTAGCCATAACTATCAGATCCAAAATCTGGAGCATAAGAAAAACTTACACTTGGCGTTATGACATGTCTGATTGCCTGAATCTTTTTGCCTCCAGCCCATTTTGCAGGTTTATAAAATCCGTACAATTTTGTATTGAGCGACATGCTCATATTGTAATTATACACATTATAAAAACCTATCACAGTATCTCTTTCTACCTTTTGCTCATCCTGATTCCATTTCTGATTGATCTTTTGCAGATACATACGATCTGTAAAATTAAAAGAGGTAGTGAGGTTTATGTATTTAAAGAGTTGGAAACTTGCAGAGATGGGAATCTGGTGCTTCATACCATTACGCCAATCCTTCAAGAGATTACTCTTAAACAACAAGTAATCTTTAGTAGTGATACTGTTTTGTAACGTTCCAGTATATGAGAATGCTATTTTCTCATACCACCGTTCCTTACCAACAGCATGTTTTCTCTTGAAAGGAAACATACGCGCCAATGTAATATTAAGTGTTGGCAATGTCACAGACAACGTACTGTCACGAACACTTTGTGATAAGTTAAATGTTCCCGAAAGTGTCAATCCAATATTTTGGAACGTCTTACTATAACTAACAGAACTGGTTCTGGTACTTTGCGTATAGCTCTCAGGGTCGTATCGAGAAGTCAAATTATTCTTATCGTAAGAAGTTGAAGCGTAATTTATACTTGCCGAAAAACTTTGGGAAGGATTTGCCTTTGGATCCTGTCTATGAGTCCATGTTATTTTTAAATCAGAAACATTGGGCGTAGACTTGTCATCATACACTGTTTTTTGATAACTAATATAAAAATTACCTGAATACTTATATCTTTTTTTATAGTTTGTAGAAGCAGATATTCCCCATGAACCTTTTGTATAAATATCTGCAAGAATCTTTAAATCCAGATAATCATTTATCGCAAAATAATATCCTCCTTCACGGAGATAAAAACCACGCTCTGTCTCATCTCCATACGAAGGCATAATAAAACCACTTTGATAACTATGACTAAATGGAAAGAAACCGTAAGGAATTGCCAGAGGTAAAGGTACATCCTCTACTACGAGATGAGCTGGTCCGAAAACAATATTCTGACCAGGGCGAACCTTAGCTCTAGACATTTTTAGATAAAAATGCGGATGCTGCGCATCACAGGTGGTATATTTTCCTCCATTTATATATAGCAGACCAGTACTATCTCGTTTACTATCCTTGGTTATCATAAAGCCTTCACCTTGTTTTGTGTAAACATTGGTAATGAAAGCTTTTCTTGTTTTAAAATTATAAGAGATACGGTCTGGTTCATACTCTTCTTCACCTTGAATGAAAAGTGGTTTTCCCACAACTTCTCCCAAAGTATCCTTGCGACCTGCAGCATGAACAAGACTGCTGTCAAGAGATATTGTTATCTCATCTGCATTAAGTTTAAGGTTTTGATATTCAACAACACTTGCACCATATAAATTAGCCCTACTTTCCTGCATATCAAAAGTTATACTATCTGACGCAGAATAGGTGACCGGAGCATCTAGTGCATTTTTACTAGTTGGCATAGTATCTGTTTGGGTAGTATCCTTTACCCATACAGTTGTGTCCGCATGAATAGTATACCCCTTCATATTATCCAATGCCCAAGCTCTACGAAGAGAATCATTAACATGTATCGAATCTGTCTTCTGTTGAAGCGAATCAACAGAAACACCAGAAAAAGAGCGCAAAGATATTGAATCTGTGAAATTAACAGGCAAAACGCTTTTCACTACAGAATCTGATAATGATTTTATAACTTGTTTCCTTACAGAACCTGTATCCTCAAAATTTTCTGTATATGCTACTAAAAAATCAGCACAAAAAGAATTTACAGGCACAACAATGCCTGTTAGAAAAATTATTGTAGCGGTGAAAAAAAATATCTTTACTGTATTACTTCTCAAAGCCTAATATTGCTTTCATTTTTAGCGCGACAAAGATACAACAATTCCCTAAAATGAGCAAAAACAATAAAGCATTAAAGCAACATTTAACAAAAAAGTTCAACCCATCTATCCCACTTCTCTAAATCTGCATCTGGAAATCTGCTAAGCATTTCACGAACCTGCATTGGGGTTTTCTCACGTTCCGGATGACTTTTTGAATAAAATTTATCTGCAAAACACACTATCTCTTCTTCAATTGTTTCAGGTAAAAAATCACATAATGGCAATGGTAATCCCTGCTTTTCTATAGTTTTTTTTGTCAATCCTGTGCCTGTATGTCTTTCTGCAACTCTTGCATGTTTAAACAGACCTTCCGCACGAAGCAGTTCCCCTCCATGAAGACCGTGACAAATATATGGACTATGTCCATTGCAACCGATTCCTGGAGCATCTGTATAAATGATACCTATATCATGAAGCATGGCTGCCTCATAAACAAATTGTCGGTCTGCTTTGAGTTCTGGATGCTTTTCAACAACCTCTATAGCCCGGAGTGCAACCCGACGAGAATGACAAAGCAATAACTGCTTCAGTTCATCCTGTCCATTATAATACTTATTGATAATTTCCTCTACCATCATAAAAGACCTTTTTACCATCAACGATATATATTCCCCTTTCCGGCTTAGCTATCTTTCTTCCATGCAAATCATAATATAACGGATGAGATAACTTTTCTATTTCATGCAAATAAATATCATTTATACCAGTAGACTGTTCTGGAATTTTAAAAGTGATGCTACATATTGACGTACTCCACCCACCAATATGCAGTGTATATTCTTTTTCTGGAGACAAATGATGAAAATAAAATGTATCAACATATTCTTCTCCAGCAGAAAGATTCAATACTCTATAGTCCATTGAACATGACAAAGACGAATTCTCAGGATACAATCGATAGTACAATAATCTACCCGACACACCACTTGGTGCTTCATTTTTCATTGTAATTTGCATAACAGCAGTTCCATCGGGACTTGTATTACATTTATAATCAGTAATAACAATATTGTCTATAACACCTGGTTTAATATCAACCCTCTCTTGATAACTGATAGTACTTCCATCAAAAGTTATACCTACGAGAGCCTCTCCAACAGGAGCAGAGTAATGACAAGATATCGTTTGTGTTCTAGTTTCTCCAGGCAGTAGTTTGACAGAACTGATTGTTGCGGTTTTAGCCTGTTCAACAAGAGCAGTATCTTTAGGTAAATTTAATAACAGCAAATACGAATGATATAAAGTATCGAATGAAAGATTGGTAAGAGTGACATCTGTAAGAACATACTCACGACTAGTTATATCACGATGAAATGAGATATCCTCAACCTTCACTGCTTGAGCAAAATTTTCCACTGTATCTAATTCAAGATAGTCATCAACACTATCTGGGTGCAATACCAACATATATTGATTAGCATGAAAACCTGCCATTCGTCCCCAGTCCGTTGCATCGTAATGAGGTTGCAACTCACATAAATGCTCCAGACTATAATATCCATTCATTCGCTCATTCTCCCCCCAGTTACAGTGATAAAGGCCATCTTTATTCACTCCATCTATATTAAAGGCATGACCATTCATAAAATTATTATATCCAACATATGCTACTGGTCTGCCACAAAGCAATTCATTTTGCAAAATTCTATGCCAAGAGTCAAAACTATAAAGACTTCGGTCCAGCATCTTTACTGTTTTGTAACCAAACACCCTTCTTAATGGTTCTTCTGCATTCCACATACTCGCAGCACTTGCATCTGGTGTATATTTCATTCTAACCATCATACCGCACCACAAGCTCAAATCCGCGACATCATCCCAATCAATTACAGATCCAGAGGGAATAGACTCCAAGGAATAATTAGGAGTTGTCCACCCCGCTATACTGTCTTGCAAACAATATGGATAACGATAGTAACTAAGCAGTTGTTCTATAGCTGTTGCGACACAGCCAACAAGACAACGTTCTGAACTTACAGAATCGCCATAATTATAATATGGACATGAATTATTATATGGTGCCGATTGTACCCTTATCGTATGCAACAACGGTTCAACAGGAACTACAGGTTTCGGTTGTGCAAACGAAAGCAAACAAAAAAAAGTGGCTATTATGGCACTGAAAGTATGCTTCATGGATATCATTATCAAATATCTACTCTGGAGTATGCAGGCTTATCCATTGTACAGAATTCTTTTTCCTGGTACTTGAAACATCCGACCATAGCAATCATAGCAGCATTATCTGTTGTATAACCAAACTTGGGAATATATACAGTCCATCCATATCTTCTTGCATGATCCTCAAATGCTTGGCGCAAGCCTGTATTGGCACTTACACCACCAGCTAACGCAACATGTTTTATTTTCAAATCCTTCGCAGCCTTACGTAGTTTCTTCATCAATATATCCACTATAGTATATTCAAGAGATGCGGCAAGGTCTTCCTTATGCCTCTCGATAAAATCAGGATCTTCGGCTACCCATTCTCTCAAGTTATATAGGAAAGAGGTTTTTAATCCAGAAAAAGAATAGTCGTAACCTGCAATTTGTGGGCGGGCAAATTCAAAAGCTTTTGGATTGCCATTGCGCGCCAAACGATCTATAATGGGTCCTCCGGGATATCCCATTCCCATCACTTTTGAACATTTGTCTATAGCCTCACCTGCCGCATCATCAATAGTTTTTCCTATAATCTCCATGTCTTTATAAGACCTGACAAGAATAATTTGACTATTACCTCCACTTACGAGTAAACACAAAAATGGAAATGGAGGTGCAGTATGCTCATCTCCTTCCTCACGTACAAAATGAGCCAAAACATGACCTTGAAGGTGATTTACTTCAATCATAGGTATATTCAGACTTGCAGCAAGTCCTTTTGCAAAACTGACTCCGACCAAAAGGGAACCCATTAAACCTGGACCGCGAGTGAAAGCTATGGCAGAAAGTTCTTCCTGTGTCACTCCTGCTTTCTTCAATGCATGGTCTACCACTGGTACTATATTCTGCTGATGTGCACGACTTGCCAGTTCTGGTACAACACCACCATATGCCTCATGAACAGCTTGGGAAGCCGTAACGTTAGAGAGCAATATACCATCCTTGATAATTGCTGCACTGGTATCATCACAAGACGATTCTATTCCGAGGATAATCATGAATATTTATTGTGTATATAATTTCGGGTAATGTTAGATAACTTATCAATGGGTAATAATCTCCACACCATTATCTGTCATAAGGTATGTATGTTCCCACTGAGCACTTGGAAGTTCATCGTCTGAAATTACTTCCCATCCATAAGGATCTTCATCATCAATGAATACTTTCCATGTACCCATGTTTATCATTGGTTCTATTGTAAAAGTCATACCAGGCACCAAAAGCATACCAGTCCCTTTGTGTCCATAGTGTTCAACTTCAGGTTCTTCATGAAACTTACAGCCTACACCATGACCACATAAATCTCTTACGACACTAAAACCATTTGAATGTGCATGTTTCTGAATAGCATTACCCACATCTCCAACAAAGACAAAAGGTTCAGCACAGACTTGCTCTCCTACTTTAAGACATTCCCAGGCTACATCAACAAGTTTTTGCTTTTTTTCTGTTGTTCTTCCTATAACAAACATACGACTTGCATCTGCATAGTATCCATTAAGAATGGTGGTACAGTCAACATTAATAATATCTCCTTCCTCTAAAATAACATCGTCAGATGGAATACCATGACAAACAACTTCATTTATACTTGTACAACACGATTTTGGAAAACCTTCATAATTCAATGGAGCTGGAATACCACCATGTTTAACTGTAAATTCATGTACGAGACGATCTATTTCTCCCGTGCTCATACCTTCCTCTATTCGTTCTGCGACATAATCAAGTACTGCCGTATTCAAAGCACCTGCCCTACGTATACCTTCAATCTGTTCTGGTGTTTTAATCAACTGACGTGAAGGACATAGTTTACCTCTATTCTGGAAATCCAAAATACGCAAATCCAACTCTGTAGGAGTAATTCCAGGCAGAAGTTTCCAGTTCTCTTTTATCTTTATTTTTTTTGCCACTGTTCTTAATGAGTAATTAGTTTCGCATGCAAATTTACAATTAAGTGCGCGAAAAAACAAATATAACCATTTAAACAATAGCCAAACTTATTTCCTTAGCAAGGAAAACAATCCGTTTACAATAGTTTTTCCATCCACACTATATCATACCACCGTAAGAATTTCCATCCACAATGGTGGAAGTGTGCAACCTTACTAAAACCCATTTTATTATGGAACAGTACGCTGTCGTTAGTCAAATATGGATCTTCTTTATCGTTGGTGTATGCAATGCAAGCGCACATACTTTGGAATCCACGCTTACGAAGTTCACTTTCAAGAGCATTGTATAACATTCTGCCTATACCGCAATGCCTTTCATTACGCTTAACGTAAACACTGGTCTCCACACTCCATTGGAATGCTTCTCGTTCTTTAAACTCGGTGGCATAAGCATATCCAACAATTATCCCTCCTTTTTCAGCAACCAAATACGGATATCTCTGGATAGTATCGTAAACACGGTGCGCAAATTCATCATCAGTAGGTATAACATACTCAAATGAGATGGCTGTTTCTTCTACGTATGGAGCATATATATTAAGCAAATATGGAATATCCGCCATTGTTACATCGCGTATCTCTATCATATACGGAACTACTCTGTCTTGTTCAAATTTGCCTTATCATGCTCGCTTATAAAATTTCTACAAAGGATGGTCATGCTTGAACATCTGCATTCTTTCCTCCAGTACGGTGTAAAGTTCATCGCGCATACGACTGGTACATGCCCTGACACCAGGTTCGAGTGAGCCAGTAGTATCAAGATTGATACTAGAGACACCATAAGAGATAAGTTCACGGACAAGTTCGCCTCCCGTCATGCCGGGATATGAGAGCGAGAAGAAGAAGCCGTCGGCTATCTCTTCCGTCACGTCACGCGGATAGGTTATGGTGAAGCCATTGTCGCAGAAAATCTTCTTCATGC
Organism: Bacteroidaceae bacterium; assembly: GCA_017547165.1. Classification (GTDB taxonomy): domain Bacteria; phylum Bacteroidota; class Bacteroidia; order Bacteroidales; family Bacteroidaceae; genus Physcousia. Next base: position 44,581 of record JAFYQK010000024.1, read on the forward strand.
GCTGTGCCCTCTCGGCATAGGCCTTGGTGTCCTGCACGAAGTTTATCTTTCCCTCGCATGAGAGGCGAAGCATCTCTGCATAGGCATACTGCGTACTGGCTGTGCAACCAGATGTTATCATATACTGGATGCTAGCAATGAACGTGGGACCAAAGACACCGCTATCTTGATAACGCTTTGCCAAGGCAGAGAACTGGCGATCAAAGAGTTTATCGCTAATGCACACCAGTGCTATACGACCACCGGCATAAGAGAATATCTTTGATGCTGAAAGCATAAGCAGATAGTTGTCGGTATAGCGTGCCACGGTCCTCACGAAAGGAGGCTGATAGGGCAAGGAGAGGTCACGACGGTTGTCCATGGCAAAGTATGCCAGGTCCTCCATCACTATGATGTCGTGCTCTGTGGATATCTCGCCAATAATACGAAGTTCTGTTTCCTCCAACGATATCCATGCAGGATTGTTGGGATTGGAGTAGATTATCGCTGCTACATCACCATCCCTTACTTCTTCAAGTAGTTTAGCACGTAGGGCCTCACCACGATATGGATATATATCGAAACTCTTCCAAGCGATGCCCAATATGCGCAATTGAGACTTCTGTATGGGAAAACCGGGATCGATGAACAAAATCTTATTCTTTTTCTCATCCCTTTGACAACATGCTATGAATGCACCGAAACTACCTGCCACGGAACCCACGGTAGGGATACAAGCACGTGCAGATATGTCGATGTCCATAAAGGCCTTTACAAATTGGCTTGCAGCATCCTTCAACTCAGGTACACCAGCCGCAGCAGGATATTGGTTGTTGGCACCTGCATCCAGAGCCTTTTTCTCTGCCTCTATGCCGAAAGTGTTGCATGGCAAACCAGGACTGCCTTGATCCATACGTATGAACGGCAAACCCGTCTTTTGCTCAAGGTATTGGGCAACGAGTAATGTCTCGCCTATCGTTGCATGGGACAAGTCGGCAACGTGGTTCACACGTGCCGCCTCCTGTACCAATTCGTCTGTGAATATCTTCATTTGTTAAACTATGCAATATTTTACTTACCCTTCTCCCAATCAGAGAAATCACGTTTGTCAAGCACATGCTTTGCTTTGCCTTGAGAACGTTCGATGGTTCCGGGTGGTTGGATATGAATGTTTGGTTTGATGCCGGTAACGGAAACCAGACGGTCGTAGAGATACTTTATGAACGGCATCTGCTTTGCTGGATTTGGCGAGAAGAGGTCGGGACGTAATTCCACGTCCAAATCGAAGGTATCCTCGTTGTGCTTGCGATCCACGGTAATGAAATATTGTGGAGAGAAAGCAGGGAACTCTGTCAGTATAGCCTCTATCTGACTGGGGAATACATTTACACCACGAATGATGAGCATATCATCGCTACGACCCAGAATCTTTCCCAAACGTACAGAGGTACGACCGCAACGGCACTTCTCATAGATAAGGTGCGTAAGGTCACGGGTTCTATATCTAAGAATTGGCATAGCCTCCTTGCATAGTGATGTGAAGACAAGTTCTCCACGCTCGCCAGGTGCTACGGGTTCCAGTGTGTCAGGATTGATGATTTCGGGATAGAACATATCCTCCATCACATGAGTTCCGTCCTGGTACTGACACTCGCCACCCACACCAGGACCACTCATCTCCGTAAGGCCGTAGATGTCTATTGCCTTGATGCCGAACTTGGCTTCCAATTCACGGCGTATGCCCCATGTCCAGGGCTCTGCTCCGAAGAAGCCAACACGTAGTTTCAGGTCTTCCTTCTTGATGCCGCACTTCTCCATCACTTCTGCCAGGTGTAAAGCATACGAGGGAGTACAACAAAGGGCTGTAGTACCAAAATCCTTCATAAGCATTACTTGTTTCTCTGAGTTGCCGGAAGAAGTGGGCAACTGAATAGCTCCAAGTTTATTTGCACCATCATGTGCTCCCAGTCCACCAGTAAAGAGTCCATAACCATAGGAAACCTGCACCACATCGCCAGGACCAACATCTCCTACAGCCAGAACACGTGCCACACACTCTGCCCAATTGTTAAGGTCGTTCTGTGTGTAGGTGCCAACTACGGGCTTGCCTGTGGTACCAGATGAGGCATGTATGCGTTTTATCTCACTCATTGGCACTGCTTGCAAGCCATAGGGATACTCGTCACGCAAATCATGTTTGGTGGTAAAGGGAAGTTTGGTTATATCATCTATTGATTTGATATCCTCTGGACGGATACCCTTCTGGTCCATTTTCCTTCTGTAGAAAGGTACGTTCTCATAGCAACGCTTCACCGTTGCAATTAGACGTTCGCTCTGCAATGCACGCATCTTATCGCGCGACATGCATTCTATTTCTGGGTTGAATATCATAATTGTTTAGATTATAAAGTCATCCTCGTTTAGGAGGTCCATATCTTTCTTTGCAATAACCTCCAAGGCTTTGTCACTTTCATCCGTACGCATCACTAGCACTCCCCTGCCCTTCCAAAGGAAGGAATACATGTATAGGATGTTCACCTCAGCCTCAGACAAGGCGCTGATAGCAAGGGCCGCATGTCCGGGTTCGTCCTCGATGGCAATGGCCAGCACATCGGTCAGTTGCACGTTGATGCCATGCTCCTTCAGTATGGTGTATGCCTCACATGGAGCCGAGCACAACACACGATATATGCCGTAGTCCTGAGTATCCGCTATCGTGGATGCTATTATCTGTATCCTAGCCTTGCTGAACAATTCCAGCACCTTTATCAATGTGCCGCTCTTATTCTCGATAAATATGGATAGTTGCTTTAATGTATTATTCATAAATGTCTATAGATGTGTTTGTTATTGATACACGGTACGTTTGTCCACTACACGCACGGCCTTGCCTTCTGAAACAGGCAATGTGCCCTTGGGCAGAAGTTTAACATGCGGAGTGAGCAATATCTCGTCCTTCAAGGCACGCTGGATACGGTTGGTCAAGTTCTGTAAGCGACGATAGTCGTCGGTGAATAATTCCTCCAGTTCTACCTCCACGGTCATATTGTCGTTGTCCTCGTCAGTAGTAAGCGTGATAAGATAGTTGTTGGCCAGTTCGGGGAAGGTCATCAATATCTTCTCTATCTGTATGGGGAAGATATTCACGCCACGCAACACCATCATGTCGTCGCTACGTCCACGCATGCGGTCAATACGCACATGGTTTCGTCCGCATGGACATGTTCTGCCAAGCACTCTGGTAAGGTCGCGTGTACGGTATCGCAACAAAGGCATTGCCTCTCGGCAAAGACTTGTCAACACTAGTTCACCAACCTCTCCGTCAGGCACAGGTTCCAGTGTTTCAGGATCAACAATTTCCACAATATAGTAGTCCTCCCAGAAATGCAGACCATTCTGTTCCTGGCATTCAAAACCAACACCAGGACCACACATCTCGGACATGCCAAAGGAGTTGTAGGCCTTCACTCCCATCATCTCCTCTATCCTTCTGCGTTGCTCCTCGGAATGGGGTTCAGCACCAATGGCAAGAACCTTAAGTTTTGTATCCTTGCGAGGGTTCACTCCCATACTTTGCATCACTTCATACAAACGTGTCACATAAGATGGTACGGCATGCAAGGCTGTAGTGCCAAAGTCAGTAATGAACTTTATCTGACGTATGGAATTGCCAGCCGCGGCAGGTATAGTGAGCATGCCCAGACGCTCTGCACCGTATTGGAAGCCAAGACCACCAGTGAACATACCATATCCGCTGGAGTTTTGGAACACATCATCGGGACGCAATCCCACCATCCAAAGGTTACGTGCCACCTGTGCCGCCCATTCCTCAAGATCCTTCTGCGTGTGCAGTATTACTGTAGGTGTTCCTGTAGTACCGCTTGAAGAGTGAAGTCGTGTGCACTCACGCAATGGAACACTTGCCATGCCAAAGGGATATGTGTCGCGCAAATCCTGCTTTGTGGTAAAGGGGATGCGCCTTATGTCGTCCAAAGTTTTAATGTCCTCTGGCTTAAGCCCTATCTCCTCGAAACGATTCTTATAGAATGGTGAGTTCATGCAATGGCGCACAGTGGCTTGCAGGCGCTCAAGTTGGAGAACCTCTATCTCCGTACGTGACATAGTCTCCATCTTCTCGTTGAAGTAGGGACAAGTGTCTTTAGGGAAACTATTGTTCATATTCGCATGTCTTTATTAGTCAGTACTACCAAATCCAGCATTGAATGACTTGAGATTTGCTTCAACCACGGTATCTCCTTTGCGCGCAAATACTGTTCGTATGGCATCCCTGAGTTGCTGGGCTGAGAGTATTTCAAAATGACGGGCAGCCATGCCAAGAAGTACCATATTTGCTCCTCTGGGATTACCGGCATCTTTGGCAACGGCATCTATGTCCAACATATCTACTGATGGAAGTTTGTCCAATTCTGCTTGAACGTAAGGCATCTCGGGGTAATTGGGAATGTTCACAAATGCCTTGCTACCTGTTACTATCTTTCCATTGGTGGAGAGATATGGAAGATATCGCAGACTCTCCATAGGTTCCATGCTAATAATCATGTCAGCACTACCTTGTGCTATCAAGTCACTATAGATGGGGGTACTGGAAAGTCGCAGATGACTCTGCACATCACCTCCGCGCTGGCTCATGCCATGCACTTCGGCCTGTTTCAGATTCAAACCTGCCTTTGTGGCAGCTTCGCCAATGATTGTTGCGATAGAGAGAATTCCCTGTCCTCCAACACCGCATAGTATTATATCTTTCTTCATAATGTAATTTTCGATTTTATGAGTGGTAAGGAGTTTAAGAATTTTCTTTTGCCTTGCGTGCCTCACGTGCTTTGCGCGCAGCTGTCTGTATGCACTCTCTTCGTGGAATGATCACTGACACGCCGGGGTAATCAATCTCTTCCTTCATGATGCGTGTAATCTCCTCCATGTTCTTTGGCAGAGGAACTACGACACGAACGTGTTCTGGTTCAACACCAAGGGCCACACATATAGCCTCATACTTGCTGGTACCGGCAGAGTCCTGTCCACCAGTCATACCTGAAGTAAGATTATCGGATATTACCACCGTAATGTTGCTCTTGTCATTTACCGCATCCAGAAGTCCAGTCATACCGCTATGTGTGAAAGTAGAGTCTCCGATAATAGCCACCGAGGGAAAGAAACCAGCATCAGCAGCACCCTTGGCCATAGTGATTGAGGCTCCCATGTCAACACAACTTGCCAATGCCTTGAATGGAGGCAAAGCTCCAAGGGTATAGCACCCTATATCGCCAAAGACACGATAATCGGGATATGTTGCCAATACCTGGTTCAAAGCTGTATAAACATCTCGATGACCACACCCTTGACACAACTGAGGAGGACGAGGCGCTACCACATCGGATGCGGTATATGTTATTTTGCGTTCCACACCAAGTGCCTTGGCAACATTGTCGGGAGTTAGTTCACCGGTTCTGGGCAAATCACCAGTCAATCGTCCCTTCAACTCAAATTCTGTACCGAGCAATGACTTTACCTGTTGCTCCACCACCGGCTGTCCGTCTTCAACTACAAGCAAACTGGAATACTCCAGGGCCATCTGGCGCACAGCATTCTCGGGCAAAGGATATTGACTCACCTTTAACACATTGGCCTCATCGCCAAGAGCCTCTTTCACGTAATTGTATCCAATACCACAGGCAATGATACCAAGACGTCCACTACCCTTCTCTATCTTATTGTATATAGATGATTCTGAAGCCTGAAGCATATCAGCCTGCTTCTCAATCAATGCTGCATATCTTGTTCGTGCTATGCCTGGAAGCAGCACCCAACGATCTTGGCATATTCCCTTGTTATGCATGTCCATTGGTTGGCGCACCTCTACACCAGCTCTACTATGAGCCAAACGAGTAACAATGCGCAGAACAACAGGTTCGCACAATTGCTCCGACAATTCAAATGCACTATACATCATGTCGTATGCCTCTTGCTGATTGCTGGGCTCCATTATGGGAACCATAGCAAAAGCACCGTAGAAACGGCTATCCTGCTCGTTCTGACTGGAATGCATCGAGGGGTCATCGGCAACAACAACCACCAATCCACCGTGAACACCAGTTATGGCGGAGTTGACAAAAGCGTCTGCTGCTACATTCATACCAACATGTTTCATGCATACAAGAGCACGCTTGCCGGCATAAGACATACCAAGGGCAGCTTCCATTGCGGTCTTCTCGTTGGTACACCAACGACTATGTAAACCACGTTCACGAGCAAGAGGGTCAGATTGTATGAATTCAGTTATTTCGGTGGATGGAGTACCAGGATAGGCATACACGCCACTCAAACCGGCATGTATGGCGCCAAGTGCAATGGCCTCATCTCCAAGAAGTAGTCTTTTCATAGTTTTATATTGAATTTATTGTATAAATGTGTTGTGTAAAAATGTGCTCAATTGTCCTTCACCATCTGGAATGGATCAGCATCATTAAGAACGGGGAATTTCTCACGGAAAGCCTTCAAGTCTTCAAGATTCAACTGAGCGGTGACATTATCCTCTATGTCCATTTGGCACTGGGCTAAAACCTTACCATAGGGGGCGATGACTTCTGTGCCTCCGCAGTAGATGCAAGAAGGATCAGTGCCAGTACGGTTAACGGCGATAACATAGCACTGGTTCTCTATGGCGCGTGCCTTGTGTAAGGCGAGCCAGGCCTGAACTCTGGGTTGGGGCCAACTGGCCACATAAATGATGGCATCGTATGGTTCTTCAGCATTGTTGCGGGCAAAAACAGGGAAACGCAGGTCGTAACAAATCTGCAGAAGGAAGCGCACACCGCGAAATTCTGCAACAACACGCTCCTGACCGGCAGTGTAGAGGTGATGTTCGCCACCATAGGTGAAAAGATGGTGCTTATCGTAGAATGTTATCTTGCCATCAGGTTGTACAAAATATAATCGATTTCGGTATGTCAAATCCTCTTCCCTTACGGCCAAGCTGCCTACAATGGCGGCATCAAGTTCTGTCGACATAACTTTCATCCACTCAAGCGACAAACATGTACCTTCAATGATATCCTCAGCGATACCTTCTGGTTGGGTAGCAAATCCGGTAGCAAACATCTCGGGCAGAACATAGATGTCGGCCTGAGGCATGTTACGCATAATCTGAGCTGCATGCTGACGGTTGGTATCATGATTGGCCCAGGAGATATCGGTCTGTATAAGGTTAACTTTTAAACTCATTTTCTTGCTTTTTGTTATATAATCTGCATTTTCTTAATACAAAATGACACAATTTGGGGATAAAGTTATACACTTTTTATGAAATAAATACTATTTGCATCTAAAAAAGCAAAAAAAATCCTTTCAACGTAATATTGATTGGATTTTATTTTGTCACTATAACACTAAAATAAATTATGTTTGCCAATTTAAGCAAAAATATTCGTGCTACTTATTAAATTTTGACAACATAAAGTCGTACAAAGTTTCCACGGACAGAGAGAAGGAGAGATGATAGAAAAGAATAGGCAATTGCTGGAGAGGGAAAGAGAGTAACCAATTAGCAACACAGATATAAACATTAATCGCCCCGAGGATATCACATCTTCGGGGCGATTTGTGCCTGCTCCATAATTATCACAATCGGGAGGGCAAAATATGCTAATTCATCACAAATATGTTTTATGTTTTTATTTAACTTTGACGAATTCACTATATCTTAAACCCAAATCGGTTCATTAGACAATTACGCACTAATGAGGCAATCTTTTTGTCATCTGTTTCGTTACTTCTCGGTTACAATGGAACCTTTTCGTTAAGCCAGAAGAGCAAGGATATGTTTACATAGTCATTGCCTTGGCGAGAAAAGGTCGGATACAATTCAACCACATTGCGCCCTCAAAGCAGCAAAACATCTGTGCAAAATAAGGATATTATCATCATAACGCTAATGACCGATTTGGGTTAAATTCTAAGCATGCCTATACAAAGGCAATAAGAGCGAATAATATCAGCATGAAGAACACTATTTATTTTATATCTCCAATATTGGGGAGTATTGTACCTAATGTTGTGGAGTATTGTACTCAACATTTTGTACAAATGTACTCAATATTGAGGACATTTTTATAAACACATATTCAAACCGTTTATTTGCTTGTCCATATACCTTTGGTTAACGTAACAAACACTTTTGCTATTCGCCTATCACTCCGTCTTAATGCTCTCCACCGGATTGCGACGGGCAACCTTTAGGGTTTGCCATGCTATGGAGATGAGGGCAAGGAGCAGAGTCAGCACTACGGACAGAGCAAGTGCCCACCAGGTGGAGTCTATACGGTTGGGGAAGAGTTCAAGGTACATCTGCGTTGCCTTCAGGGCGAGAGGCATAGAGAGCAGAGCCGCCAAGAGCGAGAGCAGGATGAAGGGGCGTGCCAATTGCCATGAGGCACCCGCCACCGATGCACCCATCACTTTGCGGAGGGCTATCTGCTTGCTCTGCTGCTCGGTGTAACTGATGGACATGGCAAAGAGGCCAAAGGCGGAAATCAGCACGGAGACGAACATGAAGCACAGAACTATCAGGAGCAGGCTCTCCAGTTCCTCCATGGGTTCGGCAAGGATGTCGTCCACGGTGCGGATGTAGAAGTCCTTTTCTACTCCGCATGCCTCCTTCGTTACGGCACGGCATGTTTCCTGCATCTGATTGATGCTCTCCTCCACGTCCTTCATGCCTTCTTCGGAGAGTTCCACCATCATGCTTGCGGAACGGGAGGGATTCATCATTACGGCAATGATATTGTGTCCGTCGGCCATGGAGTTGCCAACGACGGGATTAAACGAACGATAGTCCTTGATGACACCACAAACGGGATAACTGGCCGTGCCCGATACCTGACCGCCCACAAGGGGATTGTCGGCACTTACGCTATACCTGTCGCGCGTGTCCTCTGTAACGTAATGCTTGCCGTCTTCGGGGGCACTGTACTGCTCCACTATCTCGAAACCGAGCATGCTCATGCAAGTTGTATCCATTGCGGAATAGAAGGTCCATGAAGTCACAGTTTCATCAGTGCTGCCCTTTTCCTTCACTCCGTTTGTCTGGCATTGCCATGGCATGTTCATTGCCCAGCCGATGCGCTTTACTTGTGGCATGGCCAACAGACGGTCGCGGATGGGAGTCAGTTGTTCCACATTGAAAGAATACGTATAACACTCTATCTCCGCCAGCCCTTCCGTACGATAACCCATGGGCAGGGTGGCAAGATGGTGCATCTGTACAAGCATGACGAGGCCTATAGCTACGAGGGTGGTGCTGATGAGGTTCTGCACCACGATGAACACACGGCTCAGGCGCATCTTGCTCTGGAAGCGGAACGAACCCTTCACCACATCGATGGGCTTGAAGCGAGCCACTATCACCGCAGGAATCAGGCCTGCCACCAACGACACCACCAGAAGTAGGGCTATGGCCGCCAGAATGGAGAAGAAGTCGCCAAAGAGGGGTATTTCCAAATCAATCAACTCCTCAAACCACGGGCGCATAATCAATGCCACCATGCATCCGAACACAAAGCACCCTGCCGTAAACACCAGCGACTCCAGCAGGTTGCGCCCCACGGCCTCTGCCATGCTATCGCCCAAAAGGCGACGTGTAGCTATCTCCTTGGCACGCTTGCCAATGAGGGCCGTAGTGAGGTTGACGTAGTTGAACATGGCAGACACAAGGAGCACCAATGCCACGCACACCAGTATCCACACCATTGTGGCATCGCTATGCCGGAAACCTGAGTTGGTGGCAATGTTGCAGAAATAGAATTCGTTCAAAGGGGTAAGCGACACTCCGCCCAGGAAACTTCCGTCCTTGGGCTCACGTGTCCAGAACATGTTCCAAACCTCCATATACTTATCCAGCAAGGCTTCCTTTACCTCCTCCACGGATGCACCCTCGTTCAGGGTGACGAAGGTGACGATGGAACCGAAGTTTTCCATCCATGCACGGCTTTGCTCCTCCACGAGCATGGAATAGAATATCTCCGAACGTGTGAAGATGTCATCCTCGTCAAAGGTCTCCATCACACCAACGATGGTCAGCGGTTCCTCCTGCCCCAACAGGGTTATAGTCTTGCCTATGGGTTCCTCGTCGGGAAAGGCTCTTTTGGCGAACTCCTCGCTCACGAGGATGTCCGTGGGCGATGCCAGCACCTTCTTGCGGTCGCATCCGCGCAGTTCATAGTCGAAATACTGAAAGAAAGTGCTGTCCAGGGCCATGGCATTGGTGGAGAATCCGTTCTCTCCCACCTTCACGTCCCACGGACGTATGCCGCCGACACGCGTGTAGCCCTTTATCTGCGGTATCTTGGGACAGATCTCGGGGCCAGTGCCCACCGTCAGGGCTGCCAAACTGTGCGAACCCATCACATAGAGCTTGTCCGCCATAGTTTGCGTCTTGCCCACCATATACTCTTTACGTGCATGCGAGGCAAGCAGAATGACAAAGCCCAGAGCCACGGCAAGGCCGAAGACCTGTATGGCGGTGTATAGTTTGTTGCGCTTTAGAAAAACAAAATATGATTTCATCTTATATTAGATTACAGAGTACAGATTACAAAGTACAAATTCGCTAATCGTTCACTAAAGAATGTCCATAACATTCTCCACCACCTGACCGTCGAAGAGGTTTACTATGCGATGGGCATAGGTGGCATCGTGACGCGAGTGTGTCACCATCACTATGGTTGTTCCCTCGGCATTGAGCTGACGGAGCAGTTCCATTGTCTCCTTGCCATTCTTTGAGTCGAGATTACCCGTTGGCTCGTCGGCAAGAATCAGCTTGGGCTTACCCACCACGGCACGCGCTATAGCAACACGCTGCTGCTGACCACCCGAGAGTTGCTGGGGATAGTGCTTGGCACGATGGCTCATGTTCACCCTACGCAGAATATCCAGAACCCTCTGCTTGCGCTCGCTCTTGGGCACATCAAGGTATTTCAGTTGCAATTCCACATTCTCCTCCACGGTGAGTTCGTCAATTAGGTTGAAACTCTGAAACACGAAGCCTATGCGTCCCTTGCGCAGACGAGTGCGCTCGCGCTCCTTCATACCTGCCACTTCCTCGTTGCAGAGCCAATACTTGCCACCATCTGCATTGTCCAAGAGGCCTAATATATTTAATAATGTGGACTTGCCACAACCCGAAGGTCCCATGATGGCAACAAACTCGCCTTCGTTGACCTCCATACTGACACCGTTCAGCGCAACGGTCTCCACCTCGGTGGTACGGAATGACTTTACAAGATTTTCTATTTTAATCATAGTTTTAGGGATTTGTTTAGGGTTTAGAGAGGAGGGAAGAAGAGGGAATAGGAGTTTACTAGTTTCTCGTTTTCGTCTTAGTTTTCGTCATCGCTCTCCACCGCAAAGATATGGCATAAATGTTGTTTGCTGATAGAGAAATTAGCGTGAAATGAGCGATTGTAAAGAAATTACACACTACTCTGTATGAAAATCATACACTTTCCAATAGGGGTATCATCTTGTTGGGGCAAAGAGGTGAAAACATTCACAACTTTTCCTTAACTTTGCACCATACACATATAGACACACACACTTATGAAAGACTATGGCACCATATTGGTGGTGGACGACAATCCCGCCATACTCACCGCGGCAAAACTATGTCTGCAAGGCGTGTTCAAGAAGGTTATGACACTACCCTCGCCCAACAACCTGCTTGCTACCATGAATCAGGAGAGCATAGATATTGTTCTGCTGGATATGAACTTCACTATGGGAGTAAATTCGGGGCAGGACGGGTTGCTATGGCTACGAAGCATACATAAGTTGCACCCCGATGTACCCGTGGTGCTCATCACCGCCTATGCCGATATAAAGTTGGCGGTGAGGGGACTGAAGAGCGGTGCGGCCGACTTTGTGACCAAGCCCTGGGACAACGAAGAACTGATACGCGTGCTGAAAGATGCTATAGACAAGAGCAAGGAGGTAGTACCACTGGAGGAGGTGGAGATGGCGCACATCCACCGTGTCCTGGAGAAATGCCACGGCAATATCAGCAAGGCAGCAGAGATGCTGGGCATCACACGACAAACCCTTTATGCCAAGATAAAGAAATGACAACATATCACATACACATCATCTGCACGGCATTGGTGGTGCTGATTGTTATAGTGGGCATAGTATGGTTCTACCGCCATCAGTGCCTACTTCGCGAACGAGCACATCTGATGCACGAGGCCATAAGAAACCGCGACTTCAGTTTCCGTCTGCCCGTAAAGGGATTGTTCTTTGGAGAGCGTGCCCTGCAGGAGACGGTGAACAACTTGAGTCAGGACATCAACACACTGGTGGCACAGAACGAGATAGAGTCGTGGCAAAAGTTGACCCGTGTGCTCACGCACGAGATAATGAATGCCGCGGCACCCATCTGCAGCATCAGCCAGACATTCCTTTCGGCACCCGACATCAAGGGCAGCGTCTACGAGGAAGGCATCAAGGCCATATACCAGACAAGCAAGGGTATGTCCAACTTTGTGGAGAACTTCCGTAAGATAACGATGATTCAGGAACCTATCATAACCGAGGTGAACCTGCGCACACTCTTCGAGTCGCTTAAGTGTATGTACTCCGATGCCAATTGGAATATAGAGGACAGCACCGACCGCAATATTATGGCGGATGAGGATATGCTACGACAGGTGCTCATAAACATAGTGAAGAATGCCATCGAGGCTGGTGCCGACAAGATAGATGTACGCTATGGCACCGCCCTGCAAATAAGCAACAACGGCACTCCCATACCTGCCGATGTGGCACGCGAGATATTCATTCCCTTCTTTACCACAAAGAGCCACGGTTCGGGCATAGGTCTGTCACTCTCGCGCCAGATGCTCATAAAGCAAGGCATGAACCTGCAACTGGCCGAACGTCCCATTGCCGGCTATCACACCACATTCGTCATCAGTATTTAATTTTGGACATAAGGAAGTCCCACAAGTGCCTTATGGCAAAAACAGGATTGTGCAAGAGCATGCGAGGACCGGAATAGCGCATAACCTGACGTATCTGTTGGCGCATAGCAGGCTTATAGCAATGCACTGGGCAACGAGTGCAACTGGGTTTATCCTCGCCAAACTTGCAATGCTCCAGACGCTTGTGGGCATAATCCAACAAGGCCTGGCACTGAGGGCAGAGAGGGGGAACGGGGAGAGGTGAGTGTGGAACGGTGAGCGGATGAGCGGATGAGCGTTTGGCAGGAATAGGAGAAATCGGAGTAATCGGAGTAATCGGAGTACTCTGAGAACTCAGAGAACTCAGAGTATTCAGATTATTCAGATTACTCGGATTACTCGGACAATTCTGACTCTCCCTATAGTTTTCAGTTTTTGTATGCTTCTTCCCCTTGCAATAGAGGCGTATCATGGCCTCTACCGTCTGCTTTTCTGTCTCTATCTTGCTCATAATGTGTTTTCCGGTTTCCATCCACCCCCTCCCCCCTTCGGGGTACTCCACCCTGTCTCAGGGGGAGAAAGTGGGTGATAGCATTAGCAGTTTTCCTTTTTATTCGCTTCGACTCATCAAGCTAAAGCAAGTCCGTTTTCACCTTTCCGTTTTCACCTTTCCGTTTTTCCAGAGTCTTTCCACATCCACACTGATGCCAGCCATAAGGTTTATGCCCAGGGTGACGGGAGAATTGAAATAGTATACCTCGGGAGCATAGTTGAAGACATTGTCCAAAGCGATGTTCAGGCTTACGGCCTTGCCAAGGCGGTTCTGCAACTGAAGTTTCCAGATGGTATAGGCAGGGTTGTGCACATGTCGGGTGGCAAAGGGATAGTCCATCTGCATAGTTTCATAATCCACGGACGAGAGCACACGACCCAGCACGGAGAAGGTGGTGCCATAGAATGAGGTCCATTGCTTGTCCCAATCAAGACGAAGGTTGAACGAGTGAGGACGGGCAGGACAATATGGTGTCATACCGCCTTGTGAGAGCCATTCGCGTGTGAAGACATAGTTAGCACGAGCCTTCAGGCTATGTCCGCCATCCAATGTCCATCGTGCCTGGGCAAGAAAGTCAATGCCAAGCACCTGCGCACTGGGCAGGTTCATATACTGGATGTAGTATTCGCCCATAGAGCCCTGTTGTGGTGCGGTGGAGGTTATCCTGTCGCTGATGTCGTTGTATGATACTGAAGCAGAGAGGTTGTAGTTCTTCCAGGCATATTCGGCAGACAGATTGACATTGTGCGAGCGCTCCGCCACGAGGTTCTCATTACCTTTTATATATATATCGCCCACCATATTGAAGTAGGAATACTTCTCCTTTAGCGTAGGCGCACGGAAACCTCCGGCATAACCGCCACGCAAGGTCAAGGCATCGAGTTTGTAGCACAGGGCCAGTTTGCCGGTCAGTTGCGAAGAAGCCTTGCCATCGGAAAGACAATCCCATCGCAAGGCACCAATCACCTCCCAACGCTTGCCAAGGAAGCAATCGTACTGGGCAAAGAGGTCGCCCGTGTGCTGCACCCTCCCCACTCCATCGGCAAACTGATATGTGCGGAGATAATCGCGCATATAATCGCCACCAACGGTGAGAATGTCCTTGGTGCGCAGAGTACGGTTGTACATCGTGCGAACGGACATCTGCAAATTGCGATAGTCGAGCACATCGGTTCCCCAGAGATGGAGGAAGTCCGACTTGTCGTACTGGTCGTATGAGGCAGACACATCAAGGAAATCCTTCTTTGAAATGGTGTACTCTGCCTTGAGGCCTCCAGAGAAGTCACGGCATCGCTCGTAGACATCGATGTCGGTGGTCATCTCCTTGAAGAAATAACCTGCACGGGCGGTAAGTTTCAGGTTGTCAATGGGTGTGTACTGAAGTTTGTCCTTCACACTGAGAGTGGTACCACCATACACGCGTCGGAACTCGCAATCGTCGGCATAGTCCATGCACACGGTATAGTTGTCCACCGAGGTGTATTGCATATCCAGCATATTGCCAACCCTACCCTGCTTCAAGCCGAAAACACCACCATAGCGTTGCTCGCGATGGTCGGCAAGACGCGCATTGAGGTTGAGCGACCAAGGTTCTTGGGCACTACGCGTGATGATGTTTATCACACCACCCACGGCGCCGGCACCATAGAGGGCTGATTGCGCACCGCGAACTATCTCTATGCGCTCCACATTGTTCATGTCTATGCGCGAGAAGTCGACATTCTCCATTGTCTCGCCAGCCAGACGCTCGCCATCCACAAGAATGAGCACACTCTGTCCGGCAAAGCCACCAACGTTCATGTTCAGTTTCTGGTTCATGGAGTATGTAAACTCCACACCAGGCAGTTCCTGTTGAAGAAGGTCGCGCAGGTCTGTGGCATCGGTTTGTGCAATGTCCTTCCTGCTGATGACACGCGTGAGCACAGGAGTGTCCTTGAGCGAGCGAGGTGTGCGTGTGGCGGTGATGACCAGTTCGCCCATATCCACATAACTGGTTGTATCTATGCTCATAGTATGTGCGTGAGCACCAAGAGAAATGGCACACACAAGCACTATGGCAAGACAGTGGCGATATATACTGGTCAGTTTCATTGACTATGTTTTTATGTCTGCATGTTCAATAGGCAAAACAGAGGTCGTCAGTTTTCCGTTTTC
Source organism: Bacteroidaceae bacterium (assembly GCA_017547165.1). GTDB lineage: Bacteria > Bacteroidota > Bacteroidia > Bacteroidales > Bacteroidaceae > Physcousia. The sequence goes on from JAFYQK010000024.1 coordinate 60,232, forward strand.
ACCTTTCCGTTTTCACCTTTCAATACGGATATACAACATCTATGGTGAGGAAACCCTTCGTTCCGGCCTCGCTCATATAACTTCTCAAGCGTAGGGCAGCCACGGTATCGTCGTCCATACGAAGGAGATAGACACGATTGGATGCCTCGTACTTTGGTGGTGGCGTGGAGAAATCCATCCTTACCCACTCCGTCAGCACAAGGTTGACATCGGAGGTCTGGTACCATATCTTGTGATCGAACATGGAGGAGAAGTCCACTATGCACTGATGCATGGTCCATTGGTCGGACACGAAAGCCTCATCGGCAAAGGTTTGTGAAGAGGATGGCAGGTCGGCAATGCTATGATAATCGGTACGAAGCACCGCACCGCCATTGGTGCGCACATCAAAATGATGTATGGCCATATCCCATGCCTCGGGTTCGGGTTGGGTGTCCACCGGTCTCAACTCCAATTGCTCATAGCGCGAACCATAAACACTATATTTTGCCCACTGACTTTTGCCATCCCACTCGCCTGTGAGTGAAGTGGGTATAGGCATAGTGGTGATGGTGCGACGGTGCAGGTCGAGATATATCCACTCGTCATAATCCCTGGCATCGAGCACTATGGAGAAACGGTTGGGAGTATCGCCCTGATTGAAACCTAATTGCAGGGACTCATCGCTTGGCGGCTCATCGTAGATACCATCAAACAAACCATTGCACCCTGTCAGAAGGCACGAAGCCAGACAGAGTGCAAGGGTATGCTTAAACTTGTATCCGAGTGCTTGCAACATTAGTCGATAGATTCAAACTCCTGCTTGATAGAATAAGGCATGCTGCCGTAGCTATATTCCACGGTCAACTCAACATCTCCGTCCCCGTCAATCTCACCACTAATGGTTCCTTCTACATACTTGCCATTTTCCTGACGGAAATTATGTTTGGGAAAGAAAACTCCCTTCTCGCCATCAGCTAGTACAGGTACATTTTCAATAACAAAAGCGGTGATTTTCATTTCCTGACCATTGAAATTATATACCGTTGATGGCAAGGTTACATCTACATAATCGTCTGCAACAGCATCAATACTGATACGAACTTCATCATTAAGTGGAGTGAAAGGAAAAATTGGAGGCAGATTTACCATATTGGTAACACGGCGAACAGTATAGTTTCCGTCTGCCCAGCCAGCAACAGAATCTTCAGACGAACAAGAAGCAAATACTATTACACAAAGAAGAGCCATGCTCAACTGAAATAACTTTTTCATTCCTTTTATATTTTTGTTTGTTTATTGTTTATTTTTGCATTACGAGGCCTTTGTCAAGACAATACGACGTCAAGGCTTATATGATACGACGAATGAGGCGAGACGATACTATGACTTTTTCTGCCCTACTGACGAAACTCGGTAACTATCTCAAAAGGCATGGTTCCAGGTTTGTAGGTCATCACGAAGGATAATGTGCCGTCTTTAGTGATAGTCCCCTCAAGCGAACCGCGTGTGCGATAAATTCCTGCTTGGATGTCAAAATCCACCTTATTGAAATATCCTCCTCCCGAGGGAAATGCTGCATACTCGACATCTTCAAGAGTCATATTGCCAATCTCAATGGATTTGCCAAGGATACCAACAACAAACGGGTCGTCCACATTGAAAGCCTTGGTAAGTATCCTCACATAACCCGAGTGCTCTATATGGAAGTTCTCTATACGAACCGTTGTTTGCGTCACAACAGGTCCCTGAAGATGCTCCTGTACTAAGGGAACGGTGGTATGAAACTCACCGGAGAAATCCTGAGCATAGGTTTCCCAAGTTGGCACATCAACATCTGCCTCGGGCATATGGACATTGTCCTGCGTGCAAGATAGCATAGTGCATGCGAGCACCATACACGCCATAGCAGCACATTGACCGAAAAACCTCGCAAAACGTTCTCGCATTCTTGTCACATTTAATTTTCATGCGCAAAGATATATTGTTTTTTCTTCTCATCAAAACAAGAAGGCACATTTCATAATAAATGAGGATACATACAATGCCAACCTATACGCAAACCCAAGAAATAAAGACAATCGGCCTTCAATTTAATTCACTATCGGTTTATTTAGTACCAAAAAGACATTCATATTGAACAAAAAGATGTAAATTTGCAGGTTGAAAACTTACACACGTCCAATTAAACACATTGTCAATAAAAAACTTATAAGCAAATGAACATAGATGTTTCTACCTATCACCTCGTTCTCTGGATAATGGCATTCATGGGACTATTCGTATTCATCACACTATATTTCGTTGATGCCGGGTATGGTAAATTCCGCAGTAACAAATGGGGGTATAGCATCAACAACAAAATAGGTTGGGTGCTAATGGAATGTCCTGCTCTTATCCCTGTATGCTACACCGTAATATCCCAGGAAACAAGCAATTTGGCTCTGCTCTTCATGAGTTTATATGCCTTGCACTATATCTACCGTAGTTTCATTTTCCCCAGCCTCTTGAAAGGCAAGAGCAAGATGCCTCTGGCCATTACCGCTATGGGAGCTATGTTTAACCTGATGAACAGCAGTCTGTTGTGTGCCAGCGTAGTATTATTTCCTACCGACGCATACACCGACATCTGTTCGTATGCAACAAATTGGAACTTCTGGGTAGGCATTGCGGTATTTTTCTTGGGTATGTACACCCACATGAAGGCCGACCACACCATACGCCATCTTCGCAAGCCTGGCGACACCAACCACTACCTGCCCAAAGGTGGCATGTTCGACTATGTCACCAGTGCCAACTACTTTGGCGAACTGCTCGAGTGGACAGGCTTTGCCATTCTGCTATGCAACCCTGCGGCATGGATGTTCGTGTGGTGGACAGCTGCCAACCTGGTACCTCGCGCTCATGCTATCAACAAGAAGTACCGCGCCGAATTCGGCAACGAACAGGTGGGCAAGCGCAAGCGTGTGATACCTTTTATATATTAACTGGAAAATCTATATAGTCTATAAAATATAAACAACTATAACATATAGATAATCCATAGCATCTATAAAATCTAAAAAACAACCCCAAAATATGGAAAACAAGATATTCGAACCCGCCAAAATAGGTCCTCTCACACTGAGAAACCGCACCATACGCAGTGCTGCCTTCGAGAGCATGTGTCCCGGACACGAACCAAGCCAACAGCTCTTCGACTATCACACCAGCGTGGCGCGTGGTGGTGTTGGTATGACCACAATAGCATATGCAGCCGTTACGGAGAGCGGACTGAGTTTCGACCGTCAGTTGGTAATGTGTCCCGAGATAGTTCCCGGCCTGAAGAAACTTACCGATGCCATACACGAGGCTGGTGCCGCGGCTGGTATCCAGTTGGGACATTGTGGCAACATGAGCCACAAGGACATCTGCGGTTGCATCCCTGTGGGTGCTTGTACTGGTTTCAACCTCTATTCTCCCACCATCGTACGCGGTCTGCGCAAGGAGGAGTTGCCCGAATTGGCAAAGAAGTTCGGCAATGCCGTAAACCTTGCTCGCGAGGCTGGTTTCGATAGCGTGGAAATACATTGCGGACATGGTTATCTCATTGACCAGTTCCTTAACCCCTACTTCAACCATCGCAAGGACGAATACGGAGGTTCGCTCGAAAACCGTATGCGTTTCATGACCTTGTGTATCGAAGAGGTTATGAAAGCTGCCAAGGACGATATGGCCGTTATAGTGAAGATGAACATGCGCGACGGTTTGAAGAAACCCGGCACCACCATCGACGAGAGCATACAGATAGCCAAGCGCCTTCAGGCTCTCGGTGTGCATGCCATCGTGCTGAGCGGTGGCCTTGTAAGTGCTACCCCAATGTATGTGATGCGTGGCGAGATGCCTATCAAGACTATGACGCACTACATGGACAAGTGGTGGCTTAAGATGGGTGTGCGTGCCTGTGGCAAGATGATGGTTCCTACTGTTCCTTACGAGGAGGCATACTTCCTCGAGGATGCACTTAAATTCCAGGAGGCATTGCCCGACATGAAGTTCATCTATGTTGGCGGTCTTGTGGCTGGCGACAAGATAAACGAAGTGCTCTCACATGGATTCGAGGCCGTGCAGATGGCGCGCAGTCTGCTTAACGAGCCCGACTTCGTGAATCGCCTGAAGGAAGACCAGCACCACCGTTGCGGATGCGGACATAGCAACTATTGCATCGGTCGTATGTACACTCTTGAAATGGCATGTCACAAACATCTCGAGGAACCTTTGCCAAATAATCTCAAGGAAGAGATTGCTCGTATCGAAAAGGAACAATGCACCCTGAAGTAGTGCATCACACACCGTTCCCAAATACACACACACTTATATATAATTAAATAAAGGACAGACAATGAACAACAAAATAGCCATCGTAACCGGTGCCGACGGAGATATGGGTATGGAGGAAACTCGTGCAGTTGCCCAAGCCGGATATCACACCATCATGGCATGCTATTGCCCAAGCAAGGCGCAGGCAAAATGCGAAAAACTGAGAAAGGAAACCGGAAACGAAAACATTGAAGTTATCGGCATCGACCTGGCAAGCCTCAAGTCGGTACGAGAATTTGCTGATACCGTTAAAGAACGCTTTGGACGTGTTGACCTGCTGATGAACAATGCCGGTACGCTTGAAACTGGTCAGCATTTCACCGTTGACGGTCTCGAACGAACCATCAGCGTCAACTATGTTGGTCCCTATCTCCTAACCCGTTTGCTCATCCCCGTTATGCCTAAGGGAGCACGCATCGTCAACATGGCATCGTGTGTTCATCCTATGGGCCGACTGAATTTCCCACATATGTTCGAGCGTGGTTGCAAGGGTTGTTTCTTGCGCATCTGGCCATACAGCAACAGCAAATTGGCTATCACACTATTCACATTTGAGCTGGCAAAGAGAATAAAGGATATGGGTATCACGGTTAATGCCGTTGACCCAGGTATCGTAAACACCGGTATCATACGCATGCAGATGTTCTTCGACCCCATCACCGACCTCATCTTCCGTCCCATTATACGCACACCGCTTCAAGGTGCCGATACCGCTATACGCCTTCTGTTGGACAAGGATGTGGAGGGACAAACCGGTACTTTCAACCGCTCTCGCAAAATCATTGATTTGGGTAAGAAATACACCCAGCACCCCAAGATGCAGGAACTTTGGGACAGGACCGAGGAGATTGTCAAACCTTTCCTGGCATAACCGGCACTTCATACATATCGAATAAAGCAAACAGAGAAGAGGATTTCATGACAGAAAGTCCTCTTCTCTGTCATTTTGACTGATATTCAACGTTTTGCACAAGAGTTGCGGGATTTATGGCAAACCATTAAAACTATTTTTATGCAGAACAACATGAACAATCAGCAAAACCAAGAGAAAGCTCTTGACCGCTTCGCACGCAACCTCGTAGAGGATGCCAAGAAGGGAAAACTCGACCCAGTTATCGGTCGTGATGATGAAATTCGTCGTGTGCTGCAGATTCTAAGCCGCCGCACAAAAAACAATCCTATCCTTATAGGTGAACCCGGTACGGGTAAGACTGCCATCGTGGAGGGACTGGCACACCGCATACTTCGTGGTGATGTGCCAGAGAACCTCAAAGGCAAACAGATATACTCGCTTGATATGGGTGCTCTTATTGCAGGTGCCAAGTATCAGGGTGAGTTCGAGGAACGACTGAAAGGTGTCATCTCCGAGGTGACACAGAGCCAGGGTGAGATAATCCTCTTTATCGACGAGATTCACACCCTCGTTGGTGCCGGACAGACACAGGGTGCCATGGATGCCGCCAACATACTGAAACCAGCCTTGGCGCGTGGCGAATTGCGCAGCATCGGTGCAACAACGCTTGACGAGTACCAGAAATACTTTGAGAAGGACAAGGCCCTGGAGCGACGTTTCCAAACCGTTCAGGTTGACGAACCCGATGTGCCTTCAAGCATAAGCATCCTGCGCGGCCTGAAGGAGCGTTACGAACAGCACCACCGTGTGCGCATCCAGGACGATGCCATCATAGCAGCCGTAAGTCTCTCGCACCGCTACATCACCGAGCGTTTCCTCCCCGACAAGGCCATCGACCTTATGGACGAGGCCGCCGCACGCCTGCGTATGGAGCGTGACTCCGTGCCTGAACAATTGGACGAATTGAGCCGCCGTCTGGGTCAGTTGGAGATTGAGCGCGAGGCCATAAAGCGCGAGAAGGACACTCCCAAACTGGAGGAACTGACACGCGAGATTGATGCCCTGAAGAGCGAGGAAACCGCTATGCGCCAGCAATGGGAGAAGGAGAAGTCGCAGGCCGAGAGCATACAGACCATAAAGGACCGTCAGCAGGCTCTAAAACAAGAGGCCGAGCAGCGCGAACGCGAGGGTGACTATGCCCGTGTGGCAGAGATTCGCTATAGCCTTCTGCCCAAACTCGAACAGGAACTGAAGTCTAACACCGAGGCTCTTGGCACTTCAAAACTCTTGAGGGAGGAGGTCACCTCCGACGACATTGCCGATGTTGTGAGCCGTTGGACAGGCATACCCGTGAACCGCATGAAGACAAGCGAGCGCGACAAACTCCTTAACCTCGAGGATGAACTCCATCAGCGTGTCATCGGTCAGCACGATGCCATACTGGCCGTAAGCGATGCCGTGCGCCGTAGCCGTGCAGGTCTTCAGGACCCCAAGCGTCCCATAGGCTCGTTCATCTTCCTCGGCACCACAGGTGTTGGTAAGACAGAACTTGCACGCGCCTTGGCAGAGTATCTCTTCGACGACGAGCAGATGATGACACGCATAGACATGTCGGAGTACCAGGAGAAGTTCTCCGTAACACGCCTCATCGGTGCTCCTCCGGGATATGTTGGTTATGACGAGGGCGGCCAGCTCACCGAGGCAGTGCGCCGCAAGCCCTATTCCGTTGTGCTGTTCGACGAAATCGAAAAAGCCCATCCCGACGTGTTCAACATGCTGCTGCAAATCTTGGAGGATGGA
>JAFYQK010000025.1 GCA_017547165.1 Bacteroidaceae bacterium
GCACATGATGAAGATGATGTTGGGACGAGTGCCCTGAGCACCACCACCTGTCTGTTGCTCTGTCTGCGCCACCACCGTACCACCTGCCATTGGCAAGAGTCCCATTGCGGCCATAATCATTTGTCTAACTTTAGTCATAAGTATTATCTATTTGCCCCCCTATGTTCTATTTTTCTCGCCCGCATCCTTCCAATGCAAGGGCAAAATCACACTACAAATATATAACATTTTATCCACCCCCCAGAAGCAAGAAAACTTCTAAGGGGAGGAAATATAAAATAGTTTAAAACTGCGCAAGCATCATAGAAGAGCAAAATCATATACCATAAAATAGCGACATGCTCCATCTATTGCTTCCTTGCTACAAGCAAATTTCTTTTTTTACAGGATAGTACAACCTGGGCAGGACTTAAGTTGCTTGAAGAAGTCATTGCCCTTGTCGTCAACCAGAATAAAGGCAGGGAAGTCCTCAACCTCAATCTTCCAGATGGCTTCCATGCCGAGTTCGGGATACTCAACGCACTCGATAGACTTGATGTTGTTCTGTGCAAGGATAGCAGCAGGACCACCGATAGAACCAAGATAGAAACCGCCGTGGTCCTTACAAGCACGTGTAACATCCTCGCTACGGTTACCCTTTGCCAACATAATCATAGAACCGCCGTTGTCCTGGAACTCATATACATAGGGGTCCATACGACCTGCTGTGGTGGGGCCCATAGAGCCACATGCCATGCCGGCAGGAGTCTTGGCGGGACCTGCATAATAAACGGGATGGTCCTTCATATATTGAGGCATACCCTCGCCAGCATCCAAACGAGCCTTGAGCTTGGCGTGAGCAATGTCGCGACCTACGATGATGGTGCCGTTAAGGCTAAGGCGTGTGCCGATGGGATAGTTAGACAACTGCTTGCAAACATCCGCCATGGGCTGGTTGAGATCTACCTTGACAACATCACCCTCGCCAGCATTGCGCAACTCCTCGGGAATGAGTTCGTATGGTTTGTCGTCCATCTTCTCAATCCAGATACCCTGCTCGTTAATCTTACACTTGATGTTACGGTCGGCCGAACAGCTAACACCCAAACCAATGGGACAGCTGGCACCATGACGGGGGAGACGAATCACGCGAACATCGTGAGCCATGTACTTGCCACCGAATTGTGCACCAAGACCAATCTTGTAGCACTCCTGCAAGAGCTGCTGCTCGAGTTCCACATCGCGGAAAGCACGGCCAGTCTCGTCGCCCGTAGTAGGTAGTGTGTCGTAATAGTGAGTAGACGCCAACTTAACGGTGAGCAAGTTGCGCTCGGCACTGGTACCACCGATAACAATGGCAATGTGGTAGGGAGGACAAGCAGCTGTGCCCAGACTCTTCATCTTCTCAACAAGGAAGGGGATTAGAGTGCCGGGATTCTGAATGCGAGCCTTTGTCTCCTGATAGAGATATGTCTTGTTGGCAGAACCACCACCCTTAGTAACGCAAAGGAAGTGATACTCCATACCCTCGGTAGCCTCAATATCAATCTGTGCGGGAAGGTTGCACTTGGTGTTCACCTCGTTGTACATATCGAGAGGAGCGTTCTGGCTATAGCGCAGGTTGCACTCGGTGTAGGTTTTGTACACACCAAGAGAGAGAGCCTCCTCGTCGCAGAAACCTGTCCACACCTGCTGACCCTTCTCACCATGGATGATAGCAGTACCGGTGTCTTGACACAAAGGCAGAAGACCCTTGCAAGCCACCTCAGCATTGCGAAGGAAGGTGAGAGCAACATACTTGTCGTTCTCGCTTGCCTCGAGGTCGCGCAAAATCTTTGCCACCTGCTCGTTGTGAGAGCGGCGTAACATGAAACTAACATCGCGGAAAGCCTGATTGGACATACGGGTCAATGCCTCGGGAGTAACCTTCAGAATCTTGTGACCCTCAAACTCGCTGACGGAGACACCCTCCTTTGTCAGCAAATAATACTCAGTGTCGTCCTTGCCCAACTGGAACATAGGAGCGTACTTGAACTCTGGTACTTGTGCCATAGTTTGATACTTTGATTATAGGTTTATTATATAGTATTCATTATGTTTCACTTCTCGAAATGATGGTAGTCCTTGAGCGAGCGCCATGAACCTCCCCATCGGAAGCCCCTCTCTCTGAAGAGGCGATAGCATAGGTCGGAAGTATCTATCTTTCCCGGGATATCACTACGCGAGGTTCGCTTGTGTGCATAGGATTTACCCTGACGAGGCAACACTTTGCCCGATTTCACAAAAAGGCAGGGATTGAAGAGAGGATTCACATCCACGGCCATGCCCCTGCTATGTTTAGACAACACCTTCACACCATACACCTTGCGATAGCAGAACGATGAGGTGTTGTTGCTGGCCATAGAAAGAGTGTCGTTGGCTTCGAAATCATCAACAAGTCTGATGCTGGCTATCGGATAGCGTGCCTCGTAGAGCCTACGAAAGATATACACAACATCAGCGGCTATGGCACGATTGCATACCATCTGCCCCACATGCTCCTGTCCTTCGAAATCGACATACGACAACTCGAGATAACACAACTCGCCACGAGCTATGCGACACTCCCTGGGATAGGACTTACCCTGCATTTTGTTCCAGATGCTGTCGGGCACCTCCACCGAGGTAAACACCTGGGCAAATATTTTAATTGGCAACAAGAGAAGCACTATCATTGCCACAGATACGAGTGGCCAAACCATGCTTGATTTTAATCTCCTGCTATGCATATAATATATGTAACTCTTTCCGCCTGTAACCTATTCCTTTAGAATAAATCTCTTATAATAAGACCACCCTAGCGTTGTAAGTGGCAATGCTACAACAAAGCCAATGACACCCAACAGGCTTCCCCATATCGAGAGCGAGAGCAATATTATAGCTGGTTTCAGTCCCATGCTCTTGCCCATTATCTTGGGAACCAAGAAGAGGTCTTGGATAGCCTGCACAACACAAAATACCGCAATTGTCATCAGTGCTATGCCCCAAAAACTCTCTCCCGTATCGTGTGCCTTGAGCAATGCCAATATTATGGTGGGAATGAAACCCAAAGTCTGTGCATAAGGCACCATATTGAGCAATCCTATAAACAGGCCTAAACCAATGGCCATAGGGAAGTCGATAATCAGGAAACCGATGCTAAAGAGAATGCCCACGAGAAAGGCAACCGTAGCTTGTCCGCGAAAATAAGCGTTCATCTCGCGCTTGACATCAGATGCCAGATGGTGAGCCTTGTTACGATAGGCACGAGGCACTATCAATATCCAGTTCTTGTTGATATTCTCATAGTCGATAAGCAGAAATATGAGATAAAGCAGCACCATAAGTAAACTGATACCAAACCACACTACATTCATTGTGCCAGATATCACGCCCCACGACTGACTAAATGCCGTCTTGATGGCATCCATTACCTTATCGTTCTGAAACAATCGGATTATGGTGTTGCTATCTAAATGATGTATAATATACTTGAGACGAGCAGGAATGTCTGTACCCGAGAGATAGGTTGAGGCATAGGCAATGAGGTCATCGGAGAGTTGTGACAATTGGCGAATTGCAGAAGGCACGGTAATTATTACCAACAAGGCAACAAACGCACATACCAATGTCAATGCCACTCCAATGCTCAGCAAGCGGAAACGCAAACGGCATTTATTTTCTAGGAAGGTAATCACTGGATATATAAGATATGCCAACAACCATGCCAAGAAGAAAGGCCATAACACACCGCCCAATGCCTTGAGCAGATAATATACCGCTACCGCCCCCAAAAGTATGAGCAATCCCCTCACAAAACGATCAAAGGTTATTGCCTCGGAAAACAGTCCAACCCTGTCCTTCACATCATGCATTTGCTTGTTCTTATCTGATGACATACCTATTCCTTAAACTGAAAAAGTCTTTTGTTCTGATGACTATTCTTGCTCCTCGTAATGTTCGAAGAGGAAATCATTGTAGGGATACTTCTGCACATGCATCTCGCGCACCCTGTTGTAGAGCACCTGACGCAAGGTGTCGTAACCAGTCTTTTCCAAAGCCGAGATAAACAGACACTCACCTGACAGGCGGGTCATCCAAGTGTGAATAAGGTCGTCGAGCGAAACATTCTCCTTTGTAGCAGGAGTAAGGTCGTCAGCATCCTTCTCTACCCAACGGTAAGCATCTACCTTATTGAAAATTATCATCGAAGGTTTATCGGCACAGCCCAAATCGGCCAAAGTCTTCTCCACCACCTTTATTTGGTCTTCAAACTCGGGATGCGAGATGTCTACCACATGCAGGAGCATGTCAGCCTCACGCACCTCGTCCAGAGTGCTCTTGAACGAATCCACCAAATCGTGAGGCAACTTGCGGATAAAACCTACCGTATCTGATAGCAAGAAGGGCAAATTGTCAACAATAACCTTGCGAACCGTTGTATCAAGCGTTGCAAAGAGCTTGTTCTCGGCAAACACCTCGCTCTTTGAGAGCAGGTTCATCAGCGTAGACTTTCCCACATTGGTATATCCTACCAGCGCAACACGAATCATTCTACCGCGGTTGCTTCGCTGAGTGGTTTTCTGCTTGTCTATCTCGGCCAAACGCTGTTTGAGAAGAGACATACGGTTAAGGATGATACGGCGGTCCATCTCCAACTGCGTCTCACCCGGACCACGCAAACCTACCGAGCCCTTTCCGCCACCGCTACCCGAGCCACCGCCCTGTCGTTCCAGGTGAGTCCAAAGGCGTTGCAAGCGTGGGAGCATATAGCGATACTGAGCCAATTCCACTTGTGTCTTGGCATTGGCCGTCTGGGCACGCATGGCAAAGATATCCAATATCAGAGAAGTTCTGTCAAGCACCTTCACCTTCAGTTCCTTCTCGATATTGCGCAACTGCTTTGCCGAGAGTTCGTCGTCGAAGATAACCATGGATACATAGCGCTCTGCATCTTCCTCGGCCTCTATCCATTGGCGTATCTCCTGTAGTTTTCCTATACCAAGATAGGTTACGCTCGATGGTCCGTTGAGGCGCTGAGTGAAACGCTTTACCGTGCGAGCGCCTGCCGTCTCGGCCAGGAACTCCAATTCGTCAAGATACTCTGTTGTCTTGCGCTCATTCTGCTGAGGGGTGATGATACCAACCAATATAGCCGTTTCTTCGCTCTCGCCAGTGATGTCGCTACTTAACACCTTGCCCATGCCATCCTCGAAAGGCAGACTTGAACGAGATGAATTATAATATTTGCTTCTTGTTGTCTTCATTATGTGTTTTACTTAACCTGCATCACAAGGAACTTGCTCACCGACCAGAACTTCTCCGGATTAAGTATGTGAAGGTCAAAATTATCGTTACCATCCTTCGAGAGCATATAACTGTCGCTTGGATGAGTGGTGAGAATACGGGCCGACTTGCTATAAGTCTTTATGTTCTGAGTCTCACGAATGTCTATCTGAGTGAAGTACTCCTTGTTGAAATTGCCATTTCTTAGCACCTCACCATCGTTCAGTATGCCCTGCTCCTTCAGTTCGCGCTTGGTGCCATACACAAACCATGCGGCATGCAGTTCGGAATCCTGCTGATTCACCTTCTCGGTCTGTTCCGCATTAACCTCCTTCAATTGCGCCACATTCTGCGCCAGAGTGTCAATAGTGCCAGTCTGTGCCAATATTGTCGAATCCTTTTCCGCAATTGTGGCCTGCAGGTTCTGTATGCGCAAAGTCTGCTCCTCCACCTGCGATTGCAATGCCTCAACCAGCGATTTCATTTTGTCGTTCTTGAAACGGCTCGCATTCAGCTTCTCTTTCAGTTGCGACACAAGTTCGCGGTTCTGACGCATAGCCTCACTGATGAACTCCATGTTGTCACGAATGATTTCGCGCGATGATGCCGACTCAATGTTTCCGTCGGCCACGGTAACACGACCCTCGGCCTCTGCTATGCGGCGCACACCCTCCTGCACCTCTGTCACCATCTCCACCAACTCGTTGAGTTCCGCATCCTTACCCTCAACAATGGTCTGCAACGAGTCTATCTGGCTCTGCATACTGTTATCGCTTTGATTTGTATTCTGGCATGCTGCCATTGCCATGCAACATGCAACAATTAAAAATAGCTTTTTCATAGGTTTGTTATTTTAATGAAACGGATTATCTGTTAAAGTTGCTTGTTTCTGTATTTGCTGAAATGCTTCTGCTGGGGCTCGTCGGGCGATTCCGCCTTTTTCTTCTCGGTCTGGAGCGCATCGTTCTCGTCGCATCCAGCCACCACTATCACGAACTCTCCACGGGGTTCCGTTGCCTCGAAATGCGCCAACACCTCCTCTATCGTGCCTCTGACACTCTCCTCGTGCAACTTGCTTATCTCTCGGCATGCGCTGCATTGGCGGTCCTTGCCAAAAACTTCGGCAAACTGCTGAAGAGCCTTCACAACACGATGCGGACTCTCGTAGAATATCATCGTGCGCTCCTCATACTTCAGGGTTTCCAGGCGAGTCTGTCTACCCTTCTTCTGGGGCAGGAAACCCTCAAAGCAAAATCTATCGCATGGCAAACCGCTGCTCACCAGAGCCGGCACAAAGGCGGTGGCACCAGGCAACGTTATAACCTCAACCCCTGCCCTTATGGCCTCGCGGGCAACAAGAAAACCGGGATCGCTGATAGCCGGAGTGCCTGCATCGCTCACCACCGCGATATTTTCGCCACCCATCAACCGGTCCACTATAGTCTTCACCGTCTGATGCTCATTAAACTTATGATACGAAAGCATTGGCTTGTGAATATCAAAATGGCGAAACAAATTGCTGCTGGTACGAGTATCCTCGGCCAAAATCAAATCGCATTCGCGCAAAACCCTCAAGGCACGAGCCGTAATGTCTTCCAAATTACCCACCGGAGTAGGCACCAAATACAGTATTCCCATTATAACTATTGTGTGCACAAATTTAAGCATAATATTTTAAATCTGCCATTCCGCTATGCCTAAAAATGATTTTGTCTAATATTTATTAGTCATTCCACCACAGGCTTTAATATAATTTGTAACTTTGTAAGCATGAAAGATGTAACAAACAGCAATGGAGAGATGATGCGCCGTGGACGCATCGAGGTTATTTGCGGTTCCATGTTCTCCGGAAAAACCGAAGAACTCATAAGAAGAATAAAGCGAGCCATGTTCGCTCGCCAGAAGGTGGAGATATTCAAACCGGCAATAGACACCAGATACAGCGAAGCCGATGTTGTGAGCCACGAGGGCAATAGCATCCCCAGCACCCCCATCGACTCAAGTGCAAGCCTTCTGCTCCTGGCTCAAGGTTATGATGTTATAGGTATCGACGAGGCACAGTTCTTCGATGAAAACATCGTCGATGTATGCAACCAACTGGCCAATCAGGGCATACGCATCATTGTTGCCGGACTGGATTTGGATTTCAAGGGAGTGCCCTTTGGCCCCATGCCCCAGTTGCTTGCCATAGCCGACGAGGTTAGCAAAGTGCATGCCATCTGCGTACATTGCGGAGCCCTGGCCTATGTGAGCCACCGCCTTGTAAATATAGAAAAACAGGTGCTCCTTGGAGAGAAAACCGAATACGAACCTTTGTGTCGCGAATGTTATAAAAAGGCGATGCAAGAAAGCAATGGTGAAGAAAATATTGCCTAATGTGAAACTTTTTCAGGCAAACTGCCTCTGCATTTCATTATTTATTTATATCTTTGCAACCGCTAAAGCGTTTTCCGCGCCATTAGCAATCATAGATTGCGCCCAGATGGTGGAATTGGTAGACACGAGGGACTTAAAATCCCTTGACCATTGCGGTCGTACGGGTTCGAGTCCCGTTCCGGGCACAATTACTGATAATGAAAATCGCCCCATGACATATACAAATGTGTCGTGGGACGATTTCGTTCAGTGCCTGGCATACGACCGGGAGAGTATGACCGATGAGGCATGGGAAACATATATTGAGCAATTGGAGTGGCTCCACTCGCACCCTCTTAATATCAATGCCGCCACACCCGAGGAGATGGCGCTGGTGCCCTTTCTCACTCCTGCACAGATTGAGGCTATTCAGGCTTATGTGCATCTCGACGGACCAATGAAATCCTTGGGAGAACTTGCACTTATTCCAGCTCTTGATAGCGAAACACGCAAGGTCTTGCCACTCTTTTTCGTTGCAGGGCAAGAGGCAAGGCAAACTGGGAGCAAGACTTCCGTTAGAGATTATTTCAAAGGAATGAGCAATTCCGTCGACACACGCATCGACATCCCCATGTACTACCGGCGCGGTTATCAGACTGGAGCCTACAAAAACAATCCTATCTACAACCGCATCCGATGGGCCCTGGATAGCAGACACATCATGCTTGGTGCGCACCTGAAGAAAGACCCCGGCGAGGGTTTCTACGATAGTTGGGGCGGATACCTGATGCTTAAAAACAAGGGCATCGTTCAATCGGCAATCTTGGGAGATTATCGCGCCGGATGGGGCGAGGGATTGGTTATAAGCCGAGGCTCTTCGTCGGGCAAAAGCAACCTGATGAGTGGCACCAGTCAAGGCGTGCGCCCTATGACAGGACTCTCCGAAAGTGGTTTTCTTCGCGGTTTTGCCATAACACTTGCGCAAGAGGATTCGGATTGGAAGGATAAGAATGGGGTCTCCCTCTCGGGCACCCTGTTCGGTTCGTACAAATCAATCGATGCAACCCTTAACGATGCAGGAGAAATTCAAACCATTGTCGAGAACGGAAACCACCGTACGGAAACGGAATTAAAGAAAAAGAACAATGCGAGCTTTGCCCTGCTTGGCGCCCATGTGGGGGCAAGTTACAGGCATTTTCATTTTGGTGTGAGCGGTTACTGGCAATACTTCAATCGCCCGCTTTCTCCTGGCACCAACGAATATCGCAAATGGTATCCTCGCGGCCAACACTTTGGCGTGATAGGTCTGTATGGCAACTACAGCTACTACAAATGGACCGTTGGCACCGAAGTGGCATATAGCTTCGAGAACAATGGCATCGCCGTTCTGGGCAAAGCGCATTGGCTGATAAACCGCAACTGGAAAGTTGGCATGCTTGGCCGATACTACGACCATCGCTATTACTCATTTCAAGCGGCGGCAATAGGCGAAAATTCGCGGGTACAGAACGAGACTGGTGTCATGTTTCGAATAGAGGGTTCCCTTTGGCGAGGGATACATCTCACGGCCTTTGCCGACTTTTTTGCCGACTTTTGGCCACGATATGGAATGACGACTTCAAGTCAGGGTCAGGAATTTATGCTCGAAGCAAGATACGAGCCTTCCGTCTCAAACACAATCTCTGTCCGATACCAAATGAAGCGAAAAGCAACTAACGACATTATCCTTCCTTTGCATAGAACAAAGGTGCAATGGACATTCCTTCCCCAGGAAAATTGGAAACTGCAAACCACCGGCGCCGTGCATTTCTCTCCCACCCTACAAACCGGTTTTGGCATCAGTCAAACGGCACATTTCACCACATTAAAGACCAAAGCTCTACACCTGGGTGTTATGGCGGGATACTTCAATGCACCCGACTATGCCACACGCATCTACATCTACGAACCATCGCTCTGGAACAGTTCCTCGTCGTACTCCTATTATGGTCATGGTATTCGCATTGCAAGCACCGTCAGATACATGTTCCCCAAATCGCATTGGACCATAGAACTGAAATACTCTCTGACCCATATGTTCGACCGCAACACTATGTCGTCTGGCATGCAGGAGATTCTCTCACCCTCGCGAAACGATATTTCCATACAATTGCGTATGAAGTATTAGACGGTCGCCCCCCAAAAAGGAGGGAGGATACAAAGAGATTGCAACAGTATATCACTACTGTCCCATTAAAATTGGGGAACGTTCTTTGAAATTATTGAAATATAGTTAGTTATTGAGTTTTTTCGAGCGCAACAATTTGAAATTATAAATTTGCAGTCATATAACTATTGACCGTGTGTTGTCTCGACAATTGTCGGGATGCGAGAGTTAGTTATGCACCAATGTGCCGATATCTTCGCCCTCGATGACTTTCTTGAGATTGCCCACGATGTCCATATTGAAGACATAGATGGGGAGATCGTTCTGCATGCACATGGCGGTGGCGGTGATGTCCATAACCTTAAGACCTTTGGCAATGACATCCTGGTAGGTGATCTCCTGGAATTTTGTTGCGGTGGGATCCTTCTCGGGGTCGGCGGTGTAGATGCCGTCAACACGGGTTCCCTTGAGCATAACATCGGCTTCAATCTCTATGCCACGCAAAGAAGAACCGGTGTCGGTGGTGAAGTAGGGCGAACCGGTGCCGGCACTCATGATGACAACCTCGCCATTCTCCATAGCCTCAATGGCTTTCCACTTGGTATAGAACTCGCCAATGGGTTCCATGCGGATGGCGGTGAGGACACGGTTCTTCTGACCGATAGCACCTAGAGCGCTGCTCAATGCAAGAGAGTTGATAACGGTGGCACACATGCCCATCTGGTCGCCCTTGACGCGATCGAATCCTTTGCCTGCACCTGTCAAACCACGGAAGATGTTTCCGCCACCGATGACAATGCCTATCTGTATGCCCATTTCGGCTATTTCCTTAATTTGACGGGCATAATCGTTAAGGCGCTCTACATTGATACCTTGTTTCTGTTCGCCGGCAAGACTCTCGCCTGAGAGTTTCAACAAAATACGATTGAATTTCATAGCTCTTTTCTTATAGTGATTTTTTTGTATTGTTATTACCTTGAAAGTTGGACCTCCTTGAAGGCATAGCGGCGCTCCCGTCCTGCCTCGTCGATGATAACGATATGTCCGTCGGGCAAGACATGCGAGATGTGCCCAGAGAACTGTCCGTGGTTGTCGCGGAACATGCTCTTCACTCCCTTAAGATAGAGATTGTTGTGATACTCTATGCGGATGGGGTCGTATTCGCCCCTCTGTATCAGGGTGTAGCAGGTCATAAAGTGGTGCATGATAGTGTGGAGAAGCGGTTGGAGAGGGATTGCCTGATGCAAGTGCAAGCGCATGGATGTTGCCGGTGCCACCAACCCTTCGGGGAAGGTTGTTTGGTTGACATTGATGCCCGACCCTATCACCGAACGCCCTACATACTTGCCCATAAGAGCATTCTCAATAAGGGTACCGCATATTTTCTCGCCATGACAATAAATATCGTTGGGCCACTTTACGCTGATATCATCGAGGTGCTCGTCAAGAGTCTTTTTTATGGAGAGTGCCATTGCCTGACTCAGGACAAAAGCATCGGTTGCCTTGAGGTTTTCGGGCATGAGCAAGATGCTGAAAAGCAGATTCTGACCCTTGTCGCTATGCCAGACATTGCCTACCTGTCCCCTACCCTTTGTCTGAAAATCGGCAGAGACAACGGTAACAGGAGCAATAGGATTCAACGAACGCAGATAGTCGTTGGTAGAATCCAATTCGTCGAAATGTTTATATTCCAATTCCTGGGCGAAAGGCATGTTCGTAGTGCTTGATATAGGGTTTGTCGGGAGTGCCAGTGATGGTGATGACATCAAATCGGACACTTGAGTCTATCATATTGCACCGCAGGTAGGCATCGGCGGCAAGAACAAGGCGATGCATCTTTTGACGGGTTATGGCATCTTCGGGGCGAGCATAGAAATTATTGTTTCGGGCCTTAACCTCGACAAAAACCAACTCGTCACCTTGCCGGGCAACGATATCTATCTCTTTATGTCCGCTACGCCAATTGCGGTTCAGGATGAGATAACCCTTGCGACGGAGATATTCTACGGCAAGTTCCTCGCCTTGCAAACCAAAGTCGTTGTGGTAGGCCATTGTGGGTTAGCGTTTTTTCTGGAAGAAGTTCTTCATCAACGAAGCGCACTCTTCTTGCAACACACCGCCAACAAGTTCACATCTTGGGTGCAGGGCCTGGGGAGCGAAGTTGAGGAAACCGCGCTTCTCGTCGGCGGCACCATAGACCACCCTTGATATCTGGCTCCAGCCCAGAGCACCGGCACACATGATGCAGGGCTCTACGGTGACATACAGGGTGCAATCCTTCAGGTACTTGCCACCCAAATACTCTGCGGCGGCTGTGATGGCCTGCATCTCGGCATGCGCCGTGACATCGTGCAAGCGCTCGGTGAGGTTGTGTCCCCGAGCTATTATCTTACCTTGACACACGATGACGGCACCAATGGGTATTTCACCCTCTGCAAGAGCCTGATGCGCTTGCAGAAGGGCTTGTCGCATATACTGTTCGTCGGTCATTCCTGTGTTTCCCAGAACTCCAGTTGTCCGTCAACAATCCAACGGACATCCTCTGCCTCGAAATTACCGATTTTCTCCTTCTTTGCCTGCTTTACCATAAAGTCAGCAGCCTCCTCGATGTCAATCTCTACCTCCTCGTCCTCGTTGTCGAGCAAAGATGTTGACTCGCAATATTCGGCAAAAGCATCAAGGAAATAGTACAGGTCGTCCTCAGTGAATTTCTCCTTAACCTCCTGTGGCAAATAACCCTGGATGAACTCTACGGTTTGGCGGTCTTCTTCGGCAAAAAGAAGTTCTTCATTAAACTCACTCATAACTATTGAAATTGATGTGTGTGTGTTACAAAATGTTCTTCAGTTTCTCCTCGAGAACGGCCTTGGTGCAAGCACCTACCTGCTTGTCAACAACCTCGCCATTCTTGATGAACAGGATGGTTGGAATGTTGCGCACGCCAAAACGGGTGGGGAGGTCTTCGTCTTCCTCGATATCACACTTACCGATGATAGCCTGGTCGGCATACTCCTCTGAAAGTTGCTCTACAAGTGGAGCGACACGCTTGCAGGGACCACACCATGTTGCCCAGAAGTCCAAAACCACAGGCTTGCCTAATGCTACCAACTCCTCGAAATTTGCGCTGTTAATAATCTGTGCCATAAATCTTATTCTCTTTTTTAAAATTGTTAAAACTCTGTTTTAATTTAAATCGTACTCGATAAACTCCCTGCTTCGAAGGAAGTCCATCAAAGTTCTTGTAACATTTATCCTCAGGTTAGCAGGCTTCATGGTAACAGAATAGCCGTCAGGATTATGAAAGACTATCTCCAGAAACACTTTGCCAGGTTCCTGCTTAATTATTTCGCCGAGCGTGAGAACGGTTTCCTCATCCAAACTGTCGGCCTTGATATGGATGGTGAGTTTCTGTATGAGGTCGTCCTTCACATCACTCAGATATTGGATGTTGCCTATGGAAATCTGAACCCTGGAAGGGTCAAATCTGCCAGGTTGCACACTGCCCGTGATGTAGAGCGTGCTACCCTCCATCATATAACCGCCCCACTTGGGCCAGTCCTGACCCCACAAGGGAATCTCGCCCTGTCCGCTATAGTCCTCGATAGTGACAATGCCATATCCCGAACCGCGCTTGCTGATACCGGTGCGAACACCGGTGACGATACCGCCCAAAGTGAACTCACAATTGACCATATGAGAGGGGTCGGCCAAGTCTGCGGCATGCATATTGCAAATGTCGTTTATTATCACCGCATACTCGTCTAAAGGATGCGCCGAGAGGTAGACTCCCACGAGTTCCTTCTCGCGATTGAGACGCTCCAAAGCGCTCCAACTTTCGGCCGGCGGAATGGGAGGAGTAGTAACCTCGACCATGTCGGCACCGAAAAGCGAATACTCGGCCTCCATCATGCTTTGCTGATAACTGTTGCCATAACGGGTGAGGGTATCAAGAAATAACTCTCCCTTGGCATTTGCTGCCAGGAACTGTTCGCGACGAATTTGGTTCTTGAAAGAATCGAAGGCTCCGCTAATGGCAAGGCACTCCAGACCACTCCTCTTGACAGACGACATGGGTACGCGCTGAACAAAGTCGAAAATATCCTTGTAAGGACCGTTTTTCTCCCTCTCGTAGACAATGGCCTCGGCGGCCGATTCTCCCAGTCCCTTGATGGCCATAAGACCAAAGCGTATCTGCGACTTGGAATTAACACCAAAGTTGGTATGCGACTCGTTTACATCGGGTCCCATAACCTCTATCTTCAAAGCCTTACATTCGTCGAGGAGTTTGGTTATTTCCTTGATATCGTCCTTACGACGAGTCAGCAAGGCCGCCATGAATTCGGCAGGATAATGCGCCTTGAGGTAAGCTGTCTGGTATGCCACCCAGGAGTAGCATGCGGCATGAGATTTATTGAAGGCATAGGAAGCAAACTTCTCCCAGTCGCCCCAAATCTTCTCCAGAATCTTGGGATCGTGACCGTTGCGCACTCCGCCCTCGATGAACTTGGGTTTCATGGCATCAACAATGTCCTTCTTCTTCTTACCCATTGCCTTACGCAAGGCATCGCTCTCGCCACGGGTGAAGTCGGCCAAAAGACGACTGAGAAGCATCACCTGCTCCTGATATACCGTAATGCCATAGGTGTCCTTCAGGTACTTCTCCATAATGGGAAGGTCGTATTTTATCTCCTCCTGACCATTCTTACGGGCAATGAACGAAGGTATGTAGTCCATAGGACCAGGACGATAGAGGGCATTCATGGCAATGAGGTCTTCGAAAACGGTGGGGCGAAGTTCCTTGAGATACTTCTGCATACCTGCCGACTCGAACTGGAAAGTGCCAATAGTACGCCCCTCCTGATAGAGTTTATAGGTGAGCTCGTCATCGATAGGAAGGTTATCCGGGTCGATATCTACGCCATGCGCTTCCTTGATGACACGACAAGCCTCCTTCATCTCCGACAAGGTCTTCAGTCCGAGGAAGTCCATCTTGATAAGTCCTGTTGACTCGATGACATGGCCATCGTATTGTGTCACCGCCGTCTTCTCGCCAGGGAAATCGGGGTCGTCGGCAGTACTCACCGGCACATGCTCCGAGATAGGATCTCGGCAGATGATGAATCCGCATGCATGGATACCAGTGCCACGGATATTACCCTCGAGCATACGTGCATACTTTATTGTATTTGCCAGCACTGGATCGGAGCTTGCCTCGGCCTGTTGCAACTCGACGGTGCATTTGATGGCATTGGTGAGGTTCATCTTCAAATCCTTACCCTCATAATTCAACCTATCGGGAATGGCCTTACACAAAGCGTTAGCCTTGTCCAGGGGAAGCTTCTCGATGCGCGCCACATCCTTGATGCTGTTCTTGGTTGCCATGGTGGAGTATGTGATGATATGGGCACAATTTTCCTTGCCATATTTATCCACAACCCATTGCAAAACCTTGCCTCGGCCGTCGTCGTCGAAGTCGGTATCGATATCAGGCAACGAAATACGGTCGGGATTCAGGAAACGCTCGAACAGAAGGTCGTACTTCATGGGGTCGAGGCGCGTGATTCCCAAGCAATATGCCACCACACTTCCAGCGGCGGAACCACGACCAGGACCAACCCACACGCCTAACTCGTTGCGGGCAGAGTTGATGAAGTCCTGCACTATGAGGAAGTAACCAGGGAAACCCATCGTCTTCATTATGTGCAGCTCAAACCTAATTCGGTCGTCAACATCCTTGGAGAGTTCTTCTCCGTATAATTTTCTTGCTCCCTCGTAGGCCAAATAACCAAGGTGATCGGCCTCGAGCTTTATGCGATACAATCGGTCGATGCCTCCCAGTTTGGATATCTTCTTCTCGCCTTCGTCGCGTGGCATAGGATTTTCTCCGTTTTCATCGCTGGTGAACTCGCGGAACAAGTCCTCGGTGGTATAGCGTTGGCGCCATAGTTCCTCGGTGCCGAACTCCTCCGGAATGGGGAAAAGGGGCATGATGGGATTGGAGTCGAGGTTGTAGGTCTCTACCTTGTCCAGAATCTCTATAGTGTTGGACAACACCTCGGGGATGTCGGCAAAAACCTCGTTCATCTCCTCGCGTGTCTTAAACCATTCCTGTTTGGTATAGAGCATACGGGTAGGGTCGTTCAGATCCTTGTTAGTGGAAAGGCAAAGCAAGTGATCATGAGCCTCGGCATTTTCCTCATCAACAAAATGACTATCGTTGGTGGCAACTACCTTGACACCCAGTTCCTGTGCCAGTTCGAGCAGAATGGCATTAACCTTTTGCTGGAGGGGGTAAACCTCACGATTGGCACGCTGACGGGGGTCCTTGACCTTGTGACGCTGAACCTCAAGGTAATAATCGTCGCCCCAGATATTCTTAAACCAATTTATTGACTGGCGAGTTCCTTCGATGTCTCCCGCCATAATCTTCTTCGGAATCTCTCCACCCAAACAAGCCGAACAGATTATCAGACCCTCGTGAAACTGCTCCAAATCCTTGTGGTCGGTGCGAGGACGCATATAATATCCATCCACCCAGGAACGACTCACAAGCTTTATAAGATTCTTGTAGCCCACCTCGTTCTTTGCCAAAACAATAAGGTGCCAACCGCTTTGGTCGACCTTGCCCTCGCGCAATGATTTATCGCCTCGACGAGCAACATACATCTCGCATCCGAATATGGGTTTAAATGGTTCGAGCCCCTCCTTTTTGCGCTTTCCGTTTACCTTGACGCAATAATCAAAATATTCCTTGATGCCAAACATATTGCCGTGGTCGGTAACAGCCATTCCGCGCATTCCGTTTGCTATTGCCTTGTCTACCAAACGCGATATGCTGGCCTGTCCGTCCAACAACGAGTATTGTGTATGAACATGAAGATGAACAAAATCCTCCATTTAAACCCTGTCTGTTAAATATTTTACGCCCTAAAGTTAGTGCAAAATCCTTATACCACACTATTCATTTTATATTTTTAACTACTATTTTGACACTATTCGGCAAAAAAACGCCACAAAGAACTATATTCTAATTTATTTTTTATATCTTTGTTGGGAAAATATAATTTAACTATGGGAAAAAGACTTCGTAAGCTAAAGAAAATACGTATCCACCACGAAGGTACAAGTACTCTGATTTTTGGAGGTATAGCACTTGTCATTTTGAACGCATTGGTGTATTTCCTTTGCACTCCGGAATGCCTTATTGCAAGCTATATCCTCATGGGAATATCCCTGGTGGTGTATCTTGTTTTGCTAAACTTTTTCCAGTGCCCCATCAGACACTACGAGGATGATGACACCAAAGGCCTGATCATAGCTCCCGCCGATGGAAAGATTGTTGTTATCGAGGAAGTTGAGGAGAACGAATATTTCCACGATCGCCGACTGATGGTGAGCATCTTTATGAACCTGTTTAATGTGCATGCCAACTGGACTCCTTGCGATGGCAAGGTAAAATTAGTACGTCATCACAACGGTCGTTTCAAAGCTGCATGGTTACCTAAAGCAAGCACCGAGAACGAGCGAAGCACCGTTGTCATCACCACATCAAATGGCACCGATATTCTGGTGCGCCAGATTGCCGGTGCTATGGCACGTCGTATTGTTACCTACCTTCAGGAGGGCGACACTTGCGAAATTGATGAGCACATGGGGTTCATCAAACTTGGCAGCCGTGTGGACATCTATTTGCCCGTAGGCACCAAGGTGAATGTAGAATTGGGTCAGCGCACTAAGGGTAACGAAACCATCATTGCACGTCTATCATGAAGAAGCACATCCCCAACATTATCACATGTTGCAACCTGATTTGCGGTTGCATAGCAACAGGAGCTGCATTGCCAGCCAATTACTTCTGGGCTATAATTTTCATACTTTTGGGTGCTATTTTTGACTTCTTCGACGGACTTGTAGCACGCGCTTTGGGAGTATCCTCTCCCGTTGGCAAGGAACTGGATTCTTTGGCCGATGTAGTCACCTTTGGTGTAGCGCCAAGCGCAATGCTCTTCAGTCTTTTCCAGGAGGTGCAGTATCCCGAGTTTATGCTTCCCCTGCGCAACATCATGCCCTACACGGCATTCATTATGGCAGCTTTCTCGGCCTTGCGCCTAGCTAAGTTCAATCTTGACACACGCCAGAGCACATCGTTCATCGGTTTGCCAACACCAGCCAATGCTCTTTTCTGGGGAAGCCTCATCCTTGGTCAGCATGCCTTTTTGGTAAGTGGCAGATTCAATGCATTCTTCCTCTTCCTGTTCATGCTGCTGTTCTGCTTCCTTCTTGTTGCCGAACTTCCTCTTTTTGCTCTTAAGTTCAAGAACTTGTCGTGGAAGGATAACAATGTAAAATACATCTTCTTGCTTGGTTGCATACCATGCTTCATGTTGGTAGAAAGCAGTTTTGCCGCCATCATACTTTGGTATGTTGCGCTATCAATCATTGCTCCAACAATATCATCAAGCAAGGACTATGACTGAAATCATCATACCCTCACTTGAACAGATAGGGCAAGCCGCAAAGGAGTTTGTGGAGCATATTGGTGAAAAACGTTTGTTTGCCTTCTATGGCAACATGGGTGCAGGCAAGACCACCTTCATCAAAGCCATTTGCGAGGAGATAGGGGTGACAGATGCAGTAACAAGCCCCACCTTTGCCATCGTCAACGAGTATTACTCAAACATGGGGGCTGTATATCACTTCGATTTCTATCGAATAAAGAATCTGGGTGAAGTCATCGATCTTGGCTTTGAGGACTATGCCCATAGTGGCAATCTGTGCCTTATGGAATGGCCAGAACTTATTGAAGACCTGTTGCCGGAAGAGACCATATCTGTAAAGATAGAGGAAACGGCAGATGGCAAAAGAAAGGTGACTCTGCCTTAATAAAACAGTTAAGTTTCTTATATAATAGTTTATCCCCCCCTTGATTTACCATTAAGTAAGTTCAAGGGGGAGTATTTTGTCCGTTGATCATCAACGCTTTTTACTTTGCATAACTATCAGGGGTACAAGCATCTCCTCCATGCTGACGCCACCATGTTGGAATGTGTCCTTATAGTACTGCACATAGTAATTGTAATTGTTCGGATAGGCCAAGAAATCCTGATTCTGGGCAAAGATGTAAGCGGTACTGATATTAGGCGTGGGGAGTCCGGCCTTTTTAGGATCACGAATCTCAAAAACCTCCTTGGCATTATAACTCAGGTTCTTTCCTAATTTATAGCGCAGATTGGTGTTAGTGTTCTTGTCGCCAATAACCTTAACAGGGTTGTTTGCTCGCACTGAGCCGTGGTCGGTGGTAAGAACAATGCGACAATCCGTATTAGCTAATGCGCGGAACAAGTCGGCCACCGCCGAATGTCTGAACCAACTCTGGGTGATGCCTCTGTAGGCTGCTTCGCTATTGGCCAGTTCTCGCACCATACGACTCTCGGTGCGTGCATGGCTCAGCATATCAATAAAGTTGAGCACTACAACATTCAGGTCATTACGCATGAGTACAGGCAATTGTTGCAGAAGTTTTTCGGCTCCGGCAGAATCATTGACCTTATTATAAGAGAAGGTATTACGACGACGGAAACGCTCCAACTGGGTCTGTATAAGAGGGGCTTCGTTAAGATTCTTTCCCTCTTCAGAATCCTCGTCAACCCAAAGTTCGGGGAACATCGCCTCTATCTCTATCGGCATCAGTCCGGAGAAAATAGCATTACGGGCATATTGAGTCGCCGTGGGCAATATGCTACAATACATATTTTCCTCGACATTAAACAGTTCGGCAATTTCGGATTGAATAACCTTCCACTGATCCCAACGGAAGTTATCTATCACAAGAAAGAATACCTTCTCTCCTTTATCCAAAGCGGGGAAGACACAGGTTTTTAGGACATCCGGACTCATCATAGGACGACTATCATCTTGCTTATGATGCACAAGGGTTTCCATCCACTTCATGTAGTTCTTACGCACAAACTTGCAAAACTCGATATTGGCATCACGTTTCTGCATAGCAAGCATCTCTTTCATATCACTTGCCACATCCTGCAACTCCAACTCCCAACGCACAAGAGTGCGGTAAACATCCATCCAATCGTGCATGGTCAGCGAGTCGCTGATCTGCATTGAGAGTCTGCCAAAATTTTGCTGATAAGCAGTTTGTGTAGCCTCGCTCACAATCTCCTTGCTATGAATGTTTTTCTTTAACGAGAGCAATATCTGAGTAGGGTTGACCGGTTTTATCAGATAGTCCGAGATCTTGGCACCAATAGCCTGATTCATGATATTCTCCTCCTCGCTCTTGGTCACCATCACCACGGGCAATGTGGGATACATATCCTTTATGCGTGACAATGTTTCCAAACCGCTTAAACCTGGCATATTTTCATCCAGAAGGATAAGGTCATAGCTCTCGCTTTGGCACATCTCCAGAGCATCGTATCCGTTGGTCGAAGTGTCTACCGAATACCCTTTCTTCTCCAAGAAAATGATATGCGCCTTAAGCAAATCTATTTCGTCGTCAACCCATAATAATCTATATGCCATAACCTTTTAGTTTTTATCGCAGTTTTGTCGATTTATGTCTCTCAACTTCACCCTTTCCTAAAACCCAAAGGGAAAGTCGTCATCTTCGTCGGTCTCTACTTCGATCTCTGTGTCTTCATCCTTCTTCTCTGGTAGAGTTTCATCGACCTCGTCCTCACCACGTATTATTGTCTCGCTTTCTATCTGCAATTCCTCAGGAATTTCCATTGGCTGGAAGTTTTCTTCGTAGAACTTGCGATAATCCTCAAAGCTATACCTGGTTCCCAATAACTTAAGATTCTCCTCCAAGATCAGCAACGAGCGTATGCCTTCCAGTCTGGTTGCCATATGCTTGTCCGAATATAGTTTCTGGACATAGGCGTGCACCTCGTCATAACTTCGGAATCCTCTCACGGCAAGCATACTGACATCACCGAGGTCACTAATCTCCAATTCAAAGTTTCGTATAGTGAATGAGGTGAAGTTATATCTTGCTACCTCGAAGAGCAATTGGTTCTCGTCGAGCGATCCTTTGGGATATGCCAACACAAAGGCAAAGTCTCCTAACTTATCGACCAACAGACGCGTTGTTGATGTACTATCAGAAGTCTCGGCAGCACTCTTTCTCGCCCAAATGCCACTAGCATCCCATTGCTCGCTATTGATGAGTCGTCCTTCGTTTATGCCCTTCATTATCTCACTTGCGAGTTTTGCGATCTCCTCCGAGGAATATTTCTCGGTCAATTCCTTCAATACCGCAAGGAACCCTTCCTGGTCGGAAGTATAGAGCAAACTCATTGCATACACAAACATAAAGCGTGCCCTGTGTGCTCCATCTGGGTAGTTATCAGTTGAGAAGGCATAGTTCTCTTTCACCGCTTCATAATCGCTCTTGAGATAGCGAGAATATGTCTCGGCATAAACAGAATCTTCCAGATGAGTTCCGCCTCGCGCAATCATTTCGTATTTAGGATTTGCGAGCAACTGAGCATAGGGTCCATCTGCATATTTCTCTATAACAGTCTGTCGGAAATGCAACGACTCTTCAAGCAGTCCCAAACGTCCGCATATCAAAAACAAATGATAGTGTGCATCACCAACGTTGCTATGCTCGGGGTAGTCGTTAATGAAGCGCAACAGAGTCTTTCGTGCTAAAGCAAAGTTGCCCAAGCGTTCCTGCTCAAGCACACCTGCCTTAAAAAGGGCATCCGACAATTGCTGGTGAGAAGCCTCCATCTGTTCCTCCGTAACTGGGATCTTACTCAAATAGTATAGTTTATGCGTGGGGTCGTTTTGCAAGCTATCATCCTCCTCCAATGCTTCTTCCAACTCCTCATAGTCTTCAGGAGTACCATCGATTTGTAAATCGTCCTCTCCTTGTTGGAATAAATCCTCCATTCCCCAAGCACTCTTGTCGGTCCAACGCCAAAGGTCGGCATTCTTTCTCTTTCCCCACTTGCGGAAGAAGGCAGTCTTGCCTTGAGCAACGGTGTTAGGATTAGAAAAATACCATCCTTGTGATGACGCAGTGCGCTCTGAAGAGGCCGGCTTTTCGTTCTGAAGTTGTTGGGCTACTTGTTGAGTATTCCTTTCCAAAGCCGATTCGCCCTTTTCCTTCTCAAGTTCCTTCTGCTTCTTCACATACTCCTTGGCCAAGCGTTCTGCTACGGCCTCGCGTTCAGCTGCAGGCAATTTGGCCAACACTTGCAAACTATCTTGCAATTCTATCTCCTGCAATAGTTCGGCGAGTCCCTCCAACTTCTGATTCCTTTGCTCTATGGTCTTATACTCCGACTTTTCCTTTTCCAATGCGGCCAGACATTCCTTATAGCACCTTGAAGCATCAATATAGTCTTCTTGTTGCCAATACAGGTCAGACAATTTTAACAACAAGGCCAATTTGGCACCATCGCCCTTACTCTTCCTTAGTCCATCCTCCCATGCATAGGTAGCAAGCAATGTATCACCAATGTTCATATATATATTACCTATGGCAAGATGTATCTGGTCAACATAATCCTTGTTGCTCCCTTTAGATGCCATACGTTGCAATTTGCGTATCATCTTGCGTGTCTGGCCTTTGCTGGCCATTTCCGACTGCATAACTCTGGCATTCAGGCTCATCTCATAGGGAGGATTGGCGCGAATTACCTTCTTCAGTGCGGCAAAAGCCTCTTCTCGTTGACCTACCTCGCGACACAACTGACCAAGAAGGAAGTTTAAGCGTGCTCGCTCCACTTTACCTTTCTGCACACTTATTGTCTTCTTTAGCAAAGGTATTGCCTCCTCGTATTCGCCCGTCTGTATCAACCACGCAGCTCTGCTGTTGTCATAGCTTTGCTGAACCCTGAAGGCAAGACTATCTTTTGCCATCCTTCGGAGCACATCCTCGGCATCATATGGCCAATCCAATGCAACATAACAACGTGCCAACCATGTTTTTGCCATACTTGCTATATCTGGTTGTGTGGCATATAAGCGTATCATGTAGTTGAAGGTAGAAGCGGCCTCAATGAATTCACCACGATGAAACTGACTTTGGCCCATCATCAACCACGCTCTCCACAGGTACGGATTAAACTCCTTCCTGTTCAAGTACGCTTTTAGTTCGGGGGTGCGCTTCTCGCCAGGTTTCACCTTTGGCTTTCTCTTGATGCTATGCAGCTTTATGGCCTTTTCACACTTCTCTATCGCAGTAGCATAATTTCCCTTACCCATGCCAGCGGTAGACTTGTTGGTGGCTATATACATCGGCAACAAGTTGTTGTAATCATCCTTATGCCCATCTATCTGCGCATCTCGCGCCTTCTCAAAAGCGACCTCACCATTGTAAAGAATATTGTAATGAGCAGTCAGAGAATGATAGAAGCGGGTCATTGGCGTATTCTTTTTAGTAGAACACGATGTGATGAAGCCCACAAACATGAGCGACATCAGCAACCCCACTATAACATCCTTTTTTATTCTCATCTTAAATATAACGCAGAGCGTTTGGTTTTATTGCCGGCGCTCACCTATAATCAAAAATACCTCATCCTTCATCTCATCGGGCAACTCAACCTGACGCAATTGCAGAGAGCGAACCCAACCAGCAACTTCATCCTCGCGCATGGTGTATAAGATATACCGGAATTCCTCTATTTCGGGCGGTAGATATTCATCAGAGGCAACACCACGGAAACGATCCAATTCCTCATCGTCATAATACTCCACATCCTTACTCACCGCCGCAAGCAAACTGTCCTTCTCACAGGTTTCATGCATGCCGCAACATTCTGCATCGGGTATTATCAGTTCTTCGGATGCTTCTGTTCCTATCTTATCTTCTACACTCATACATTAACTCAATCTAATCTAAAACCTACTTGCCTTAAATCATCCCAAAACGCCGGATATGATTTAGTGACTACATCGGGATTGTTAATAACAATTCTTCCACGCTTGAGGGCAACGGGAGCAAAAGCCATTGCCATGCGATGGTCGTCGTAGGTGTCTATGGCCAAAGGCATTTCCGTTTTTGCATCTGGCTTAATAGCACCATCCCAAGACATTGCCTCATCACCGTCAATCTCTATATCATAACCTAATTTGCCCAACTCTATCTGCAAAGCGGCGATTCGGTCTGTCTCCTTAATTCTTAGAGTCTGTAGACCCGTCAAACGGAAAGGTATTCCCAACATGCAACAAGTTACGGCAATAGTCTGAGTCAAATCAGGCTGAGAAAGCATATCGCGCTTATAATAGGATGGCAACTCTCCGCCCTTCTCTATTACAACCACATCATTTTCGTATGAAGTTCTAACTCCAAGAGAGGCAAACATTTCTGCCACGACCGAATCTCCCTGCAAACTATTGGCAAACAATCCAGGCATCGTCACCCGAGCATCTTTATCGCTTGAAAGCGCAACCATCTCATACCAATATGATGCTGCACTCCAATCGCTCTCAACAAAATATGTCCTTGCTTCGTAAGACTTAGGCTCTACGCATATCTCGTTATTAGAAATCCAATAAACTTTGGCGCCAAACTGACGCATAATACTCAAAGTCATCTCAATATACGGACGGCTGATAATTTCTCCCTCCAAACGCAAATGTAAACCCTCCTGCAGAGTGGGACCTATCATCAACAACGAACTGATGTACTGACTGCTGACATTACTAGCGAGCGACAGGTTCCCTCCCTTTAAAGCACAACCTCTTATCTTCAGTGGGGGATATCCCTCCTTCTCCATGTAGTTGATATCTGCTCCCAAACTCCTTAATGCATCCACTAACACCGAAATAGGTCTGTTGCACATACGCTCCGTACCCGTGAGTATATGTTCGCCTTTCATGGTGGATAGCAATGAAGTCAAGAATCTCATTGCCGTTCCTGCAGCTTTAATATCAATTACATATGGTTTATCTCGCAAAGCCGAAAGGACTACCCTGCTATCATCACAATCCGAAACATTTTGAACATCCGTCTCTAAACTACACAAAGCACCTATAATCAATGCCCTATTGCTGATACTCTTACTTGCGGGCAAGTGTATCACCGATTGCAATTTTTCTATTGCGTCAACATTCATATAGGGTCGCTTTTTATATTTTTATGCGCAAATTTACAAAAATTATTTGGAGATTACAAAATAATGTCATACCTTTGCATCGCAAAACAGAATCGGGATGTAGCGCAGTTGGTAGCGCACACGTCTGGGGGGCGCGAGGTCGCAAGTTCGAGTCTTGTCATCCCGACTCAAAGCAAAGAGCGAAGCAGAAATGTTTCGCTCTTTTGTTGTTATAGGCATTTAGGGATTATAAGTTTTGTCCACCTTGCCGCAAGATTTCATTCCATTGACGAAGTGAAACTCTTTTTAGAATATTAGCGAACAAACGGAGAGAACCGGCACAGGCTTCGGTTCTCTCCATTATGTTTATACCTCATTTTGGGGGAATGTATATGAAGATGGGAGGTGCTATTCCCTGATTGGAACATAGTTTCTTCGAATGACCCTCTCACCCCATTTCCAGGAACCCCATCAGGAAGGCATCGGGATAGATGAACTTCTTCTCTCCACCCCAGAACTTCACGTACACGAACTTCTCGCCTCGGTTGAACTTAATCACCTTTCCTTCACCGAACTTCTTGTGAATTACGGTGCTGTCCACCACAAGTGACTCTAATTTCAACTTCAGTTCATCTTCCGACAGTGCCGGTTTCTGAGATTGTTCTTGCTGAGGCGTGATAGCAGGTACAGCAACTGTTTCTGTGCTCGCCTTGACCTTGCTTTCATATTTGACCTGCTCTTCACGTACATGTGTTGCCAGACGCTTTTCTCTGGCACTAGATTCCACACGCCTTGTATATGCGGTTTCCGCTTTCCTTGTATATGCGGTATAATCCGCAGGCTTCATCGAAGACTGCTGGTTGTAGAACAGTTTCTCATACTCCGTTTTTCGGATAGTAGTATCCCAACCACCCACTTCATCATCGGTATGCTTGTCAAGACCAGTATATGTAAGGCTGGCATCCTCATAACGCTTGAACTTGAATATGGCATCGTTCATCAGCGGAGCGTTGAACACACCCAGCGAACAAAGCATATTAAAATCCCCCACATCCAGTCCAGTCACCTTCTTGAACAGACCAGGCTCCAGCTGTGTGATGACATCCTTCAGACACCTTTCTCTGTAATCGGTAAGATACATGAACACAGGTATGCGAGTGGCAAACTTTATCAGCTTCTCCTGAATCTGCTTGCGCTTGCTCTTCATCTCCTTTTCCTCTTCCGAGAGTTCCTTCTTTTGCTTGGGCGTGGGATTAGGATTTTCTTTCTTTGCCTTCTTCACCGCCTCCGACTTGTTGATGATGGTGGTAAGGTCGTTGTTCAGATTGCGGAATCCCTCTATGTTCATCAAGGCCTTCATAGCCTCAGGACTTGCAAGCAGGCGTTTCAGCGTCTCGTTGTCCACATTAACCAGCAATGCCGACTCCCACCTCTTGGCAAGCAATGTAGCAGAAGTGCCAGCCAAAGCTATATCGAGGATATCCTGTGCATCCACCTCCTTCATGGTGCTACCGTCATAGGCCAACACAGGAAGGAACTTGATAAACTCGCCCACCTTTGCTTCAGGGTTACTCTCGTTTATGTCCAATCTGCAACTATAATCCGATATCTGTTTCAGCGCTCTATCTAAGGCAAAGTCAAACACATAGCACTCGTCCTTCATTATAGTTCTTGTGCCTTCTTCGTTCTTTACCTCCCAAGGACTTTGCACACGGAATGCAGCTTGGAAGTATGTCTCCGGGCTCTTCAGATTACGCAGCATGAAGATACCTGTCCAAGGCTTTACCGTCACACCCGTGGTCAGCTTGCCACAAGTCAGCGTTATGGTCTTTGTTTCCAATGGGTCGGCCATGCTTGCCTGCACTGGATACAAGGCATCAAGACCTATACCTGCACCTGTTCCTGCACATACCACCACTTTATAGTCATGATAGAACTTATTCTGCTTCTGCGCTATCAGGTTTGCCATTGCAAAGCACGAAGCCACATTGGGCAGAAACCATAGGGTATGCGACAGTACATTTAACAGACGAGTATCGCTGAAAGGCATTGGCGGATGCTTGTCCTGACCAAGTTTCAAGTCATCCACACTTGCTGGCAAGTACCCTCCACGGATAAGGTCCAGCCATTTCTGCACCTCGTTCTCGTATTTGAATCGGGCAAAAGGTCCCTTCCCCTCAGCAGCAAAGAACAGGTTAAGGTCGAACTCGTCAAACTCACCCTGCTTTGCCACCTCCTGTATCTCATCGGGCATGCGGTAGGTGAGCATCACCATGCGTGGCAAGGCAAGGTATGGATTGCCGCTCCCCTTCCACTCCGCCTTGGCACGCTGCTCGTCGGAATAGGTCCAGTTGAATATCTGGTCCTCTATAAACTCACCATTGTTTATAGCACGGAAAGGTGTGCCAGACAAGAACAGGTAATACTGCGTAGCGATAGGCAACCAAGTCTCATTAATGGCATTGTTGGCCTCGTCCTTTTGGTACTTCTCGGCATCAAAGTCCACGCTGCTCTCCTCATCCTCCTTCTCAAACAGTTCCTTTGCCCTTTCCCTCCATGCGCCAAAGTGATATTCGTCGAAGATAACCAAGTCCCACTTTGTGTCGTGAATAAACTCATTCTTTGTCTTTATGCCACCACTCTCATTTGTGCCCAACAGGTCTTGAAACGAACCAAACACAACTATGGGCCTCGACTTGTCGGCTCTGCGAAACTCCTGGTCTATGTTCAGATTGTTGTTCTTCGCATCCTTGTTAGAGATGTATTGCCAACCCTCAAAATCCAGATGCGACACCAGGTCCTCTCGCCAAGCCGATTCCACTGCAGGTTTGAAGGTCAGCACCAATATGCGCGACAAGCCCATCTTCTTTGCCAGCTGATACGAGGCAAAGGTCTTGCCAAAACGCATCTTTGCATTCCAAAGAAACTTTGGTGTGCGGCCAGGCTCGTCCTTCAGAGATTTCTCGAAATAGTTCTTTGTCATCTCCACCGCCCTGTACTGCTCTGGGCGCATACCAAAGTCCTGTGTCCTATTGTCAGCATTGGCCGCACCTGTGCGCAGTGTCAGTATGGCAGACTGAACATCTGCCACCGAGCAACGGAACCACTCGTCGGTCCTGTCCATTGGGTTTAGCCTGCGGCATCCCTTGCGCTCCAACACCTTGTGCACATCCTTGTCGGTAAAGCACGAGCCATCGCTGCTCATTGCAGAGTCCACCAGCACTATCTCGTAATCCACCTTGCTGGTGTGCAACTGCTCCTCTATTCGCTCCTTTGCTGTGCGGTCGGTATATCCAACCTTCAGATAACCCTTATGCGACTCTACCCCTATCAGCCTGTAGGCATATATCGTTGGAGTAACGCTTGGCCGTTGAGGGAAAAAGTTATGTTCCATAGTATTACTCCATTGGTTTAATCATAGATTCTATGAAGGCTATCTCGTCATCGGTAAGGCTGTATTTGGCGTAGAGTTCTTCGTCTGTCCAAGGTTTAGAGAAGTCTTGAAGGGGGACGAATTGATAAACACCTCTTGGACCATTTTGTGTTTTCTTCTTTATGCTGACAAGATATCTAAAAAAACGAGTATTGATGTATGATATGATGTTTTGACATTCTATTTTTGAAAAATTATGTTTAAGTGGGTCGTAGCCAATAACTAAAAATGTTTGAGAACATACACTATTAGGTTCACCATAAAAAGGTTTTCCTAATACAATATCGTCGTAACCACTTCCACCAGCAGCAGGTATATATACTTTATGCAAATCTTTTGTTGCACTATTTTTAGGCAGTTGAAGTTTACTAATCCACTTAAAAGTTCTTTCTCTATCTATATTTAAATAATATTTAATTGAATATAACTCATCTTAATGGTGTTTATAGTCCTTCCAATTTGATGTTAATAATACACTATTATCAAAAAAATGTTTTGCACTAACCAATCCTGAAAAATTAATATCTAGATTATTATAATACAATCCCTCAACTTTTTCTATTTTTTCAATAATTGAATATGCTTGTGGGTCCCTAACTACAATACCAGCTTGTTTAGAGTCAAGATAGTCATTTCTTTCTAATATCTTCTTTTCTTGTGCTTGATGAAAAATATATTTACATTTTCCATTATGTATGGCATCCCATAAGAAATAATTAACGCCTCCCTTTATTTCTACTCCAGGGAAACATTCCGAAGCATTTTCAAAATCATGAATTACCTTAAACTTATTAGACTGAAGCATCTTGTCTACCCAAGATTCTGGAATTCCCTGTGCTGTTTTAGTCATCCATCTGCTGGGAGTAATCATACAAAGATATCTTGGATTAAGTTTAATAGCAGTTTCCATAAATAGGTTATATATAGATTTGGCATTTGAACTATTTCCTCCTTCAATACCAAAGGTCATCTGATACGGAGGATTACCTATAATCACATCGAATTTCATATTGAAAAGTTTCTTTATGTCTATGTTATGGATAAATTGATATGCATGTGTCTCGAGCTCATCGCCACGGTCGTACTCCGACTTTGAGGCTCCGCAATAGATACACTTTCCATTGTTCCAAGTGTGCTTGATGCGATGGAAGATGATGTTGCCTTGTGGTTTGTTATCAGGGAACTGATATGCCGAATACTGACTACTGGGGTACTTGCTGCAATACACACTACGACGAGAGAGCAGGCTTGTGAGTTCGGTGATGGCTATGCCAAAGAGCTGCTTGGTGAATATGTGCTCCAAGCGCTTCTCAAGGTCTGAAATCTGTTGCTCAAGTCCCTTGATTAGTCGTTTTGCTATCTCGCGCAGGAATACACCACTCTTGCAACAAGGGTCGAGAAAGGTGGTGTCGGGATTCTCGAACAACTCCTGGGGAAGCATATCTATAATCTTGTTTGCCAATTCGGGAGGAGTGAACACCTCATCGTTGCTCAAATTGGCAATACAGGTAAGAACATCGGGATTGTAGACATTGTGCAATAAACTATTCTCCATACTCTTGTACCTTTTTATAGTGAGTGATGTATCTTCTCAAGAAAACTCCGCCTTCCTCCTTCTGTTCCTCTGTAAGAGCGGCAAAGAAGGTTCCCTCTTCGTTGTAGATGAGCAGGTCGGCCATGGTATAGTCCGAGCGTTGCATCTGTGTGCTGCCAATAAGGGTCCATTCGGAAAAGACAATAGGAGCCGATGTGTCCTTGCCATCCTGGTCCACACACATTAGGGTGAGTGCATTGCCATTGACTATGTTGCGTGAAATGATGAATCTGGCAGACTCTCGTGCCTCGTCAGAAGCATCTGCCTTGCAATGAGCCGTGTACTCCTCGTTCCAAATAGCAAAAAGTCTCTCACGGCATGCAAGCACATTGTCGTTCATAATGTCCACTCCATACAGGCTGCCTATGGCCACGATGGCCTGCTTTTCGTAATCACGCGGACTCATGGCATACTTGCGTCGTAGTTCTCCAAGTTTACGACGCAGTATGACGGCAAGAAAATTGCCATCGCCACAAGCTGGTTCTAAAAAACGTGAATCTGCACGGAGACATTCGTCCTTGACGAGGTCGCACATGGCATTTACCTCGCGTTCGGCAGTAAATACCTCGCCTCGCTCTGCTACACGCTCACGGGATTTTATCTGACTGGGAGTGTTTTCTTCCTTAACCGCCATCGTAACCCAACGAAAAATATATGCGGTCTGGGCTACAAACTCCGCGGTTAGAGAATCCTATGCGTTAAGACACAAAAAAAGCGTGAAGCCCTGCACTGTCGCTCGCTTCACGGTTAGAGGCCTTCGCATTGCCCATCGTAGTCGAAACGAGCAACGCCGAAGCCCCACGCCGATATGTGTATATATGACCATCACAACGCCACACCTTGCACACTGGTGACAACAGGATACACCAATGGCTGTACGGCAAAGTGAGGCATGTATATATATAACATACCCACGAAGGACATTCACGTTGCTTTGTTTTTGACTACGATTGGAAGTTTGCGAAGTTTCTAACCGTCAAAACCAAAGCGTAGTAAACGCCTTTATATATGTCTTGTCCCACTGCCCACCCACGTCCATAAAGGGCGCAATCAGCGTGAGACCTTGCAAATTTAGCAAAAAAGTTTAACATACATACCTTTGAGCAGGGGAAAATCATTTTACTGAGCAAAAGGGACAGAAACACACTGCTATGTCACACGCCACACATACCATCCCAAAACGCTATACTATACTTACAGGCGTAAGACTACTATACTTATGGGCAATGGTATATCGTGGTTATTTTAGCAAGTGAGTTATGTCTTAATGGGCGGGGTGGTTAACAGATAGTATTGGGGCATGAGTTTCCCCATAGGAGAACTCGAGTTTTCCTATGGGGGAACAGCAGTTCTCCTATAGGGAAACTGCTCGCTTGCCGTGGAGTGTGAATTGTGGCGCTGGATATACCCAATTTATACTCGGTAAAGACAAAAATGGGCATACCCTATTGGGGATAAAACAACAAAAGTGCGTCCGGACGATGGACGCACCTTTGTATAATAATGAGCACTAAAAAACTATCTCAGCCAGGTGAGGTTGGTTGTCTGGGTCTTCTGGTTATTGCCATAGGCAACACCAATTGCACGAATACATTCCAAGCGTTGCTTCTCCAGCGCCAATGCATCCTTATACTTTTGCCTCATCTCAAAGTCTATATCGCTACGGACCTGCTTCTTCATCTCGGCCAACAAGGCAGAACCCTCTGCATAGACAGACGATTCGGGGTCAATCTGTACCAGATAGGACGCTGCTTCGCGGGCGCCTTCTGCATTTTGTGAGGAAGCCCAAGCAGTCTGGGCATATGTAAGAATAATTTTGTTAAGACGGTCGCGGTTCTTGACATAGATGTCTTCAGCCTTCTGCATGCACTGGTCATACCCCTTAGAGCAAGAGGGAACAGAAAGCAGCAAGGTTATAGCCTCGTCATATTGCTGGCGGCCAGCAAGGCTGCTTGCCTCCTTTATGATGTTGGCATATTGAGAATCAAAATACTGTATTATCTTGCGCTTGCCGGTCGTTATGAAGCTTTGTATCTGGCTGTCACCAGGCGCAATACGCTTAAAGGCATCCATATATGCCTTCTGCTCGCTTTTGCCAACACCGGAAACCTGAATATAATGTGAGGCATACTTCTGCTGGCTGTTTACATTAGCAAGGAAGAGGGTTATGCCTAGATTATAAACGTGCTGGGCAGGAGGTCCTGGCACAACATGCTTGTCAATGACATCCACACGCGCCGTCATAATTATTGGAGTGGTTTGCAAATCGGTAAGGATTCCACACTGAGCACCGGCTCTCTCTATAGAATTATACAGAAAGCGGCTTCCTGCTTCTGGCACATTAGTAAACTCCTCTGACAACACTAAACGAATAGGTATTTCGCACTCCTGTGATTTCACAGGACTAATGACAGCAAGGAAAAGCGCTGCAATTAAAAATATCTTTTTCATCATTAGAACGTTTTAAAGATTAGTGATTAATCGAGACTTAGGCCTATATGCCTTATTCTATTTTTGTCCCAAGACCAAAACACACTCACCCAAACCACGCATAGACACCTTAGTTGGAATATTATACGGGGCTCCCTTCAGGAAACGGGAAAGTTCGCGAACAAAGCCATCGGCGTCCTGAGGCATTCCGTTAGCCTTGAACAAGGGAATGTGCACTGGAGTGTACAACACAAAGTTTTCAGACGCATCAGCCTTGTTGAAACGATGTTCAACCGAATTTTCTGCCATCCAGTTATCAATAATTTCCACCAGTTCATAACCATCAAAATCAGATTCGAGGGTAAGGTCGCTGCCATCATCAAACACCATTATCTCAACAGTAATCTTGCGGCCATTCTCTGCCATATCTTCAAAGTGCTGCTGCAAACCATTGCAAAATGCTTCCATATGGTCCTGAACAGCTTCTTCAAGCAATACGGGAATCTCTGCCGAGAAAGAAGGCAGGCCAGTGCCCTCGCTTGCAGCAATCACCTCGTTTGTGTATGCATCAATTCCCTTTAAGATGAAGTGAACAGACTTCTTGGGACCTGTTGTCAAAACCTCCCAGTTCAGAT
The DNA here is from genome assembly GCA_017547165.1 of Bacteroidaceae bacterium. Taxonomy (GTDB): domain Bacteria; phylum Bacteroidota; class Bacteroidia; order Bacteroidales; family Bacteroidaceae; genus Physcousia. The sequence continues at coordinate 32,948 of JAFYQK010000025.1, forward strand.
CCAGGATAATATCGGCCTTTGCCGTTCTCTTAAGACGGTCCAGAGGACTCTCAGCAACGTTTGCGCCTGTGCTGCGCGAAGTGAGAAGAGCCCTTTCTGCCGACCTTGCATTGATACCCTTGATAGTCTGCTGAAGGTCCTTCAGAGGAAAGCCCCTCTCCGCCATCATGGCACTTATCTTTGCTATGGCTCCAGACATATTCATGTCAGTATTCAACGCCTTAGTGTAATCCGAGATAACCTCGGTAACACCCTGGTTGTCAAAATTCTGAACATAACCGTTCTTATTGCACCAAGCATCACCAGGCACAACCATCAGCGAAGGTTTCTTTGCCTGTGCAAAAGCTTCAGCACCGACAAACATTAATACAAGTGCGAATAAAAATATCTTTTTCATAATATTCCTGTTTTTTGTTTACTTTATTATACCATCGGCCTTTAGTCGGGTTTTCAATTGAGGACGCAAAACCCTTACCGTAACAGTGTATTTGGCTCCAAGCTTGCTTTTAACATAAGACTTTGAACCTTTCTTATAGTCCTCGTTGCTTACATACTCCTTGTACGCACCTTTATCGGAAAAGAAAGCATTGAAGTAGTCTTCGTATCTTTCACGTGCATTGACCTCGGTGACCAAAGGAACAGTGTTACACCCATCAGCACCCTCACGGATACCACAAAAGACTACAGCCCAAACTGCATTTTTCTTTGCTTGCTCCTTGGCATCAGACTTGTTTTTGCCATAACCTGACACACGCAAGGTCTGGCTGCCATCCAGCTCCACACCAAGACAATGTACATCAAATTCCACATCTTGGGCATAACCCTGGGCAAACAAACCCGATATCGGCAAAAAAACGCCGAGCAACGCTATTAAAATGTTTTTCATAATGGTCTAATATTAAGGATTAGAAAATGCTTCCAAGTTTCTTGATAACTCCTGCCTGCTCAAGATGCTTTCTCAAAGCTGAGCGGTTGACATTGATGATAGCACCGGTTTTGTATCCCTTCTTCATCTTGACTGTCTCATAGCTGCCAACTACTACCTCGGCAAAGTTTTGACAGCCACCATCCTCTTTGAAGAATGCCTCAAAAAAATCTGCATGCTGTGCCTCCTCATCAGGTTGTGTCAACGCTTTCTGTGTAACTCGGCTCTGCGTTCCACTAAAACCCCTGAACACTACACCATGGACAGCAGCAGCCTTGAGCAAGGCGTCAGAAGGCTTCTTTTCATAAACATATACCTTTACCATATAGGTTCCGTCATTTCCGCTACTCACACCGCTTATATCGTATGCGAGGCCCTTGTCCTTGGCTATGGCACTGATAGCAAAAACTACCATCATTAGAATTGACAATACTTTTTTCATAATAGATTATTTTAGTAATTAAACTTTATTTTGATATCTCTCTGATAAGCATTCCGCGCAAGAAATCCTTTCCGCTGACCTTTGCAAAAGTTGTTACTCCAAGGCTGGCGCCAGGAGCAGATTCTTCAAATGCCATATAACGATTGTCCCAAATCATATTCTTTACGGGCTTGATAACGCCAACACGCTTGTATTCGTATTGACCTTCAGCCACCTCTACACGCTCGAGAACCTCAAACTTGCTGTCTTCTGTAACACCCTCCTTCATGCCAATATAGGCAGTCAAGGGCTCTACGGTGAGCAAAGGAGTCTTCGAACGGAATTCCTCATAGGCTGTCTGAAGTTCAACGATATTTTCGTCAATTGCGCGCTGACAGGCCTTTCTAATCATCACCGAGGGCTGGTCTTCCTTGATGCCCATAAAACTGGTGGTACTGCCTTTACTCTCAACCTTGCCGACATAGCGCAAAGTATAGTTGCCACGCGCCCTCTCAAAATTATACATCTTGGTGGTATCACATGTAGCAGAGTCGGTGTATTGGTTGTTCCACAAGTCGTTGGCCAGTTCGTCATTCCATTCCAAACGATACAAGAATGTATTGATTTTCACACTAAAGCCCTTGATGGTATTAACCATAGCAGATGCCAAATCGGTAGCATCTTCAATCACATTTATTCCTGTATAAGCAGCAGCTAGGGAGCCTGCAATAGAAAGAATACTGCCCCATGTCTTAGCCCTCTTCTCCTTGTCTATATAGCGTATATCATTTACAACCAAAAACGTATTGCCTATGAGTTCTTCACCGGCATCCTCAAGCATAGCCAGGCCACGAGAAGAACGCATTGCCAACTGTCGATCAAATTCCGTAGCACTATATAAACCGCGTTCCTTTACCAAATCCATATTGCAAGCACCTGTATACTTATCACGATTAAGCCATCGTGCTACCATGCGACTAGCAATTTGATTCTCCTTAATGAAATCCGAAATGACAGCATTCTCTTTTGATGAACCAGCCTTTTTGAGTTTCTCATCCATATCAAGAACCTTTACACTAAGGTCATGATCATTGAACCTATCTGGCACAGGAATCTCCAAGAATGCCTCACGGATTTCATTAGCAAACTTCTGGTCTGTGTGACTTATCATTACAGAATATAATGAACTACGTCTGTACTGCAAATCATCTCCCTCAACCTGCGCAGCAACTGTAAGGGTGCAAAATGCGAAAAATAATGCTATAAATATTTTATTTGTCTTCATATCTACTAAAACCTTCTATTATTAAGACTTATCTAAAACTAAAAATCCCAGTTATCTTCCTCAATCTTTACCTCAATATCATAATGTCTCTGTGTTCTTGTATAGTAAAGAAGTTCACGCTCAGCCTCAGCCATTGTCAGTTTTGACCCTTTCTTCATTACAGACTGCATTGCTTGCAATATATGCGTTGTAGGAATGAGACAAGGGAATACAATTTCGTTCTTTGTGTTAATAATATAACCAAAGATTGGAGCACTGGTAGCCGAAATATCTTCTGTAGTATTCAGCAAAAGTTTGTTGATATATGAATTAGGAACTGTCTCGCCGGTTGAAACCCATGATAAACCATCAATGAATGAAGTCGCATTTATATACCCATCACCTATCAACTTTTGAGAATTTAAATCGTAGTTATAATATTTACCATCAGATTTCTTAACCATAAAGTTTGACAAATTTCTCTCTTGTGGGAGTACATAGTCTGCAAACTGGCATGGAATCAACTGTTCATTTTTTTGAGAAAGGACTCCCCACAAACCATTCTTGTTAGCCCCAATATAACCTTTTGAAGGTGCTAACAAAAGATCATACTCAAATGGTATATCAACCTCGCCCTTTTCGTCTATTACACCATATTTATTTTGTTCGTTTTGAACTATATACTGCATCTTGTTAGCGGGATCTGTATTGGCCAGCACGTTCTTATAACCATTTAAAAAGGACACAGGTTGATTGTCTTCTGTGAAAGCCTCTGTCTTTCCGTCTTGAAGCCAAACTACCCATAACTTGCCCAGTTCTGAATGGAGAAGCTTTGAATAACCCTCCTTTACAGTGTTACCTGATTTATCAATAAAGCGCCATGTTGTTCCATTCACCGGTGCCATATCTCCAACAAAGTCTCCATGGGTCCAAGTTGTAATTTTAGAAAATTCATTATTATACGAAGATACTTGAATTGACTTACCTGTAGTGAGATCATGATAGCCGCAAAGCGTTTGGTTCTTTTTTAGAATATAATACCTTACCATGTCATTTTTGGGTTCCATAACGTAACTATACTCATCACACTTTAGCACTATCTGGCCTGTCTCACCGTCAATGATACCTGGATTTACAGTTGTTTTTGTAGAATATCCAACGTATCTACAATCTGTCAGCAAAGTATCCGATGGAGCATAAGCACGAGACATTAGGCATTTACCCTCATGCATAGCAGCAATCCCATTAACATTATATGCAAATTCATACAAAAGGGGTTGTTTAGGTTCAATCAGCACCTTGCCCTCGGCATTGACAAGACCAAACTTACCACCAACAATTGAGGCCTTGCCTTCGCTATTTGATTCCACCTTACCACCATTGCACAAGAATGCCTTGCCGTAGCAATTAAGGTCACTGATTACAAAATAGTCAACTGGCAAAAGTTCTTTACCTGTGGCATCAAGAACACCATATTTCTTTCCGTCAAAAACACGATAGTGCTTGCCCCATGCGGTTATAGATGCCCACTTATAAGGAATAATCTCATTGCCAGCGGCATCCACAACACCAACTTTTCCCTTCATGTCCACCTTGATTTGTGCATTTTGGGAATAACCAAACATTACCACACCAAGGAAGAACAGTAACAATAAACTCTTTCTCATGATTTCTAATTATTTTTATATTATTTGTTTTCCTAATTCAAATAGGCTTTTTATTTAAAGATACTGATTATCAACACATATCAATATTATATGCAAGTTGTCATGCTAACACGCGTTTTTCCTTCACAAAACTATATAAAAAAACACAAATATTATTATAATATGTATTTTTTTTCATGATATAAAATCATTATTGCACAAACAGGTACGAAACCCCACAATCTGAGCCACAAATCTGCATGACAGCCTGATGACCTATTGAGTATAATACATATACTAATAGCAAAGAGTCCAAAACTACGCCGAACTCTTTGCTAACAAAACCTACCATTAATATATCTAGCTTCTTGAAGTCAAACTGCCATTACATTGCTGTTGGCTGATACAACGTTTTCCTTGAGATTCAAAAATACCTATATCATAGTTAAACGTGCGAGATAGTCATAGTGGCTGCCATCGACAACCTTCTCGCATAGGAAACCATGATTTCTTGCATGAAGCGAGAGAGTATCAAAATCTATATACAACCAGTAAAACTCATCACCCTTAAAGTTACGATACTGCATACGATAGTCAACCTCTCCATAATATCCCTGTACTGCATCAATATCAACATTACCGTCATCATCCTTAAAGATATAAGATATATCCGAAGAATCAAGCAGCACCTGCCCACCAGGCAAAAGCAATTGTTTAAGGCGCAAGAATAATTGCGTAAGATTCTCTATCTTTCCAACAATTCCTATTCCATTCATTGCCATAAGAATGGTATCAAATCTATCTACGAACAAATGGTCAAAGAAATTCACTACCTTGGCATTAAGACCTCGCTTGCACATGACATCAACAGACAGAGGAGAGATGTCTATACTCACAACCTCTAAACCACGATTGATGAGTTCCAAAGAATGACAACCAGAACCAGCCCCCACATCCAGAACCCGTCCACAACATAGACGCAAGGCTTCTTGCTCTTGGAGCGGCATGTCCTTATACGTTCGAAAAAGAGTTGCCACAGGTATCTCATCCTCATAAAACAAGGAAGAAAAAACACGCAGTTTAGCGGCCTTGCCCGTAGCATAATATTGGGCAATAGCCTGCCCCATAGGATCTTTATCTGCAGACAATACACTACAGATATGACTGCAAGATAGTTTCTGCATCTGAATTTGTAGTTTTCTTATTTCCTGTACGTACACTACCAAAGGGAATGTTGATACCAACGGTGATACTGGTATTTTTACCTAATGGTATATACTGTTTAGAGAATTTGAAGAAGGAATGGTCCATTCCTACAAAAAGATTGAACCCTTTGGGATGAATATTCGCTACCCAACCGAAACTCGCTCCGTGTGAGCCCACACCAAAATTGACACTACCCTCAAGCCATTTAAGAGGCGATACGGTCGCCGACAAACGCTCCTCATTCCAAGAATATTTACCCTGTATGCGAGTGGTGCTTAAGAGGCCCACGCTAAGTTTTCTATAGAAAGGCATCTCGTACTCAACGCCGATATTTAATGTAGCACCTAACGCACTTGTTGTCTTGACTAGTCCTCCATCCTGCAAGGCAATCAATTCTGAAAAACGGTCGCCATAATCTTCTGTTTGCTCCTCCATAGAAACACCAGGCCCTCCGTCTATTTGAACATCGTTGAAACCATTTATAATCACCTGCTTGCCCTTGTTGTATGCAACATGTGTCTCATTCCACGATATAAAACCAAGATCCAAAACAGAAGCACTAACCTTCATGCCTTCTAACCAGCCCTGTTCGCCAAGATCCCACTCTGCACCCAAATCAAAGGCAAGTCCCCATCCATTAAGACCGGCACCATTAACATCCACGTTACCCAAATCAATCTGTTCATAAGGTGTGCCATCACTTAATTCCTTCTGTTCCTTCTCACCCCATGAGAATCCCTTCACGCTCACTTCAGCCTGAGCATCAGCAATAAGGGTCCATTTATCGGGAGCTGCAAGCTTAAGTTGTGCTTCCTTTACATTCAACATGGCACGTCCACCGCCCAAAAGGACCTTAAGCTTGCCGCCAACACGCCAGGCATCAGTTACCCTTCGGCTGTGCCCAAGCCCAATCTCTGTCCATGACGTCGCGACCATACTTGTACCACTGAGGTCATAATCCTTATTTGCCAATTCCTTTGTTGCCTCAAACAAACTATAGGGTGCATTTACTCCGATATTAGAACGCATAGACAGGTTGAAAGTATTGTAACCTCCCCAGGCATGGAATCCAAATCCCAAAAGATCCATACGCAAATCCATAGAACTATAGTTTCTTGCAGAAAAACCACTCAATGCCTCATCAATGGAAATATTTGGATTTAGATATGTAGTAAGTTGATCCCCATTAAACTTCAATACATCTGTAAGTGCAAGATTTCCCTGCATACCTACATTAAAGTTTCCAATAATCGGAATAGAAACATAGCCTTTACGATCATAGTCCTTAGCTGGGTTCAACTGATGTCCGTATGCATAACCATCCAAAAAGTATGCACTATTCAAATTTTGTGAGTGGGCCGATGCTGATAGACATAGCATAACAACGACCAATATATTTCTAAAATTGTTTTTCATCTTGATTCTATTTTTTAGAATACTACCTTCATTATTTTAGTTTGCATCATAACTGACACCACCCAATAGGGTTATCTTGATGTCTGTAAGTTTAATGCTAGCATTCTCCATCAATTTGCCCTCAGTTCCATTGCCTTCAGTTCTATTGGCCTCGGCAACTGCACGATAGTGGAATTTATCCATCTGTTCCAATAATTCACGGATAGTGTGACCTTTCTTTGGCAAGATAGTCAATGAAATAGGTTGGGTTGAAGTTGGCTCTGCTCCTTTGTGAGCATAAATCTGTACATCATCCACATCTATTATCTTACCCTTTAGACTAACATTATCACGACTAAGGGCGTCCACAGAGAGAGTCAGGTCTAAAGGAAAATCCGTAACAACATTTGCATCTATACGAACTGCCTTGGTATCCATTTTATTAATATCCTCCAAGTCCTCAGCTATACCTTCCTCTGTACCTTGGTAAACCAGTTTGAAAGAAGGCCCAAACTCCAATGGTGTATATACCTTGTAATTTACACCGACAGAATATTCTTTAGGAACATCTATCGGAGTGGGCATATTATCTGTCTCCATTATAACATCCGAAATGTCCACATGTATTTCATCTGGAACCTTTAGCAACAATTCGCTAAGATTTTCTATCGTTATGTTTATTCGCTCCAAAGAAGTGAATTGCTCTGGTATGACTGCCTGTTCAGGGTTATTTGCCAAACAGAAAACAACATGCTTGTTTGCCGGTAGGACAAATATGCCAGTCGATTTAGAGACAGAAGCTGTCCCGTCAAAATATTTACTTGTCAATGTGACAGAGGTACTGGCATCGGCAGGCAATGTGTTATTAACCTCTACAAAGAATGCAGGATTAGCCAAATCTAAACAAGTCTCTGGGTCGTTAATGAAGTCAGGCATGTTATCCAGTTTTATCGGAGCGACATCTCCAACATTACTTATTATCTTACCGGCAAAACTCTTCACTACAATATCCTTATTGAATGAAGCACCACCGTCAAACCCAATCATGTCTGGACGAATGACATCATAACTTCCACTCTGATATATGGCCATTCTCTGCTCGTCAGTCAAAGCCGACTCATCAAAGTCGGTTGTCTCCAAACGGAAGGTTCCATCTAACTTGAAAATTCCATTCAGCGAGACTTTGTTATTTGCGAAAACGAAACCGTCATTGCATGTAATAGCCTTATCAAAAGTAATCAGCACATCAATCGCATGATTCTCGTCAACAACAGTATTAACATCCTTATATGTAAATATAATCTCTCCCTTATCATTGTCAATAACTTTCGCCTCTTCGTCTTTCAAAACCACTTTGCCATCAATCTCCGTCCAATGTCTGAACTCTGCATGAGCCACATGAAGCCCCATGGGAATAGTCACCTTGAGATCATCCAAATGAACCTTGTTAATAAAAGCATGCTCTTTGTCGAAAGTTATTTTTATCTGGGCATCTAGTGTAGTCCCATCAACAAAATCTACCGACGTTAAAGAAACAATATCTTCCGAAATTATGCCAGAAGAAACATCTATCTTATAATGAGCTTTGTCTTCCTCCTTTATAGTATACAAGTATGTCTGATCTAATGGCATGCCAGCATTAGTGGCCCTATTTATGTCAGTGCGCGAATTACTTACGAGCTTATCCACAGACACAAAAGCCTTGAAACCATCAAGCGAAGGGCTAGTAACAGTAATTGGATCAACTGTAACATTAGGCACGTCGGCACTTCCGTCTTCTATCAAAAAATATTCACCATCAATTGCTTGAACTACACCGTCATTTTCTAAATCTACGATATTCTTAAGGATTATTTCTCCAGTACTACTTGTAGGCAACGTAAGATCACTTGATGTTCCTAAAGTCATGTCAACATCATTAAGATCATACTTTTCATCTACACAGGAAACAAACAGGCATGATGACAATACTAACATCCCAAGCCCGCAAAAACGTTTTATCTCCATATTCTTAATTATTTGATTTATTCTTTATAAACATTAGGCTACAATTTGACACAAATATATACAAAAAGTGTGAACAAACAAATTTGTCCACACTTTTTTGGAGATTATACTTTAATTATTCACTATATTTCCCATCCAAGCGCACTTGCACCCAAGACAGCTGCACTTGCGCCATCCAATTCACTTAAAAGAATCTTTGCCTTGCCTTTATACACGAAAAGAATATTCTCGTCGTAAGCCTTGCGAACGTGAGACATCAATAGTTCACCTGCCTTGGTGGGTCCACCAAAGAAAATAAATGCCTCGGGACTTGAGAACGCAGCAAAGTTGGCGCATGCCTCGCCCAAACGACGACCGGTATCGGCCAAAATCTCCAATGCTAACTCATCACCACTTGCAGCAGCAATGGCAACATCCTTTGCCTCAAGCTTTGAACTTAAGATATCACGAAGAGAAGAGGGACGACGGCTTACAGCCAACTTCTCAACAGCGCTGCGGGCAATGCCGGTTCCAGAGCAGTAGCACTCAAGACAACCACGACGACCACAACCACATTCGCGTCCATTCTTCTCCACTATAACATGACCCAATTCGCCAGCAAAACCATCGTGACCATATACCAACTGACCATTGACAACCACACCGCTACCAACACCAGTGCCAAGAGTTATTTCGATGAAGTTCTTCATGCCACGAGCTGCGCCATATGCCATTTCTCCAATAGCAGCTGCATTAGCATCGTTGGTCATCACAACGGGAATATTGAGTGCCTCTTGGAACATTTTTACCAAAGGAACATTGCCACGCCATTCCAAGTTGGGAGCATCCTCGATACAACCAGAATAGTAGTTGGCATTAGGAGCACCAATACCCATGGCCTTAATTTTATCGATACCACCAACCTCAGCAATCAATGGCAAAAGGGCTTCAGTACATGTTTTTACATACTTCTCGGCAGTGCCATGACCACCAGTGGGAATGGAAACGGTCTTTACAATTTTTGCATTCTTGTCAACAATGCCAAACACTGAGTTTGTTCCACCCAAATCCAAACCAATCACATAAGGTTTCTTGTTCATAGTATACTGATTTTATAGTTTTTTATTAGTTCTGTACTGACAAAGTTAAAACTTATTTTATTATAATGTGCTTTTTTTATATATAAATGTATGCTAAACCAAAAAAAATTACGTAATTTGCACAAGTCATTATGTGGATACAACCTGTTAATACTATAGATTTATTTGTCAAGGGCCTAATAGTAGGCATCTTGGCAAGCGCTCCAATGGGTCCTGTTGGCATACTAACCATACAACGTACCCTGAACAAAGGACGCTGGTACGGAATGATGACCGGAGTGGGAGCAGCCTTTTCGGACATCATTTATGCAGCTATCTCCATCCTGGGCATGAGTTTTGTTATGGATTTTGTGGAAAATCCTTTGTATATGTTTTGGTTCCAACTAATAGGAAGTGTGCTACTGATGATTTTCGGCATCTACACATATTTCAGCAATCCAAAGACCAACCTGCGTCCAGCAAGCCAAAATCGTGGCACACTGATGCACAACGGCTTCACTGGTTTTTTAGTGACATTCTCCAACCCTCTTATCATATTGCTCTTCATAGCTCTAATGGCACGCTTTGAATTTGTAGTGCCAGAGCATTACTTTGAGCAAGCGGTTGGATATTCCGCAATATTTGCAGGAGCCTTAATATGGTGGTTCGGTCTCACTTATGCCATCAACAAGGTAAGAAATCGTTTTCAGGAAAACACCATATGCTTGATAAACAAAACAATAGGAATAATTGTGATAGTGGCAAGCATATTGGGAATGATATGGGCCTTGATCCAGAAATTTTGGTTAGGTGTCATACAATCATACTTATAAGAATAGAAAAAATGCTGATTGCAAAAAAGTTAAGAAAGCAAAACCTTATAGCTTATGTCCTCTACATGTACCAAGTGGAGGACATTATTCGCTCCTATAACCTCGACATACAAAAGATTGCAGAGGAGTATTTGCCCCGATTTGACTATGATGACGAAGAACTCGAACAGGCATTAGATTGGTATGATGGCCTGGCACGCATGATGCAAGAGGAGGGTTGCCGCGAACGGGGACATGTACAGGTGGTACGCAATACCATATTTCTACTGGCCGACCGCCATCGCGAACTATTGGCTGACCCAAAAGAATCCTTTTACAATGTTGCCTATCATAAGGCCCTCCCCTTTATTGTAGAACTCCGAGGCAAGGGCAACGGAAAGATGAAGTCCGAATTGGAAACTGCACTTGATGCTTTATATGGAGTAACACTACTCCGTATGCAGGACAAACCCGTTGGCTCGGAAACCTCAGCGGCTATCTCGGCCATCAGTAATCTGCTGAACATGTTGGCAGAAAAATACGAAACTACACAAGCATAATACCGAATCATTTTTAGTTATGACAGAAGAAATACTACGCAGACGCACCTTTGCCATCATTGCTCACCCCGATGCCGGTAAGACCACACTAACCGAGAAGTTCCTCTTGTTTGGCGGACAAATTCAAGTGGCCGGTGCCGTAAAGAGCAACAAGATAAAGAAGACTGCCACCTCCGACTGGATGGAAATTGAGAAGCAGCGCGGTATATCAGTAACAACATCTGTGATGGAGTTTGAGTATGCCCCTGAAGGCACTCCTGCAGACAAACCTTATAAGATAAACATCTTGGACACTCCTGGTCACCAGGACTTTGCAGAAGACACCTTCCGCACACTAACCGCTGTTGATAGCGCCATCATCGTTGTAGACGGAGCAAAGGGCGTTGAGACCCAAACCCGCAAACTGATGGAGGTGTGCCGAATGCGTAAGACTCCCGTCATCATCTTCATAAACAAGATGGACCGTGAGGGACGCGATCCTTTCGACTTGCTTGACGAGTTGGAAGAGGAACTTAAGATTGCTGTGCGCCCATTATCATGGCCTATAAATCAGGGTCAGCGCTTTAAGGGTGTTTACAATATCTACGAGCAAAATCTTAACTTGTTCCAATCAAACAAGCAGAAGGTAACCGAAAAGGTTCAGGTTGACATACAGAGCGAAGAGTTGGATCAATGGGTTGGAGAAGTGGATGCCAACAAATTGCGAGAAGACCTTGAGATGATAGAGGGAGTGTATCCTGCCTTTGACGAAGAAGAATACAAGGAGGCTATGCTAGCACCCGTATTCTTTGGTTCGGCACTGACCAACTTTGGTGTGCAGGAACTTCTCGACTGCTTCTGTAAGATAGCCCCTTCACCTCGCCCTGTAATGGCAGAGGAACGTGAAGTCACTCCCGACGAGAAAAAATTCACAGGATTCATCTTCAAGATTACTGCCAATATTGACCCAAACCACCGCTCCTGTATAGCATTCTGTAAGGTATGCTCTGGCCGTTTTGTCCGAAATGCGCCGTATCTGCACATCAGAAATGGTAAGACAGTCCGTTTCTCCAGTCCCACACAGTTTATGGCTCAGCGCAAAGAAACTATTGATGAGGCTTGGGCTGGCGACATTGTTGGTTTGCCAGACAACGGTATCTTTAAGATTGGAGACACACTTACCGAAGGCGAGCAACTGCACTTCCGTGGTTTGCCCTCTTTCTCTCCCGAAATGTTCAAATATATTGAGAATGCCGATCCGATGAAGACAAAGCAGCTTGAAAAGGGCATCAACCAGCTTATGGACGAAGGTGTGGCCCAGTTGTTTGTGAATCAGTTCAATGGCAGAAAAATCATTGGCACAGTTGGCCAGCTACAGTTTGAGGTAATACAATATCGTCTTGAGAACGAATACGGAGCCAAGTGTCGTTGGGAACCCGTGCATCTACATAAGGCTTGCTGGATATCATGCGAACCCGGTTACGAAAGCGAGCTCGAGAACTTCAAGAAGCGCAAATACCAATATATGGCAAAGGACAGGGAAGGCCGCGATGTATTCCTTGCCGATAGCGGATATGTTTTGAGCATGGCCCAACAGGATTTCGAGCATCTGCGTTTCCATTTTACCTCGGAATTCTAAAGATTTCCACACTCTCATAATCCCCCGATAAAAAATCATCTACTCTAAAAAACATAACCAATGAACTGCGAAATAGATATAAAAAATGCAGTTGAGTGCTTGCGCAAAGGAGGCGTAATTCTCTACCCTACCGATACCGTATGGGGCATCGGTTGTGATGCCACAAACGAAGAGGCGGTGCGCCGCATCTATGAGATAAAGCAAAGAGAAGACGCCAAATCAATGCTATGCCTTGTTGACAAAGCAGACAGGATACAACGATATTTCCGTCAGGTGCCCGATGTGGCATGGGACATCTTTGACAATGCAGACTCGCCCGTCACCCTCATTCTTGACGGCGCCACCGGAGTTGCTCCAAGCCTCATCGCCGAGGACAGTTCATTGGGTATAAGAGTAACTCGCGACCAGTTCTCGCACGATATCTGTTATCGTTTACAGAAGCCTTTGGTAAGCACAAGTGCCAATATCAGCGGTGAGCCAACAGCCCGCACCTTCCGTGAGATAAGCGAAGAGATAATATCGCAGGTTGATTATGTCTGCTCCTTCCGCCGTGGCGACAACATTCCTGGTACTCCCAGTCATATAATAAAACTGGGACAGGACAGCAGTGTAAAAATCATAAGATAGGATTCTGAATACAAACCATTTTAATGTATCTGCCATAAGACAATCCACCTCACCAACATCCAAATAGCAACAATGCCACTACACAACAAAAAACTGCGTAACATATATGCTGCCTTGCTTAGTTGGCGACGCAGCCACAGAGAGAAGATAAGCGACGAGCGTTTTGTCTTGCTCATCAGTTTTCTTGTTGGCATTTTCACAGCATTGGCTGGATGGACACTAAAGTGGATTATACACACCATAGAATATATTCTCACACATAGTTTCTCCTCTACAGGAGCCAACTGGTTGTATTTGATTTTCCCCGTAGTGGGTATCGGACTCACAATGCTTTTTATCCGTTGCATTGTACGAGATGATATCGGCCATGGTGTAACTAAAATTCTTTTTGCCATTGCGCGCAACAAGAGCAAGATAAAGGCCCATAACACATTCACCTCAGTTCTTGCCTCGGCCGTTACAATTGGTTTTGGTGGTAGCGTGGGAGCCGAGGCACCAATAGTACTTACGGGAAGCGCCATAGGCAGTAATCTTGGAAGACTATTCCGACTGTCGGGACGTCATATGATGCTACTGGTGGGTTGTGGAGCAGCAGGAGCCGTAGCCGGTATATTCAAAGCCCCTATTGCAGGACTTGTTTTCGTGCTTGAGGTATTGATGATAGACCTAACCATGGGTTCACTGCTTCCATTGTTGGTTAGTTGTGTCACCGCCACTGCTGTTACGTTTGCCCTATCGGGCATGGGTTCGGTGTTTGAATTCCATTTGACAAATGCATTTGCCGTTAACCGAATACCAGCCTATCTGATGTTGGGTGCGGTGTGCGGACTTACTGCTCTATATTTTACGCGCACCATGAATTGGCTCGAAGGAATATTCCGACGCATAGATGCTCCATACAAAAAGTTTCTCTTTGGTGGAGCTATGCTGAGTATCCTTATATTCCTATTCCCCTCGCTCTATGGAGAAGGATATTCGCTGATAGAACTTCTGCTTAACGGTAAGAGCATGAACGAGTGGCAGGAAGCCATGAATGGTTCCTTTTTTGCTGGTCATGCGAAATTTCTGTTGCTTTATTTGATTCTGGTGATTCTTATGAAGGTATTTGCCTCAACGGCCACAAATGGTGGCGGAGGTTGTGGCGGTATTTTCGCTCCTTCGCTATTCCTGGGATGTATTGCCGGATTTGTTTTCGCACGAGTATGGAACATATATGGCATCATGGGCATAGAACTCTCCGAGGGCAACTTTGCCATGTTGGGCATGTGCGGACTAATGAGCGGTGTGATGCATGCTCCTCTCACAGGCATTTTTCTTATAGCCGAACTTACGGGAGGATATGGCATGTTTGTGGCATTGATGATGGTGGCTGTTGGCGCATACCTTACCATAAAGATATTCGAACCACATAGCATCTACGCAATGCGCTTAGCGCAACGTGGAGAATTGCTGACACATCACACCGACCGCTCAGTCCTCACCCTTATCAGTATGGATTCTGTGATAGAGAAGAGCGACAAAGCGCTGTATCCCGATCAAAGCCTCGGAGATATCGCCAACCTTGTTGCAAACAGTAAAAGCTATGTGTTCCCTGTGGTAAACAGACAGATGCAGCTCGTTGGCATATTACGACTTGATGATATCCGACATTTGGTATTCCGCCCAGAACTGTTTACAAAATTCCGCGTTGCTGAACTTATGAAAGAATCACCTGCTATTTTGAGGTGCGACCAAAGCATGGATTCTGTCATACGCACGTTCGACAGGACAAATGCATGGAATCTGCCTGTTACGGATAAGGAAGGTTGTTTCGTTGGTTTTATCCGAAAGGGAACTGTCCTCTCTACATACCGCCGAATACTTACCGACTATTCTCAAGATTAATCAAAATATTGTCTGATACCCAGCAAACAACACTTTCTTCGGGTTCAGACAATATTATATTTATCCCAAAAAAAATCTTCTCTCTTATCCAAAACGTTCCTTCAACTCATCCATACGCGAGGCGCAATGGCTGAAGAATTGTTTATATCCAGAACAAAGGTAGTTAAGTCCGTGCTCACCAGAAGCGGTTTT
Source organism: Bacteroidaceae bacterium (assembly GCA_017547165.1). Taxonomy (GTDB): domain Bacteria; phylum Bacteroidota; class Bacteroidia; order Bacteroidales; family Bacteroidaceae; genus Physcousia. Next base: position 48,563 of record JAFYQK010000025.1, read on the forward strand.
TGCAAATCTGTTTCTCGGACATTCTCCATGACAAGCAAATACCCACTGACATTGCTTACATTGGGTAGGGAGACCTTCAGTCTTCATGCGAGCAAACATCTGCTGCCTGTCGCTGTTCATCATGTCCAAAATGCCACAACTACGTATATTTCCTAAATAATACTCTGGAAATACAAAATGGTCGCAACAGTATATATCCCCGTTATGCTCCATTACAGCGGCATGTCCACACCAATTCGACAACGAGCATAAACCTGGTGTCACTCCCACCCAATTGGCCAGAGTAGCTTCAAACATCTGCACAAACATCTCCCCCACATCTTTAGAGTACCATTCATCGAAAACCTTGCAAAGGAAATTCCCCCAGGCTTCCGGAGTTACACTAAACGGAGCCATCTCGTAATCACCACTATCAAGTACATGAGCCAAGTGTCTGCCATCAGCATGCTTGTTGATACGTTCAACAACAGGCGTGAATTGCAAAAAGCGACACTCCAATTCATCCCTGAAAAAACGATAAAAATCCAATGGACGAGACGCAGTGACATCATTCACTACAGCCATAGCATTCCACTCCACATCGTATCTGTCAAGCATATCAATGCCCTGCATCACCTTGCTCCATGTTCCTGTACCATTGCGTTTCTGTCTATAGGAATCGTGCATATCCTGTGGACCGTCAATGCTGACACCAACCAGCCAACCCTCGTCGTGCAGGAACCGGCACCACTCAGGAGTAAGCATTGTGCCATTTGTTTGCAAGCAGTTCAATATATTCTTGCCTTCAGCATATTGCTTCTGCCATTTCACCACCTTTTTGTAGTATTCCAACGGTCGTATCATTGGTTCTCCACCATGCCAAGTGAAATTAACCTCTTGAACGAATTGCGACTGAATATATTCTCTGATAAAAACCTCGGTTAATTGATCAGACATCACATGCTTATCACCCTGCTGATATAGTTTTTGCTTTTCTAGATAATAGCAATAGTCACACATCAAATTACAATGTGCACCAGCTGGTTTGGTCATCACATATAACGGACGCGCAAAAGGGTTGATGGCATTTTTCATCTTTTCCTGTAATAATGATTCTTTTACCTTATTCTATCTACAAAGATATATAATCGTGTTCGCAAATCAAAATAAAGTTGTTCGTTTACACCTTATTTATTCCATTTATATGTATATTTGCTATACGAAAAACAAAAAACAAGAGAATATCTTCTTATCACATTATGAAAAAGACAATCATTGACCTATTTGAGTCTTCGGTTCAACAGTATCCCAATAACACCTTCCTACTTGAAAAGAGCGAAGGCAAGTTTCGTCCCACAACATATACCGATGTGCACCAACAGGTTTATAGATTAGGAGCTGGTTTACAATCTCTTGGTGTCAAGAAGGGTGATACCATGGCTCTGCTTAGCGAGGGTAGAAACCTATGGGTCATTGGCGAATTGGCCATGTTCTACGCTGGAGCCATCAACGTGCCTCTTTCCATCAAGTTAGAAGAAAGCAACGACCTGTTGTTCCGTCTATTACATGGCGATGTAAAATACATTATGGTCTCTGGCACTCAGCTCAAGAAGATCCGACTCATTAAAGACAAGTTGCCACTCGTCGAGAAAATCATCGTTTTTGATGCGCAAGACAAATATGAAGAAAAAGAAATTGGCATAGAAGAAGTCTTCAAGGATGGTGAACAATTCCTAGCCACACACACATTAGAAGAATTTCTCGCCGTTGGACAATCAATACAAAACAACGACTATGCCACCATCACTTACACCAGCGGCACAACTGCCGACCCCAAAGGTGTTGTTCTCACCCACCGCAACTACACCGCCAATGTGGAACAGGCATGCACTTTGGTAAACATCGACCACACATGGCGAACACTTATAATACTACCACTAGACCATTGCTTTGCTCATGTGGTGGGTTTCTACATTATGATGAGCAAAGGCGCAACAGCAGCAACGGTACAAGTAGGACGCACTCCAATGGAAACACTTAAAAACATTCCTCTAAATATTAGAGAAGTGCGCCCCCACTTCATCCTGAGTGTACCGGCATTGGCAAAAACCTTCAAGAAAAACATCGAACAAGGCATTCGAGCCAAAGGACCAAGTGCTGTGCGTCTCTTCAACTGGGGCATGAAGATAAAGCAACTCTATTATGGCGATAGCAACCTCGACTTCAAAGGTTGGAGATATGCACTTAAACCCTTGGTATGCCTCTTCGACAAGATTCTCTTCTCAAAGGTACGCGACAACTTCGGTGGCGAGCTAAAATTCTTCATCGGAGGTGGTGCCTTGCTCGACAAAGACCTTCAGAAATTCTATGTCGGCATTGGCATCCCCATGTATCAAGGTTACGGACTCTCTGAGGCAACACCCGTCATCTCCAGCAATGGTCCCGAATTGTACCGCTTCGGTTCGAGCGGCAAACTGGTAAAGCCCCTTAGGCTAAAGATTTGCGACATGGACGGCAAGGAGCTCCCTATTGGAGAAATGGGCGAGATTGTGGTTAAGGGCGAAAACGTAATGGCAGGATATTGGAAGAATCCAGAATCCACGGCAGAAACCGTACGCAATGGATATCTCTACACCGGCGACCTCGGCTATATGAGCAAAGAGGGACTTCTATATGTAAAAGGACGTTTCAAGAGTCTGCTCATCTCCAGCGATGGCGAGAAATATAGCCCAGAGGGTATAGAGGAAGCATTGGTAGAGAAATCTCCCTTCATTGACCAGGTAATGCTCTACAACAACCAATGTGCAACTACAACCGCTCTGATAGTCCCCAACCGTGATGCACTTCGCCGCAACCTTAAAGACAAGAGCATACTAGACGACAATACCGATGCACGCAAATATTGCCTTGAGGTTATTGAGTCCGAACTGGCGCGTTTCAAGAAGGGAGGAGAATTCCAAGGCATGTTCCCCGAACGCTGGCTACCAAGTTCCTTTGCCGTATTGGCAGAGGCATTCACTGAACAAAACCAGATGATAAATTCAACAATGAAGATGGTTCGTCCAAAGATTGAGAAAGCCTATAAGGAACGCATCGACTATATGTACACCAGCGAAGGAAAGCAAACAATGAACCAAGCGAACATTGATGCCGTTCTTTAGCGGTAAGCACATATAGCACCGCCTCTTTACAGAATAACTATACAAAAATCCGCTGACCTCGCAGTCAGCGGATTTTATATTTTAATAAGTTAAAACTGATGACTTAGTTTATAAACACCTTCTTGCCATTTTGGATACGAAGCAAAGATATAAGCGATACAAACACATTGCAATATAGTATCATTGCGTTGTGATAAATGATTTTCGTAAAGTTATATAGAAGTGTATCGCAAACAGATGTAATAATTTTTTTCTAAATTATTTTTTAATAATACCAATTAACCACTCCTGATGTACAAGAGATAAACTGAAATTTGATTGTTAGTTTTTGGGATACAATAAGTATCATACACAAAAGACAACACGCTGATTTTCTGCCACATACAAGGCATTATCACATTTCTCTCCCTTCTCCAAAACCACCCCTCTCAGTCTTGCTTTAAAGACGCCCTAATCTTCGTGACTAAAGATTACTATCTTATGGGCCAAAGATTGTAATCTTAGAGACCTAAGAATGCTTTCTTTTTGCCATAAGATTAGGGCGACTTTTTAAGAAGAAAAATATACCCCTATCGTGTAAATATTTATGATGCATGCATACAATAATTTGTGGGTATATTTGACACAAAAGAAATGGTGCACCATAATCCTTTGGATTGGTACACCATTTCTTACGTAACCCGCTCGGGGTTCGAACCCGAGACCCCTTCATTAAAAGTGAAGTGCTCTACCTACTGAGCTAGCGAGTCAACCTGAATGCTAATCAATTACTCATTAGCGGGTGCAAAGTTATGAATAAAAACTGAATCGTCCAAACAAATGAGGATAAAACTGCATTTATTCTTTAATTATTATTAACAGTGAGGCGTTGGGAAGATGGCTCGTAATATACATAATAACGATACAGAGATCTGCCATACTCGCCTTGTGTCACCATTCCCTGATTGTTCAAATCGTATATACGTTTACATGACGAACATGTGGCAATACCCCCAATTTGCAACTGCAACTTTCGGCGGATATAATCCTTTTCGTTACAATTTGAACAACACAAATCGTAGCATACCACCTTGCTTTCGCTCTCGAGCATCTCTGGTATCATGGGCAGTCCCACTATAAGCCCATCACCTAATCCCAATATCGGTTTGGCGTAGCTTTGAATAGCAGTGAGAGGTATATTATCAACATTATTGGGAGTACTGGGACTGCTTATCACATAACTTGTTGCCTTAAGTGGAAGGGTTATTGTGCAGTATTCGCCTAAAGATGTACACGCCCTGAAGAGAGTAGGTTTTGCACTTACAGGCTGATAGGTGAAACGCGCAGAAAACCCGCTATACATAGACTCTGCTCCCTGACATGAGGCAAAAATGCCGGCAATCACCAATACGATTGCCAGCATTCTTATTTCAGATTGCAAAATGGAATTCTTCATGCCAAAAGCGAATTTATTGCATTATCCATGCGCTCAAAGTGAAATTCTCCAACAACAGAATTCATCAAATCCGCTATCTGCTGGGTGCAGAGGTTGCCAATACTGCCCTCGTGGGTATGAGAAATATGCTTGTTGGGCTGATATTTGCCAGCCTCAATATCCAATCCGACCTTCTTATAAGCATCGCGGAATGGCATACCCTCTGTGGCAAGTCGGTTAACTTCTTCTACGGAGAACATCAGATCGTATCGCGAATCAGCAAGAATATCCTCGTTAACCTCCATCTTGCGGACGATATAAGCCGACATCTGCAAACAATCTCTCAACTCTTGGAATGCAGGAAGGAACACCTCCTTTATTATCTGCAGATCACGGAAATATCCGGAAGGCAGATTGTTCATTATCATCATTATCTGCTGAGGAAGAGCCTGAAGTTTATTGCACTTTGCGCGAGTCAGTTCAAAAACATCAGGATTCTTCTTGTGAGGCATTATGCTACTGCCTGTTGTACACTCCTTAGGAAGTTTGACAAAAGAGAAGTTCTGAGAGTTGAACAAACAGGCATCGAATGCCATCTTACTGATAGTGCTGGCAACTGACGCCATTGCAAAAGCGACATTACGCTCTGTCTTACCCCTGCCCATTTGGGCATATACGACATTGTAGTCCATTGAGTCAAAACCGAGAAGACTTGTTGTCATAGTACGGTTAAGCGGGAAACTGCTACCGTAACCGGCGGCAGAACCAAGCGGATTGCGATTGGTTTGGCGATAGGCGGCCTGAAGCATCATCATATCGTCGACTAAAGACTCGGCATACGCACCAAACCACAAACCGAAACTTGAAGGCATGGCAACCTGAAGATGGGTGTATCCGGGCATCAGCACGTTCTTGTATCGTTCGCTCTGGGCTTGCAGTTCGGTAAAAAGTGAACAAACATCCTCAACGATGAGACGAAGCTGACGACGAGTGAAAAGACGAAGGTCAACAAGAACTTGGTCGTTACGCGAACGTCCAGAGTGAATTTTCCTTCCCATCTCACCCAATGTTCTTGTGAGCATCAGCTCTACCTGTGAGTGCACATCCTCAATACCATCCTCAATAGTGAAGTTGCCATTGAGAATTTCGGCATAAATCTTCTTCAGCTCTGCCAACAGTGCTGATAACTCGTCTTTTGTGAGCAACCCTATACTTTCGAGCATTGTGATGTGAGCCATAGAACCCACTACATCGTCTTGTGCCAGATACAAATCGAGTTCGCGGTCACGACCTACGGTGTACTTCTCAATCTCGGTATTTATTTCAAATCCCTTATCCCAAAGTTTTGCCATTGTATGTGCTTTTGTAGGTTAGAAGTGACTAATAAGGAATCTGAGACAAGAACTGAGCCAATCCTTCGGGAGCCTTTTCTAATTTAGACTCTATCATCTTACGGATGAAGAAATTCAACTCTGCACCAAGTGTTACCTTCAGACGGCTTGTTTGCTCATCAGAAGGAAGCATTTGGATCCACAATGTCACCTGTATGGGTGCACCTTCAAGCTCCAACTTCACCATTTTGGGCTCTGCACGCTCTACAATCTTTAATGTAACATCGCCAAGAGGACCAACATGGCCCGAAGCCGAGTCCTTGGTCAGCTGCATGTTGCGAATATTATTGCGCAACTTGGCCATCTGTTCAGGAGTGGGACGCTTGTCGGCAGGAACCTGACTATTTATAATTGCCTCAAAAGCAGGATCATCTATCCTATCCTTGAGCACTTGCAGAGAGGTTAGGTCAGAAAGACGGTCATATACTCGCTCTACGGGAGCATAAACTGTCTTTACCGAACTTTCGTATTTATGCATAATTTAAATTGATTCGTATATTTGGTTAATTATCCTTGCCATTCAGATGGAGCCTTGCGCCACTCATTGAGCAACTCAACCTCCTCCTCCTTGATATATCCAGTGCTAACAGCCTGAGCAACAACGGCCTCATAATTGGTAAGGGTAACAAGCTCCACATTAGCCTCTTTGAAAGCCTTCTCTGCCACATCAAAACCATAGGTGTATGATGCAACCATACCAACTACCTCGCAACCATAATTACGAACTGCCTCTACAGCTTTCAATGAACTGCCACCGGTGCTAATGAGATCCTCTACCACTACTACCTTAGTTCCGGGTTTAAGTTCACCCTCAATAAGATTCTCCAAACCATGATCCTTGGGTTTTGAACGAACGTAAACAAATGGAAGGTTCAATGTATCAGCAACCATAGCACCCTGAGCAATAGCACCGGTAGCAACACCAGCAACGGCCTCTGCCTCAGGGAAACGCTCCATGATAAGTCGAGTGGTCTCTATCTTTACGAAAGAGCGAAGGTCGGGATATGATAATGTCTTGCGATTGTCACAATAGAAGGGAGACTTCCATCCACTTGCCCAAGTGAAGGGGTTAGTAGGTTGAAGTTTGATTGCCTTTACCTTTAGCAACTTGTCAGCAAAAATAGATTCTAATGTTTTCATTTCTTAATTATTTTAAGTGGTTTAAATTCGTTTCCTTGCAAAGATAGCGCTTTTTTGGATTCTTTATTAATATTCACCTATAAATTTAGTTATTTCGCCCATTTCGAAGCCACGTTGCAGAGCAAAGCGTATAATTTTAACCCTCGAAGCATAACTCTCACATTCGGGCAGCGTACGCTTTTTACCTTCCAAAACTGACTCCAGAATTCTTTCATATTCAGCCTCATCAATATTGTCTAATGCCTCGTTAATACAGGCCTCCGGAATATGTTGCATGTAGAGCATTGACCTGATTTTAGCCCTACCCCAATGCGAAAATCTCAATTTATCATTGGCATAGGCATTTGCATAACGGTATTCGTCAATATATTTCTCATCCAGAAGATAATCAATAATTTTTTCCGAGTCCCCCCTGGAGAGGCCCCATTTGTATAACTTTTCCCTTACATCACTCTGGCAATGTTCGGAAGTGCTACAAAGGGAGGTTAAACGGAGCATAGCCTGCTCATAAGTGAGCGTGCGCGAAGCGTTTTTTCTCATACCTATCAACAATTATTTTGGCATCACGAAAACCGAAAGAAGTGAGCAAATTACACGTTTTTTCGGGGAAGGCCTCGTTTATCTCAAGACAAATGTGTCCACCAGAATTAAGATGCGAAAGGGCAAAAGATATTATAGCACGATAGAAAATCAAGGGATCTGCATCAGGAACAAACAAAGCTATATGTGGTTCGTACTGGAGCACATTTTGAGACATCTCGTGAGCCTCTGTAGCACAAACGTATGGAGGATTGCTCACAATAATATCCCACTTTTCGCAAGAAGGTGATGGATGTAAGATATTTTCATGCACGAAATCAATATCTACATTGAGCATATCTGCATTCTCCTTCGCAATACCCAAAGCTTGTTCCGAAACATCGAATGCACTGACCCTACACCCTCTTAATGCAAGAGATACGGCAATGCAACCGCTTCCGGTGCCGATATCCAACACCTTTGGAGCACCCTGAAAACAAGAGGTAATCGAAGAAACCAAATCCACAAGTTCCTCTGTTTCGGGACGAGGTATCAATACCCCTGGTTTTACCACAAATTTATGTCCACAGAATTTGGCATAACCCAAAACATATTGTATTGGTTCGTTTTTGAGCAGGCGTTCTGTGATTTCAGATAAACACGCTTGGTTTTCTTCCGAAATTAGGTTATCTTTGCCAAGCAATATATCTACATGCGAGAGGCCAAAACACTCCTCCATTATCATGCGATACAAGGCATAACCTTCGCTGGCGCCATAGTGCCGTTTAAGTTCTTGTAAACAATTCATGCCTCAAAGGTACGATTAAGTGAGGGATTTTACAACAAAACCATCAAGAGAGTGCCCCAAATCGCATTATTACGACAATTTTGCACATCAGCATAATGCAAAAAATCACTTGCATGCAATATTGTTTAAGAAACGCATAACATAACACTATCACACCATATCTCATTTATGACAAGATACACAAGCACAATCGACGACGAGAGATTTATGAAACGCGCTATCCAGTTGGCAAAATGCGGCGAAGCTACGGTATCCCCAAATCCCATGGTAGGAGCAGTGGTAGTACATCAAGGACGCATTATCGGCGAAGGATATCATAAAAAATATGGTGGTCCACATGCCGAAGTTAATGCCGTGTACAATTGCCGTATTGATGGAGGCCAGACAAAGTATTGTTTGAACGACAACACTGTATTGTCTCGATTTAAAGAAACCTTTGCCGAAAGCACTATATATGTTACGCTTGAACCATGCTCGCACTGGGGCAAAACTCCTCCTTGTTGCGATCTCATAATAAAATGTGGTTTTAAAAGAGTAGTCATAGGAAAGCAAGACCCTAACTCAAAAGTCAACGGCCAGGGAATCAAGCGTATGCGAGATGCAGGCATTGAGGTGACAGTGGGTGTTCTCGAAGAAGAGTGCAAGGCAATAAACCCTTGTTTTTACACCTTCCATAGCGCAAAGCGACCCAGAATCACCCTGAAATGGGCTCAATTGACAGACGGCACAATAGGGATACAGTCCGAAAATAACGAAAGACTACACATCTCCACCCCTTTCACACAGATGCTGACACACAAACTCAGAGCACGATGCCAAGCCATAATGATTGGTTCCAACACAGCATTGCAAGACCGGCCATCGCTCACCACAAGACTTTGGAAAGGAGATTCTCCACTTCGTGTCACCATAGACAGGAGAGAGAGATTGAAGGATTGCAACGACATTTTCCAAGATAATGCAGAAACTATTGTCTATCACAACGAAATCTTGCCAGAAATACTGTATGATTTGCACAAACGTGGCATACAGCATCTACTTGTAGAGGGAGGTAGTAAACTACTGCAAAGCTTTATTGACGCCAATCTGTGGGATGATGCAAGAATAGAAATATCACCCGACACCTTGCCAAAATCAACAAAAGAAACATACACCCGTCAAATATTTGCACCTACAATAAAAAATGCAAAAGCAGTAAAAGAATACAATGCAAATGGTCACAAATTGCTAATTTTACTTAATTCAACGAACAATTTATCATAGATAATGACCCGGATTTGGAATAAATGACGTAATTTTGTAGCCAAATCCTATTTTATAATGTACACGAAGAAATTTCAACTTACTGAAAAACTTTTTCATCTGGCCTCAATGCTTATTCTTGGGGCTATTTTCATGACATCATGTATCTCTGACTCCGAAGACACCAATGTCCAGAACAATTCGTGCTATATATCAAGCATTTCCTTCAACGATTTTAGAAAAAAAGTTGTCGGCAAGGCTTCGGACGGAGTTTCCGACAGCACATACTACACCACCTACACCGCCACACAATGGGTGTGGACCATAGACCACAGAACACTGACCATAGAGAATCGTGACTCTTTACCCTATGACACAGATTTGTCAAGAGTAGTGATGAATATGTCTTACGTCGGTGGCATAGCTTACCACAGAGCTTCTGACGCTTGGGATGAAGACCCATGGATATCCTACTCTTCGACCGACAGCATTGATTTGCGCACTCCCCTGCACATCAAAGTTGTTGCTACAGACAACACCGAGCGCAAATACACCTTGCGCATCAACATACACACCATGCAGAGCGACACGCTAAAGTGGATTCCTGTTCATGGTAACGAATATGTCGACGGCACCCACCCAATGAAAGCCATCAAAACTGGCAACGAGATTGCCGTAATGACAAACAACGGCCAAGCAGTGATGTGGAACACTCATGCAAGCAGCAATTTGGGAGAATGGGATAGTCAAGCCACCGACTTACCAGTGAGCACTGATGTTCTGTCACTCGTTAAAGCATCAGACCTTTTCTTCGCAAACACCACAGATGGAGATATGTATACCAGTGCTGACGGCATCTCTTGGACATTAGCAGACACTAAGAATGGTTTGCGCATTGTTGGTGCATCTAACGACAAGATATATACAATTTTTGACAATGCAATTCATAGCACAGGCATTGACAACATCACCTGGAAACAGGAGCAAATTGACGAGGATGCATCACTGCTTCCTAACAAGGAAATTGTTGCATTGACATATGCTCAGACAACACAGCAGACAAGAATGATTCTCTTGGGAAACAGAGATGAAGCATCAGACACATGCGCCGTAGTGTGGTCAAAGAGTTGGGCGGAGTTTGAAGATGAGAACGAAGAGGTTTGGATGCACTACAACAGAAGTTGGATAAACACCAAGCAACTGCCTAAATTCTCTCAACTAAACCTCATTCATTACGACAATATGCTCATAATGGCAGGGGGTGAAAGTACTGACGGAAAGATAAAATCATTGGAAAGCTTCTATTATAGCAAGGACAATGGATTGACATGGTGGAAAATGCATGACATACTACCTCCAACAGACCTTATTGGAACAGAAGGATACATTGCCACCACCGTTGACAAGAATAACTTCTTTTGGGTGATAGCTGGTGGCAAAATATACCGCGGACGCATCAACCGTTTGGGTTTTGCACGACCCGACATCTATTAAAATCTCTGAAAGCGTGAAGAGACTATTCATCATAATACTTCTTGCTTTGGGCATCAAATCAAGTTTGGCGCAGGACCTGCTCGAATACCGATGGGATATCGGAGGAGGTTTGGGCATGTGCTACTACCTTGGTGATGTCAACAGGACTCCGTTTTCGGGCAGCAATATGATGGCGGCATTCACGGTAAGACGCAACTTCAATCCGCGCATGGCACTTAAAGCAAATCTAGCTTACGGACGATACGGAGGAACAACCAAGGGCTACTTCCTACCCGAGAGCCCAGGGGTGCCACAACAAGCTGTTGATGCTGAATTCAAAGGCAATATCGTAGATTTGGGTGCACAATTTGAATTGAACTTTTGGGGATACGGATTAGGTCCTGGATATAAAAAACTATCACGCATAACTCCGTATGCCATTGTTGGGTTTGGCATCACAACAGGTATAACCGACGACGCAACAAGTTTTGGAGTAAACTTTCCAGTGGGATTTGGTGTCAAATATAAAGTAAAACCTCGGTTGAACCTTATCTTTGAGTGGACACACCGATTTACTACCATAGACAAACTTGATGGATTACGACTGAGTGATCCCTACTATATTGAAAGCTCTGGACTAAAAAACAAGGATACATACTCCTTCTTTATGTTCTCACTAACCTACGACATAAGTCCCAAATACAGACTATGCAACAATTAGATATTAACAAGATACCCGAACATATCGCTATCATAATGGATGGCAACGGCAGATGGGCACAGGCCAAAGGATTGCCACGCACAGCCGGACATATTGAGGGTGTGGAAACAGTAAAAAAAGTCACCGAGGAAGCAGCAAGACTTGGTGTAAAATACCTTACGCTTTATACTTTCAGTACTGAGAACTGGAATCGTCCTGCAGAAGAGATTGAGGCACTTATGAATCTTGTGCTTACCAATCTTGAGGAGGAAATCTTTATGCAGAACAATGTCAGGTTCCGTATGATTGGTGAAATGGAACGCTTGCCACAGAGCGTCCAGAAACGTCTTCAGGATTGTATCGACCGTACAAGTTCCAATTCCGGCATGACCATGGTTATCGCATTAAGTTACAGCAGTCGTTGGGAGATTGTCCGTGCCACACAAACGCTTGCTACCAAGGTGAAGGATGGCATATTACCGATAGAAGACATTACAGAAGAGGTAATAACCCAACATCTAACAACGGATTTTATGCCCGACCCTGACTTACTTATCAGAACAGGAGGTGAATTGCGTATCAGCAATTATCTGCTTTGGCAATGTGCATATTCCGAATTTTACTTTACCAACCAATATTGGCCTGACTTCAACGAGGAATCTTTAAAGAATGCCATCGCAGATTATCAATTGCGCCAACGACGTTATGGAAAAACAGGAGAACAAGTTTCAGATGAAGAATAGTTTATACATTATATATATATTATTATTGTGCATCTTCGGCATCCCCGCCAACGCCCAATACATCAGTCGTGATACGAATGTAAACATTGACTACAATCGTACCCCAAGACAGGTTATTGTAAAAAGCATAACAGTAGATGGTATTCCCAACTATGATCAAAATATGTTGGCTCGTCTCTCCGGCATTAGTGTTGGAGAACAGATTACTGTCCCCGGAGAAGAGATAACAAAGGCAATCAAGAGATATTGGAAAAACGGTTTGTTCTCAAATGTTGCCATCAGCGTAGACTCTATCATAAACGATTCGGCATATCTGCACATTCAATTGTCTCCACGCCCTCGTATCTCCAAAATAAATTATAATGGCGTTAGAAAGAGCGAAAGGGATGATCTCAAGGAGAAACTAGGTCTGATGGAAGACAACCAACTGACCCCCAACATGATAGACCGCGCTAAAATTTTAGGTGAACGCTATTTCCAAGACAAAGGTTTCAATAATGCCGAAGTGGAAATTCTTCATCAAGATGATCCTTCTGCTCCAGATAAAGTCATTGTGGATGTCAATGTGAAGAAGAATGCAAAGGTTATCATTCGCAAAATTAACCTTTATGGAAATTCTGTGATTTCAGAAAGGAAACTCAAGGGTAATATCTTCACTAAGGGTGTATTGAAAACCATACGCCAAAAGCAAGGTTTCCATAACATGTTCCGCAGTCACAAGTTTGTTGAGGCGAAATACAAGGAAGCAAAAGAAAATCTGCAAGACTACTATGCCGAATTGGGTTATCGTGATGCCATTATTATTGCCGACACGGTAAAACATATCAATGACAAATATGTTGATGTAAATATCCATGTTGAAGAAGGTAACAAATACTACATTCGCAATATTGAATGGGTGGGTAACACCGTCTACAAGACAGAATATCTGGAAGCCCTCCTGAACATGAAGAAGGGAGATGTTTACAACCAGAAACACCTTGCAAAACGCTTGAGCAGCGACGATGATGCTGTTGGCAACCTGTATTACAATAATGGTTATGTATTCTATCAACTGGATCCTGTAGAGATCAACATCGTGGGTGACAGCGTAGATTTGGAAATGCGCATAAGTGAAGGTCCACAAGCCCGCATCAGTCGTGTCAAGATCACTGGTAATGACCGAGTATACGAGAATGTAGTACGCCGAGAACTTAGAAATAAACCTGGTGACCTGTTCTCAAAAGAGGCTTTGGAACGTTCTTTCCGCGAAATCGGCAGCATGGGACACTTCAATCCAGAGAATATTAACTATGACATTGACCCCGATCCATCCAGTGGAACGGTTGATCTTGGATGGGGGTTGGAATCAAAGAGCAACGATCAAGTAGAGTTCTCTTTGGGTTATGGTCAAACAGGTGTAATTGGTAAAATTGGTTTGAAGTTTGCCAATTTCTGCCTTGCCAATCTCTTCAAAAAGGGTGGCATACGTCGTGGCGTGATACCTCAGGGTAATGGTGAGACATTCAGTATCAGTGGACAAACTAATGGTTCGTACTACCAGCAATATAGTATTTCATATGTCAATCCTTGGTTTGGTGGTAAGCGTCCGAACACATTCTCGTTCAGTGCTTTCTATAGCAAGCAGACAGACGTGAGCGACAGGTATTACAATTCGGCATACTATGACAATTATTACAATAACTACTATGGTGGCGGTTATGGTTATGGCTATGGATACGGTGGTGGTTATGGATATGAGAACTTCTACGACCCAGACAAATATCAACAGGTATTTGGAGTTTCGATTGGTTGGGGCAAAAGATTGCGTTGGCCTGATGACTACTTCATGTTCAGCACCGAATTGTCATACACAAGATATATGATGAAGGACTGGAACTACTTCTCACTGATGACAAATGGAAACTGCAACAACCTTTCATTACGTTTGAGTTTGTCACGCAATAGCACCGACAACCAGATATACCCCCGCCGCGGTTCAGAAATCCAACTCTCGGTAGCCCTTACTCCTCCATATTCATTATGGGATGGCAAGGATTATGCAAATTTGGCCAATGACGTAAAAAGCACCACTTATGCCAAGGAACTGCAAGAGAAGTACTCTTGGATTGAGTATCATAAATGGAAGTTCAAGGCTCGAACCTTCACAGCCCTTTCTGGTCACAACAAATGCTTTGTTTTGATGACACGCGCCGAAATTGGTTTGCTGGGTTCTTACAACAAACATAAGCCCTCACCTTTTGAGAACTACTATATGGGCGGTGATGGTACCTCTGGATATTCATCTTATTACTCTACTGAAACAATTGGTCTAAGAGGTTATGACAATGGTTCGCTTACCCCAGGAGGAAATATGGGTTATGCCTACACTCGCTTTACAGTAGAGTTGCGCTACCCATTCATGTTAGGAGCAAGTACCAATGTCTTCGGTCTTATATTTGCGGAAGGAGGTAATTGCTGGAGCGACATCAGTAAGTTCAACCCATTTGATTTAAAGAAATCTGTAGGTGTCGGAGCACGCATATTCCTTCCTATGGTTGGCCTATTGGGTATAGACTGGGCATATGGTTTTGATAAGGTACAAGGTGTAAGCACATATAGCGGAAGCCACTTCCATTTTGTATTAGGTCAGGAATTCTAACACAAGATTGTGAATAATAACAAAAAACAACACTACTATGAAAAGATTATTATTATCACTTTTCGCTATCACGGCATTTGTGATTTCGACAAACGCTCAAAAGTTTGCTTTAGTAGACATGGAATATATTCTTAAGCATATACCAGCATATGAGCGTGCTGGAGAACAGCTCAATCAAGTGTCAAAAAAATGGCAGGCTGAAGTTGAGGTTCTTCAGGAGGAAGCACAGGCAATGTACAAAAAATATCAGGCAGAATCGGTTTTCCTTTCTAACGAACAAAAGAAGCAAAGTGAGGATGCCATTATTGCCAAAGAAAAGGAAGCGAGTGACCTGAAGAAGAAGTATTTTGGTCCAGAAGGTGAGCTCTTCAAGAAGCGCGAGAGTCTCATGGCGCCTATTCAGGATGAAATATATAATGCAATCAAGGATATTGCTGAACTCAAAGGTTATAGTCTTATTCTTGACCGGGCTTCAGATGCAGGAATAATATTTGCCTCTCCCAAAGCAGACATATCCAATGATGTTCTCACCAAATTAGGATATAACTAAAATCTCTCCCCAACTTCTAAAGAACGAACAATAATATAAATAAAACAAATTATGAAAAAATTTCTTTTAGCCATTTTAATGATTGCTCCATTGAGCATTATGGCACAGGTTAAGTTTGCACATTTCAACTCTGCAGACATTATTCCTAATATGAAGGAATATACCGCTGCACAAACAGAAATCCAGAACATGCAGAAGCAGTATGAGGATGACCTGAAACTGATGCAGGACGAGTTACAGAAGAAGTACGAAGACTACCAAAAGGAAGCTGCTAATTTGCTTGAAGGTGTACGTCTACGCCGTGAGCAGGAACTCAATGAGTTAGGCCAACGTTACCAGCAAAGTTTGCAAGATAGCCAAACTGCCCTACAGAAGGCAACTCAGGAAAAAATGGGAGCAATTGGTGAGTTGGTAATGACAGTTGTTAAAAAGATTGGTGAGAACGAAGGTTACATTTATATTGTTGATATCAGCACCGGCACCATTTCCTTTGTCAATTCAGCACTTAGCACAGATATTACTGAGTTGCTGAAAAAGGAATTGGGTATCACTGGTAACGCAACAAGCGTTACTCCAACAAAATAAAATATAATCACAACAACAAATACAGCATCTGCAAAGGTAGCACCATTTGCAGATGCATGCATTTTATATAGGCAATCAAGATGAGACAAGACTACTTCGTATCTTATGCAAAGATCTTCTGTTTACTCTCGTTACTTTTTTGTGCTACATACACCGAGGCAATAGCACAGGAATCAATGACAACAGACTCCACAAATAAAGTCACAACTGTTACGACTCAACCCCAAGCAATTGTTCTTGGGTGTATCAGTTCGAAAACAATCCTTAAACAGATGCCCCAATACAAGGCCGTAGAAAAAAATATTGCATCATTACGTGAACAATACGAGACAGAAGCCAAGAAAAGCGAACGCGACTTCCAAACCAAGTTTGAAGAATTCATGCAAGGGCAAAAAGACTTTCACAAAACCATCTTGGAGAAACGACAGAACGAACTCCAAAATATGCTCGAAACCAATGCGGCATTTAGAATTAAGGTACAGAAACTATTGACTGAAGCAGAAACCGAAATGCTTGCTAATGTAATGGCAGAAATGCAGGATGCAATAGCGCTTGCCGCAGAAGAAAATGGAGTAAGCATTGTCTTTGACACCGATGGCAATAGCGTACCATTCATTGTTAAGGGAGTGGCTATTGATTTAACTCCTTCTGTTCTCAAAATTCTGGGTGTAAATCAGTAAGAAGAAATAAAAACAAATTATTGTGCTTCAAACACAAGATATAACCAACTACCTCACAAACAAATATGACTCCAATAGGTATTTTTGATAGCGGATATGGAGGTCTTACCATATTGCGACAAATACGACAGTTGATGCCCCAATACGACTATCTGTACTTAGGCGATAATGCTCGTGCACCATATGGAACAAGAAGTTTTGAGGTTGTGTATGAATTCACCCTGCAAGCTGTCAAACGACTTTTCCAAGAAGGATGTCCTTTGGTTATTTTAGCATGTAACACAGCATCAGCTAAAGCATTACGTAGCATACAGCAAAACGATTTACCTGGCATCGACCCTTCACGACGTGTATTGGGAGTTGTGCGTCCTACGGCTGAAATTGTCGGGGAAATGACAAAGACTAAACACATAGGCATTTTTGCGACACCTGGAACAGTTCGTTCAAACACTTACGAACTTGAAATAGCCAAACTTCATCCAAAACTCAAAGTAACAGGTGTAGCATGCCCTATGTGGGTGCCTTTGGTAGAAAATAACGAAGCGCATCTCCCTGGTGCGGACTATTTCGTAAAGAAAAAAGCAGAAGAACTTCTTGCTGCTGACCCACTTATTGACACTGTCATTCTTGGTTGTACACACTACCCCATTCTCTTGGAGAAAATAAAAGAATTTATGCCTCAAGGAATTAATATTATTCCACAAGGTAAATATGTGGCCGATAGTCTGCAAAATTATCTGCATCGACATCCAGACATGCAACAACGCCTTTCCCAGAACGGGACACTTCACCTGTTGACAACAGAACAGCCCTCCCAGTTCAACGAGAATGCTTCAATCTTTTTAAACAATCCCGTAGAAGCCCAAAGGATAATTTTACAGTAACTCCTATCCGATTACCTAAACACATACAGCAAGGGGTGCCAATAGTAATTGTGGCACCCCTTGTTTATTAAAGTATCAAAGTTCCCCAAAATTAGTCCCACTCAAGGACAACCTTACCACATTGGCCGGATTCCATAATATCAAATCCCTTCTGGAAGTCAGCGATGGGGAAACGGTGAGTGATAACAGGACTTAAATCAAGACCAGAGATAAGCATTTGCTCCATCTTGTACCATGTTTCCCACATCTCACGTCCATAGATTCCCTTAATGGTAAGGGCTTTAAAGATAATCTCACTCCAGTCAACAGTAGTAGAAGGTGGCAAAATACCCAACTGAGCAATCTTTGAACCATTGTACATGTTAGCTACCATATCACGGAAAGCGATTGGAGAACCAGACATCTCCAAACCAACATCAAAGCCACGGATACCTAACTTCTCCATTGCCTGAGCAACAGTCTCACCCTTTGATGCGTTTACAGTGCATGTAGCACCCATCTTCTTGGCGATATCCAGACGGTAGTCGCTAAGGTCGGTTACAACAATATTCTTGGCTCCTGCGAACTTGGCTATGGCTGTTGCCATGGTTCCAATCAGACCTGCACCAGTAATAAGGACGTCCTCACCCAACAATGGGAAGGAGAGAGCTGTGTGTGTAGCATTGCCAAAGGGGTCCATAATAGCAGCCATGTCATCGGAGATACGCTCGTCCAACTTCACAACATTGCACTCTGGAATTGACAAGTATTCTGCAAAAGCACCATCACGATTAACACCTACACCAATGCTATTTTCACAAATATGCTGCAAACCACGACGACAGTTACGGCAATGACCACAAGCGATATGACCTTCGCCTGTCACACGATCTCCTACTTTGATATTTCTAACACCAGGACCAACCTGTTCAACCACACCGACATATTCGTGACCAATGGTCATGGGAGTCTTAATGGTCTTCTGGCTCCATTCGTCCCATTTGTAAATATGCAAGTCTGTACCACAGATAGCGGTCTTCTTAATCTTAATCAGGACGTCGTTAACTCCTACCACCGGCATGGGAACTTCTTCCAACCAAATACCCTTTTGGGCCTCTTTTTTTACTAAAGCTTTCATTGTCTTTGTGTATTAATTTTGTCTTTAATGAACAATCCCTTCAAAATTTTGTAAGCAAATTTACATTTTTTTCACCTCACAGCAAAGTTTTTTCTTTTGTTTTTATGACTATTGCAACAACAAGTATTTGCCTTTCACTTTAGTGACAATGACAAACATCATACAAACCGCAGCAACACTTGGTACCAATCATGTCATATAGTGTATCACGATACAATACCCACAAACTGCGATAAAGTAGCACTTGGTCCTCTAATGAATCATATATAACAAAGCGCGAATACGGCATATCAACAACAACATCCCTATGTATATTACCCAAGAAAATGATGTATGACCAATTTTCCTGCAGTATTGACGTTTCCGACGATATTGAAATGGTTATACGCATACCACGTCCAAAATCCAAGAGGGTATTCCTGACCCATTCTGCGCAACTTTGATCAAAAGAACAAATAAGTAATCTCATTGAGATAAGTAAAAGACAAACATTTGTTAATTACCCCAATCTGCCCTGTCAAGGTTTCGATAACCTATAGCCTCACCTATATGATGAGAGAGAATAGTTTCTGATTCATCCAAGTCTGCTATGGTTCGAGCTACTTTTAAGATTCTGCTATAAGCACGAGCAGACAATTGCAAACGCTCCATTGCACTACGAAGCAATTCTGTACTATCTGCGTCAAGTGTACAATATTCACGTAAGTGTTTTTCTGACATCTGAGCATTGCAATGTACCCCTGACACAGAAGCAAAACGTTGAGCCTGAATATTACGGGCATTAAGTACGCGCTGACGTATCACAGAACTCGGTTCGCCTGGTGCTGCCTTTGAAATCTCATCAAATGAAAGCGGAAGAATCTCGCATTGAATATCTATTCTATCCAACAACGGACCGCTTACCTTATTTAGATATCGGGCAATCTGCCCTGGAGTACACACACAAGGCTTAGAGGGGTGATTATAATAACCGCATGGGCATGGGTTCATCGAAGCCACAAACATAAAATTACAAGGATAGTCAACAGTACCTTGAATACGGCTAACCGTAATGTAGCGATCTTCCAAAGGCTGTCGCAACACCTCAAGAGCCTGACGCTGAAATTCTGGTAATTCGTCAGCAAATAGGACCCCATTGTGGGCCAAAGAAATTTCTCCTGGTTGAGGATTTGAACCACCACCCACCAAGGCTGTTTGACTAATTGTATGATGTGGACTACGGAATGGTCTGGTAGCTATCAGCGAGCAATGACGAACTCCGTCTGCTCCCACAGGAGGAACTTGCAGTTTTCCTGCCACACTATGAATCTGAGTTGTCTCCAAACTCTCTTGCAAAGTAAGGGGAGGCAAAATTGTTGGCAAGCGTTTCGCCATCATACTTTTACCACTACCCGGAGGACCAATCATTATGACATTATGGCCTCCTGCGGCAGCCACCTCTATGGCACGTTTAACTCCCTCCTGCCCTTTGACATCCGCAAAGTCAATATCAAATTCGGATTGTCTTTCATAGAAATCCTTTCGAGTATCTATCTGAACTGGTTCTAAGTGATGAGAACCATTCAAAAAACCAACCACCTCTGCCAAATTGCTGACTCCATAGACCTTAATCCTGTCAACCACAGCGGCCTCCTGAATGTTTTGTATGGGGACAAATAACGATTCGTACCCTAAGGCACGCGCCTTTATGGCTATAGGCAAAGCTCCGCAGATGGGTTGTAGAGAACCATCCAAACTTAGTTCTCCCACCATCATTATCTTTTCCAGTCGCTTTACATCAAGCTTTTCTGCAGTAGCCAATATGCCGATGGCTATTGGCAAATCGAAACCGCTACCCACCTTTCTTACATTAGCCGGAGCCAGATTAACAGTTATCTGCTTGCTGGGAAAAGGAAAACCACTATTTTCCAATGCGGCCGTAATTCGCTCGTGACTTTCTTTTACCGCATTATCGGGCAAACCGACAAGCACAAAGCGTATTCCTCGAGAACTATTAACCTCAATAGTTACCCGTTGGGCGTCCAAGCCTTGAACCGAAGCACTGTAAACCTTTGCCAGCATGGGTGTTATGTAGTATTATCTTGTATTAACTATCTGATTCATTTCAGCAATTCACCAATATGTTCATCGTAGTCGAGACTATCGTCCACGAAAAACTTCAATTCTGGAATGATACGCAATTGCATACGTACACGGTTGCCTAATTCAAAACGCACAGATTTGACATTAGCATTAATATTGCTGACTATTTCCCCTGCCTTGGCGCTTGGGAATACACTCAAATATGCACGGCACACACTCATGTCGGGACTGATGCGACATGCGCTCACACTAACAAGCACGCCACGCATGCCCGCAGTCTGCTTTTGAAACATATCGCTTAGTTCCTTCTGTATCAGTCTTGCAATTTTCTGTTGTCTTGTTGTTTCCATAATATATATTTCATTTCTTCCTGATTATTGTAAGTCCATCCCTTAAAGGCAAAATAACCTTTTCTACCCTGTCATCACGTGCAACCAAATCATTAAAACGTTGCAAACCGATGGTCTGCAAATCACTATCCCTTACTTTCTGGACAATACGACCATACCACAAAGTGTTATCGGCTAGAATATATCCCCCCTTACGCAAACGGGGGAGAATCATTTCATAATACTCAACATACTCACGTTTATCCGCATCTATAAAGGCCATATCCCACATCACATCCATCTGTGGCACCAACTGCTTTGCATCTCCAATATGTATGTGAACAAAGTGTCCATAGGGACTTCCCTCTATCCAAGGACGGGCAAAATCCTCCATTTCATCAAAAACCTCGAAAGTATGCAACTCCGCCCCTTGCTCCAATCCTTCTGCCATACTCAAGGCCGAGTATCCACTGAACATCCCCAATTCAAGAACACGTTTGGGACGAATCATTTGCACCAGCATCTTCAACAGACGTCCCTGCAAGTGTCCGCTAGCCATCTGGCCATATGACAATTTTAACTGAGTTGCTCGCCAAAGGTTATGCAGATGCTCACCCTCTGGATCTATATGCGAGAGTATATAGGAATCTAACTCGTTCAATTGCAAATATTTTCTTAACTATGTTTATATATTATATATTATCTGTTTTATCACGCCTTTCTGTCTTAGCGACGAGCAAAAGGATTTCAGATTTCAGATTTTAGCTTTCAAAGCCTCAATTGCCAATCGGTAACTATCAAGTCCGAACCCACATATCACTCCCTTGCACGCAGAACTTATTATACTATGATGACGGAATTCCTCACGCCGATGTACATTACTGATATGCACTTCTATAACGGGCGATTTAACTCCTTTAATAGCATCAAGCAAAGCTATACTGTAATGTGTATAAGCCCCCGCATTCAATACTATGCCGTCATACAAGAAACCAATCTCGTGAATTTTATTAATTAACTCACCCTCAACATTACTTTGAAAGCATTCAAACTCAATATCGGGGTAAATCCCGCGCAAAACATCCATATACTCCTCAAAACTCTTTTGACCATATATTTCCGGTTCTCTTTTACCCAAAAGATTTAAATTAGGACCATTGATGATTTGAATTCTCATATTATTTACTTATTTTTGCGAGTCCAAAGATATAAAAAATTACTCTCTTTGCAAAACAATTAATTAGTTAGCGGACAAAAACATATAAACATATCAACTGGCGGCATAAAATTGACAAACAAAGATCAGACTTCGATGGCACACATTGCCAATTGCGGAACTATCTCCACTGATATAGTCCGCCGTTACTTCCAATACCTGCGTCTAGAGCGCTCGTATAGTCAAAATACCCTTGATGCATACAGTCGTGACCTGCAAAAACTATTCAACTACTATACCGACAAAAGCATTAACTTCCGCAATGTAACCCTAAACGACCTAGACCTTTTCGCCGGTCAATTAAGAGAAAACGGAATTTCCGCACGCAGTTTGGCCCGCATTCTAAGCGGCATACGCTCCTTCTACCGTTTTCTTGTAATCGAAAAAGAAATACAACAAGATCCCACAGAATTACTTGAATCACCAAAAATTGGACTTCAATTACCAAATGTATTATCGGTAGAAGAAATCGATGATATTCTCTCTGTCATTGATTTGAGCAAGCCAGAAGGAATTCGCGACCATTGCATAATAGAAATTTTGTATAGTTGTGGACTGCGTATCAGCGAATTGACAGAATTACTAATTTCCAACCTTTTTCTTGAAGAAGGATTCATCAGGGTTTTAGGAAAGGGGAAGAAGGAAAGACTTGTTCCCATTTCTTCGCGGGCCACACAAGAATTACGCACTTGGCTGGACGTTAGAAAGCATTTGGACATAAAAAAGGGATTCGAAGATCATGTTTTTGTCTCACGCACCAGAGGAAAAGCCCTCTCACGCATTTCACTTTTCATTTTCATTCAACAATATGCTACCCAAGCAGGTATAAACAAAGTTATTTCACCCCATACCTTTAGGCACAGTTTTGCCACACATCTGCTTAAGGGCGGAGCCAACTTGCGTGCTATCCAGGACATGCTTGGCCACGAAAGTCTAAGCACAACCGAAATATATATGAATATTGACAACACTCATCTGCGCGAGCAAATGATACTATGCCACCCAAGGAACAAATCCCAAAAGGAATAAATCTTTAAATTTTAATGTTTTTTATACTTGCAAAGCTTATAATTACTGATTAACTCAGAAAAAAAATGTATCTTTGCACGCGTAATTGTAATTCATTGATAAAACTATAAATAAACAAATGAAAAAGAACATTCTTTTTATGATGACCATAGTTGGTTCTATGGCTATTGTTTCTTGCGGTAAGTTGGGCAATCTCAGCGCTGATAACTTCAAGGCTACCCCAACTCCACTTGAGGCTATTGGAGGTGAAGTTCCCGCAACAATCAACGGTATCTTCCCCGAGAAATATATGAAGAAGAAGGCTGTTGTAACTGTCACTCCCGTACTTAAGTACGAAGGAGGAGAAGCTGTTGGCCAAAGCGTAACTTTCCAAGGCGAGAAGGTTGAAGGCAATGGTACAGAAATCAGCTACAAAGTTGGCGGCACATACACAATGAAGACAAACTTCAAGTATGTTCCTGCAATGATTTCTAGCGATCTTTACGCACGTTTCGACGCCAAATTGGGCAAGAAAAGCGTTTCCATTCCAGAAGTAAAGATAGGATATGGTGTTTTAGCAACTAGCGACCTGCTGTCACAGTGCACTATTACTGCCAGCACCGCCCAAGATGCATTTCAGCGCGTCATCGAACAGAAGCAAGAGGCTAGCATCAAGTTCCTTATTGGCCAGGCTAACCTCCGCGCTAGTGAACTTTCAAGCCTTAGCATCAAGGACCTGGTAAATATTCTAAAGGAAATCAATGACATGCAAGAGGAGCGTGCGCTCCAAAGCATTGAGGTTAGTGCTTATGCAAGTCCCGATGGCAGTTATGCTGTTAACGAGCGTTTGGCAGAAAGACGTCAGGATGTTTCTTCTGATTATATGAAGAAGGAACTGAAGAAAATCAATATGGAGGCCGACATCGACACAAAGTTCACCGCTGAAGACTGGGAAGGTTTCCAAGAACTTATCAGCAAGAGCAATCTTCAAGACAAGGATGTGATCTTGCGTGTTCTCTCGATGTACCAAGATCCAGAAGAACGTGAGCAGCAGATTCGTAACATGAGTAGTGTATTTACGGAGATTGCCGAAGGTATTTTGCCTGAATTGCGCCGCGCACGCCTCATCGTAAGTTACGAAGTTATCGGACGCAGTGACGAGCAGATTCTTGCTCAATACAACCAAGATGCAAGCGTTCTCAGCCTTGAAGAGCTGATCTATGGCTCCAATATGTTGGTAGAGGATGCCACAACCCGCAAGCAGTGGTACGAGAATATTATTAAGCTTCACCCCAACGACTATCGCGCATACAACAATCTTGCGCAGATGGCAATCATGGAAAACAACAACTCTGCCGCACAAAACTGGCTTCAAAAGGCACAAGCAATAAATGCCAAGGCTCCTGAAACAAATGCAAACTTAGCCATCTTGGCTATAAAGAACAATGACATTGCCAATGCAGAAACATGCATGGGCAAGGCAAGTGGCAGCGACACATTCAACGAAATTCTTGGTAACTTGAATATTGCCAAGGGCAACTATACCCAAGCACAACAAAACCTCAGCAAAACTAACACAAATAGTGCCGCTCTTGCCCAGATTCTTTGCAAAGACTATGCTAAAGCACAGGCGACTCTTAGTGCGATCAAGTCTCCTGATGCTATCACAAGTTACCTAAAGGCCATTTTGGCAGCTCGTACCAGCGACACAGGTGCTCTGAAAACCAACCTCAAGGCAGCAATCACCAGTGATGCTTCCCTTAAGGATCGTGCAGCAAACGACCTTGAATTTGCTCAATACAAAAGCACTATTGCAGAATTGGTAAAGTAATATACATAGCTCAGCCATGCGTTATGCATTGAGTATGAAAAACTGCATATTAGCAATCATCACCCTTTTTGCCCTCACATCATGTGGTGGTAGAAAGGGTGAATTGCGTATAACCGGCACCTTTAAAGGACTTAACAACTCCGACCTTATCATCTTCAGTCAAGATGGCGTTATTCCCGCCATAGACACCCTACATATACGAGAAGAAAAAATAGATTGGACTTGCCCATATGACAAAGATGGGGGCACAATTACCATAGTATACCCCACATACTCCACCCTTACTCTTTTTGTCAATTCTGGAGATGTCATAAAAATAAATGGCGACGCCAAACAACTCAACGCAACAAAAGTCAGTGGCAACCCAGAAAATGAAGCATACACTCTGTTGCGTCAGCAGTTCAAAAACGCATCACCACAAGAAGTTGATAGTATAAAGAAAGCCTTCTATGCTTCGTTTCCAGAATCCCCCGTCACCCAGTACCTACAATTACAAGATCTTGAGAAACAAAAACCATCTTCCCTTGAAGTGGGAGAAGACTTGCCCCCATTCTCCATTGTCACGAGAAAGGGAGACACTATAAATACCGATAGTCTCCGCGGTAAGTACACCCTTATTGCTTTTTGGGCAAACTGGAAAGGTGGCACAAACACCATGAACATTCGCATCCGCAAATTACGCCGCCAAACTAAAGAGAAACTGACGTGCATATCATACAACATGGATGTCAATAGTGTTAATCTATCACACATAGAAAAAGCAGATACTATCACATGGCACAGCTATGGTGACCAAAAGGCATTTCAATCCGAACTGGTTGCAAGGTTAGGCATTCGCGAAGTCCCCTATTACATTCTCACAGACACTACATGCAACATCATAGCAACAGGATCCGATTGGGACAAAGATATTAAAAAATCAATTGAAAAATTCCTTCTACCTAAAAAATAAGTACTATCTTCGCTTACTACAAAAATGACATTTGAATTTCTCATTGCGCGGAGATATCTTTTCTCCAAAAAGAGTCATAATGCCATCAATATTATCTCCGCAATTTCGGTGGTGGGAATTGGAGTAGCAACAATGGCATTAGTTATTGTCATGAGTGTATTCAATGGATTCCAAGGACTTGTGGCCGATCTCTTCTCTGGCTTTGATGCAGAATTACGAATCACACCCATTCAAGGATCACACATCGATTTGCAAGACACAACTTTCAGTATTCTCCAACAATCAAGTGACGTTGCCATTGCCTCACCAATATACGAAGCTCAAGCATTAGCCATAGTTGGAAATCAGCAGAAAGTCATCACACTCAAAGGTGTCGATAACAATTTTCTTCTGCAATCAAACATAAAGGATTTTCTTCATGGAGACGCAGACCCTATTCTTCATATTGATGTCATCGAATATTGCATACCAGGCATCGGTATCTGCAACCAACTTTCACTACCACTTAATTTCCCCGATCCGATACAGATATATGTCCCCAAACATGGCGAACGCGTAAACATAGCGACCCCCCAAAGCAGCTTCATTCAGGAAGAACTATATGCCTCTGGACTCTGCTTCAATGTCAACCAATCAAAGTACGACTCCGAATATATACTATGTTCGCTGAATTTTGCCCAAAGAATCTACGGACACCCTAACAAATCAACCGCCATCGAAATAAAACTTGCTCATGAAGGAAAACAGGAAAACATCAAAAAAATGGTGGGTAAAAATTTCAATGTTCACAATCGATACGAGCAGCAAGAAGACATTTTCCGTGTCATGCAGATAGAAAAACTCATTTCCTATGCATTTCTCTGTTTTATCCTTTTTGTTGCATGCCTAAACATCATGGGCAGTCTCAGCATGCTTATTATTGAGAAAAAAGACAACATACGTACAATATCCGCTTTGGGAGCTAGCACACTTCAAATCAGGAAAATATTTATATTCGAAGGTCTTCAAATAATTTTGGGTGGAGCATTCATAGGATTGTTGATTGGTCTCTGCCTATGTCTTATACAAGAACACTTCGGACTTATACGCATGGGACAAAGCGAAGGAAGTTTTATTGTAGACGCATATCCAGTAATTGTCAACTATACAGATTTGTTATATATTATTCTCACTGTGATCGCTCTTGGTTTTTTTAGCGTTCTCTGGGCAACAAGGAACCTGAAGACTCAGTAAAACCTAGTGACATACCCATTCAATTATATAATAAGCGGTGAGTACACTCTTTTCTTTTCACAAGCATAACATAAGAACTAATCTAACCGCACCTATATTTTCATGTAATAAATATATCATTTATAAATAAGTAATGCCCGAAACCTTTGATTTCGGGCATTACTTATTCATAGGCGACATTAGTGGAAAGCCATACCTATTTACTTCAAACCACTATTGAGCCATTCAACGAACGAATCCACATCCTCGTTAAAACTGTAGGTGGGGGCAAGAGGCTTACCTTCAGAATTGAGGAGAACATAGAAAGGTTGGGCATTAGCACCGAATTTGTAGCGTTGCAAATAGCTCCAACGGTCGCCCACAGTGCGAAGTTTACGCTCTTGACCATTCTCATTTACAATGATAGGTTCTGACAAAGGAGTCTTATCATCAACATGAAGGGTAACAAGAATGTACTTATTATTGATGATGTCAGCGACTTGTGGGTCTGTCCAAACTGCAGCCTCCATCTTGCGGCAATTTACACAACCATAACCGGTAAAGTCTAGCATCACTGGCATTTTATTTTCTTTTGCATATGCCATTGCCTTATCATAATCGTCAAACCTTGGATGCACTTCCTGACTATAGAGGTTGAAATCCTGGGTGTTCATAGGGGGAGCGAATGCGCTAACTGCCTTACATGGAGCTCCCCAAAGTCCGGGAACCATATAGAGAGCAAACGCAAGAGATAGCATACCAACAACAAGGCGTGTGATACCTGTACGAGGACGCACAACTATATTACCCTCCTCATCATACTCGTCCTCATCATGAGGCAGACGAATGATGTTTAGCATATAGAGTCCCATTAAAATGAACAGGACTATCCAAAGGCAGAGGAACACCTCACGGTCAAGTATGCCCCAACCATAAGAAAGATCGGCAACAGATAGGAATTTGAACGAGAAGGCAAGTTCCAAGAAACCGAGCATCACCTTGATACTATTCATCCAGTTACCGCTACGAGGAGCACTCTTTAACATTGTTGGAAAAAGTGCAAACAGCGTAAATGGCAAAGCAAGCGCAATGGCAAACCCAAGCATACCCATTGTAGGCGCAAGTATAGAACCACTGGAACCTACTTCAACAAGCAGAAAACCGATAATAGGACCAGTACATGAGAAGCTTACCAAAGTGAGCGTGAATGCCATCAGAAAAATGCTAAGTAAACCTGTTGTCTTCTCGGCTTTAGTGTCTACAGCATTACTCCACGATGAAGGCAAAGTGAGTTCGAAACCTCCCAAGAAGCTCATACCAAATACTACAAGAAGAAAGAAGAAAAAGATGTTGAAAACAGCATTGGTACTCATTGCATTAAGAGCACTTGCTCCGAAGAAAAGTGTTACCAACAGTCCCAAACCAACATAAATTACAATGATGGAGATACCATAGGTAATTGCGTCCTGTATACCTTTGCGGCGGTTATCCTTACTGCGTTTAAGAAAGAAACTAACTGTCATGGGGATAATAGGCCACACACATGGTGTTAACAAAGCAAGAAGACCTCCGACTATTCCCATTAAAAATATCCACAAGATGGAAGAATCTTCCTGATTAGCCATATTTTCGTTCATATTGAGCATATTGGTAACGGGTGCCCATAATTCATTGGTAATTGTGGTAATATCATTTGTCTGCTTCTCTGCAGACGCATGAGTCACTAGAGTGGAATCGGTGGTTGGCGATGAATTTACAATTGTATTACCTTTAAAACTGAAGTCAACCGTTGTGGGAGGTATGCAGTTTTCATCGTTGCAAGCCCCATAAGTAAGATAACCGCTGACATCATACGAATTGTCTGTAATATCATATGTCTGGACAAATGTAACATCTCCTTCAATTGTTTCCACTTCAATGCCAAACATTGGATCTGTTCCACGATGAATGTCTCCCAAAGCCTTAAGGGTTCCTGAGGGAGTAACCCCAAACTGTTTCTCAAGAGTAATAGTCGCACGTGTGGGACCTCCATCATCGAAGTTTGTTCCATATACATGCCACCCCTCGTCAACACTACCATGGAAAGAAATCTCTAGTTGCCCTTTGTCGTTTATTTTCTCCTTTACAGTAAAACGGACAGGTTCGGCCAACTGCGCCATACTGCTTACTGCAGCAAGAATAATAATAAAAAAGGTGTGAATTCGTTTAGTCATATTATATAGTTTCGTTTTCGCGTACAAAGATACAAATATGTATGCGTAGAACAAAATAACAGAACTCATTTTTCATTTTTTGAAAGAAAACAAGCATTGCTGTGTAAAAAAACGAAAAAAAATGCACACACAACTACAAAGCGAGCAAAAAAACAGAAGTTTTTACTTCATTTTCTTGCTAATCTCCGCAAAATGTCTTTACTTTGCAACGCAGAATTTGAAAATGATTTAGAATTTATTTAACTTTAAAATTAAGAATATGTCTGAAATCGAAGCTAAAGTAAAAGAGATTATCGTAGACAAGTTGGGTGTTGATGAGGCTGATGTAGTGCCCGAGGCAAGCTTCACTAATGATCTTGGTGCAGACTCTTTGGATACTGTTGAGTTGATTATGGAGTTTGAGAAGACCTTTGATATCTCTATTCCCGATGACAAGGCTGAGAAGATCTCAACCGTTGCTGATGCTATCGCTTATATTGAGAGCAACAAGTAATCAAAAGTTTTATACTACTTTAATTTATAATAGTTGTCGGGTGGGCTTGCCATAGGGAAGACCACAAGGCAACTATTTACCTTTTATATGGAACTGAAGAGAGTTGTAGTAACAGGAATGGGTGCAGTATCACCTATTGGCAATACTGCCGAAGAGACTTGGCAGAATATGTTGGCGGGGGTTAGTGGCGCCGCAAAAATCACACGTTTCAATGTAGAGAATTTCAAAACCCAATTTGCTTGCGAAGTGAAGGGGTTTGATATTTCAAAGTACGTAGATCGTAAAGAGGCACGCAAGATGGACCCTTATTGCCAGTATGCTTTTGCTGCTGCACAAATGGCAGTTGAGGATAGTGGAATTGACAATGATTCACTTGACAGAAACCGAGTTGGTGTGGTTTTAGGAGTAGGCATTGGTGGCATGAAAACTTTCGAGGATGAAGTTGTATCTTATGCAAAGTTACCAGAGGGTAGCGCTCCAAAATTCAATCCGTTCTTTGTGCCCAAGATGATTGTAGATATTTGTGCCGGTCACGTAAGCATCAAATATGGTTTTCATGGTCCCAACTACATCACCTCCAGTGCATGTGCCAGTAGCACAAATGCCTTGGCTGACGCTTTTAATTTAATTAGACTTGGCAAAGCCAATGCTGTTATTAGTGGTGGAGCAGAATCAGCAATGACAGTAGCTGGCGTAGGTGGATTCGTTGCCATGCACGCCTTAAGCACACGTAACGATTCTCCCGAAACCGCAAGCCGTCCATTCAGCGCAAGTCGTGATGGTTTCGTTATTGCAGAAGGTGCAGCATGCCTTATTCTTGAAGAACTGGAACATGCCAAAGCGCGTGGTGCCAAAATATACGCAGAAATGGTTGGTGCAGGCATGAGCGCAGACGCTCATCACATTACAGCCTCTCACCCCGAAGGTTTAGGTGCCATACTGGTGATGCAGAACGCCTTGGAGGATGCAGGAATGCAACCCGAGGACATTGACTACATCAATGTACATGGTACAAGCACACCAGTGGGTGATATTAGCGAGGTTAAGGCTATTAAATCACTCTTTGGCGAACATGCCTACAAATTGAATATCAGCAGTACTAAGTCAATGACCGGACACCTGCTTGGAGCAGCAGGAGCCATTGAGGCAATGGCGAGCATCATGGCTGTTAAAGAGAATATCGTCCCACCAACCATCAATCATGAGGAGGGCGATGAAGACCCCGAGATAGACTACAAACTGAACTTCACTTTTGGCAAAGCTCAGAAACGTGAGGTACGTGCTGCATTGAGCAACACCTTTGGCTTTGGAGGCCACAATGCTTGCGTAATCTTTAAGAAATACGCAGAATAAGGAAATTCCTTTTTTGACGAACCATTTATAACTGTGAAAGCAGGTAATATAATAGATGCGATAAGGTTGCCTTTCAGAAAAGACAGGCAGCTTTATCGCTCTTTTTATGGCATATTGGGTTTTTACCCAAGAAAAATTGATCTCTACAGACTGGCGCTAACACATAAAAGTGCTGTAGGCAATACGTCCAAAGGGAATCATTATAATAATGAACGCCTTGAGTATTTGGGAGATGCCATACTAGACGCAGTGGTTGGTGACATACTATACAATCATTTCCTGGGCAAGAAGGAGGGATTCTTGACAAGTGTGAGAAGCAGAATGGTGCAACGCGAAACACTTGGACGACTGGCAGACGAAATGGGATTGACAGATTTGATAGACAGCAATCTCGTCGGCCAAACCCACAACAGTTATATGGCAGGCAATGCTTTCGAAGCTCTTGTCGGAGCAGTATACCTTGACCGCGGCTACGAAAAATGCAAGTGGTTTGTTAGAAATCGCATTTTAAACAAGCATATAAACCTTGACCAGTTAGCATCAAACGACTCTAATTATAAAAGCCGCTTTTTGGAGTGGTGTCAGAGATATCATTTAGAAGCCACGTTCGAACTTCTTGAAGAAACACGAGAAGCAATAACCCTGTCACCAAAATTCCTGACAAGGATTTGTGTTGCAGGCATAGAATGCGGGCGTGGACTAGGCTATAGCAAGAAGGAAAGCCATCAGTTGGCAGCGCAGGAGGCTTTAGCCAGAGTGAGCAAGAATTCAACTTTGAGGAAGAAAATTTTAATTGCAAATAATAAACCGAAAGATGTCAATAACATCAATAATACAACCTCTGTTTGCGTCAAGGAGGAAGGAACTGAATAAATATCAGACACAAGCAGAACAATTACAGATGCAGGTGCTGAAGCGATTAGTGAAAAAGGCGGAAAATACCGAATGGGGAAAGCTGCATTGCTTTTCTAATATAAAGTCTTACGAGGATTTTGCCCATTCTTCCAAAATAAACACATACGAGGAACTGAAGCATTTCATCGACCGCATGCGCCAGGGCGAAAAGGATGTTCTTTGGCCAGGCATGGTGCGCTGGTATGCCAAGTCAAGCGGAACCACCAATGACAAGAGCAAGTTTATTCCTGTAAGCAAGGACGCACTAAAGGACACACATTATTCTGGTGGCAGAGATGCTGTGGCATGGTATTTAGGCAATAACCCTAAAAGTCGGATTTTTGATGGCAAAGCCTTGATTTTAGGAGGTAGCCATGCCCCCAACTACAATACAAAAAATTCTTTGGTAGGAGACCTTAGCGCCATACTTATAGAGAACATCAATCCTTTGGTGAATTTGATTCGTGTACCAAAGAAATCAACTGCACTACTCTCTGACTTTGAGATAAAAAGAGAACGTATAGCCCGAGAAGCCATAAGGCAGAATGTTAGCAACTTAAGCGGTGTACCCTCATGGATGTTGTCTGTTATGAACTGTGTACTGGATATCACTGGCAAAAACAATCTGGTTGAAGTATGGCCAAATCTCGAAATGTTCTTCCATGGCGGTGTTGCTTTTGGTCCATACAGAGAACAATATAAAAGATTGATTCCTTCGAATAATATGCATTATATGGAAACATACAATGCCAGCGAAGGTTTTTTTGGTGTACAGAGCGAACCAACAGACGTTGCAATGAACCTAATGGTAGACTATGGTGTGTTCTATGAGTTCATCCCCATGGACGAGCTCGACTCTTCCAATCCTATGGTCGTTCCATTATGGGGAGTGGAAGTCAGCAAGAACTATGCTATGGTAATCTCCACTTCAAGTGGATTGTGGCGCTATATGATTGGAGACACAATACGCTTCACAAGCACGAATCCTTATAAGTTCATTATTACTGGACGAACAAAATTCTTCATCAATGCCTTTGGAGAAGAGCTGATAGTAGACAATGCATCTAAGGGACTTGCTGAAGCTTGCAAGCAAACAGGAGCCGAATTGCTCGAATATACCGCAGCTCCGGTATTTATGGATGGAGATGGAAAATGCCGCCATCAGTGGCTGATAGAGTTCTCGAAAATGCCTGACGATGTTGAATGTTTCGCGGAAATATTAGACAAAACTCTTCAGGAGGTTAATTCCGACTATGAGGCAAAACGATACAAGGACATTACACTGCAAAGACTTGAACTTACGATAGCACGCAAGGGGTTGTTTAATGAATGGCTGGCATCTAAAGGAAAATTGGGTGGGCAGCACAAAGTTCCCCGCTTGTCAAACAACAGAGTTTATATAGACGAAATGTTGCAATTGAACTAAAACTTTTTTTGAACAGAATGAGAAGTATCGCCATACTCATACTATCGTTGTTCGCAACCGCCGTTTTGGTGGCATCTTGTGCAAATATCGGTTCACCAGACGGAGGACGCTTTGACGAGGAACCACCCGAAGTGGTGAGAGCCCAGCCTGCGGACCGTGCCGTTGACGTTAAGACAAAGAGAATAAGTATTCTGTTTAATGAATTTATAAAATTGTCTAATGTCAACGAGAAGGTAATCATTTCCCCTCCACAACTCGAGGCGGCCAACGTGAGAGCTGACGGCAAGCGCGTGAGAGTTACACTATACGATTCTCTTCAAAGCAACACTACATATACAATTGACTTCGGTGATGCCATAGAGGACAACAACGAGGGCAATCCTATGGGATTCTATACCTATAGTTTCAGTACGGGAACTGAAATTGATACAATGGAAATTTCGGGATATGTCATCGCTGCAGAGGATTTGGAACCAGTAAAAGGCATCCTTGTGGGACTGCATCGAGTAGATAGCCTGTATGACGATAGTTTGTTCAAAACCAAACCCTTCATTAGGGTTGCACGTACAAACGGAAGCGGACAATTTTGCATTAAAGGCGTTGCGGGTGGATGCAGTTATAGGATTTTTGCTCTCCAGGATGGTGATGGAGATTTTAAATTCAGCCAAAAGTCCGAAGCCATAGCATTTGACACCACCATATACGTTCCATCTTCTATGCCAGACCTGCGTATGGATACTTGCTGGAGAGACTCTATCTACTATGACTCAATCCGCGTTGTTCCATATATACACTATTTACCAGATGATATCATTTTACGCCCTTTTCTTGAAGGAAAGCAGGATTTACATCTCTTGAAAACAGAAAGAACACATCCAGATTGGTTCCGCCTATATTTTACTGCGCCAATGGACACTTTACCCATAATAGAAGGATTGAACTTTAACGATTCTTGTCTGCGCGTTGAGGCTACACAATTTCAGGATACTATAACTTATTGGATTACAGACACCGCATTCACACATAGCACTGATACGGCAGAGTTTGTGCTTAAACATTTGGATACCGACTCATTGGGCAATCTGGTGTGGGTTACAGACACACAAACCTTAGTATCAAGAAACACGTGGACAAAAATTAAGGACGAACGCCAGAAAAAGATAGACGATTGGTATAAACAACGTGAAAAGAGGGCAAAGAAAAGCAAAAAGCCCTTGCCACACGAGGACAATCCTCACGAAAAAGAGTTTCTTGATGTTAAACTCTCACCAACAGGTGCAATGGCTCCCAATCAGAATCTTAGTTTCATCACCAACGAACCTATCATTTCAGTGGATAGCACAGCCATACACTTGTATTTGGTAAAAGACTCCAATCTATACGAAGAACCATTCATTATAGAACCCACTCCATTTAATGCAAAATCATACACATTATATGCAGAATGGCAACCTGGTTTAAAATATGCCGTTCTTTTGGACTCTATGGCTCTACAGGGTGCCATGGGACATTTCAATAAAAAGGTGCGTTCAGAATTTGTCATACGTACTTTGGACGAATTTGGAGCGCTTTTTGTAAACATCATTGCTCCAGATACATCTGTAGTCATTCAATTACTGAACTCTTCAGACAAAGTGGTAAAAGAAATGAAAGCCTCTCCCGAGGGTAAAGCCGAATTCTACTTCCTTAAGCCCGAAATATATTATATGCGATGTTTTGTTGATAAGAACTTTAATGACAAATGGGACCCAGGAGAATATGATTCGCAGAAACAGGCAGAACCCGTATTTTACTTTCCAAAACCGATGAACGTAAGAGCAGGATGGGATGTGGAACAGGAATGGGATATCTATGGCATTCCATCGCAAGATCAAAAGCCTAAAAATCTTATAAAACAAAAGGCTGACCGTAAGCGCACACCAAGCGACCGCAACAAAGAGCGAGAGCAAGAGAAAGCTAAGAGAAAGCAAAAAAAATAACTCTAACGCATTAAGCACATAGCAGTTGCAAAGTTAACATAGCAAAAGCCCATTCTCAGATATTAATTATTATTAAACATACTTGTTTTTTCAAGATAATATATTATATTTGCAGAAGAAAAACTGAGAAAACCAAACTTTTAATTTATAAACACAAACTACAATGGCAACATTAGATTTGACACAGTATGGCATCACTGGTTCTACCGTGATTGCACACAACCCCTCTTATGAGCAGTTGTTCGCTGAGGAGACCAAGGAGTGTCTTCAGGGTTACGAGAAGGGTCAGAACACCGAGTTGGATGCAGTTAACGTAATGACTGGCGTTTACACCGGCCGTTCACCTAAGGATAAGTTTATCGTAATGGATGAAAACTCAAAGGATACCGTATGGTGGACTTCTGAGGACTACAAGAACGACAACAAGCCCATTACTGAGGAGGCTTGGGCAGCTCTTAAGGATATCGCTAAGAACGAGCTTTCTAACAAGAACCTTTATGTTGTTGACTGCTTCTGCGGTGCAAACCCCGACACCCGTATGGCTGTTCGTTTCATCGTTGAGGTTGCTTGGCAGGCTCACTTCGTTACCAACATGTTCATCCAGCCCACAGCTGAGGAGTTGGCTAACTTCGAGCCCAACTTCGTTGTTTACAACGCTTCTAAGGCTAAGGTTGAGAACTGGAAGGAACTCGGCATCAACTCTGAGACTTGTGTGGCATTCAATATCACCAGTCGCGAGCAAGTTATCATCAACACATGGTACGGTGGTGAGATGAAGAAGGGTATGTTCTCTATGATGAACTACTACTTGCCTCTCCAGGGTATCGCTTCTATGCACTGCTCTGCAAACTGCGACATGAACGGTGAGAACACCGCTATCTTCTTTGGTCTCTCTGGTACAGGTAAGACCACTTTGTCAACTGACCCCAAGCGTCGCCTTATTGGTGATGACGAGCACGGTTGGGACGACAACGGTGTGTTCAACTTCGAGGGTGGTTGCTACGCTAAGGTTATCGGCCTTTCTAAGGAGCACGAACCCGACATCTATGGTGCTATTAAGCGCAACGCTCTTCTCGAGAACGTAACTGTTGCTGAGGATGGTTCTATCGACTTCAACGATAAGAGCGCAACAGAGAACACTCGCGTTTCTTACCCCATCAACCATATCGCTAACATCCAGCCTGGTGGTTCTGCCCCCGCAGCTAAGAATGTTATCTTCTTGTCTGCTGATGCATTCGGCGTATTGCCTCCCGTATCTATCCTGACTCCCGAGCAATGTCAGTACTACTTCTTGAGCGGCTTCACTGCTAAGCTGGCAGGTACAGAGCGTGGTATCACTGAGCCCACTCCCACCTTCTCTGCTTGCTTCGGTCAGGCATTCTTGGAGTTGCACCCCACAAAGTATGCTGAGGAGTTGGTTAAGAAGATGAACGTTTCTGGCGCTAAGGCTTACTTGGTTAACACTGGTTGGAATGGTACTGGCAAGCGTATCTCAATCCCTGATACACGTGGTATCATCGATGCTATTCTCGATGGTAGCATCTTGAAGGCAGAGACCAAGAAGATTCCTATGTTCGACTTCGAGGTTCCCACCGCTCTGCCCAACGTAAATCCTGCTATCCTCGATCCTCGCGACACTTATGCTTCTGCTACTGAGTGGGAGGAGAAGGCTAAGGATTTGGCTGCTCGCTTCATCAAGAACTTCGCTAAGTACACCACCAACGAAGCTGGTAAGGCTCTCGTTGCAGCTGGTCCTCAGTTGTAATTCTTTTAAAAGATTATACAATCATCAAAGGGATGTACCACTCGAGTGGTACATCCCTTTTCTATACAGCTTCGTATTAACTTCAGAAAGACCTATAACTACATTTTTTACAACATCATAGGAGCTGCGTTCATATATCAGCAAAGCCACTCTATCTATTCTTAATAGGTAAAATTCCTATGATATCTAATCTGGAGAACATAGTGATTACCTCACTTCGTTTTTTTGCCACGTTAACAATCTTTTTATGATACATCAACAATTCTTTTATGATGATCATAAATAATTTTATACCACATCATAAAACCATATATCCTAGATTAAACCCTAATCGGTCATTAGCATTATATGATAATACCCATTATTTTTGAATAAATATTTTGTCGCTTTGAAGTTGCAATAGGATTCCATTGTAACCGAGAAGCAAGGAAACAGATGACATAGAAAGGATTTTATTAGTCCGTTACAATCTAATAACCGATTTGAGTTAAGCTATAAAGAAAAGCAATGATAAAGAAAGGCAATGAGCACATGCTCATCGCCCTATTCATGTATGAACAATTAAAAACTACCTTTCTATTTTGCTTAAAAACACAATGAATAGCTTACATAGCCTGTGGGATGGTTTCGTATGACTTCTGAAGCATTACACGCAGATGATGCTGGCGTTTTTCGCAGGAGCAAGGATCCTCGGTCATAATATAACCAGACTGGGTGTCAATGATAGTTTTGCCACTATTATCAACGAAAAGAGCTCCTGCTGGATAATTGCTATAAGCGAAAGGATAGTCGTAATTACGACTCAACACGTTGCGACTCCATGGGAACTCCTGGTTATGCGGTATACCCAACTGACTTAAAATTGTAGCGACAATATCGTTCTGTGATATTATAGTATCAATATTTTTGATCTTCTTTACAGCACCACCAACAAGGAATAGGGGAATATGAAAGAACTCAGGATTGTCAAAAGTGAGGTTATAAGTATGTCCATGATCAGCAAAAACAACCACAAGCAAGTTGTCCCACAAAGGGGTGCGGCTCAAACTATCGAGGAACTGACCTACACAATGGTCGGTATATGCAAAAGCATTGTACACCTTATTATCCAAGCGGTGATAAGGCACTTCCCAAGGTTCATGGCTACTGATAGTCTGGCATCCCCAATAAAATGGTTTGCCAGTACCATTCTCCTCTTTGGTCTGCATCATCAATCGAAGCATACGATTCATTGCTATGCTGTCGTTAGCACCCCACACATCACGCTCCTGTTTGTCAACATCGATGTCTTCTATGTCCCAAACCTTGTAACCAACAGCCTCGAGATACTTACGCTTGTTCATATGGTTGGCATTACCACTATACATATAGTCAGCGGTGTATCCGTACACCTTCAAGGTCTTGGCCAAGCTTGGTAACAAGGGCAGACACGAATCTGTCATCATCAGTGAGGTGGTGGGATAGGATGGATAGCCTGATAGAACACTTACAGTTCCACGATCGGTACGAAAACTTGTTGCCCAGGCGTTAGTGAAGTTGACTCCTCGACGCATCCATTGGCATATCTCTGGAGTAACCCCCTTAGGTCCACCCATACTCTCTATAAAGGGAGCTCCCATGCTCTCAAGCTGCAAAGTAAGGATGTCAGGACGAATAGTGGTTAGCAATGTGTCTGTAATATCCTCAGTTTCGGTAGGGAAGATTTGCACAAACACCGAGTCACACTCCTCCTTGGGCATCAGTTGAAATTGTTGGTCAAGAGGTTTTCTGTAGGCACAGATGGATCGTGCCATATGGCCCACGGGATTGATGGTTGCGTGATTCAGCATAAGTTTCTCGCTATGAAAGGCACTCAGTTCCTCTACCCTCTTACCGTTTATTCCCCAGAGCATCAAAACCAAAAGCAGACCGGTTAGCATATAGGGAATGCGGTATTGCGGTGTCTGATTTAACTTGCTGCGATTTCTATTGGTACCCTTGGTCTGACAAATACGTTTTGGAGTGATTTGCACCGACAAAGAGGAGAGCAGGATGGCCGAGAGCAGTATTAGTCCGATGCGAGTGACTATGTAGTAGGTCGACGCACTGGCACCAGCATTGCCCGGCGAAGACATATAACTGAACACCGAGGCATCGAGCAAGAACTTCCAGTTCTCATACATTATGATAGTGCCACCGGTGTTGCATGTCATCAGGAACACCACTATAGCTAGGTATGGACCTGCTATCCAACGCAATGGCATTGCAGGCCATTTGAAGGTGAGTAGGGTTATCAACCATACAGGCAACACGACTGTTGCCACTGTATTAAAATCCAGAGGCAATCCGTACCAGAGAACCTGAAACAGTTCTTGCATGGTGAAAAAGGTGATATCTCGGTTATAGGCCAAAAACTCCACCTTTCCCAAAAGAGTGGCTAGCAGCAACAATGCTGTCAGTGCAAGAATATATCGTGTTCTTTTCAATGTAGTGCTTTTTTTACAATTGTTATTGACAGAAAACAAGTATCGGTTTCACCTTTCTGTTTTTAATCTGACTGAGTCGTTTTTTTCCTCCATGCAAGGCATAGTCAGCAAGTTCTCTCTGCTATGTTGTACTTTGTTGAACCTACTCACACTCGGCATAGTTCAAACAAGTTTGACCTCTGCTCTCGCTTAATCGCAAATTTCGAGCATCGTTTCCAGTTTTCCGTTAGCTCTACTTCCTTCCGAAATCGGCAGGAATCTCTCCCCAGTTTTCGGTGTCCCACTTCAGGACAGGAACCTTTATGGAGTGTGTCTTAAGCCAGTTCTCTGCCCTAACCACTAGGTCCAAAGCCTTTTCTGTATCTGGCGTGCGTGCCAGTGTGGTCTTGGCTTTCTTGTTTCTGACCCATGCCTGTCCGCTGACACTATCGCTATAAATGGGCATGCTGATACCCTTCTGCTCCATCAGAGCCAACGCATGCACTATGGCCAGAAACTCGCCAATATTGTTTGTACCCTGTATGGGGCCGAAGCGGAAAACCTCCTTGCCACTTGGTAAGTGCACTCCACGGTATTCCATGGGACCGGGATTTCCGCTGCAAGCGGCATCCACACAGAGCGCTTCCTTGATTTCGTCCATTCTAAAAAATAAGAGAGTTGCTTTACATTCTCTCAGGAACCTCAATACCCAGGAGCGACATACCATTCTTCACCACCTTGGCCACGGCAGAACTCAATGCCAGACGCACGGTCTGCTTGTCGGCATTCTCCTCGCGGAGCACGCTGAAATCGTGATAGAACTGATTGTACTCCTTCACCAACTCATAGCAGTAGTTTGCTATTGATGCGGGATTATAGTCGGCACCAGCCTGACGCAAGGTGGCGGTGAATCCGTTCAAGTGCTGAATCAGACTGATTTCCTTCTCGCTCAACTCGGTATTTGTGGGCAATACCTCGGGGATAGAGATACCCTGCTCTGCTGCCTTGCGAAGGATGCTGCGAATACGAGCATAAGTGTACTGGATGAAAGGACCAGTGTTACCGTTGAAATCGATACTCTCCTCAGGATCGAATAGCATGTTCTTGCGTGCGTCGACCTTCAGGATGAAGTACTTCAGGGCACCCATACCCACGATGCGTGCTATGTCGCGTGTCTCCTCCTCGGTAATGCCTTCAAGCTTCTTTATCTTATCTTCAGACATTTTATATGCGTCCTCAATCATTGTTGCCACCAGATCGTCGGCATCAACAACGGTACCCTCGCGAGACTTCATCTTGCCGTTGGGCAGTTCCACCATGCCATAGCTGAAGTGAACGAGGTCCTTACCCCACTTGAAACCAAGCTTGTCCAATAGGATAGATAGCACCTGGAAGTGGTAGTTCTGCTCGTTGCCCACAACATATATCATCTTGTCGATGGGGAAGTCCTGGAAACGCAACTTGGCTGTACCGATGTCCTGGGTCATATACACAGAGGTACCATCGCTACGCAGAAGCAACTTCTCGTCCAAACCCTCCTTGGTTAGGTCGGCCCAAACCGAACCATCCTCGCGGCGATAGAAGAAACCTTTCTCCAAACCTTCCTCAACCTTCTCGCGGCCCTCAAGGTAGGTGTCGCTTTCGTAATAGATCTTGTCGAAAGCAACTCCAAGAGCCTTATATGTCTCGTCGAAACCGGCATAAACCCAATCATTCATGGTCTTCCAAAGACCGCGCACCTCTGGATCGTTCTGCTCCCAACGCACCAGCATCTCGTGAGCCTCCTTGATAAGTGGAGCCTCCTGCTTGGCCTTCTCCTCGTCCATGCCCTCGGCAACCAACTGCTTCACCTCTTCGCGATAGTGTTTGTCGAAAGCAACATAATAGTCGCCAATCAGGTGGTCGCCCTTCTTACCGCTTGTTTCGGGAGTTTCGCCATTGCCATACTTCTGCCATGCCAGCATGCTCTTGCAAATGTGTATGCCACGGTCGTTAACGATATTGGTCTTCACCACACGGTTGCCGTTGGCCTCCATCACCTGTGCCAGAGCCCAGCCAAGCAGGTTGTTGCGCACATGACCAAGATGCAGGGGTTTGTTGGTGTTAGGACTTGAATACTCAATCATCACCAATGGAGACTCATCGGTAACAGGCACGAAACCGAACTTGGGATCGTGCTCAATCTCCTCCAGCAACTTGATCCACTGCTCGGTGGCGATAGAGAGGTTCAGGAAACCCTTAACCACATTGAACTTGCTTATCAACTCGGGGCACTTTGCGGTCAGGTACTCACCCATATCCTGGGCTGTAGTCTCGGGCGATTTCTTGCTAGTCTTCAACAAGGGGAAAACCACCAATGTCAATTCTCCTTCAAATTCAGGACGAGTCTCCTGCACCTGAATCATCTTCTCTGGCAACTCAGCGCCATAGAGTTCCTTCACACCGCTCAGCGCGGCAGATATCAACTTTTCCTGTATGCTCATTTTTAATGTTTTTGTTTTGGGTGTAAAGTTACAAAAAACGCGAGACTTTGCCAAAAATTACAGTAATTTCCTAAAGGAAAAGCGTCTTTAAAGCACTTTGACTTCCCAAACAAGGATAATGACATTGTCGCATAACTTTGCTGAGAAGAAAAACTACAGAACACGAGTCAACAAGTAGCAAGACGTGTAAAAGTGCTGATTACCGAGCAAACTGAGAAATCAAACTTCTATAACAATAGACAGACTTGTCTATAAAACCTATCTGTCCATTTGCTTTAGACAATACTTTGTTTGAGGTCATTCGTCGTAATGTTTTGCCTCAAAGAAAGTAATGTTTCAGGCAAAAGAATATGGTAAAAGAAAAAGAGGGGATACCTCGTTAAAAAGGTACACCCTCTTGTGTCAGTTACTTCTGTTTTCAGAAGACCTAAAAGTGCATTACTTACGCAAGCCAAGAGCCTTGATAATAGCACGGTAGCGGTTGATATCGCGGCTCTTCAAGTAGTTGAGGAGGGCACGACGCTTACCTACCAAACCAGTCAAAGCACGCTCTGTGCTATGATCCTTACGGTTCTGCTTCATGTGCTCGGTGAGGTTCTTGATGCGGAATGTAAACAATGCAATCTGGCTCTCAGCGCTACCTGTATCGGTTGCACCCTTGCCATAGGTGGTGAAGAGCTCGGTCTTCTTCTCTGAATTCAAATACATAGTGTTTGTAGAATTTTGAATTATGTAACTTGTTTGCCGTGCAGCTTCCATTCGTTCGGGCACTGCCTCCGGTCAAATGCGGATGCAAAGGTAAGAAAAAGTATTGGAAATCAATATAGATAGTTTAAAGTTTTTTATCCGTTTGGAGCATATTTGCTGTTTTTAGACTGTATTTTAAGTATAGATTCCTTTATTATATGTACCTTTGTACGCATTTATAGCATAAAAAGTTCATAGAAAAACTTCAATAATATGCAAGACATTCGTAATATTGCAATCATAGCACACGTAGACCATGGCAAGACCACATTGGTGGATAAAATGCTATTGGCCGGAAACTTGTTCCGCGAGAACCAACAGTCGGGCGAACTGATGCTCGATAACAACGAGTTGGAGCGCGAGCGTGGCATCACCATTCTATCCAAGAACGTATCAATAGTTTACCGCGACACTAAGATTAACATCATCGACACTCCGGGGCACTCGGACTTTGGCGGAGAGGTGGAACGCGTACTCAACATGGCCGACGGTTGCATCCTGCTGGTTGATGCTTTTGAGGGTCCCATGCCACAAACACGCTTTGTATTGCAGAAAGCTTTGGAGATTGGACTGAAACCTCTGGTGGTAGTGAACAAGGTTGACAAGCCCAACTGCCGTCCCGAGGAGGTTTACGAGATGGTCTTTGACCTGATGTGTGACCTCAATGCCACTGAGGGACAATTGGATTTCCCCGTTATCTATGGTTCGGCGAAAAACAACTGGATGGGTGAAGACTTCAATTCTCCAACACAAGATATCACATATTTATTGGACCAGATTCTAGAGCATGTGCCCGCTCCCGAGAAGTTGGATGGCACCCCACAGATGCTGATAACTAGTCTGGACTACTCTAACTATACTGGCCGTATAGCTGTGGGCCGCATTCATCGTGGCACCTTGCGCGAAGGCATGAATGTGACTATAATTCATCGTGACGGAAGCAAAGAAAAAACCAAGATTAAAGAGGTGCACACCTTCACCGGCATGGGCCGAATGAAAACAACCGAAGCTGGTAGTGGTGACATCTGTGCGCTGATTGGATTGGAGCGTTTCGAAATAGGCGACACCATCTGCGATTACGAGAATCCAGAAGCTCTGCCAAGCATCAACATCGACGAGCCCACCATGTCCATGCTCTTCACCATCAACGATTCTCCTTTCTTTGGCAAGGAGGGCAAGTTCTGCACAAGTCGCCACATTCAAGAGCGTTTGGATAAGGAGTTGGAAAAGAATCTAGCTTTGCGAGTATCTACTATAGAAGGTTATACCGACCGATGGATAGTAAGTGGTCGTGGTGTGTTGCACCTTTCCGTATTGGTGGAAACCATGCGACGCGAAGGTTATGAGTTACAGGTAGGCCAGCCTCAGGTTATCTACAA
The DNA here is from genome assembly GCA_017547165.1 of Bacteroidaceae bacterium. Taxonomy (GTDB): domain Bacteria; phylum Bacteroidota; class Bacteroidia; order Bacteroidales; family Bacteroidaceae; genus Physcousia. Next base: position 93,396 of record JAFYQK010000025.1, read on the forward strand.
GGAGATTGACGGCGTCCGATGTGAACCTATAGAGGAACTGACAATCAATGTGCCAGAGGAGTTCAGCAGCAAGATGATTGACATGGTAACACGTCGCAAAGGCGAGATGACAAGTATGGAAAGTCAAGGCGAGCGTGTGAACATTGAGTTCAACATTCCATCACGTGGCATCATCGGTTTACGCACCAATGTACTGACCGCCTCACAGGGCGAGGCCATAATGGCACACCGTTTCAAAGAGTACCAACCCTTTAAAGGCGAGATAAACCGTCGCACCAACGGTTCTCTAATATCCTTGGAAAGCGGAAATGCATTTGCCTATGCTATTGACCATTTGCAAGACCGTGGCAAGTTCTTCATTGAGCCACAGGATCAGGTTTATGCCGGCCAGGTGATTGGCGAACATGTGCATGACATCGACTTGGTAATCAATGTTTGCAAAGCAAAACAGCTGACCAATGTGCGCGCCAGCGGAACAGATGAGAAGGCACGCATTATCCCTGCTACAATCTTCTCACTCGAGGAGGCATTAGAATATATCAAGGCCGACGAATATGTTGAGGTTACACCTCAGTCAATGCGTCTGCGCAAGGTGATTTTGGACCATTTGGAGAGAAAACGCGCAGGACGATAAACGGACTGAAGTCAAGCTTGATGAGCGAAGGCGACTGCTTTAGCTTCATGAACCAAAGTAAATAATAAAGGTAATAACTATTTATAGAACATAATTTCTACAGCATCTATACTCTCTATAGCATCTATAAATTATGAAAAACTACAAGAAATATTTAACCGAAGTTGGTGTAGTGGCATTGTTTGCACTAATCAGCATGGTTTACTTCTGGGAACCCATTCAACAAGGCAAGGTTCTCTCTGGTCACGACCACACTGGTGCCGTTGGCTCCAGCATAGAAATGCAGGAGTATCGAGAGAAACATAATGGCGAACGCACCCGTTGGACCAACACCCTGTTCTCAGGCATGCCAACATATCAAATGGCACCAGCCTATGAAAGCACCGAGACTTTAGCCGTGATTCAAAAATGGTATAGCCTTTATTTGCCTCAAGTAGCTTCATATGTGTTTATCATGCTTCTTGGTTTCTACATTATGCTACGATGCTTCAACTTCAAGGTATGGATGTCGGCTTTAGGTGCCATTTTATGGGCATTCTCAAGCTATTATTTCATAATCATTGCCGCAGGTCATATTTGGAAACTTTACACTTTGGCTTTCATTCCTCCTACAATAGGTGGTATGGCTTTGTGTTATAGAGGAAAACGCGGTTGGGGTGTTGTTGTGAGTGGCATATTTATGGCGTTGCAGATAGTCTCCAACCATGTACAGATGACATACTACTTCCTGCTGCCCATATTTGCCATATCTTTAGGTTGGCTCCTTTCGGACCTGAAACAAAAGAAGGGCGTTGTACATTGGATTAAGGGAAGTATTGCCTTTGCTATCGGTTGCATCCTTGGTGTTGCGGTGAACATATCAAATCTGTATCACACTTGGGAATACAGCAAGGAGAGTATGCGTGGCAAAAGCGAACTGACTCACAAGACAAAGAATCCGGCCGACCAAACATCAAGCGGTCTTGAACGCAGCTACATCACAGCATGGAGTTATGGCATTGGCGAGACATGGACTCTGCTGGTTCCCAACACCAAAGGCGGTGCAAGCATGCCTTTAGCACACAGCGAAACAGCAATGTCAAAAGCTGATAGTCAGTATCGCCCCATATACAATCAATTAGGTCAATATTGGGGAGAACAACCCGGTACAAGCGGACCTGTATATGTTGGTGCATTTGTGTGTATGCTATTTGTATTATGTCTTCTTATTGTCAGAGGACCGATATGCTGGGCCTTATTGCTGGCAACAATGCTTTCGGTAGCCTTGTCATGGGGTAAGAATTTCATGTGGTTTACCGACCTATTCCTGGATTATGTGCCAATGTACGACAAGTTCCGCACAGTGGCATCTATTCTTGTGATAGCAGAGTTTACTATACCCTTGATGGCAATGATGGCATTGAAGAAGTTTGTTGAAGACCCTTCAAGCGTTATACTAAATGTTCCCGTTATTAATAAGAAGGTTAATGCCCTGTGGTTGAGTTTCATTATCACTGGCGGCATATGTTTCCTCTTCTGGCTCACACCTGATGCATTCTTTGGTAATTATGTTTCTTCGAACGAGCATCAAGGAATTCAGTCGTTGGCAAGTGCTGGGTATGTTGACCAATCGTTTGTTAATGGTTTATTGGATAACCTTAACGAAATGCGCCGTTATGTGTTTACCACAGATGCCATGCGCTCCTTATGCGTTATATTTATTGGCACAGTACTAATGGTATTACATTACTTTAACAAGCTCAAAGCATTGCCCATGACATTGCTCATTATGGTACTTTGTCTGACAGATATGTGGAACGTAAATAAGCGCTATCTCAATGATACCATGTTTGTTTATCCACGCCCCACAGAACAATCTTTTGAACGCACACAGGCTGACGACGTAATCCTGCTTGACCCTACAGAGTATCATCGCGTGTTAGATCTTACAGAAAACACCTTCAACAGCAATACCGCCTCTTATTGGCATAAGAGTATTGGCGGATATCATGCAGCCAAATTGCGCCGCTACCAAGAGGTGATTGAGGAGCACATCTCGCCAGAAATCCATCGTTTGCGTAATTCCATCATTGAGACTCGTGGCAACCTGCAGGTTGCAAAAGGCGACAGCTTGTACCCTGTCTTGAATATGCTCAACATGAGATATGTGATGGTGAAAACCAAGGAAGGAGCCAAGGAAACTGTATTCAATCCATCTGCTATGGGAAATGCTTGGTTTGTATCAGAGATAAAGTGGGTTGACAATGCAGATGATGAAATAAAGGCTATCGGTGAAGTAAATCTGCACAAGACAGCGGTGGTTGACAGAAAATTCCAAGCAGATATTTCTGATTTGCATACTAACGCAGATAGCTGTAAGAAAGACATCAAATTGGTGGAATACGAAGCCAACAAACTCCGATATGAAGTTGAATCCGAAAAAGGCGGAGTTGTAGTATTCTCCGATATATATTATCCAGGATGGACTGCTACAATTTCCGGTAAGGAGATTCCTGTTGCTCGCGCCAACTACATACTGCGAGCCATACAAGTACCTTCCGGCAAGCATGAGGTGGTAATGGAATTTGATCCCCAAACCGTCCATACTACCGAAACAATTGGTTATACAGCATTGTCAATTTTAGGTTTGGCTATGATAGGAATGATAATAGTAACAATAATAATAAACAGAAAAAAATGCCAGAAGTAGATCCTGCCTCGCCTGTGCCTCCGTCGAGCACAGAGGCGCAACAAAAATGTTTTGATGGAACATTTTTTCCAAAGTTCACGGTTATAACCGTTACTTACAACGCGGAACAAACCCTAGAACGCACGCTGAAAAGCGTTGCCTCGCAAACCTATCCCAATATCGAGCATGTTATCGTGGATGGGGTAAGTAACGACGGAACCTTATCCTTGATTCAAGAGTATGCCGAAGACAATTCGGTATGCGAGCATCAGCATGAAATATGTTTTATCCGTGAACCTGACAGAGGCTTGTATGATGCCATGAATAAGGCCATCGACGCTGCCAATGGAGACTATTTGATTTTCCTTAATGCCGGTGACAAGTTCCATTCACCTGACACTCTGTCAAAAGTCGTTGAGAGTGTCGGAACTTACACAAATTTAACTTCTGAAGAATGCGAACAAAGGCCAGCCGTATTATATGGAGAAACCGATTTGGTAGACGAAAATGGTTCTTTTGTACGACACCGCCGCCTACAGGCTCCTACACACCTTACTTGGAGAAGTTTCTTGAATGGAATGCTTGTTTGTCACCAAAGTTTCTATGTACGCACAGAACTTGCCAAAGATTTTCACTATGACTTGAACTATAGGTTTAGTGCAGATTTTGATTGGTGCGTGCGTATAATGAAGTATGCTGAAGCAAAACAAATGCTACTGCATAACACTCAAGAAATCCTAACCGATTATTTATCGGAAGGCATGACAACAAAAAATAAGCGCAAATCACTTTTCGAGCGCTTGCGCATTATGTGTCGCCACTATGGGTGCCTTGCAGCTATCAGACAGCATCTATGGTTTGTAGTGAGAGCCATAACCAAGCCATAAGGTCAATATTATAGTCTTATTAAATACAGTATATCTAATAACCCTACTACCCTCTCCTTTCAACGCTTAAAGGCCAAGCGAAATATGAGCAGAAGAGCAAAGGCACAGAGGGCACCGAAACTATTTGCCCACACATCCAACCAGTCACCATGGCGAGAGGTTGTAAGGTATGCCTGACCTAATTCCATCAAACCGCCATAGAGCGATGCAAACACAGATATCAAGAGGAATTGCCAAAAGGCTGTTCCTCTTTTTCTTTTTGTTAGGTTACCGTTTTTATGCGGAAAGATTATGAATTCTATCCCCATAACCAAGGTCACAAATCCATACATCAACCAATGCGCCCACTTGTCGGCAAATTGCACATCTACCTGTGGGAACTCTTGTGCAGGCATCAGGCTGAGCGTAGTGATTAAAAGAATAGTCAGAATGGAAAATATATGATAACGAAGTATTCTTTTCATTATTTATCGTTAATAAGTCCTTGATATAATGCGATGTATTTTTGAGCGATGACTTCACCAGAATACTTATTAAGTACCTCATCCCTTAAATTATTCTTGTTGATTGAGTCACCTTTTATAAAAGCCCACTTTATGCCTTCAGCCAGACTTTGGACAGAAAGATAATCTGCCATGAAACCATTAAGCTTATGAGTGATAATGTCAGTCTGTCCACTATTACCAAAAGAGACAGGAATACAACCACAAGCCTGTGCTTCAATTAGTGTTTGTCCAAAAGTTTCGTACAACGATGCAGAAATGGAAACATCAGCCGCCGAATATAGACACGACAGAATGGCATTATCTCCAACCCATCCCATATCAGTATGCGTAACAGGAATATAAGGTTTCTCCTTCTTGAACTTTCCGAAAGTGATAAGATGCAGTTGCTCGGCGGTATATATTTTGCTGTCTATCAAATATTGAATAGCCTGTATTACCATACCGAAACCTTTAATGGGATCATCTATTCTTACCGCACCGAAAATGATCACCTTCTTATTTTGGGCAATACCCAATTGCTCCCGACATTTATTTTTATCCTTTATTTGAAAATCCGATAGGGAGAGAGTATTAGGAATTACTTGAGTAGGACAATACCTTGATAAAGCGCTTTCCTTAACTTGCCTTTCCAACCATCGGCTTACAGTTACGATACTGATGCCGCTACGCTCGAAGAGTTTTTGTTTTTTCAGGAAAACTTTATTTGAAAGATCTTTCTTATGGGGAAGAAAAAGGAAAGGACACTCCATACATTCCGTTTTGAACTTGTCACACGAATATGCATGATGGCAAATACCGGTACATTGCCACATGTCGTGCATGGTCCATACTATCTTTTTACCAGAACGGATGATTTTCTGCAGACAGTCCAATGAGAGCATTCCTTGATTGGTCCAATGAAGGTGCACTATGTCAGCCTCAGCAAATTCTTTTGTTTGGGTAATGTCATATCCCGTATTTGCGATAGAAACTTTAAACAGATTTTTAATGCAGAACAGATTATTGCACCATATAACAAAGCGTTCCCATACAAATCGCCATACATCAAACTTGCTTTGTTTGAGGGCAATAACCGACGGGTGGTTCGTTTGACGATCACGAACCATCATTTTTGCATTGATACCAGCTTCTTCAAGAGCGATTAAAAGACGACGAGCTGCTATTGCCCCGCCACCAGCACTTTCTGTGGTCGAAATAAGTAAAACATTCATCTTGGCACCAGTCTCAATTATACTCCTTTTTGCCCATCCATTTCTTTATCCTGTTTTTCAATGCCGTTTTTATGGCAGAAGCACTGCCATATCGGATATTAAGCAAAAGTTCCTCAAAACTTCGCGCAATTTTAACCCATGGACACATCCACCCCAGGATGCGATAAGCACGATGTCTGTAGGATATGTTTTCAATAATATATTTGGGATGAATCAATGGTTTATGAGTTTCCGCATCAGCACTATAAGCATCAAATTCAAAACGTTTCATCGTAAAGATACGACGGAACCCACGGGGCAAGGTGTTCAGATTCGATCCATAATGTGTACTATCAGCCGTAGCCCCAAGATTATTTATTAGATTTCGCTTTGGAGTGATGCATAGACCATTATTAAGCATCAGATACGACCAAAAAATACTTTCGTAGAAAGCTTTATGCTGATCTTTATGACGTCGACTCATTAGTAAAAAGTCGTCTCTTATGCCTCGCTCCTTAATATGCTCCTTAAGTTGCCTTATTGCCTGCTCATCTTCAAGCCAAGTGTAATGTTCATCCCATTGGTCAAGTACTCTGCGCCACGATGCCCAACCCCATATGCACAGATGTGCACTAAAGAAATAATCTTCCTTTATGTCCTTGGTCTCCTCCTCAAGATTGAAGCCAGTAATCATCGTTATGCGGGGATCGTGTTCATATTTGTCAAGCATCTCCTTGCAAAAATGAAAGAAACTGACCGACGGGATACTGTCATCCTCAAGTGCTATACATTTGTCAGAAATGGAGAAAGCCCATTTCTGTGCCAGATAATTTGATGGATCACATCCAGAGTTTTTTTCCTGGAACGAAGTATGGACCTCGCATTCCCAATCAATATCCCTAACAATCTCCCTACAAGCCATGATGCCTGGCAAATCTTTTTCGTTGCGAGGACCATCCTGATACAGGAACAAACGAGAAGGACGCGCCTTCCTCACCTGTTCAAACACCTGTCCCAATTGCTTGGGTCTGTTAAAAAACAAGATCAGCACAGAAACATCTACCAAAGCCTCTTTCATGTCCGTATTCATGGGTTTATCGAATCAAAGGTAAGAAGATATTGTGAGATATCAAAATTAAAGTGTAACTTTGTCTGTGACAAAACAAGTAGATATGCAGGATTCTAAGGTTATAGCCATACTTTTGGCAGGAGGCAGTGGCAGTCGTTTTGGCGCAGACAGGCCCAAGCAATTCCTTGAGGTTAACGGATGCACTGTACTGGAGCATAGTATCAAAGCCTTCAACCGGTCATCTTTAGTGGATGAGATAGTTATAGTTACCCGACAGGATTTTATTTTAGAGGTTACCTCCATTGCTTCTGCCTATCCCAAGGTCAAGCATGTCTGCACAGGAGGCAAAGAACGCTATCATAGCACCCTCTCTGCATTGGAGGTGTGCTATAGTGGAGACAATATTTTATTAATCCATGATGCTGTTCGCCCTTTGGTAAGTGAAAACATCATTAAAAGATGTGTGGAGGCACTGAACGAATACGATGCCGTAGGGGTTGCCGTACCCAGCACAGATACTATTGTGCGTGTTGATGCCAACGAGTGCATTGTGGAATCATTGCCCCGCGTTGCCCTTCGAAACATGCAAACACCACAAGGATTTCGCCAAAGAGTGCTACGCAAAGCATTTGATATTGGTTTGCAAGACCCATGTTTTGCCCCTACCGACGATTGTGGTGTGGTGCGGACATATCTGCCCCATGTGCCCATCCGTATAGTGGAAGGTGAGGTTACCAACATCAAGATAACCTATCCCAAAGACCTGGAGATGATAAGGGGAGGGCGTTGATAACGAGAGGCTTCATTCTCCTGTTCGCATCCCTTTTGTATTGTCGTTTTCGACCTCTTCTTTTCTCTTTACAAGGAGGTTCCAGTTTCCTATTGGAGAACTCCAGTACTCTCATAAGAAAACTCCAGTTCTCTCGTAGGAGGACTGCCCTGATGCTGTGATGTGATGCAAAGGCAGATGTGATAAGGCTTAGGATTTCTTGTGCAGGAGGTAGCCTATGGTCTCGCGCATTATTTTTGCGCCACTTATCCACATCAAACCTATATAAAGGACCACAGACAGACTTATACGCGATAGCATCAACAACCAAAGATTCTCTATCGGTTGTGTTACCCACCAAACAGATATCAATATGGCCAGAGTAAACAGCAGGAATGGCAATATATCCATTATGGCCCAATGCCATTTCAAATCGATGAGGCGCTTTGCCCACCATTGCCAAATGCCAAGCCATAGTACATTTAAGGTTATGAAATAGATAACCATCTCAATCATGCCATACCCGTAAAGATGCAACATTATGAGACCAATCCAAACGGCCAGACATTGTCCTATGGTACAAGCCATATTTACCCCACTGTGCCCACGACTGATTGCCAGATAGCTATAGAGTGTATTCAATGGAAAAAATGCTCCATGTATACATAACATTGCAAGTATCTTGCCACTTTCAGCCCATTTTTCGCCACCCACGATAAGTATGAATTCCTCGGCAATCATTCCCAATCCCAAGAGCGCGGGGAAACTTACAAAACATACAAATCTCAACATTTTTCGGAACACCTGAACATACCGACCTGTATCATGGACCACATGCGCCAAAGTGGGTTGAGCAACAGCTATCACCATGCCGTTTATTGTTCCAGCAGCCATATCGTCCCACTTACGAGCCGTTCCATATATACCAGCAAGTCTGTTTCCGAAATATTTGCCCAATAAAACGCTGAAAGCATGATTGTTAAGAATATTGAAAATATAGGTTATCAGGAGTTTGCTACTGAAGCCGAACATCTCCAAAGCTGGGCGTAAATCAATATTTAACGAGGGGCGCCATTTTGAATAATACCAATTCATGGCCTGAACAACAACAACAAATGTAAGTGTTTGACTTGCTATGCCCCAATGCGCAAAACCCATGTAGGCCAAACTTACACCAACAAGTCCAGAAACAAGCATTGCCGTAACGCCGCAAATACTGGTTTCACGCACCATCATATGACCATAGAGGTAAGCCCTCTGCACGGTTCCGAAACTTGCAAAAACAAAACTCAAAAACAGGAATCGTGCTAATGGAACAAGGTCCGGTTCATTATAGAAATTCGCAATAAAAGGAGCAGAAAACCATAGTATTACATACAATACAGCACTTACCAGTATATTGAACCAAAACACTGCATTATATTCTCGGTGAGTGGGTTCTTTCTTATTACATAAAGCTACCGAAAAACCACTTTCCTGAATGGCGCTGGCCAATGTTGCGAAGATGTTGAGCATGTACACCTTACCCCAATCACCAGGGGTGAGCAATCTCATCAAAGCCAATCCAAACAAGGCTCCAAGCAACTGCATTGTACCATTGCTCAATCCTCCCCACAACAACCCTTTGGCCGTTCGCTCTTTTAGAGATTTTTCTTCCATATCGTTGTCAAAGTTACAAAATATTGCGGTGATAAACACGATTTCTATCTCGTTAATAACATTTTGTAAGATAAAAGACAAAAATGCTTCATATGCGCGCGTTATTCTTCATATCTTTTTGCTATCTTTGCCATGTTTTAGTGCCATTTTATGGTGTTTTCAAGGAAAAATAATATTAAAAACTAAAATAATGGAAAAAATTCAAGAACTCACCGAGAAGATTTATCGTGAAGGTGTAGAAAAGGGTCAGGCTGAAGCTGAGCGTATCATTCAGCAAGCGAAGGAGTCGGCCGCTCAAATCATTGCTGAGGCCAAAAAGAAGGCTGCAGAGATCGAAGCAGCCGGCAAGAAGTCTGCAACAGAAATAGAAACAAACACCAAGAACGAGCTGAAGTTGTATACAGCCCAGTCATTGAGCGCATTGAAGAGCGAGATTGCAAATGTTCTCACATCAACAACCGTTGGCCAAGCCGTAGACAAGCTGGTTGCCGACAAGGAGTTCCTGTGCAAGTTCACCGTTGCCTTGGCAAGCAAATGGGTTGAGAATGAACCCATCATCATCGAGGCAGCAGATGCAGATGTGTTGAAGTCTTATTTTGCCAAAGAGGCCAAGAGCGTGCTCGACAAGGGTGTAAGCATTGAGAAGGTAAACGGCCGTTCGGCCCTCTTCACCATTCAGCCCGAAGACGGAAGCTACAAGGTAAGTTTCGGCAAGGAAGAGTTCGAGGATTACTTCAAGTCATTCCTCCGTCCTCAGTTGGTGCAAATGTTGTTCTAATATTAGGAGATGGCTAATTACTATTGTCTTATAGCTGGTTTGCCAGACATAGACTTGGCTGATGCTCAGCCAGGCTATCCTATGGAGGAGTTCGTAGAGCAATTGCACGACTCTCTCTCCTTTTTGGATGCCCGCTTAATGGCAAACTATTTCTTCCTGCAACGAGATTGCCAGAACCTTGTCGGTTTCCTGAAGAATCCCGAGGCAGAACTGAAGTACGTAGGTTCTTATACCAAGGAACAGTTTACCGACCTTGTGAAGAGCGCAACAGAGATGAACTTCAATGTTCACCGCTATCCACAATTTATGAGCATCTTTGCTCGTGAGTGGTCATTCAACAAGGACAAGAAGGGATATTATCCCGAGGATGAAATCCTTTATCTGTTCTACAAGTATGCCATTGATACCTGTTCCAACAGTTTTGTTCGCGAATGGTATCAGATGAATATGAACATAAACAATGTTCTCACTGCCCTTTTAGCCCGCAAATATGGTTGGAATGTGTCCGACTACATCAAGGGAGAGGGCGAGGTGCAAGACAAATTGCGCGAAGAGAACAGTGCCGACTTCGATCTCTCACGCGATTTGGATTACCTTAAAGAGCTCATTCATATCGCCGAGCAGGAAGACCCCGTGAAAAAGGAAAAGATGATCGATGCCTTGAAGTGGATTTGGTTGGATGAAAACACATTCTTTGAACCCTTCGGCATAGAGGCAGTGTTTGCTTATATGTGCAAGTTGGAGATTCAGTACCGCTGGGCCAACCTGGACGTAGAGAAGGGCAAGGAGAGTTTCGAGCAGATTGTAGAAAATCTGCGAGGAGAAGCCCGAGTGCCCGACGAATATAAGGTGCAGAGTGCATTTGCTGTAAAATAAAAAGGTTTTTTCAGACATAGTGGTGTCTGATGCCAAACATTACTTTGATTGAGTACAAACATTATTGTGTTTCACCCTTGACAAAGTGTTATCTTTTTTGAAAGAGCAAAAACATCTCACGCACAAGGAAGAGAGAATAACCGAAAAGAATAAATAAAACAAAATATGACAAAAGGAATTGTTAGTGGCGTTGTCTCCAACATGGTCACCCTCCGCGTGGATGGTCCTGTGTTACAAGGCGAGATATGCTACATTACAACTGGCGGCGACCGTCTGATGGCCGAGGTTATCAAGGTTGTGGGCAGTGATGTGTATGTTCAGGTGTTTGAAAGTACACGTGGTTTGAAGGTTGGCTCCCAGGCCGAATTCACCGGACATCAGTTGGAAATCCAGCTGGGCCCCGGTATGTTGAGTAAGAACTACGATGGTCTGCAGAACGACCTCGACAAGATGGATGGTGTGTTCTTGCGCCGTGGCCAGTACACCGAGCCTTTGGACACCGACCGTCTGTGGGATTTCGAGCCCATCGTCAAGGCTGGCGACCGCGTAGAGAGCAGTGCATGGTTGGGTAAGGTGGAAGAAAACCACCAGCCCCTGAAGATTATGGCACCATTCCAGATGGAGGGAACTGCCGTGGTAAAGAGCATCGTGCCTGCTGGTCAATACAAGGTCAACGACACCATCGCCGTGCTCACCACCGAGGCTGGCGAGGACATCAATGTCACCATGGTACAGCACTGGCCAGTTAAGTTTGCTATGACAAACTACAAGGAAAAGCCCCGTCCATTCAAGTTGCTGGAAACTGGTGTGCGCACCATTGACACTTTCAACCCCATCGTTGAGGGTGGCACAGGTTTCATCCCTGGTCCCTTCGGTACTGGTAAGACCGTGCTTCAGCATGCCATCTCAAAGCAGGCAGAGGCCGACATCGTTATCATCGCAGCTTGTGGTGAACGTGCTAACGAGGTTGTAGAAATCTTCACCGAGTTCCCCGAACTCATCGACCCACATACAGGTCGCAAACTGATGGAGCGTACCATCATTATTGCCAATACATCAAACATGCCCGTTGCTGCCCGTGAGGCATCTGTATACACCGCAATGACCATGGCAGAGTACTACCGTTCTATGGGTTTGCGCGTTCTGCTCATGGCCGACTCTACTTCTCGTTGGGCACAAGCTCTGCGTGAGATGAGTAACCGTATGGAGGAGTTGCCTGGTCCCGATGCTTTCCCCATGGACTTGGGTGCTTTGGTAGCAAACTTCTATGGTCGTGCCGGTTATGTATATCTGAAGAATGGTGAGGTGGGTTCTGTAACCTTCCTCGGCACAGTATCACCCGCCGGTGGTAACCTGAAGGAGCCTGTGACAGAGAACACCAAGAAGGTAGCACGTTGCTTCTACGCTTTGGAGCAGGACCGCGCCGACAAGAAGCGCTACCCCGCCGTCAACCCCATTGACTCTTACTCAAAATACCTCGAATATCCCGAGTTCGCTGAGTATATCAAGGGCCATATCAACGAGGAGTGGATTCCAAAGGTATTGGCATTAAAGACACGTATGCTCCGCGGTAAGGAAATTGCCGAGCAAATCAACATCCTTGGCGATGACGGTGTACCCGTAGAATATCATGTTATCTTCTGGAAGTCTGAAATTATCGACTATGTCATCCTTCAGCAGGATGCCTTCGACGAGATTGACGCCGTAACTCCTTTGGAGCGTCAGGAGGAAATTCTCAACCTTGTTACCGCAATCTGCAACAAGGAGGATTATAAGTTTGACACCTTCCTTGATGTGGTAAGTTATTTCAAGAAGATGATCAACCTATGCAAGCAGATGAACTACTCCGAGTACAAGAGCGAGCAGTACTACGACTTCAAGCAACAGGTTGAAGCAATGTTATAATACTAATTTATAGAACCTACCATAATATATATATAAGGTATGGCAACAGCATTTCAAAAAGTATATACAAAAATAAGCCAGATTACCAAAGCCACTTGTTCGCTAAAAGCAAGAGGTGTTGGTTATGACGAACTGGCAACCATCAACGGCCGTTTGGCTCAGGTGGTAAAAATTGTGGGCGACGATGTTACTCTTCAGGTGTTTGAGGGTACAGGAGGTATTCCCACCAATGCCGAGGTGACATTCCTTGGCAAAGCTCCCTCATTGAAGGTGAGTGACGACCTTGCAGGCCGTTTCTTCAATGCCTATGGTCACCCCATTGATGGAGGTCCAGAGATCGAGGGAAAGGAAGTGGAGATTGGCGGTCCCTCAGTTAACCCAGTCCGCCGTAAACAGCCCAGCGAACTCATCGCTACCGGTATTGCTGGTATCGACCTGAACAATACTCTGGTGTCTGGTCAGAAGATTCCTTTCTTTGCAGACCCCGACCAACCCTTCAACGAGGTGATGGCAATGGTGGCCATGCGCGCCAAGGCCGACAAGATCATCTTGGGTGGTATGGGTATGACAAACGACGACTACTACTTCTTCCGCAACACCTTCTCCAACGCTGGTGCATTAGACCGTATCATCTCGTTCATCAACACCACCGAGGACCCAGCCGTAGAGCGTCTGTTGATTCCCGACATGGCCCTCACCGCAGCCGAGTACTTTGCCGTTGAGAAGCACGAGACAGTATTGGTTCTTCTTACCGACATGACATCATATGCCGACTCACTCTCTATCGTGAGCAACCGTATGGATCAGATTCCTTCCAAGGACTCAATGCCTGGTTCTCTTTACTCTGACCTGGCCAAAATCTACGAGAAGGCAGTACAGTTCCCCGAGAGTGTAGGTGGCGGTTCTATCACCATCATTGCCGTGACAACTTTGAGCGGTGGCGACATCACACATGCCGTACCCGATAACACCGGTTATATCACCGAGGGTCAGCTTTATTTGCGTCGTGACAGCGATGTGGGCAAGGTTGTTGTCGATCCCTTCCGTTCACTCTCTCGTTTGAAGCAGTTGGTTGCAGGTAAGAAGACCCGTAAGGACCACTCTCAGGTAATGAATGCAGCTATCCGCCTCTATGCCGATGCCGCAAATGCAAAGACCAAGCTGGAGAATGGTTTCGACCTTACAGACTACGACAACCGTTGCTTGAAGTTTGCCAAGGACTATGCAGAAAAACTTCTTGCCATCGACGTGAACCTCGATACCGAGGAGATGCTCGACGTTACATGGGAACTCTTCCGTAACCACTTCAGCATCGAAGAAGTCAATATTAAGAAGGAATTCACCGATCAGTATTGGACAAAGTAATAATCCCAAATACTTGTCCAGTTTGATAAAGGTCATACATTATGGCAATAAAATATCAGTTTAATAAAACATCCTTGCAGGCTCTCGAAAAGAACCTGAAGATGCGTCAGCGCACCTTGCCCATCATCAAGAGCAAGGAGACTGCCCTGCGTCTTGAGGTAAAGAAATGCAAGGAGGAGGCCGACATTCTGGAGGAGAAACTCAAGCAGCAGATTGCTGGATACGAATCGATGTATGCTCTGTGGGGAGAATTTGACGCTTCACTTGTATCTCTTGAGGGAGTACAACTCGACAGCAAGAAGATAGCAGGCGTGAATGTCCCTATTCTGGTCAACATCAGTCTTAGCGTCAAACCCTTTGGTCTGTTCTCTGCGCCAAAGTGGTATTTCGATGGTATCAACCTGTTGCAAGGTTTGGCAAAAACCGCTGTAGAGCGTGAGTTCGTGCTGGCCAAGCTGAATCTTCTCGACCGTGCCCGTCGCAAGACAACACAAAAGGTAAACCTTTTTGAGAAAGTCCAGATTCCTGGTTTCCAGGAGGCAATCCGCAAGATTAAGCGCTTTATGGAAGATGAAGAGAACCTCTCAAAGTCAAGTCAAAAGATTTTGAAGAGTCTTCAAGCCAAACGTGCCCAGAATGTAGAATCAGAACCCTATGAAATAGAGGAGGTAGAGGCTTATGATTGAAAAAATGAAGAAGTTCACCTTTTTGGTGACAGATCGTGAATACGAGGGATTCATTGACTCTATCCGTGAGTTAGGGGTTGTTCATGTGACACAACTGGCACAGGGAGCAACCAGTCCCCACCTTCAGGAAGCTATCCAAAAGGAAGCCGACTACCGCCGTGCCTTGGATTTCCTCTGCATAGTAGCCGAAAAGTACAAGAAAAAGAGTGCTCAAAAAGAATTAGAAGGTCATGCCATTAAGGCGCCTCAAATTTCTGACCCAGCAGAATTGCTCTCGGAAATAGAAAAACTGCAAAGTACAGAGAACAATCTCTTACACGAAATTGACGAACTGCGTACTGAGGAACGCTTGCTGGCACCTTGGGGAGAATTCAGTCCAGAACAAATCGACCGCTTCACCAACGCAACTGGTTTGAAGATTCATTTCTTCTCCTGCCAGGCCAAAAAGTTTGGTGCAGAGTGGGCCAAAGCTTGTTATGCGACAGAAATATCTGAAGAAAAGAAAAAGGTGTACTTTGTAACCTTCTCAAAAGATTGTCCCGACATACCTGCCGAGCAGATCTTCCTTCCACGCAAGTCATATTCACAGGTTCTCACCGAGTTAGAAGAAGCAAAGAACCGACTTTACGATGTGCGTGCGGAAATGATAGCCATCAACGAAGGACTTCGCCATGTCCTCCAACAAGGACAAACCGCTATGCTCAACGAGATTTCACTTAACAAGGTGCACCTGAGCAGCGAACGCACATGCGGAGATGTTCTGCGCCTCATGATGGGTTGGGTGCGTGCCGACTCGACAGAAGCACTTGTATCATACCTTGACGAAGCTCACATCTACTACGAAATGACAGATCCTGCATACGAAGACGACGTGCCTGTTAAAATCACCAACGGTCGTTTCTCTCGTCTGTTTGAACCCATCCTCAAGATGTATTCTCTACCTAACTACAACGACTTGGATCCAACAACATTCTTTGCGCCCTTCTTCATGCTGTTCTTCGGATTGTGCATGGGCGACGCAGGCTATGGTGTACTTATTTCAATTGTAGGTCTTCTATTAGCCTTTAAGGGAAATGAAGAAATGCGTCCAATGGGTAAACTCGCCGTTTGTTTAGGCGGTTCTACTATCCTCTGTGGTTTAGCAATGGGATCTGTCTTTGGTGTAGATATCAGCGCTCAAGATTGGGAATTCATACAACCTCTGAAGCCATATTTCCTCAATGACAACGGAGTTGGTCCTATGTTCGGTTATAGCCCAATGATGGTCCTTTCTGTTATTATCGGAATGATACAGGTACTCCTTGGCATGATACTCAAGGGATGTAAAGCAATGAAAAACTATGGATGGCCCTATGCTGTTGGCACCTTCTCATGGGTTGTGGCGCTTATTGCCGCTATCGCCCTTTACGGTCTTCCTGCTTGCGAGATAGCACTCCCCATGTGGGCCGAATACACACTACTTGCCATCATCGGTATTTGTGGCATAGGCATCTTCCTCTACAACTCCCCCGCTAGTTACAAGCGTCCTGCATTGGGTCTGTTGAGTAACATCGGCGGTGGTATTTGGGCCACTTATGGTATGGCAACAGGTTTGCTTGGCGACCTTTTGAGTTATATCCGACTCTTTGCCCTTGGTCTTACAGGTGGTGTGCTCGGAGGCGTATTCAACTCATTGGCCGTAGACATGTCTTCAAACTTGGGTTTAGGCTTTAGAATCATAGTAATGGTGCTCATTCTCCTGTTGGGACATGCCGTGACCTTTGGTCTTAGTTTGATTAGTGCCTTTGTACATCCTATGCGTCTCACCTTTGTAGAGTTCTTTAAGAACGCAGATTTCGGTGGTGGAGGCAAGGAATACGATCCCTTCCGCGAGATTAAGAACTAAAAAAACTCTCCCCCACTTCATCTCTTACAATAAAAAAGAAAAATAAAAACAATAACAATTAAAACAAAAACATTATGGAAATCTTTTTGACTTACTTGGGCATTGCCCTTTGTGTAGCATTGTCAGGTATTGGTAGTGCTTACGGTGTAACCATCTGCGGTAATGCAGCAGTAGGTGCATTCAAGAAAAACCCCACAGCCAGTGGTTCTTACATGGGTCTTGCTGCCCTTCCCTCTTCACAGGGTCTATATGGTTTCGTAGGTTACTTTATGCTGAAAGACTTTGCAACCGAAACCGTTAACATGGTTACTGCTTGTGCTATCTTCGGTGTAGGTTTGGCATGTGGTCTCGTTTGTTTGTTCTCAGCTCTTCGTCAGGCAAAGGTTTGTGCTAATGGTATCAGCGCTATCGGTGGTGGTCATAACGCATTCGGTACAACCATGGTATTGGCTGTATTCCCTGAGTTGTATGCAATTCTTGGTTTGTTGGTACTGATCCTCACCGCAGGTTCATTGTAATACACCAATCAATTTCAGATTAAAAATCTGATTTAATATAAAAAGCAAAAGAAGCGAGGTGCATATGAGCACCTCGCTTCTTTTTATAGTTTTTGGTTTAATTCAGTACCTTGCACGAACTTATATCCTTATCTTATAAAGAGCATCTCACGGTATTTAGGCAAAGGCCAAAGTTCGTCGTCAACTATCATTTCAAGTTTGTCAACAGCAACACGTATATCCTCTATTAGTGGCGCAACATTATCGTGATAGGCTATAGCCTTGGCGCGCTCTGACTCCAAACGGTTAGCCACCTTACGTGCACCAATGAGCGAATATACATGCTCGGTGATGAATGCGGTATTCTCTGCTATCTTTTCGATAAGTGACAGGTTAGTAGCATTCATTGTCTTGGCTTGCTCGGAGGGGAATACCTGAGCAACCTTTGTCACATTATCCAATAACTGACTCTGATAACGTGTTGCCACAGGGATTATGTGATTGAGGCAAAGATCGCCCAAGATACGGGCCTCGATTTGAATCTTCTTAGTGTAAGTCTCAAGTTTTATCTCGTTTCGTGCCTCCAACTCCGCCTTGCTCAAAACATTCATTCGTGTAAACATTCCCACTGTCTCGGGTGTGAGATAATGATCGAGAATAATGGGAATACTGCTTTCTACATCAAGTCCGCGGCGTTCTGCCTCCTGTTTCCACTCCTCACTATATCCATTGCCATCGAAGTGAATGGGCTTGCATGTCTTGATATCTTCACGCAAAGTTATCAGTATAGCCTTTACCATATCAATACCCGAAGATATGAGCTTGTCCACACGCTGCTTAAAGTCGGTTAACTGCTCTGCCACAGCGGTGTTAAGCACTATCATCGATGCGGCACAACTTGCCTGCGAACCTACAGCGCGAAATTCAAAACGATTACCTGTAAACGCAAAGGGAGAGGTGCGATTGCGATCGGTATTATCCACCAACAGTTCGGGAATCTGCGGAATGTCCAACATCACACTCTGGCGGGTTGAGAGGTTGAAGATATCGTTATCCTCGCTTGTCTCCAGTTTCTCAAGCACATCTGCCAACTGACTTCCAAGGAACGAACTGATGATAGCAGGAGGCGCTTCATGGGCACCTAGACGATGTGCGTTGGTAGCACTAACTATAGAAGCCTTCAGCAATCCATTGTGACGATATACCGCCATAAGTGTCTCTACAATGAAGGTGATGAAACGCAGGTTGTCCATCGGGGTCTTGCCCGGCGCATGCAAGAGTATACCTGTATTTGTAGATAGACTCCAGTTGTTGTGCTTACCACTACCATTGATACCCTTGAAAGGTTTCTCATGCAATAGGCAACGGAAACCATGTTTGCGAGCAACCTTCTTCATCAGTGCCATAATGAGCATATTATGATCGATAGCAAGGTTCATCTCCTCAAAGATAGGAGCCAGTTCAAACTGGTTCGGAGCCACCTCATTGTGACGGGTCTTGCATGGGATTCCAAGTTCCAAGGCCTGAATCTCCAAATCCTTCATAAAGGATACGACACGCGAGGGAATAGAACCGAAATAATGATCGTCCATCTGTTGGTTCTTCGCCGAATCATGTCCCATAAGGGTGCGACCTGTCATAAGCAAATCAGGACGGGCAGAATAGAAACTCTCGTCAACGAGGAAATATTCCTGCTCCCAACCTAAGTTGCTCTTCACGCTGCTTATCTCTGGATAGAACATACGCGCCACATCAAGTGCTGCCTTACCAACAGCTTTGATGGATTTTTTCAGCGGAGCTTTGTAGTCAAGAGCTTCTCCGGTATAGGAGATAAATACGGTAGGAATCATTAGTGTGTCTCCCATCACGAAGACAGGACTGGCAGGATCCCATGCGCTATAGCCACGCGCCTCGAAAGTGGAGCGTATACCACCGCTGGGGAAACTGCTTGCGTCAGGTTCCTGTTGCACCAATTGCTTGCCACAGAACTCTTCCAGCATGCCACCCTTGCCATCGTGCTCCACAAATCCGTCGTGCTTCTCAGCGGTACCCTCAGTAAGAGGTTGGAACCAGTGTGTGGTATGTGTAACACCCAGTTCCATAGCCCAGCGCTTCATACCCTCTGCCACTGCATCGGCAGTCTTCAGGTCAAGCGTTGTGCCACGATCAATGACATCGCACATCTTTTCATACACATCGGCAGGAAGATACTTGAACATCTTCTGCTTGTTGAAAACATATTTGGCAAAGAACTCGCTTGGACGTTCCTTGGGTGTTGGCACATCAATGGCCTTCTTGCCGAAAGCCTCTTCTACTACCTTGAATCTTAATGTTGCAGGCATGGGAATAATATGTATCAGACCCTCCTCCGCCCCCTCCACAAGGGAAGGGAGTATATTGTATTTATTGATGAGGGATTTATGGGTCCTAATTAATAGATTTCGATTAAAAGATTATTCCCCGGTCCATCTATAAAAGAGTGGAGTGTTACTGTGACCATGTCCACAAATTGGTAGTAACTACTCCCCTCCCTTATGGAGGACTGGGGGAGGGTCTTTTATTACTTGTTCAGCGACCAAGCGAAGCCGTCCTTGGTATCCTTCACCTCAAAACCGAGGGCAGAGAGGTCATCGCGTATCTTATCTGACAAGGCCCAGTTCTTATCTGCCTTGGCCTGCTGACGCTGTTCCAGCACGATATCAACCACCTTACCAAAAGCCTCTTCGCGTGCCTTGTTGCTTCCATCCTTCTCCTCTGAAAGACCAAGGATTTCAAATGCAAAGGTATGGAACACCTCCGTGAGTGCTGCCACTACATCCTCCTTGATGCTGGCCTTCTTGTCCATAACGGTGTTGAGCACACGGCATGCGTCGAATAGATGGCTGATAACCATGGGCGAAGCCATATCATCATTCATAGCATCGTAGCAGTTCTGGCGCAAGGTGTCCACATAACTCATCTCTATCTGTGGCTGACCCTTCACCTTCTGGCCCTCCTTCAAGCGCTTCAGTGCCTTCCACGCGTCCATCAGTCGTGCCAAACCCTTCTCTGCACTTTGCAAAGCCTCATTGCTGAAGTCTACGGTACTACGATAATGTGCCTGAAGTATGAAGAAGCGGATGGTCATAGGAGAATATCCGCGCTCCAAACGCTCATGCTCACCAGCGAAGAACTGAGGCAGCGTGATGAAATTGTTATATGACTTACCCATCTTCTTGCCGTCGATGGTAATCATGTTGTTATGCATCCAGTAGGTAACCATAGGATGTCCCTGACTTGCCTGTGCCTGTGCTATCTCACACTCGTGGTGGGGGAAGACAAGATCAAGACCGCCTCCATGAATATCAAACCTCTCACCCAGATACTTCTTGCCCATTGCCGTGCACTCGCAATGCCAGCCGGGGAAACCCTCGCTCCATGGACTTGGCCAATGCATGATGTGTTCTGGGCTTGCCTTCTTCCAAAGAGCAAAGTCAGCCTGATTGCGTTTTTCGCCCACACCAGCCAGGGTGTCGCGACTTGCATCCTTGATGTTCTCCAAAGAACGACCGCTCAATATGCCATACTTATGGTCCTGGTTGTAACGCTCAATATCAAAGTAGATAGAACCATTGCTCTCATAGGCATAACCGTTGTCCATAATCTGCTGAACCAACTGTTGCTGCTCAATAATATGACCTGTGGCATGAGGCTCGATGCTGGGAGGCAAACAGTTCAGTGCTGCCATGGCATCGTGGAAACGGTTGGTATAGTACTGAGCCACCTCCATAGGTTCCAACTGCTCCAGACGAGCCTTCTTGGCAATCTTGTCCTCACCCTCGTCGGCATCATGCTCCAGATGGCCCACATCGGTAATGTTGCGCACATAACGCACTTTATATCCCTGATGCTTCAGATAGCGGAACAACAAGTCGAAGGTAATGGCAGGACGAGCATGTCCCAAGTGTGCATCGCCATATACGGTAGGACCGCACACATACATTCCCACACGCCCCTCCACCAAAGGACGAAACAACTCCTTTTGGCGAGTCAAAGTATTGTAAATCAAAAATGGTTGCATAGTTATTTCCTTAATATTTTGCTTGCAAAATTACGAATAAGCGAGCGAAATACCAAATATATTTGAGTATTTCCGAGCGAGAGTAATTTAGAGCGAGAGGTCAATGTTACGAATAAGCGAGCCAAATACCCCAATAAAGTCTCTATTTATTTAACAATTTCCGATGCAGAAATTTTATTTTTCCATGCACACCTAATTATACAAAGATATTCAATGCGATGCTCACTGAACCTACATTGACACTCGCAGATATGAAAGAGAAAACGGGTATCAGCATCGCAGCCATTCAAAAAAAAACAACTTGACCAACTCATTCAAAAGAAATATGTTGAACGTGGTGAAAGAGATGGTAGTTGGAGAGTATTTGTGACACAATAAATGATAGTATCCGATGATTATTACATATGAATGGTCTTCCAAATGGAATATAATTTATTATAATGAACAGAAAGTATCATTTACATTGTTCGAAATCTATGAACCAACCGCCAATTATAAAAATGCTAACCATTGATATGTATAAGGTAAAAGATTGGATATTATAAGCAAAAAGAACGGAAAATATAATTGAGACACAATATTCGGGAGCATTGTCCCTAATGTTATGTCTATATATACCAAGTATTGTGTCTATATGTACATAATATTGTGTACATTTTTGCAATCATGTATCTCGGGTGTTTATTTAGCAACGCAAATACTTTTATTACGGCAAGAAATGTAATTTGTCTTCAGTTTCTTTT
This sequence comes from Bacteroidaceae bacterium, assembly GCA_017547165.1. Classification (GTDB taxonomy): domain Bacteria; phylum Bacteroidota; class Bacteroidia; order Bacteroidales; family Bacteroidaceae; genus Physcousia. The sequence goes on from JAFYQK010000025.1 coordinate 115,573, forward strand.
CGCTCACTTATTCGTAACATTGAAACTTTCGTTTCTAAATTACTCACGTTGACCTTCGGTCTTCCTCCTCCTTACAAGGCATAGTATGCGAGCATCCTCTGCTCTTGTTGCGCGCGTCGGTTCGGAAATACTCAAATAAATTTGACCTAACGGTCGAATTTGCTCCCGCTCGGCATAAAAAATATAATTTTCTACACTCGCTTAATCGCAAATTTGGTTTTTCGCTCGCTTATTCGTAATTTTGTCTGCAAAATAAATAAAATTAACAATGAGAGAATACGATTTTAGAAAGATTGAAGAGAAGTGGCGTGCCCAATGGGTGGCCAACAAGACATATCATGTTGTAGAGGATGAGACAAAGAAGAAGTTCTATGTCCTGAACATGTTCCCCTACCCCAGCGGTGCAGGTTTGCATGTAGGTCATCCTCTGGGTTACATTGCAAGCGATATCTATGCGCGCTTCAAGCGTCAGCAGGGCTATAATGTGCTGAACCCTATGGGATATGACTCATACGGTCTGCCTGCCGAGCAGTATGCCATCCAGACAGGTCAGCACCCCGAAAAGACTACATTCCAGAACATCGACCGCTATCGTGAGCAGTTGGACAAGATTGGTTTCTGCTTCGATTGGGATCGCGAGGTGCGCACCTGTGCTCCTGGTTATTACCATTGGACTCAGTGGGCCTTCCAGAAGATGTTCAACTCATACTTTGACAACACTCTTGGCAAGGCTCAGCCCATAGAGCAACTCATTGCCAATTTCGAGGCAAAGGGCACAGAGGGCATTGATGCCGCTGGTTCGGAAGAACTCCGTTTCACCGCCGAAGAGTGGAAGGCTATGAGCGAGCAGGAGAAGAGCCAGACTTTGATGAACTATCGTATCGCCTTCTTGGGTGAAACAATGGTGAACTGGTGTCCCAAATTGGGTACCGTACTGGCCAACGATGAGGTTATCGATGGTGTGAGCGAGCGTGGCGGATACCCCGTGGAGCAGAAGAAGATGCGCCAATGGTGTCTGCGTGTCAGCGCTTATGCCCAGCGCCTTCTGGATGGTTTGCAGACCATAGACTGGAGCGATAGCATCAAGGAGACACAGAAGAACTGGATTGGCAGAAGCGAAGGTGCCGAGGTGCAGATAAAGGTGGCAGATAGCGATATCGACTTCACCATCTTCACCACTCGTGCCGACACAATGTTTGGTGTGACGTTCTTCGTTCTGGCTCCTGAGAGCGAGTTGGTGGCACAACTGACCACTGCCGAGCAGAAGGAGGAGGTTGACAAGTACCTGACTTATGTTAAGAGCCGCACCGAGCGCGAGCGTCAGATAGACCGCACCGTGACAGGTGTGTTCTCTGGTTCATACGGTATCAACCCCATCACCGGAGAGAAGTGCCCCATCTACATTGCCGAGTATGTCCTCTCTGGTTATGGTACAGGTGCCATCATGGCAGTACCTGCACATGACTCCCGCGACTATGCCTTTGCTCGTCACTTCAACCTGCCCATCATCCCATTGGTGGAGGGTGCCGACGTAAGCGAGGAGAGCTACGATGCCAAGGAAGGTATTGTGATGAACTCTCCCATGGAGGGCAAGTCATCGCTGAATGGCTTCAGTCTGAACGGTTTAACCATCAAGGAAGCCATCGAGGCAACAAAGAAGTTTGTTAGCGAGAATGGTCTTGGTCGTGTAAAGGTGAACTTCCGCCTTCGCGATGCCATCTTCTCTCGCCAGAGATATTGGGGTGAGCCCTTCCCCGTTTACTATAAGCAGGGCATCCCTTGCATGATTCCCGAGGAATGTCTGCCCGTGGAACTACCACAGGTAGAGAACTTCCTTCCCACCGAGAGTGGCGAGCCCCCATTGGGCAATGCGCAGATGTGGGCATGGGACGAGGCTAACCGCAAGATTGTGGATAAGGCACTCATCGACGAGAAGACCGTCTTCCCCATCGAACTTTTCACCATGCCTGGCTTTGCCGGTTCAAGTGCATACTATCTGCGCTACATGGACCCCAACAATGCGGAGGCTCTCGTTGGCGAGAAGGTTTCGGAGTACTGGCAGAATGTTGACCTCTATGTAGGTGGTAGCGAGCATGCCACAGGTCACCTCATCTACTCTCGCTTCTGGAACAAGTTCCTCTTCGACCTCGGAGTGAGCAAGAAGGAAGAACCCTTCCAGAAACTCATCAATCAGGGTATGATTCAGGGCCGAAGCAACTTCGTTTACCGTATCAAAGACACCAACACCTTCGTCAGCCTCGGTTTGAAAGACCAGTACGACACCACTCCCATCCATGTAGATGTGAACATCGTGAAGAACGATGTGCTGGACGTAGAGGCCTTCAAGGCATGGCGCCCAGAGTATGAGACCGCCGAGTTCATCCTGGAGGACGACAAGTATATTTGCGGATGGGCCGTGGAGAAGATGTCCAAGAGCATGTTCAATGTGGTTAACCCCGATATGATTGTGGAGCGCTATGGTGCCGACACCTTACGTCTTTACGAAATGTTCCTCGGTCCCGTGGAGCAAAGCAAGCCCTGGGATACCAATGGTATTGACGGATGCCATCGCTTCCTGAAAAAGTTGTGGCAGCTCTTCTGGGACAAGGACGGCAACCTGCAGGTAGATGCCACAGAACCCACCGCTGACAACATGAAGTCTCTGCACAAACTCATCAAGAAGGTAAGTGCCGACATAGAGGAATTCTCATACAACACCTCTATCTCTGCCTTCATGGTGGCAACAAACGAGTTGACCGCACAGAAGTGCCGTAGCCGCGAGGTGATGACACAGATTGTTGCTCTGCTGGCTCCATTTGCACCTCATGTGGCAGAGGAGTTATGGGAAGCACTTGGTCAGGAAGGCAGTGTATGCGATGCACAGTGGCCAGAGTTCGACGAGAAGTACCTTGTGGAAAGCAGTGTACAGTTAGGTGTTCAGTTCAATGGCAAGGTTCGTTTCTCTATGCTCTTCCCTGCCGACGCAACTCCCGAGCAGATGGTGGAGATGGCACTGGCAGCACCCGAGGCACAGAAGCACATCGAGGGCAAGCAGATAGTAAAGACCATCGCCGTGCCCAAGCGCATCGTTAACATCGTAGTAAAATAATAGTGTGAATGAGAGAGGGCGGCATCCCTCTCTCACCTCCGTTAACCCTCCATAAAACACAACAACATTGTCTTATGAAATCAAAAGTCAACCTGACAGAGCAGCGCGAGAAATTACAAAATCGTCTGCGCAGATATCACATCTGGGACTTGATAAAAGACTTGATTTTCATTAATCTTGGTATGGCCATCTACGATGTTGGATGGGCCCTGTTCCTCCTTCCATACAAAATCACCACAGGCGGTGGAGCCGGTATGTGTGCCATCATTCAGTATGCCACCGACTTTCCCATGCAATACAGTCTGCTTATCGTAAACACGGTACTTCTGCTCTTGGCTTGGTGGCAACTGGGTTTCAAGTTCGCCCTCAAGACACTCTATGCCGTCTTGTCACTCACTTTTTATCTCGAGGTGGGACAAGAAATCGTATCTAACGAGTCATATGGTTTATGGCAAGTGCTTGGTGATAATCAAGAAGGCATGGCATGTATCCTTGGAGCCATTCTCAACGGCATAGGCATAGGCATGGTATTCATGAGCGGCGGATGCACCGGCGGTTGGGATATCATAGCTTCAGTCATCAACAAGTACAAGAATGTCAGCATAGGCCGTGTGCTCCTCTATCTCGATCTCTTTGTCATCGGATGCTGTTACTTCCTGTTCCACAGCTGGCAGATGGTGGTGTTCGGTTATGTCACACTGGTTATCTACACCTTTGCCGTCGACACCATGATAAACTCATCCAAGCAGGATATCCAGTTCACCATCTACACCAAGCACCACGACACTATGGTTGAATCCATCCGCACCAAGACGGGCCACACCGCTACCCTGCTCTTTGCCAAAGGCGGTTTCACCCACGACCAGCTCAAAGTGGTGGTGACCATAGTGCACAAGAGCGAGCAGGTAGAGATGCTCCGTCTCATCCGCGACACCGACACCGACGCCTTTGTCACTTTCCATCGCGTGGAGGGAGCCTTTGGCAAGGGATTCAATGTAATTAGAGCATAGAAAAATATATTCACAATGGGTAATATTACATTTAAAGAGATTATGCATCAGTGCAAGGATGTACTGATGATAGCTGGTGGTCTGATTATTTTTGCCATAGGCTATGCGTGCTTCATTCTTCCCTACAATATGACAAGTGGCGGTGTTTCTGGTATCGGTGCTCTTATCTTCTATGTCACTGGTTTCCCACCATCATACACATACTTTATCATCAACTTAGCTCTGTTGGTTTTTGCCCTCAAGATATTGGGTGTTAAGTACACCGTAAAAACCCTTCTCGGCACAGTTCTCGTCTCTCTCTTCATCGGTATAGCACAAAGCCTTGTCACCATGGACGATGGCACCATGTATAAAGTCATTGGCGAGGAGAAGTTTATGGCTTGCGTGCTTGGTGGTCTCACCGAAGGCATAGGCTTGGGTCTTGTATTCCTCTCGGGTGGAAGCACAGGCGGTTCCGACATCATTGCCTCCATTATCAACAAATACAAGACCATCAGCATTGGTCGTGCCCTCTTCATGGTCGACATCTTTATCGTAGGTCTGAACTGGTTTGTTATTCGCGATGTTGAAACTCTGGTAATGAGCTACTGTATGATGTTCATCGCCATCAACATGGTCGACTATGTTATCAATGGTTCGCGCCAAAGCATCCAGTTCCTTATCGTATCCGAGAAGTACGAAGAGATAGCCACACGCATCAACCACGATCTTGAGCGCGGTTGCACCGTTCTCGAAGGTCACGGTTGGTATAGCAAGCAGAAACGCCCCGTACTCCTGGTTATGGCAAAGAAGTTTGAGCGCAAGGCAATCTTTGACCTCATCCATCAGGTCGACCCCAAAGCCTTCGTTTCCATGTCAAATGTTGAGGGTGTCTTTGGTGAAGGATTTGACCCAATTAAGAAATAAGCGAGACTTATTTCGAACTGAAATGTGAAAGGTTAAAACGGAAAACTGATTTCTCCTTTAGTTTTACGTTTTCCGTTTTAACCTTTCCGTTTTAAATAGTTTTCCGTTTTCACCTTTCACCTTTCCGTTTTCCGTTTAAAACATGGTATTTGCAACAAATAACGAGCATAAGCTCCGTGAGGTCAGCCAAATAGTTGGCGACAAAATAGAGATTCTGTCATTGGCCCAGATAGGATGCACCGAGGATATTCCCGAGGATGCAGACACCCTCGAGGGTAACGCCCTTCAGAAGGCGCGCTATGTGGCCCAAAAGTATGGTGTCGACTGCTTTGCCGATGACACCGGTTTGCATGTTGATGCTCTCGATGGAGGGCCCGGTGTATTCACCGCACGCTTTGGAACTATGAATGGTTTTGGCGATAGCCACGATGCCACCGCCAACATCCGTTGTCTGCTCTCCAAGATGGAGGGAAAAGAGAATCGTCAGTGCCGCTTCCGCACTGTTATAGCCTTGGTATGCCACAACGCCGACGGCTCGCTCCAGGAACACCTTTTCGAAGGTATTGTCGAGGGCAGCGTTGTCACCGAGTTGCGTGGCGAGAATGGTTTCGGATATGATCCCGTGTTCGAGGTTGAGGAAACCGGTCTCACCTTTGCCGAGATGGGTCCCGAGGGCAAGAATGCCGTTTCACACCGCGCCCGTGCCGTTGCAAAATTGGCAAAATTCATACAAACGGAACCGAAGGTCGACGCGCAAGGAGGCTGAAACCTGGGGTAATGTTAAAACAGGAGATATGAAACTCCCACCTTGTAATATCGAGCGTGTTAGAGAATTTGCCCAAGAGGGATGGACCCTTGGAGAAACACACGGCATATATCATTGGCGGCGTGTGGAGCGCAATGCTATAGTACTTGCTACCGACAACGGAGTGTTGCGTCGCGATGTCAACATCAAGGTGGTACGCTATTTTGCCTATCTGCACGATAAGTGGCGCCACGACGACGGCTGGGATCTTGAACATGGTCCGCGAGCAGCAGAGATGATTTCTACCATACGCCACACAATCCTTAGTGACTTAACCGACGAAGAGGTTTGCTTGCTTCAACAGGCCTGCCGCTATCACACCTCCAAGCATCGCACCGGCAATGCCACCATCGACACCTGCTTCGATGCCGACCGCCTCGATCTCGGCAGAGTAGGCATCACTCCTGATCCACTCCGCATGGCAAGTCAGCAGGGAGCTTACTATGCCAACAATCTCCAACTTTTAAAGAGAATAAAGATTACGGACAACCTCTGAGAAAGTCAGAATATTCCGAATACTCCGACCACTCCGACCACTCAGATTACTCAGATTACTCCGATCACTCAGAACCTACCTCAATAATATCACTTACGTTTAATGCTACCTGCCTCCGAAATACTTATGGGGGTATTAGGCACATCAAGTTCCGTGAGGCGCTTTATCTCCTTTGCCACAATGTTATCAGCATCGGGCAACGGACCCTCGCCACGCTGCTGTATGAAAGAGTGAATTTGTCCGTCTACAAAAGTTCCATCGGCAAGCACTCTTACGGTAATCACCGGAGCATAACCATTCACGCTTCTTACATTGATGCCATAAGGCGTGCAGAAGTTGCCCAAACTATAAGCAATGAACTTACCCTTGTAAACCTCTACCGCACGCAATACATGCGGACCATGGCCATAAACCACATCGGCACCCTCGTCTATACACATGTGGGCCAATTCGCGAATCGAACCTCTATTCTCACCAACGAAAGTCTCTGGTCCGTAAGGCAAGCGGCTATGTGTAGCACCCTCGGCGCCACCATGAAACGAAACTATCACAAAGTCAGCATTCTTACGCAACTCCGCCAATATGCGGCGCACCGTTTCCTTATCGCGATGGTCACAAGTCTTCTTGTTATGACTGAATGCACAATAACCATATTTCCTGCCGTTCTTCTCTAGTACACTCCATTCGCACACACCCAGTATGCCAGCATACTTGATGCCAATGCTATCCAGAGCCGACATGGTAGACTTGATACCATAGTCGCCAAAATCGTTCACATGATTGTTAGCTAAGCTCAGCATATCATAGCCAGCCTTGCTCAGCAAGGGAGCATAACTCACAGGAGTGCGAAAAGCGTAGCACACCTTTGATATGCGCTTTGTTGTTGTACCGCCATCGGCCAAACATCCCTCCAGATTACCAGCTGCAATATCGGCCTTGCTCAATATCGGAGCAACATGCTTGAACAACTTGGTGCCATTCTCTGCAGGCAATTGGGTAGTTGGGAATGTAGTACCCATCATTATATCACCCGTAAAAGCCAATGTTATGGTATCCGAAGCCTGTGCCGACACCAAGCGTGTCATCATCAGCAATACCAAAAAAGAAAAAAATCTCATAGACTATTAGTTTAAAGTTTATCCTCAATAATGCGGCGTGCTCCCAGATATCTACCCCTATAGTAAGTCGAGGTAGACTCGTCCACTATAACACCTCTGCGGCAAGCATGCACAAATTTAAACACCTTGTTTGCCGGATCTACATCGGTCACAATGCCCACATGTCCCACTCTGCGTGGATTTTTAGGACTTCCAAAGAAAACAAGGTCACCCTTCTTCAGTTCGCACACATCCTCCACCTTCATACCCTGTGTAAATTGCGAATACGAAGTGCGCAGGATATTGATATTCTCCTTTTTGAAAACAAACGAAGTGAATCCTGAGCAATCGAACACCGTAGGTCCCATCGAGCCCCTGCGATATCTTGCTCCCAGATATTGCATTGCCGTCATCACAATGCTATCGCCTTTGCTCAGTGCCTTTTTGCCCCATACCTCAACATCCTCGGTCTCCATCATCAAGGCAACCTCAGGAGAGATGCACGCCGGTGGCAATGTTGCAAACACGGCATTCCCCGAGAGCACAATATCCATGCCCACTACAATCAATACCGCCAAGGTTCGCAATAAAGCACTCTTCATCTTCCCTATTTTCATCGGAAATACTATCATTTTACCTCGCCTCCTCTCTATTGTTATCTATCTACCCAAGGGTAGCAAGCAATATGTCGGTGCAAAATTACTCATTTTTTCACACAATTCGGTACTCTTCATTGCTAAATTTCACATAATCAAACCATTTTGAAGAATAATCAACTGATGCAGAGTGAATAGGAATATAGATATTTAGTATCTTTGCATAGGTAAAAACAGTTGTGGCTTGCAGATTTGCTTCATCAAGATTGTTGTGAATTGCTTTCGAATTAGTATCTTTGCATAGGTAAAAACAGTGGACCAACCCATAATTATTATTAAGTAAAAGTTGTGAATTGCTTTCGAATTAGTATCTTTGCATAGGTAAAAACAGTCCGATATATGCTTATCTTAACAGCCTAATGTTGTGAATTGCTTTCGAATTAGTATCTTTGCATAGGTAAAAACAGTGAGATACGATGTTAACTATTTGTTGTGAATTGCTTTCGAATTAGTATCTTTGCATAGGTAAAAACAGTTTTGTAGTTGTTCGGGAGTATAGGTATTTAGTTGTGAATTGCTTTCGAATTAGTATCTTTGCATAGGTAAAAACAGTTTTCAAATAAAAAATCTTTCACAATTATTTGTTGTGAATTGCTTTCGAATTAGTATCTTTGCATAGGTAAAAACAGTAAAAAGCTTTCGCAATTGAAAAAAAACAGTGTTGTGAATTGCTTTCGAATTAGTATCTTTGCATAGGTAAAAACAGTTTAATAAATTATTTAATTTCGTTCGTTATAGTTGTGAATTGCTTTCGAATTAGTATCTTTGCATAGGTAAAAACAGTATGGTTGTATTAAAAGGTTATTAACCAACTGTTTGCGTGAGATATTAGAAAAGAAAAAACAATTAGTTTTTACCCTAACAATAGGATGGTTGCCGTGAAAAGCACCATCCTATTTTTGATAATATCGAAATTAGAATAGTTCCAATTGTACTCCATTGGCAAGATTTGGCATTGTCTTTTGTCCGTGAAATAAAAGCATTGCACCAAATTGCTTGTCCGTTATGGTCATTATACCTACCTTGCCATATTCTGGCAACATCGTCCTTACACGTTTAACATGAGCTTCTGCGTTTTCACAACTGGCACAATGTCTGATATAGATGGAGAATTGGAACATAGTAAAACCATCGCGTTGTAAGTCTTTACGGAATTTCAATGCAGCTTTTTTGTCACGCTTAGTTTCCGTAGGAAGATCGAAGAATACAAGTACCCACATGACTCTATACTGACTAAAACGATCCATCTTTTTCTGTGATTATTAATATTACTTTTCTGGATAAGCCACCTTGCGCAACTCTCCGCTAAAGCATTTATAGAGCGAAGCTGTTGTTTGGGTTACTCCAACCATCAATGGACTCTTCTTGCCACTGATAACAACATCCAATGTAGGGATAAGCAGAAGCTCTGCTTTCCATGCCTTGGTCAATTCTTCTGGTGGCATACCAAGCCTACCAATAATTTGAACAATATATTCATCAACATAGGGACGATAAGGTTCCATAATGTCATCGGCAAGGCAATAAGCATTATAACGATTGTGGTGGTGTATGCCCAAGGTTGGGAGCATGCCACTAGACACCAAGGCACGAGCCACAATGGCTCGCAAAATTGCATAACCATAGTTCAGTGCATTGTTGGGTGGCACTCCATCGCGGTCGCGTGTAAATCCCTCTATATGCTCACCAAACATACATCGCCAATAATATGCCGCGGCACGGCCCTCAAAATTGTCAGGGTCTCCACTACGCACATCCCTTGCCCATGCTCGCATGCATCCAATCTCAACACCACGACAGGCAGATAGTACAGAGGCTTGATTACTGATTTTTGCCTGTATGGTTTGTTGCCATAGTTGTTTCTTCAATGGCAAGGACGCATCTATCTGATTACGGAAACGCTCGCTCTGGGTGGTATTACCACATAGTGGTAGTATCAAACCCGATGGCATGCTACGATGGTCACAAGTAATGATGGCACAATTGTTTTCAAGCAATGCCTCAATAGCACCTGTGGTGATAGTGATGCGCTGATTGTCGAGCACCACCACACCTATGTCCTCAATGGGTTTTGTTACCTGTGTTTGCACTTTGAAAGAATCTGGAAGAGTTTCATTTTTCTCCACCTCTGGTATTTTTATTACCAATTGTGCGTTCTTTAACGACAGATACGCAGGATTACCAAAATAAATGGTTTTCTTAATCATAACGCTAAGTGTTTAAGTGAAACCTATATAAAAACATTGTGAGCCATTGCATAAGGGCAACGGCTCACAATCTGTATTCGATACATTAATATTCTCCTACTTGAACTATTTGACCAAGATGGTCGAGGCGGACTTTTACTATGGTGTTTGCAAATGACAAAGATTTATATTGTTTATATATTGTATCCTTCAAAATTTTAACATCTGCAACAGACGTTTCTAAATGATGCCTAAATTTATAATCTCTTACACAACTATTTCCATATATTACTTTAGAAATTGTCTGTACCCTAAACAAATTTGGACTTATCAGAGCATAGTTCTCTGGATCCATCAAGTCTATCTCCTTTGGATTAAAACCTGTTTCTTCATTGGGGAATATAAAGCATTCGTTCTGTTTCATGGTATAGAGGAATTGCCAACCCTCGTCATCTCTATAGTTTTTGTCAATGACAGGAAGACCTTGGTTCACTCGAGCAACTACCTCATAGAACGAAACTACCCGCTCTTCCAATTCGTATATGGGTTGACCATTGTCATCAAGAGCATGCATACCCTTCTTGTCCAATACAGGTTTACGATAAATGGCCACATGATGATTATTGCCAGTATTTACAAAATCTACAGGAATGCCATTGCCATCCTTGTCTGGAATCAAATGTCCATCTTTATCACGCTTATCGTGCAAAGCCTGTGCGTTGCTAATGCCATATATTGCAACACGCTTGATACTTATTCCCTTATCCTTATTCAACCAGATGGGATTCTCATCAAGGTTTGAGAAGGCTTGCTTGGCATCACCACCATATTGCTCAAGTCTCTCCTGTAAAACACGCCTTATGCGTGCATCCACGACCTTTTCAATCTTAAGATCGGGGGCTATTTGTTTTCGTATAGTATAATATCTTTCTTGGGCTACAACCTTGACCTTGAGGGGAACAGACTCTGTCTTTAATTCGTCAAGCCAAATAGGATTCTTATCTAATGCATTCTTTGCAGTAAATGCTTTCTTTGCATCGCCACCAAATTCGTTCAACCTTTGTAGAAGTGCTATCTTATAACGCTGAGAACATACGGTCATTATCTTCTCCTCTGTAAATGAAGCATTGATCTTCTCTTCATTTGTTACATATTCAAGATGACTTCCGTAAACTGTTTCCAAATGCAACTGTCCTCTTGGCGTTAATTGCACCTTGGTGATAGTTCCCTTCTTCTTAGTCTTTATCTTATTTGTATTTTGTGTAGCAACCTTATTCTTTGCCTTAATTGACACAAGAATATTCTCAAGATGACGCTTTGCCTCTGAACGCAAATTGCACATTGGTGGTAAGGCTTTTCCATCGCTGAAATATGCATTTTTGATAGCGAACTCTATAGAATCTGCTTGGAAACTGGCATTCTTGTGGTTGAAGTACTGAATGAGAGCGTGTTTGGTAAAAGCAACTGTCAAGGCATCCATTGCGTGATGGCGATGGTCATTGCGCTTTGTCCAATCCTTTATTCTACCAATAGTTCGTCCATCGTGGTCGGTGTGATATTCTACATTTCCAACTGCTTCATATTTGCTCCAATTCAAATCCTTAAGCACATCAACCAATTGCCAATCCTGACGAAGTTGTTCTGTTATTGCACCAGTTGTTGCAACTACACGACGGCAAATCTGTCCCAACATAGACAATGCCTTTTTGGCTATGTACTGGGTATTTCGCAAGTCACGCTCAATAAATCCGTCGGGGATTTCCTTCTCTGTCATTTTGAGTTTACGCAACTTGGTGCGCTGATTAGCAAACAACGCATCACAGGCATTCAAATAGCGTTGCAGACCTTCTTCACCATATTTTTCAAGGACAAAGTCGTAAGCTGTCTTGTTGCCTTTCTCTAAATTGATACTACGATATTCAAGGGTTTTGTTTGAGAAAGAATCGTCAAACAAGCGAGCCTTGGGGATAATATGCTCAATATCTATTTCCTTTGAGAATAGTTTTTCGCGCGGTATATACTCATTGGAATACAGAGTATGATATCCATTAGACTTTAGTTCCTCATATAGTCTATATCTAAGAATATCGTTTCGTGAAGGATTGTGGATATTGAATTCCTTAACTAGTATCTCTCTAATATCTTCGCGTTCCTTGGTTGATGAAGCAATAGCCTTGCTCAAACTCTCACGTTCTTTTTGGTTCTTCTTTAATTCGCGTGCAAGTTCGACACGGATTTCATCAGGCCGGCCATATGTCGTGATGATACTATTTACAACATTTACCATCTGGTTGAGAATCTTTTCCACAACTGGATTGCGCAATGAATTCTTGGGCAATATGTCAAGTCTGTCAAGAAGAACTTTAGCCTCAATCTCCTCTTTGGTTAACGAAGAAGCAGAATGTCTATAACCAGCCAAACCACAAGCCTCGTCGTAGCGGTTGCCTTCCTTCATATAAGGCAATATCTTTTTAATTGCCTTGGCACTAAGGTTGCCGTAATCGCTTGCAAGTGAAACACTGGCAAGTAAAGATGCATATTCCTTATCACAATTGACTAAAGTACATATCTTCTGCACTAAATTTTCGTCACCTGTGCGAGAATTGTCACCCTCGAAAGAATACAGTAAATGCCACATACTATAGAAAGGATGTGCGTGCAAAGTCTTGTAATCATCAGTCGCCAGCGATACATCCAAAATCTTTGTATTCCACCCTAAGGCCTCAAATACAGTTCTTACCTGTAATTTTATGTCAGATGCAGAATTGGAAAAGTCTATTGGCTCGTGGCCCGACAAATCCATCATTGTACTGAAGGCTTTATATAAAGCAGAACCAGTTTCATTGCCACTGACCTTTTCGAAATTCAAGTCATAACCAGATGATGAGCCAAATAGTTGCTTTAGAATCTGACCCTTCGTCATTCCCTCTCTAATATACAACTCTTCTGCCAATTGATGCATTTCTTCAATGGTTAATTTCCTACGACCATTGATTGCCAATTCATCTTCTGGAGTGAAAATCTCATCAAACAAAGTTGGTTCATTTGAAACCTTCTTTTTCTTCTTCCCCTTTGTTTCTGACAGACGCACTTCAAGATTGTTCAGTGTTTGCCATATTTTGAATTCTTGGTATAGGGGGGATGTGCGTGGTATGACACGACTACCAACAAGGATAGTCTTCTTCTTGCCATCTACTTCCACCTCTTTGTCTTTGCATTCAAATTCACAGATGCCTATCAGAGACTTCTGGCTTTTGAGACGTCGTTGATAGAATATCACAACATCACGAATTTCATACTTTAACTCTGGTGTAAGTTCTGGATGGAATCTTGCCTGACTTTCCCACAAAGTCTCGAATTCGTCGAGATAATCCTGACGATAATAAACAGTATTCTTTAGACTTGCATTGGGGTTAGTATCCAATGATTGCATTAAGGCCTGACCAACTGTAAGTCTGTTGAAGAATAAATGTTTGCTTCTATCGCTAATAGCACCTAAATAACCACTAGAAGCATTTAATTCTTTGTTTATTTCCTCAAGTACCACTGCCAACTTCTCGGGATGAAGCTTCTCCGTCAAAGCCTTGACGCGCCATTGGTAATTTTCCTTTTTCAGTTCTAATCCCTTTGTTGAACGTCCTACGCCTTGATAGACATGCAAGACTTCTTTTTCCTCTGTTTTTGCCTCTACCTCATTCCATATTCGCTCAACCTCTGTCCATTGGAAGTTATTTGCTATAATAGCCTTGGTTTGTTTAGAGTTTCTTCCTTGTAGGTCTTCCTTCAAAGCATCAGTGAGCATAGTAGGATAGTACTGTGCTTGAGAGCTCCAGATAAGATCAAATTCCTTGTTCAAGTCAGAACGATAAAAGTCGGGAAGTACTTTCTTTCCTGCCTCTAAAAGTTCTAGGCATAACTGACCAGGTGTTATATTCTCATTATAGAGGCGCATGGCCACATCCATGCCGTTGATTAGTTTGCCATCCTCATCGCCTTTTGCCTTGCGACTGCTCTTATAACCACGCTTCTTGTTAATCATCAGCAGAACACGCGCAAACTGCTCCAAGCTGATTTCTTCGGTAACTGCCTTTGCGCGTAAGCGATAAGTTTCAAAGGTTGAAGCATTGCCTTGTTCTGACAATATTGCCTCATCAGTAATAAATTTGTACTCCTTCAACAAACTTATAAGAGCAGAACGACGCAGTTTGTAGCGTTGCAGATTACGGCGCATTCCACGCTTAATACGACGAACAGTATTTGTTTCAACTGACTTACCCTTCTCAAAATTTTGAGATTCATCAGTTGTAAGTGGATTGACACGAACACCTAATTTTATAATAGAAGAACGTTCTTCTTTATCTTCCGCTTCATTTACTAGTGCCCAACCAATACTGGTGGTACCTAGATCTAGACCTAAAATTTTCTTCATCTCTATATCATTATTAGAGCTACTTGTATGTTTCTCCTACACAAATATACAAATTTTCGTCCACATATTAGGGACTAATTAAATAAAACACTATATTTGCAATCAATTCGAAGCAATTCACAATAAGGATTATTCCGTTGTGAAAACATTAGGTTGCCCTCGTCCTTTATCGGGGGCTTTTTTATATTAAGTGTGGATGATACATTACAACAAAGGTGGCCTTTGAGCCACCTTTGTTGTAATGTATTTAATTGACAATAGTGTTTTCTATCAATTATCAATCTGCTTCTCTAAGATGTTTTTTATCGCCTTCACCTACCGTAGTGTGAGCATACGTTGGTTGTCGCGATAAACAATGGCTTTTTGCGTGCATCGCATTCATGAGACAGATGGAGTGATGCAATGCGAGTTGCATTCCTTTGCAAAACGTACCCTTCACTTCCCCCTAACGCATCGCCACAGACAGAAGGCTACACCATCTTTGATATCCTTTGGGAGTATCTTACCAAAATGGTATTCTGCAAAGACTGATTCTATGGTTGAGGACTTGCTGGCATGCACAAATAGAGAAAGAGGCCTGCAATGAGCAGAACGATGATGGCCATTGCCATGATGCCATACATGAAGGAGAAATTGGATTTACGGATATTGCGTCTCATTGGGAGTTGTTACTTTTTGCTCAGTATGGCGTTGTAAGCGCTGGGGGTGCGCAGAAGGCTTACGGCACACTGGTAGGGTTTGTCGTTGGTGATGGTGTGGCGCATTACACCTTTGAGGTGATAGTAGCGCGAGATAAGTTCGGCCTCGATATATGGCACTATAAAGTGGCGCATGCGTTCGAGATCGCGCTCGAGGTTGGGAGTAAGTTTTGCCTCAAGAGCCTGAATCTCGGCATCGGCCTCTTCGAGATATCCCTCCATGCGAGCTATGTTGCGGAGGTGCTTGATGACATCGTCGGTGCGACGGTTGTAGGTGAAGTCGGTGCCCTTGATGTAGGAGCAGAAGTCGGCATATAGGCTATCGCTTACGGCAAAGGTGCCAGGAGCATCGATGGTGGGTGTGGTGTGTGTGAAACGAGTGGCCCAGTCGAAGAACATGTCGCTCTGCACAAGGTCGTAGACCATGGTGGGCATGGTGTCGTTAATGATGGTGCTATCGGGGCAGATGCCACCGCCATCTTTTACAACTCTTCCGGCTTGAGTATAGAAGTCCTTGCGAAGCGAGTCGGGGATGGTTTTTATGCTACCATCGTGGTTGTACTGGTAGGCCTGGATGCATCGGCCCGAGGGGATGTAGTAACGACCGGTGGTGATTTTGAGTTCGCCACGATAGGGAACATCGCGCACAGCCTGAACGAGACCTTTACCATAAGTGCGTGTGCCTACGATGACGGCGCGGTCCATATCCTGAAGAGCACCGCTGACGATTTCAGAGGCCGAAGCCGACATGTTATTGACCAAAACAACAAGGGGCATGTCGGGAGCCAGAGGGTTGGTGGCGGTGTAGTATTCGTGGTTTGTAGATGATTGTTTGCCCTTGGTATAAACCACCTTAACACCCTTGGGAACGAAGAGATTAGTGATGTCGATGGCTTCGTTAACAGAGCCACCACCATTGTCGCGAAGATCGAGAACAAGTGACTGAGCTCCCTGCTCAATTAGTTGGCTAAGAGCATGCTTGACCTCACGAGCGCAACCTGTTGTAAAGCTGTTGAGATTGATATAGCCTACGCCCTCGTCGACAATGCCATAGTATGGGATGGAGGGCAGTTGGATAGTGCGGCGTGTGATGTTTACCTTGCGTGTGTTGTCCTCGCCCCATCGCTTAAAGCAAAGTTCGAAGGTGGTACCTGCCTCGCCACGGAGCATTTGTGTCACCTGAGTGGGTGTCATGCCCTTGATGTCCTTGCCGTCGATGGTGATAATGACATCGCCCGACTTCAATCCGGCATTCTCGCTGGGAGTGTTCTCGTAGGGTTCGTCGATGACAACGCGGTCCTCGCCCTTGTGGAAGCGTATGATGCTACCGATACCTGCATATTTGCCGGTTGCCATTTGTTTGAGTTTCTCGTCGTCGGCAGGGAAATATTCGGTATAGGGATCGACATTCATGAGCATGCCGTCGATGGCCCATTTGATAGCCTTATCGGCCGAGAGAGTATCAACATAGAAGAGGTCGAGCATCTTGTAGATTTCGTTGAAAATCATAAGGTTGCGCGAAACCTGCGAATTGTGATTCTCGACATTTTGGGCATGAAGACCAATAGCTGTGGTGAGGCACAAAAGAAGGAGCAAAGCGGACGTGCGAAGCTTGTTCATATATACAAATAGTGTATGAGAGGGAGCTAAAAATGTGTGAGTGTACTTTATCGGCAATTGATGGTAGACTTGATGCGATTCCATGCCGAAGGAGTGATTTCGCTACCCACCACCTGGATGGCCTCGGCTGCAAGGATGCTACCCGTGTGGAGACACTTTTGGAGTCGGTGACCACGTGTGAGAGCATGCAGGAAGCCAGCAGCAAAATAGTCTCCAGCGGCGGTGGTGTCAACAACTTCATCAACGGGCAGAGCATCGCACTGATAGATGCGTCCACCCTCTTGCATTGCAATGGCACCCTGTTCACCAAGCTTAACTACGGCAATGTCGCACAAGTGGGCAAGGTGGCGAAGTTGCTCTGCAGAGTCGAAGCTGCCAGTGAAGGCACGAGCCTCGCCCTCGTTGGCAAAAACGATGTCGACATAGTCGGAGATAAGGTGGTGGAAATAGGTACGATGCTTGCTCACCACATTGTAACTCGAGAGGTCGAGACTAATGATGACTCCAGCCTCTTTTGCCTTTTGACAGATAGCTTCGATGAGCTCTTCGTTCTGCACCAGATAACCCTCGATGTGAATAAGGTCATATCCTTGGAACATCTCTGCCTTGATGTCGTTGGCCGAGAGATAATAAGCCGCGCCAAGCAAGGTGCCAAAAGTGCGGTTGCCTCCGGGAGTGATGAAAGTGTGTGCAACGCCAGTATGCTCCTTGCCCTTGGTGAGCATGGTGTGTACGCCAGCCTTGGTGAGCTGGGTTTGGAAGAAGTCGCCCATCTCGTCATCACCAATACGACCGATATAACCCACCTCGCGACCCAGACGCGCCAGTGCCTTCATAGTGTTGCCTATACTTCCGCCCGTGGCACATTGTTTCTCGATGTCCTTGGTGAGGTCCTCGATTTCGTGTTCCCAACGCTCGTTGATGAGCGTCATGGCATCCTTCTTCAGATGTATCTCGCTAAGTAGATGCTCGTCGTTCAAATGGTATAGAATATCAACCAGAGCATTGCCAATACCTAATATTTTCATGATTTTCCTTATTTTTTTACGCAAAGATATTGTTTATTTCCGAAAAAACCTCTATCTTTGCACCGCAATTGAGAAAAAACTCAAAAAAAGTTGCTTCAGTAGCTCAGTTGGTTAGAGCACATGACTGTTAATCATGGGGTCGTTGGTTCAAGCCCATCCTGAAGCGCAAAAACTCAATTGCAAAACTGCTTCAGTAGCTCAGTTGGTTAGAGCACATGACTGTTAATCATGGGGTCGTTGGTTCAAGCCCATCCTGAAGCGCAAATCAATAGCCTGTCGGAAACGGCGGGCTATATTTGTTAAAAGACGCGCGTGCGCATACGTATGCAATGAAACGCCGCTAATAAGCGAGAGCAGAAAGACTTAGTAGGGACTAGGAAACCATAGAAAAGTACAGAAAGCCATAGGTAATCCATGAAGGACCTAGAGAAAATAAGAGGGCTCAGGAATTTTAGAAGCCTTAGGAAGCCCAAAAGAGACTAATAGTTCCGAAAGCTCAAGTAACATAAAAACTATTCTAAATTAGAGATAAAGCAAGATGGTTAGCAAGGTAGAACAGATAATTGATGGTTTCAGAGCATTGGTTTATCCCGAGTTCTATGGAGAGGGGATGACCGAGGAACTGTTGTATGCCCTCATGTGTGGGGTGATGCAAAAGGAGCAGGCCAAGGAAATGATTGCTTTTCTGCCCGAACTGAAAAGTTTGCTTGCCATGGATGTGGAGGCGGCATACAATGGCGACCCTGCGGCAGAGTCGTACGACGAGATAATATGCTGCTATCCGGTGATAAAGGCAATGATAAACTATCGTGTGGCGCACCGAATGTTGCAACTGGGAGTAAGATTGATTCCAAGAATAATAACCGAGAAGGCTCACTCGGAAACGGGTATTGATATTCATCCGGCGGCAACGATAGGTCATCACTTCACCATCGACCATGGTACGGGTGTGGTGATTGGCGCAACCTGCATAATAGGCAACAATGTGAAACTGTATCAGGGTGTGACCCTGGGTGCAAAGAGTTTTCCGCTCGACGAGAACGGTAATCCTATCAAGGGTATAGCGCGCCACCCAATTCTGGAGGACGATGTGATTATATACAGCAATGCTACTGTGTTGGGGCGCATAACCATAGGACGAGGCACGGTGATTGGTGGTAACCTATGGGTTACGGAGGGCACAAAACCTGGCGAGAAACTAATACAGGGGAGAGCGAACAACACGGAGACTACCTCTGCTAATGAGCAATAGCGAATGCTTTAGTCTGGCGAGTAATAAAACAAAGTCCCCCTTGAGCCTGAAGCAAGATTTTAAGAAAGAAAACAAAATATACACATTAAGATAAATGGAATTTGAACTAATTGCCAAAACCTTTCAGGGTTTGGAGACAGTATTGGCTTCGGAGTTGATAGACCTGGGTGCCAATAACATTCAGATTGGACGCCGCATGGTGTCCTTTACTGGTGATAAGGAGTTGATGTATCGTGCCAACTTCCAGTTGAGAACAGCGATACGAGTACTCAAGCCCATCCGTCACTTCAAGGCAAAGACAGCCGACGAGGTTTATGATGCTGTAAAGAGTATCGATTGGAGCGAATATATATCTAACGATACTACATTTGCCGTTGATAGCGTGGTGTTCAGCAACGAGTTTAAGCACTCGAAGTTTGTTGCCTATAAGGTGAAGGATGCCATCGTGGACCAGTTCCGCGAGAAGACTGGCAATCGCCCCAACATTCGCATAATGAACCCCGATATTCAGTTGCACATACACATTGCCGAGTATGATTGCACCCTGGCGCTCGATAGTTCGGGCGAGAGTTTGCATCGTCGCGGTTATCGTCAGGAGGCTGTAGAGGCTCCTTTGAACGAGGTGTTGGCAGCAGGTATTATTCTGCAGACCGGATGGCGTGGTGAGTGTGATTTGATTGACCCCATGTGTGGTAGTGGCACCTTTGCCGTGGAAGCAGCACTGATAGCTCGTGGCATTGCACCGGGTGTGTTCCGCAAGGAGTATGCTTTTGAGAAGTGGCCCGACTTTGATAGCGAGTTGTTTGAGCGCATCTACGAGGATGATAGCAACGAGAAGGAGTTTAAGCATCACATTTACGGGTACGACAACAACCGTCAGGCTGTGGAGATAGCAACACAGAATGTGAAAGCGGCAGGTTTGAGCAAGGATGTTACCATCACCTTACAGGACTTTAAGGATTTCACTCAGCCAACAGAGAAGAGCATCATCATTACTAACCCTCCCTACGGCGAGCGCATCTCGGCTCCCGACCTACTTGGTTTATACAAGATGATTGGCGAGAGATTCAAACATCAGTTTGTAGGTGGAGAGGCATGGGTGCTGAGCTACAGAGAGGAGTGCTTCGAGGCAATAGGTTTGAAACCTTCGTTGCGCACACCCCTGTATAACGGTTCGCTCGAATGTGAGTTGCGCAAGTATCAGATTTTCGATGGCAAGTTTAATGACATGCGTGCCAAGGGTGGCGATATAAAGACGAAACTTGATCGTCATCTGATGTCCGACCAGAAGCGCTTTAAGCAGAAGCGTGACTTTAAAACTCGCCTGGGAGAACAGCCCGAGGAGCGTGAGCTTACAGGTGATCGTAACTTTGGTAAGGGCAAATATGCTCGTGAGGACCGCCGTTTCGGTCGTCGCGATGGCGAGGAGCGTGGTGGACGTTTTGGTCGTCGCAATGGTGAAGGCGAGAAGGACTTCAAGCGTGGTGATTTCAAGCGCAGTCGCGATGGCGAGGGTAACAAGGACCTCAGGCGCGGTAACTTCAAGCGTAATCATGATGACAAGCGTGGCGCTGAGAAGAGAGATAACAAATCATTCAATAAATTCAGAAGAGATGACAGAGATTAGTCGTAGCAAGTGTTTTTTGGTAAAGACTTTGTTCTCGTTAGTGGTGTGTATCATGTGTACAGTTTCGGCATCGGCTCAGCAGAAGCAATTCTCTCTTGACGAATTGTTGGGCGGGGGTGAGAGTTTTTGGAGACTACGCCCCGAGAATATGTATACCACCTGGTGGGGCAACATGGCTTTGCGAAGCACCCCAGAGGGTGTGTACGATGTGCATACAGGCAAAGAGATACTTACTGTGGAGCACATCAACAAATGTTTTACTGAGAAGGTAGTCTTCAGTGGGCATAACTTCTCGTTCCCTATGGGTGAGGAACCAGTGGTGATGTTTACCAAGGGGTTGCGTCGTGTGATGTTTGACTTCCACGCGGATAGCGTAATACTCGATGTTACTTTGCCCCAAAATGCTGTGATGCGCGACTTCAATGTGAAGACAAAGCAGACAGCTTATACCGTGGGCGGAAACTTGTATGTGTGTACTCCCAATGGCGAAGCGATTGCCGTGAGCCAGGATGGAAGTGTGGACGGAAGCGACAATATAGTGTACGGCCAGAGCGTGCATCGCGATGAGTTTGGCATACACGGAGGCACCTTCTGGTCGCCAAACGGAAAGTTGCTTGCATATTACCGCATGGACCAAAGCATGGTGCCCAGTTATCCACAAGTCAACATAAAGTCGCAAGGTGCGGTTGCTGGCGAGTCGAGAATAGCTTCCACCTACTCGTGCCACTATCCTATGGCTGGCGAGAAGAGTCATCATGTAACGGTGGGTGTGTTCAACACAGAGACAAAGCAAAACGTATGGCTCAATCTCGAGGGCGAGAAAGATGATTATCACACAAACATCTCGTGGACTCCCGACGGACAGAGCATATATGTGTTTGAACTGAATCGAGACCAGAATCACATGCGTCTGGTGCAATATAATGTAGCTTCGGGCGAGAAGATTCGCACCGTACTGGAAGAAAAGCACGAGAAGTATGTTGAGCCTATGCACGGGCTAACCTTCCTGCCATGGGACAATAGCAAGGCCGTGATGCAGAGCCAGCGCGATGGCTATAATCATCTGTATATCCTTGACCTGAAGACATGCGAGATAAAGCAACTGACAAAGGGCAAGTGGGTTGTACAGCAGTTTGTTGGCTTTAATACCGTAGCACGCCGTTTGGTGTTCCGTAGCAACGAGTCGGATCCTCGCCAGTCGTGCCTCTATAGCGTTGGCGTAAAGGGTGGCAAGCGTATTGCCATTGGTAAAGAAGAGGGTGTTTGCAATGGTGCGCAACTGAGTGCCAATGGTGTGATGGTGATACAATCGTACACAGCTCCCGAGGTGCCTCGCAGTGTGAATCTTCTTTATACGGCAACCGGCAAGGGTAAGAACCTGCTTACTGCTGCTGACCCATGGAAGGAGCAGGGATATAGCATCCCAACCTTTAAGAGCGGTAGCATTAAGGCAGCGGACGGAGTGACTGATCTGTACTACAGAATGGTGCTACCTGCCGATTTTGACGAGGCGAAGCAGTATCCCACCGTGGTTTATGTGTATGGTGGACCTCACGCTCATCTGGTAGAGGCAAGTTGGCATTGGTCGAGCCGCGGATGGGAAACATACATGGCACAGAAGGGATACATCACTTTTATACTGGATAGCCGTGGCAGCGAATGGCGCGGACTAGAGTTCGAGCAGGCTACCTTCCGTCAGTTGGGCACCGTGGAGTGTCAGGACCAGCGTAAGGGTGTTGACTATCTGATGTCTCTGCCTTATGTTGACAAGGACAGAATTGGTGTGCACGGATGGAGTTTTGGTGGCTTTATGACAACAAACCTAATGCTCACCTATCCCGAAGTGTTCAAGGTGGGTGTAGCTGGTGGTCCGGTTATCGACTGGAACTACTATGAGGTGATGTATGGCGAGCGTTATATGGACACTCCCGAACAGAACCCCGATGGATACAAGAACAGCAATCTGCGCTTGCGTGCCGGCAACCTAAAGGGACGCTTGCAGTTGATTATCGGTTATAACGACCCTGTATGCGTGCCCCAGCACACCTTGAGTTTCATTCGTGCCTGCATCGATGCCGGAACACAATGCGATTACTTCTTGTATCCAGGTGGCGAACACAATATGTATGGCAAGGATGCCGTGCATCTGCACGAAAGAATTACAAGATATTTTGAGGATTATCTGAAATAACAAAGAAAAATACTATGGAAAGAATTCTTTTGCTTGGCTCTGGTGGCCGTGAGCATGCTTTGGCTTGGAAAATAGCACAGAGCCCTAAATTGGAGAAATTGTTTGTCGCTCCCGGAAATGCCGGTACTGCCCTGGTGGGTGAGAACGTCGCAATGAAGGCCGACGACTTTGAGGCTATAAAGACTTTTGTTATAGAGAACAATGTGAGCATGGTGGTAGTTGGTCCCGAGGATCCTTTGGTGAAGGGTATCTACGACTATTTCAAGAGTGATGCCGAGTTAGCTTCTATCCCTGTAGTGGGTCCTTCAAAGCAGGGAGCCGTGCTCGAGGGTAGCAAGGATTTTGCCAAGTGTTTCATGCAGCGCCACGGTATCCCAACAGCAGCTTATCAAACCTTCACTGGTGAGACTCTGGCCGAGGGTAAGGCGTTCTTGTGCACCTTACAGGCACCGTATGTGCTAAAGGCTGACGGACTTTGTGCTGGTAAGGGTGTGCTCATCCTGGACACTCTGGAGCAGGCAGAAAAGGAATTGGAAGAGATGCTGGGCGGTATGTTTGGCGGTGCTTCGAGCCGTGTGGTGATAGAGGAGTTTATGAGTGGCATTGAGTGTTCTGTGTTTGTTCTCACTGATGGCAAAGACTATGTAATACTTCCCGAAGCTAAGGACTATAAGCGCATTGGAGAGGGTGATACAGGACTGAACACTGGTGGTATGGGCAGTGTTTCACCCGTTCCGTTTGCCAACAAGGAGTGGATGCAGAAGGTTGAGGACCGCATCATTCGTCCCACCGTTGAAGGATTGGCTCAGGAAGGTATCGACTATAAGGGCTTTATCTTCTTCGGTTTGATAAACGTGGATGGTGAACCTAAGGTGATTGAGTACAATGTGCGTATGGGCGACCCCGAGACAGAAACCGTGATGCTTCGCATAAAGAGCGACTTGGTTGATTTGCTTCAGGGTGTGGCAACACAGACTCTGGGCGAAAAGAGCATCGAGTTTGACAACCGAAGTGCCGTGTGCGTGATGATGGTTAGCGGTGGTTATCCCGGTGACTATAAGAAGGGCTTTGCCATCACTGGCATCGACCAGGTGGAGGGTAGCATTGTGTTCCATGCCGGTACAGCCGAAAGGGATGATCAGGTTGTGACAAGTGGTGGCCGTGTGATTGCGGTGAGCTCTTATGGTGATACTAAGGCGGAGGCTCTTGCAAAGAGCATGCAGGAGGCACAGAAGATTCAGTTCGAGGGCAAGTACTACCGCCGAGATATCGGTCAGGACTTGTAAGAAATCAAATGATAAGAACTTAGAGATATAGACAGAATGCGGAACAACCGTTTTCAGAATCGTGTAAGCAAAAGTCCCTTCACCTTGCCTTTGTGCATAGTGTTGGGATTGCTTGTGTGGTTTTGTAACGCATCGTTCAAGGGTTTCGACTTTGCTTGGGGAACTTTGGTCGGGTGGTTTATGGCGGTTGGTGTGACATGCGTAGGAATAGAGACCTCAAGACGATTCTCTATCTTGAGGGTGAGATCGAACATGATTGCCTCGGTGTGGGTGGTGATGGTTGCCATGATGCCCCAGGTACAGGGCTTCTCGGCCGGTTGGGTGGCAACCTTGTCTCTGGCGTGCAGTTATCATGTAATGTTTTACGCATATCAGCAACACGAACCTGTAGTGGCGGTATTTCACACATTTGTTCTTCTGGGTATAGCGTGTTTGGCGGTGCCACATCTGATGGTGCTTGTTCCGTTGTACTACTGGTATCTGCTTGTGTTCTTGCGTTGCCTCTCGTGGCGCGGTTTTTGGGCAGGCATAGTGGGGGTGGCACTTCCTGTGTGTTTTGTGCTCGGTTGGAGCATAGCAATGGGCGATTATGCTTTTTTATACTCGAGAGCAAAGGATTTGAGTATGACACCATGGATAGTGGGTCAGGATTACTCATGGCTACTTGAGTACAATAGCACAAAGACTCTTGTTCTGTGCTTTGCCGCCCTACTGATTAGTGTGGGTGTGGTACATTATATCAACAATTACTACAACGACAAAATCCGCACCCGAATGTATTTGTACATCTATGTAATCCAAACAGTGGCGCTTGCCTTGCTGATTATGTGTATGCCAGGCAAAATGGAGATGTTGTATCCACTGATGATGTTGGGGGGTAGCGTGATGATAGCGCACTTCTTTGCGCTGACTGGTTCGTGGATATCAAATGCCTTCTTCTGCTTAGTAATGGTAGCTTTGGTATGCCTGTTAATACTGAATTTTGGAATATGGAAGTTCTGATTGATATTCTTGAAAGTTATGGTTATTGGGGCATGACGATTGCCGCTTTTTTGGCCGGAAGTGTGTTTCCGTTCAGCAGTGAGGTGGTGATGTGTAGCCTGCAATTAGCTGGTCTGGAGCCCTGGCCCCTGTTTCTAAGTGCTACGGTGGGCAATGTAGCGGGCTCAATGTTCAACTACTGGATAGGCACTTTTGGACGCATCGAGTGGATTGAGAAGTATCTGCACATATCTAAAAAGAAGGTAGAAAAGACTCGCCGATGGATAGATGGGCGTGGTTCATGGATAGGCACCTTGTGCTTCTTGCCAATATTGGGCAGTGTGTTGAGTGTGACATTGGGATATGTTCGTGCAAATCCGTACACAACATTGTTGTCCATATCAATAGGCAAGGCCGTCAGGTATGGAATACTGATTGTATCAATATATTTTTTAAATGACTAAAAATAAATAAAACAACAAATGAAGCAGTTCAAGTTAGTTGACACCCTTATGGGGTGGGTAGCATTTGCCATTGCGGCTTTTGTGTATTGCAGCACAATAGAGCCAACGGCAAGTTTTTGGGACTGTCCCGAATTCATCACCACAGCATTCAAGCTTGAGGTGGGTCACCCCCCTGGTGCCCCCTTCTTTATGCTGACTGGTAACATCTTCTCTCAGTTCACCGACGATCCCTCGAAGGTTGCCATGATGGTGAACATTATGAGTGCTCTGTTCTCGGCGGCATGTATCATGTTCCTATTTTGGAGCATCAGCCATCTGGCGCGTAAACTCGTGGGTGAGAAGGGTCAGGTGAAGACCCTGGCTCAAGGACTTATAATTGAGTTTGCGGCAATGACAGGTGCTTTGGCCTATACTTTCTCCGATACCTTCTGGTATTCGGCAGTAGAGGGCGAGGTGTATGCTTATTCGAGCTTGTTCACAGCCGTGGTGTTCTGGCTTATTCTGAAGTGGGAGGAGAATGCCGATAAGCCCGGTGCCGACCGTTGGCTCATACTGATTGCCTATCTTACGGGTTTGAGTATTGGTGTGCATTTGCTTAACCTGCTTTGTTTACCAGCCCTGGTGTTGGTGTGGTACTACAAACGCCATAGCAATCCTAATGTCAAGGGTAGCATGCTGGCTTTGGTGGCCAGTTTTGTGCTTGTTGCCGTAGTGTTATATGGTATTGTGCCAGGTATCGTTAAGGTTGGCGGATGGTTTGAGTTGTTGTTTGTAAACGACCTCAATATGCCGTTCAATTCTGGTCTGGTGGTTTATCTCTTCGTTCTGGTTGCTGTGGTGTTGTGGGCCATTTGGGAGTCCACCGTGCAGAAATCGCGCTTGAAAATGAACCTCTCGTTCATAGCGAGCATTGGCATGTTGGGTATTCCTTTCATTGGACATGGCTTTACTTGCGTGGCCATTGGCACAGTGGTGATGGTATTGATGTATTTTGTACTTAACTATGCTAAGGATGGCATACATTGGGTGTCGGCTCGTGTGATGAACACCACTCTTTTGTGTCTGCTGATGATAATGATAGGCTACTCTTCGTATGCCGTTATCGTGATTCGTTCGGAGGCAAATACACCAATGGATCAGAACTCGCCTGAGGATGTCTTCACATTGGGTAGTTATCTAAGCCGCGATCAGTATGGCGACAGCCCATTGCTATATGGTCAGCCTTTCTCAGCTCCTGTGAAGATGAAGGTTGAGGGTCAGTATTATGTCCCCGAGAGTAAGAAGGGCGCTCCTCAATATCAGCGTGTGGAGAAGAAGAATACAACCGACCCCGATCGTTATGAGGTTATAGGTCACAAGACAAAGTATATCTATGCTTACAATATGCCATTTCCCCGTATGCACTCCGATCGTCATAAGCAGAATTATGAAGAGTGGATGGGTGGTATAAAGGGCAAGGAGGTAACCTTCAACCATGTGGGTGAGAATAAGACTATTAAAGTGCCCACTATGTTGGAGAATTTACAGTTCTTCTGGTCTTATCAGGTGAACTTCATGTACTGGCGTTATTTCATGTGGAACTTTGCTGGTCGTCAGAACGACATTCAGGGCCATGGCGAGTTGGAGCATGGCAACTGGTTGAGCGGTATTCCCTTCTTCGACAATGCTCGTTTGGGTGACCAGAGCAAATTGCCGTCAGAATTACGCGAGAACAAGGGTCGCAATGTTTTCTATTGTTTGCCTTTGATTCTGGGTATAATCGGTTTGATATGGCAATTGAACAAGCGTGTACATACCGAGGGCGGTGTGTTGTCGGACGAGGGTGTGAAGCAATTCTGGGTTGTCTTCTTCCTATTCTTCATGACTGGTTTGGCTATTGTTCTGTATCTCAACCAGACTCCCGTTCAGCCTCGTGAGCGTGACTATGCATATGCTGGTTCGTTCTATGCCTTTGCTATCTGGATTGGTTTGGGCGTTGCGGCTATTGCTGATATGTTGAACAAGTATGTGTTCAAGAAGAATGCTTTGGCGGGTGCCGTGTTGAGCAGTTTGTGTCTGTTGGTACCAGTGCAAATGGCTTCTCAAACCTGGGACGATCACGATCGTAGCGGACGTTATACTTGCCGTGATTTTGGCCAGAACTACCTAATGAGTCTCGATGAGAATAAGGCGCCAATCATCTTCACCAATGGTGACAACGACACCTTCCCATTGTGGTATTGTCAGGAGACAGAGGGCATACGCACCGATGCTCGTGTTTGCAATCTGTCGTACTTGCAGACCGATTGGTACATAGACCAAATGAAGCGTCCTGCCTATGATTCACCAGCTGTGCCCATATCTTGGAAACGTATACAATATGTAAGTGGTACTCGTGAGGGTATTCCTGTTCGTCCTGGTCAGTTGGAGTATGCTATAAATTACATCAAGGAGCATAATCCGGAAATGCTTGACGAAATGCTTGGTGAGAATCCTTACGAACTAAAGAATATCATTGATAAATGGATTTTGAGCGACGACACGGAGATGCAGATGTTCCCCACTGACTCCATTGTGATCACCATCGACAAGGAGGCAGTTCGTCGTAGTGGGATGATGATTGCCGCCGACTCCATTCCCGATGTGATGCATATCAGTCTGAAAGGTAAGCGCGCCGTGTACAAGAGCGAGATGATGATCTACGAGATGTTGTGCCGCACCAACTGGGAGCGCCCTATGTATGTGGCTTGCACGGTGGGTAGCGACAACTATGGTTCTCTTGGCAACAACTTCGTGCGTGAGGGCTTGGTAGACCGTATCACTCCATTCAACACCTCCAAGAGTGGAATTACTATGGACACAGAACGCATGTACGACAATGTGATGAACAAGTTCCGTTTTGGCGGTTTGGACAATCCTGACATTTATCTCGACGAGACAGTTGCCCGCATGTGTTACACTCATCGTCGTTTGTTCTCATCATTGGCCATGCAACTTATGCGTGAGAAGAAACACGAGAAGGCTCTCAATGTCTTGAAGTATGTGGAAGAGGTTATTCCTGCAAAGACATTGCCTCATAACTATATGGGTGGTAGCTTGGATATGGCTCGTGTATGGCTTGTATATGACCATAAGAAGGAGGCACAAGACATCCTGTTGGCCATCGCAGGCAACGCTTGCGAATATCTTGATTGGTATGCAAGTCTGAATCCCAAAGTCCAGAAGGCAAGTTCGCGTGAGATTCTGTATAATGTTTATCAGTTGAACACGGCAGTAGACATTCTGGCAGACGCTGAGTGTAAAGAGTATGATACTCTGAAGAAGAAACTTGAGGCTTACGAGATGTCGTTCGCACCATATATTTATAGCAGATGATAATAGAGCAGCCTGCTGAAGTCTTTCGATGGCTGTATCCGAATGCTTTGTGGAGAATGGACCGTAATAAAAAGGAAGTGTATCTTACCTTCGACGACGGTCCTATCCCCGAAGCAACACCATATATCCTTGATGTCCTTGAAAACTTGGACATCAAGGCTACTTTTTTTATGGTGGCCGACAATGCTCAACGTTATCCGCACTTGCTTAACGAGGTAAGGGCAAGGGGGCACCGTGTAGGCAATCATACATTTCATCATATACATGGATTGATGTATCCTTGGGCTGCTTATATCAACAATGTGCTCCTGGCAGAAGAATTGTTGCAAAGCGATAAACTCTTTCGACCGCCACATGGCTGGATCAATCCAAAGGTGTGTCAAAAGTTAAATGCAATGGGGTGGCGTATTGTGATGTGGGATATTGTTACTCGTGACTACAGCAATAGGCTAACGGCCGATCAGATTCTTAACAATGTAAGAAAGTATGTACGCAACGGCAGCATCATTACTTTTCACGATAGTTTGAAGAGCATCGATAAACTTAAATTGATGCTTCCCGAGACTCTCTCCTGGCTGAAGGGGCAGGGATATGAGTTCAAGGTGTTTGACTGAGACTTCAGCAATAACCCATATATACGCGCACATACACACATATATATTTATAAGGTATAGATAATAATGCTACAGACTTATTTTAAACCCGGTGTTCTTGAAGCAGGGTGTGACGAGGCCGGTCGTGGTTGTTTGGCGGGACCCGTTTTTGCCGCCGCTGTTATATTGCCTCTTGACATTGCCGAGCGCAATTCGCAATTAGCTCAACAATTGAACGATTCGAAACAACTTACCGAGCGTAGGCGCAATACCCTACGTGCGATCATCGAAAAGGAAGCACTTGCATGGGCTGTTGTGGCTTTAGATAACAAGGAGATTGACCAACTTAACATCCTTCGTGCCAGCATCATGGGTATGCATCGTGCACTTGATAATCTTAGTCTCCGTCCCGAGAATATCATTGTCGACGGTAATCGTTTCTATCCTTATCACGACATTCCTCACACCACCATTGTAAAAGGTGATGCAAAGTATATGAGCATCGCAGCGGCTTCTATTTTAGCAAAGACGCATCGTGATGAGTTTATGCTCAAAATTCACGACAATCATCCCCAATATGCCTGGAACAAGAACAAGGGTTATCCTTCAAAAGCACATCGCCTGGCTATAGCCCAATATGGCCCTACCCCATATCACCGCATGACATTCAACCTCTTGGGATCAACCCAACTGGAATTTGATTTTGGGGAATAAAAAATAATGACTTTAGCAAAACTCACTATTGTCTTTGGCTCATAAGAAAGCATTCATCAGTTCATAAGATAGTTATATCTTGTCAATAGATTAGGGAGACCTTTCTGAGTAGCAAGTAAAATGATATCCGAAGAGTCATGGAGCCTAAGCTCTATTGGCTAAAATGCTTATACATAGTTGCTTGTATATGCACACTTCCTCTTTTGTCCTCTATGTAGTATATCAATATTTGCTTTTTATCCATTTTATAACCCATGTTTGAGAAAAAGAATAGAATGGGCTGTATGAAAAATATTGACATTATTTTTATTCCTTTTAGTTTTTCTTGTTGACTTGCATCAAATAACCATTATTATGAAGCTCGCAAGCAGAATGATTACTTCATTTCGTTATACTTTTGATTGGATAAATAATTGTATTTCGCTCTCTTATTCGTAATTTTGAGGTTGTGCCACTAAATTACTCACACTCGGATTTATCCAAATAAATTTGACCTTGCGGTCTAATTTGCTCTCGTTCGGCAGAAATAGTAAACTTTTCTCCACTCTCTTAATCGCAAATTTGGTAAATCGCTCGCTTATTCGTAATTTTGTAACCAAATGTAATTAAATAGCAAGATGGAAAAGAATTTCAAGAGAACTACGGTTACTTCGGCTTTGCCATATGCCAATGGTCCTGTGCATATCGGACACTTGGCAGGTGTGTATGTGCCTGCCGATATCTACGTAAGATATTTGAGACTGAAGAAACGCGATGTACTTTTTATAGGTGGTAGCGATGAGCATGGTGTGCCTGTGACCATCCGTGCTCGCAAAGAAGGTATTAGCGTGCAGGAGGTAGTGGATCGCTACCACGGCATTATCAAGGATTCGTTTGAGAAATTTGGTATATCATTCGATGTATATTCTCGTACGAGTGGTCCTATTCATCACCAGTTTGCAAGTGATTTCTTCAAGAAACTGTACGAGGAGGGCAAGTTCGTAGAGAAGGTTACCGAACAGTTCTTTGATGAGGCTACCGGTCGTTTCCTTTCCGACCGCAACATCAAGGGCGAGTGTCCCCGTTGCCATGCTGCCGATGCCTATGGCGACCAGTGTGAGAAGTGCGGTGCCACTCTCTCTCCCGAGGAATTAATCAATCCCTATAACGCCGAGACAGGTAATCCTTTGGTGCAGAAGGAGACCAAGCACTGGTATCTGCCCCTCGATAAGGATCAGGAATGGCTTGAGCAATGGATTTTGCAGGAACACAAGGAATGGCGTCCCAATGTGTACGGCCAGTGTAAGAGTTGGTTGGATGGTGGTTTGCATCCACGTGCCGTTACTCGTGACCTTGACTGGGGTATTCCCGTGCCCGTTGAGGGAGCCGATGGCAAGGTGCTCTATGTATGGTTCGATGCTCCCATTGGTTATATCAGCAACACAAAGGAATTGTGTGACGCACGTCCAGAATTGGGTAGTTGGGAAACCTGGTGGAAGGATCCTGAGACCCGTCTGGTGCACTTCATTGGTAAGGATAACATCGTGTTCCATTGCATCGTGTTCCCCGCAATGCTCAAGGCACATGGCGAGTACATCCTGCCCGATAATGTTCCCTCAAACGAGTTCCTGAACCTTGAGGGCAACAAGATCTCTACCAGCAAAAACTATGCTGTGTGGCTGAACGAGTATTTGGTGGATATGCCTGGTCGTCAAGACGAGTTGAGATATGTTCTTACCGCCAACGCTCCTGAAACAAAGGATAACGATTTCACATGGGCCGACTATCAAGCTCGTTGCAACAACGAATTAGTGGCAGTATATGGCAACTTCGTAAATCGTGCTCTGCAATTGACTCAGAAGTACTATGAGGGTAAGGTGCCCGCATGTGGTGAGCTGACAGAGTATGACCAAGAGACTCTCAAGGAGTTCTGTGGCGTGAAGGAGAAGTTGGAAGCTCTGCTCGAGAATTTCCGTTTCCGTGATGCTCTAAAAGAGGCAATGAATTTGGCACGTATCGGTAACAAGTATATCGCCGATTGTGAGCCTTGGAAGGTTATCAAGACTGATCCCGAGCGTGTTAAGACCATTATCAATATATCACTTCAGCTTACCGCTAACCTTGCTATTGCATTCGAACCTTTCCTGCCCTTCAGCAGCCGGAAGTTGCGTGAGATGTTGGCTATGGAAACCTTCTCATGGGAAGATCTCGGTAGCACCACATTGATGCAGGAAGGTCATCAAATGCCCGTGCCCGAATTGCTTTTCACAAAGATTGAGGATGAGGCTATCGCTACACAGGTTAAGAAATTGGAAGATACCGTCAAGGCCAACGAGGAGGCTGCTTATGTCGCTCCTGAGGTGAAGCCTACTGTGTCTTTCGAGGACTTTGAGAAACTCGACATTCGCGTGGGTTTCGTTAAGGCTTGCGAAAAGATCAAGAAGAGCAAGAAACTCCTGAAGTTTACCCTCGATGATGGTAGTGGCAAGGACCGCACCATTCTCTCTGGCATAGCTCAGTGGTACGAGCCCGAGCAGTTGGTAGGTAAGCGCGTGCTGTTCATCGCCAACTTCGAGCCCCGCAAGATGATGGGTGAGGAGTCTCACGGCATGATTCTCTCAGCAGTTAACTTCAATGGTGACCTCTCAGTTACCACCACTATGGGTGAGGTGAAAGGCGGAAGCCAGGTGGGTTGATACTCAATAACAAGAAAATATAATCACAACAAAATTATAGAATATTATGGCAAAGAAAGCACTTTTGATGATTCTCGACGGATGGGGAATCGGTAATCAGGGTAAGGGTGATGTTATCTTCAATACTCCCACCCCTTATATGGACAGCCTTTGGAAGAACTATCCCTGCAGTCAGCTTCTGGCAAGCGGTGAGAACGTTGGTTTGCCCGACGGTCAGATGGGTAACTCAGAGGTAGGTCACCTCAACATCGGTGCAGGTCGTATCGTTTACCAGGACTTGGTGAAGATCAACCGTGCATGTGCCGACGGCTCTATCCTGAAGAACAAGGAAATCGTCAGTGCATACGAATATGCAGTTAAGAACGGCAAGAGCGTTCACCTGATGGGTCTGACCTCTAATGGTGGAGTACATTCAAGCCTCGACCACCTGTTCAAGTTGGTGGAGATTGGCAAGGAGTATGGCATCGGTCATACCTATGTACACTGCTTCATGGACGGTCGCGATACCGATCCTCAGAGCGGTAAGGGCTTCATCGAGCAACTCTCTGCCAAGTGTGCGGAGACAGGCAACGCCGACATCGCAAGCATCGTAGGTCGTTTCTATGCTATGGACCGCGACAAGCGTTGGGAGCGTGTTAAGGTAGCTTACGATCTTCTCGTTTCCGGCGAGGGCAAGAAGGCAACCGACATGGTAGCCGCCATGCAGGAGAGTTATGATGATGGCGTAACTGACGAGTTCGTTAAGCCCATCTGCAACAGCACCGTTGACGGTACCATCAAGGAAGGCGATGTAGTTATCTTCTTCAACTACCGCAACGACCGTGCCAAGGAGTTGACTATCGTATTGACCCAGCAGGATATGGAAGACCAAGGCATGACCACCATTCCCGGCCTTCAGTTCTATTGCATGACTCCCTACGACGCATCATTCACCGGTGTTCACATCCTTTTCCCCAAGGAGAACGTTACCAACACTCTTGGCGAGTACCTTGCAAGCAAGGGCAAGACCCAGTTGCACACCGCCGAGACAGAGAAGTATGCTCACGTTACCTTCTTCTTCAACGGTGGTCGCGAGACTCCCTACGAGGGCGAGGAGCGTATCCTGGTGGCAAGTCCCAAGGTGCAGACCTACGACCTGAAGCCCGAGATGAGCGCCTTCGAGGTTAAGGACAAGCTCGTTGAGGCTATCAAGGAGGACAAGTACGACTTCATCGTTGTGAACTTTGCAAATGGCGACATGGTAGGTCATACCGGTATCTACGAGGCTATCGAGCAGGCTGTCAAGGCTGTTGACCAGTGCGTGAACGAGGTTGTAGAGGCAGCTAAGGCCACCGATTACGAGGTAATCATCATTGCCGACCACGGTAATGCCGACAATGCCCAGAATCCCGACGGTAGCGTAAACACTGCTCACTCACTGAACCCCGTACCCTTCATCTATGTTACCGCCAACAAGGAGGCAAAGGTAGAGGACGGTGTATTGGCCGACGTAGCTCCCAGCATCCTGCACATCATGGGTCTTGAACAGCCCGAGGAGATGACTGGTAAGTGCCTTATTAAAAACTGATAGGTGAAAGGTGAAAACGGAAAACATTAAGGTTTTAAACCAACAAATCTTAATCTCGTTTTCTAATAGTTTTTCCGATTTCCGTTTTAAGTTTTCCGTTTATGAAGGAAATACGCATGGAGGAGAGTTGGAAAGCCCAACTCTCCTCCGAGTTTCAGAAGCCATACTTCCAGCAATTGACTGAGTTCGTGCGTCAGGAATACAAAAGTACACAGTGCTTTCCTCCCGGACGACTCATCTTCAATGCCTTTGACCAGACACCCTTCAACGATGTGAAGGTGGTGATACTTGGTCAGGATCCCTATCATGGCGACGGACAGGCACACGGCTTGTGCTTCTCCGTCAACGATGGCATACCCTTCCCTCCATCACTCAAGAATATCTTTCAGGAGATACAGGCCGAAACAGGTGCGCCCATACCACAAAGTGGCGACCTCACACGCTGGGCACGTCAGGGCGTCTTCCTCCTGAACACCTGTCTCAGTGTCAGGGCACATCAGGCATTCAGCCATTCGGGTCAGGGATGGGAAACATTCACCGATGCCGTTATAGAAACACTCTCCAAGGGTAGAGAAGGACTGGTATTTCTCCTTTGGGGCTCACCGGCTGGGCGCAAGGCGAAACTCATAGATGCCTCCAAGCACTTCATACTACAGTGCGCTCACCCTAGCCCCTTGTCGGCATACCGAGGCTTCTTTGGATGCGGACATTTCAACCAAGCAAACAATTATCTCATCAGCAAAGGCAAAACACCCATACAATGGTAGACAAGAACGAACTGCCCCCAATGCTCATGGTGGGCGATGTGATAGTACACATAGACATTGTAACGGAACATTTCTGTTGCGACATAAGCAAATGCCATGGCCTTTGTTGCGAGGAAGGCGATGCAGGTGCACCGGTGACCATGGAGGAGATTGCCGGCATAGAGAACGACCTTGATGCCATTTGGTCACAACTCAGTGCAGGTGCACAGGCTATGATTGACAAGCAGGGCGTGGCATATCCCGACCCAGAGGGCGACATGGTCACCACCATAGTAGGAGGCAGAGATTGTGCCTTCCGTGGATGCCGTGGATGCTTGCTTTCAAGCAAACCCATCAGTTGCGACCTCTACCCCATACGTGTAAAGGAATTTGGTAGTGGTCTCACAGGCATCAACTATCACCGTTGGGACATCTGCAAAGATGCTATCGTCAAAGGTAAGGAGATGAA
The DNA here is from genome assembly GCA_017547165.1 of Bacteroidaceae bacterium. GTDB lineage: Bacteria > Bacteroidota > Bacteroidia > Bacteroidales > Bacteroidaceae > Physcousia. The sequence continues at coordinate 151,532 of JAFYQK010000025.1, forward strand.
TATGCCGTTATACATCTTCCTTCGAGAACCTCTTATTCGTCGTTTCGGTCAAGAGTGGTACAGCGAACTCTGCCAGATGGTGGAAGAACTGAAGGAGCAGGGGATGTTGTGAACAAGATGATGTAATGTTAGGAAAAATGAGCTATGACAATAATGTTGTGGCTCTTTGTTTTATAATGACATCCGTCATACATTGGATAATTAAAGTATAATAGCAAAAATCATCCCATCTCATTGACATTTATCAATAGGGTTTGACATAAATCAATAAATAAGTGTATTTTTTACATTTATTATCTATTTTATATCTCTTTTTCTGTTTTTGACGTAAATTTGCATCGGTTTTCAGAGGAAAACCTACAAAAAGATATTTGTTTTAGGTTAAAAGATATAGATTAGGTTAAGTTTGTTTAGGTTGACACCACTCAAAAATACTTGTCTTAGTTTATGCTTAAGGTAAACATTAGGTTGATTTCAGGAATAAATAAAGTATAATTTTGAGAGATTAATATAACATTAGTCATGGTGTTTAGGGCGCTTGGTTCGTGAGAATCGGTGCCCTTTTTTTATACCCTAAAACATCTTTTCAATTCAGATATAGACTACTATCTTGGGATAATTAAGTTTTTTCAGTACCTTTGCAGAGTTATATACATTATTGAATTAAAACCGATGTTGCTATGGCAAAAGAAACTCTCACACCGATGATGAAACAGTTCTACGACCTGAAGGAGAAGCATCCCGACTGTGTGCTCCTGTTTAGGTGTGGCGACTTTTATGAAACATATGGAGAGGATGCCGTAATAGCATCGGGAATATTGGGTATAACACTCACACGCCGCAACAATGGCGCAGGCGGAACCGGACAATTGGAGATGGCAGGGTTTCCGTATCATGCATTGGACACATATCTGCCCAGATTGGTAAGGGCAGGACGCCGTGTCGCTGTTTGCGACCAATTGGAAGACCCTAAGTTGACCAAAAAATTAGTGAAACGTGGAATAACGGAACTTGTCACTCCTGGTGTGGCAATGCAGGACAACGTGCTATCGTGCAAGGAGAACAATTTCCTTGGTGCCGTGCATTTTGGCAAAGGTATGTGTGGTGTTGCATTCCTTGACATTTCTACCGGTGAGTTTATGACAAGCGAGGGCAGCATAGCACATGTAGGAACACTTTTATCTAACTTTGCTCCCAAAGAAGTACTATATGAAAGAGGTAAGGGGGATTTATTCCGCACATCGTTTCAAGAAAGGTTTGTCACGTTCGAAATGGAAGATTGGGTGTTTAACGAACAAACTGCCCGGGGCAAACTGCTAAAACACTTTGGAGTAAAAAACCTGAAAGGCTATGGTATAGAGCACCTAAAGACTGGCACTATAGCTTGCGGAGCCATAATGCAATATCTTGAGAATACCCAGCATACTCAGCTTGGACATATCCGCCATGTGGCTCGCATTGAGGAGGACAGATTTGTTCATATGGACAATTTCACTATGCGTTCTCTGGAACTGCTTCGCCCTATGAGTCCCGATGGCAAATCGCTGATGGATGTGATGGGACGCACAACAACACCTATGGGGGCGCGTTTGCTGAGCCGTTGGATGGTATTTCCACTGAAAGATACTTGTGCCATAAATAGTCGCCTGGATGTTGTAGAATACTTCTTTCGCGATTTGGATACCCGAGATACAGTGTGCGAACAACTTCAGTACATTGGCGATATAGAGCGCATTATCTCACGCATCAGCACCGGACGAGTTTCGCCTCGCGACCTTCTTACCCTAACCACTGCATTGCAAGCGTTGGTTCCAATTCGTGAGGCATTGACAAACGCCGATTCTCCTGTTTTGAAGGAGATTGGCGAAAAGATTGACCTTTGCGAGGAGATGCGAGACCGGCTAAAACACAGCATCAACCCCAATGCTCCAATGCTGATAGCCAAAGGTGGTGTTATTGCAGATGGAGTTAACGAAGAACTTGATGAATTACGCGCCTTGTCCACTGGTGGTAAGGAGTATCTCCTGAAATTACAACAAAGCGAAGCCGAACGTACAGGTATACAGAGCCTGAAGATAGGTTACAACAATGTATTCGGATACTATCTGGAGGTAAGGAACACTTATAAGGATATGGTGCCACAGGAGTGGATAAGAAAACAAACTCTTGTTTCGGCCGAGCGATATATCACCCAAGAACTGAAAGAGTATGAGGAGAAAATTGTAAATGCTGACGAGCGTATACATATTCTTGAGAACCGTATTTTTGCTGATTTAGTTGTGTGGTGCGCAAGATTTATTCCTGCCATACAGGCCAATGCCACACTGGTAGCACGACTAGATTGCTTGATGAGCTTTGCCATACTGGCACGCGAGAACAAATACATCCGACCAATAGTAGATGACTCAAAAGAACTGAACATAAAGCAAGGTAGGCATCCGGTGATAGAAACACAAATGATGGCAGGCGAACACTATGTGCCCAACGATGTGTGCCTTGATACGGAGAAGCAACAAATCATCATCATCACAGGTCCTAATATGGCAGGTAAAAGTGCCTTGCTACGTCAAACAGCTCTCATCACTCTCATGGCACAGATGGGCAGTTTCGTTCCGGCCGAGAGTGCCCGAATAGGTTTTGTAGATAAGATATTCACTCGTGTTGGTGCAAGCGACAACATCTCCCTGGGCGAATCTACCTTCATGGTGGAGATGAACGAAGCTGCTTCCATTCTAAACAACATATCTGAGCGTTCGCTAATACTGTTTGATGAACTTGGCAGAGGAACAAGTACATACGACGGCATTAGCATTGCTTGGAGCATAGTGGAATACATACATGAGAACAATCGTGGCAAGGCTCGTACACTTTTTGCCACACACTACCACGAACTCAACGAGATGGAGAAGACATTCTCACGAATTCATAACTACAACGTGAGAGTGCTGGAGAAGGATGGTGGCATAATCTTCCTACGTAAACTTGAACCTGGTGGCACAGCTCACTCCTTCGGTATTCATGTGGCACGACTTGCTGGTATGCCACAAAGCATTGTCGAACGTTCGGAAACAATACTACGCCAGCTTGAGCAAGAGAAGAATCACGACGATGTTGGCAAGGGCATAGCTGCAGGAAGCAAGAGAGATTGCGACAATGGTACCCAATTGAGTTTCTTCCAACTTGACGACCCTATTCTTGAAGATATTCGCCAGCAACTTATAAATCTCGACATCAATTCGCTCACCCCACTTGAGGCTCTCAACAAACTCAACGAGATAAAGAGGTTGGTAAATTGAGCAGCGAGCAATGAACTGAGAACAACTTATAGTGATGAGTGATTAACGCAAATCAATGACGGCAAAATCGCTATTGGTGCCTATGCGGAATGGAGGTCCCCATAGCGAAAGACCGCATGAAACCCATATGTGCGAATAAGACCACTTGCGATAGCCATGACTTTGCTCGTACATGTTATCGACAAGCACACTCAGTGGCCACACTTGTCCACGGTGGGTATGTCCACTCAATTGCAGGTCTACCTTAAGCGAATCTGTCTCTGACAATTGGTATGGCTGATGGTCGAGCACTATGATGGGATACGCTTCGATAGTATTTGATATCAATTCGCCAAGCGATTTACGATGCCTATTGCTATTGTCATCACGACCCACTATCTGAATGCCATTTGGCAATGTCACTATGCTATCGCGCAATAACTGAATTGGAGTACGTTTCAAAAACTCAGCACTCGCATCTATACCACAGATATATTCGTGATTGCCAGGTACCATATAAATGCCCATTGGTGCCCTTAGGTCAGAGAGTGTCTTATCAAAAGGCGCTGCAAGCAATGGCTTAATATTATTATCTATGAGGTCTCCTGAAATAAAAATAATATCAGGATTATAGCTATTTATTTTCTCGACATAACCCTTTAGAGCAGAGTGTCCCGTACCATAGCCTAAATGCACATCGCTAATTGCCACAATACGCATAGTCTCCTTCCCAAAACACTTGGCAAGCTTTATCTCAAGCTTTTCTACCCTAACATTCTTATAATTGATATAACCATAAAACAGAAGCGATATAGTAAGTGGCAAAGCATACCAGAAAGGATTCTTCATTGTGGGTAAGAAGAGGCGTGCCACATCAAACACGGCAAGGAGCAATACCATATATAAAAGGAATACCATCCACCCCGAGCCAATGCGGAACATCAAGTTCAACATCCAATCCGGCATCTGCACATCACGAAATCCAATGGCGGCAAACAGGCCAAAGGCAACTACCCAAAATAAAACCGTAGCTGATATCTTGCACCATAAGGGAAGAGCGCCCATCGCTTGCCATGTTCTCCAAAACAAATATCCATTGCCTGACAGATAAAGCAGAGGAAGAAGAAGAAACACTGGTTTCATAATGAGTTAAATGCATCCTTATTTAACTATTTTTTTGGAATCACCAACTATATAAATGCCAGGTGCCAAATTTTTGAAATCCTTATTCACCTCTTGACCTTGAATATTGTAAATGTGACGTTTACTTGTCTTGTCTGAGTTAATGTTGGTTATACCTGTCTCTTCTTCATAAATAACCGTAAACCTTATTGCGCCCTCGTATTGATATGAGTTTATCGCTTTTACTGAAAAACAGAACATCGGTTCCAAATAGATATCATCAAACCTATATTCAAGTTGAAGTTTTTCTTCCTTGATGTTTACCCTAATCCATTCATATCCACCTGTAAAAGATTCATCCTCATAACAAGTATCTGGAATAATGAAATCCAGGCCTGCCGGATCAGAAACATAATCGCGTAGGTTCAATTCAAGGTAACCCTCAAATTCTGATGTATATAAATTCATTTTCAAACTATCTTTTGCTACAGGTCCAGTATTTGTCATCACCTCATTTACAATATAAGACAAGTTTAAAGTTTTATAGTTTTCTGGAACTGATGAATCACAATATTTAATTATCAGAGGATGAGTTCCTAAAGGTGTTGATTGCTCTACATTGAAAAGTAAACACAATTCTCCTGCATCTTCTATATATTCTGAAGTGACAATACCATTTTGGTCATCTATAGTGAAAGCCTTTACGTTACTGCATGGTAAAACAACCTTACAAAGAGGCAATGAGTTATTGTATGCATTATTCGGACGGTGGACAATAATGGCAGAAGTATTAAACGGATTATAAACTATGGCTCCGCTTATATCTTCTATTCCTTTGGCTACTGATCGTGACGAACGATTACCAAAGGCATCTATTGCCTCAATTTCAAATAAGTCAGAGTTTATTTCCTTCTTTACAACACAGAAGTCTTTAGATGCAGTTGTCTTTACCGTAAACAAAGGCTCATTTGCTCCGTTAGAATATACAGAACAATAGGCCACTTGATTTCCATTGGCATCAGTGGGCACCTTCCATGTAAAGCATACTTGATTGTCTGCATCACGTGTCACCTTGAAGTCAGTTGGCACATTTGGCTTTAGTTCTGTTTTTGGGCAAAGAGCAGCCAAAGCATCCAAAATACCGCCTCCAAGTTTTGTTGCAAAAGGATAACCTGTCTGATGTGCATCCACCTCGGCAGAAGAATCAATGATGATTCTCTTGACTTCAGTTGGAGTTAGCGATGGAGAGGCAAATTTTGAAACCACAAGTGCTGCTACGCCAGAGACATGTGGACAAGCCATAGAAGTTCCGTTCATAAAACCATACTTACCATCGGGTAAGGTACTATAAATACCTTTGTTGACAAACTCTCCACCTGGAGCCGAAACATCTATCCAACTGCCATAATTGGAGAATGTTGAACGCATTCCAGTATGAGCCACAGAAGCTACTACTATTAGATTTTCTTTTGGCAACTCTGGATCATTCAAGGGAGAGGGAATTACTTCCGTATTTTCATTTCCTGCCGCAAATACAACCAGTCCTCCATTCATCGGACTTTGCTCATATTGACCCGCATTCTCCATAAAATATGCGATTGCATCGCTAATAATCGGCATAGACACTTTTGGATCGCCCCCCCAGCTATTTGACGATATTATCGCTCCGTTATCAGCAGCATATACATATCCTCTGGCTTGGAGATAATCTTCGGCATAATTATCTCTGTTGTCTGAAATTCCAATACTCATCAATCGCACACCTGTATCTACTCCATTACCGCCAGCAATTCCACAAACTCCTATTCCATTATTGTTTACCGCCACTATAGTACCGGCTATGTGTGTGCCGTGATTACCAAATTCTTTCTTTTCCAAGAAATTCAATCCATGAATATCATCCACATATCCATTTCCGTCGTCGTCTATTCCTGGCAGACCATTAAGTTCTTTTTCATTTGTCCACATGTTTGCAGCAAGATCCGGATGGGTATAATCTATCCAACTATCCATCACAGCAACAACAACATTACGTTTGCCTTGCTCTATTTCCCAAGCCTTTGCCAATTTTATAGCGCCTTGGCATGTATCATGATAATGCCATTGCTTATAATAAAGTGGATCGTTCACTGAAATAGAACGAGTTTGATGTGAAACGATTTCTGGAGAATCTACTATTACTGGTCGCTCTGGCAATTTCAGCAACTCCGTCTCTTTGAGTGTCTCAATTCCACGAACATTTTGAAACTTTTTAACTGGAGCCTCAACCAGATACCAAAGATGTAGTCCTGCCTTGCGGTGGCGTTGCTCTAATTCTGGATTAGGCGCGTGTGGTATCAATCTTTCAAAAGTCAAGTTGGGATAACTGGCAATTATGGAGTCAGCATATCTCTCATTCTCAAACTTGATCTGTGTCTGTGCATTTGTAAATACAGCAAAAAATGTAAATATACACGAAAATGTAAATATTCTCATATAATATAGCATTTATTATTAAGGGAGATTCTATAAATTCAATTAATCATTAGCGAATAGTCAGAACCTCTTTAAGGCTACCGCTAATGCGATTTTGTTGCCGCAAATTTAGCAAACTTTTTCTAACTTTTGATAAAAATTCCGATGTTTTTTGGGAGGGGGGGGTAATGTATTGAATATCAATATTATAAAGCTTTATCATTTACACAGTTGTCCACTCCTTGTGATATCTATAAATTTGTGTTAAGCGTGCTATGTTGTATGTAAGGTTTGTCTTTGCTACATTCGCCTTTGCTCTGACAATGCCAATTCCCCGAAACACAAGACCGCCCATCGAACGCTCAATAAAACCAAACACGTGTTCCACTCGACAGCGAATCTTTGATTTAGAGCGGTTGTTTTTGCTCCTCATATATAGTGGGTGTCCTCTAAAACCTTTCTCACAGATAATAGGTGTAATCCGAATTTTGCCGACTGCACGCCAATTGTGTGTGCTGTGGGATTCAAGCATCTATATGATAATCTTCCGCAGAACCTGGCCGAAAAACTACGCGTCAGGTTGACTGACGAATTCGGACAATACAATTACTTCAGATACAGACGAGGTGAGTTTCTTATGCCTCCTGCTGTACAAAACACCATAATAAACATTGCAACAGAAATGGGTATAACAACTCCTGTTGTATTTGATGGATACACCGAAAAGGTTATTTGGAGCAACCATAAAATAAGAGTTTGAACACACTCCCTAATCTTTTGCCATTGTTGTCGGGACAACAATCAATTGTTGATACGACAACAACGCCTTTATGCCGTGACAACAATGATAATAACAAAAATGGAGTTTTTATAAACATTACAGGGGGTATGCTTTTTGTGGCATACCCCCTGTTGTAACTAACATAAAATATAAATATGATAATGGCAATATATTTGTTGCCTTAGTTATGCATTTTCAACTACAACGTATAATTTGTCGTTGCGGCGCACCTTGCAAGGCATTGCTATGCTGATATGCTGACCCTTCTTGGCGATATCGACTGGACCAAGATCGAAGCGGATTTCATCAGCCGAAGCATATAGAGCTCCAGTGGTAGGCCCTGTAATAAGTATTTTGTCACCCTTATTCAACTCGCAAGCCTCTATTTTAAACTCTGCTACACCAAGTTTTGAGAAGTAGCGCACCACCTTTCCACAATATACCTTCTTTTCTGTAGCGGCACTGCCATGCACTTCGCTCCATTCGCCAAGACTCTTACCTTGGTAGTATCCGTCCCAAAAGCCACGGTTGAATACGGTGGCAAGACGTGTGTCCAACAGGTCCTTCAACTCCTCAGTGAAAGTGCCCTCGAGCACCGCATTTATGGCTTCATTATAACATGAAACTACAGTGCCTACATATTCGGGACCACGTGCACGGCCCTCGATCTTGAATACGCGCACCCCAGACTGCATCATGACATCCATGAAACGGAGGGTTTTGAGGTCCTTTGGTGACATGATGTACTTATTGTCAATGTCCAGTTCTGTGCCTGTTTCGCGGTCGCGAACAGTATAGCTTCTGCGACATATCTGCATACATTCGCCACGGTTAGCCGATTTGCCAACATTGTTGAGCGAGAGATAACACTTGCCACTTACCGCCATACAAAGGGCACCATGGCAGAACATCTCTATACGGATGAGTTCTCCACGAGGACCACAGATATTTTCTTCTATAATCTGACGATAGATATCTGCTACCTGCTCCATATTGAGCTCGCGAGCAAGAACAACCACATCGGCAAATTGGGCATAGAAACGCAGGGCCTCTATATTGGAGATATTGAGTTGGGTGGAGAGATGCACTTCCTGACCAATTTGGTTGCAATATGACATAACAGCAACATCACTGGCTATGACCGCACTGATACCTGCCTCCTTTGCGGCATCAAGTATCTGGCGCATTAGAGGGAGATCCTCACCATAAATAATTGTGTTTACAGTAAGATAACTCTTCACTCCGCATATCCTGCATTCGTGGGCAATCTCCTTCAGGTCATTGATGGTGAAAGTTGAGGCAGAATGTGCCCTCATGTTCAGGTTCTCTATACCAAAATATATGCTGTCTGCACCAGCACGCAACGCCGCGGCAAAAGACTCTCTTGAGCCCACGGGAGCCATTATCTCAAAATCCTTACGCTTCATGATGTGTAAAATCTCTGTTATGGAGCATTGCTCTTATTTCTTCAATTATTTGGAAGAGCTCATCTACCGTCTCGGCACGCAACATTCTTATTCGTGTCTCTCTAAAATTGGGAATACCCTTGAATATTGGCGAAGCAGCAAGGTGCCTTCTCACGTGAAGAATACCACGATACTCATCAATGCGATCTACCGATGTAATCACTTGCTGCTTAAGTATATCCATCTTCTCGTCAAGAGTGAGTTCTCCTCCCTGAAGTTCGCGAAATATCCATGGACGACCAAAGGTGGCACGACCCACCATTACCGCATCCACTCCATAGCGGTCAAAACATTCACGAACACGTTCCTTGGTACTAATATCGCCATTGCCTATGATGGGTATGTGCATGCGTGGATTGTTCTTCACTTCACCGATGAGGGTCCAGTCGGCCTCGCCCTGGTACATCTGTGCACGAGTACGTCCGTGGATGGTAAGCGCCTGTATGCCTACATCCTGAAGACGCTCTGCCAAATCAACGATGAACGGTGTGCCATCTGCAAGGTAAAGGCTGGGAGTATCCCAGCCGAGGCGTGTCTTCACCGTTACAGGTGTTCCTGGTACTGCATCAACTACAGCCTTGGTAATATCAAGAAGCAATGGAACATTCTGAAGCATACCGCTACCGGCACCCTTGCCAGCAACCTTCCTTACTGGACAACCAAAATTGAGGTCCAGAACATCGGGGTGGGCCTGTTCAACCACTATCTTTGCCGCCTCGCGCATGGCATCCACATCCTTGCCATATATCTGTATGGCCACAGGGCGCTCGTCCTCGCATACCTGCAATTTGGCCAAACTCTTGTTGACCATTCGTATGAGCGCATCCGAACTGACAAACTCGGAATAGACCATGGCTGCACCCATCTGCTTGCACAGCAGACGGAAACCTATGTCGGTGACATCCTCCATGGGTGCCAGAAATATGGGTTCGTGACCGAGGTCGATGTTTCCTATTTTCATTTTAGAGATATTTATTAACGTGAAAAGAGGAGCATTTAACTATTATACTCACTGCTCATCGTTCTCAGAATCCGGATCTGGAAAGCATCGGTCGCTATGACCCACATGCTCTGTCCAAGGGCAAACAGTGCGCTCGTCCTTGTCCTCCTGATCTCCTTTTCTAGTCCAATATTGTCCCATCGATTAAATTATTAGTTTATGAGGTTCTTATCGCCTAACGCAGATAACTAAATCTTCTGACTAAACACCAAGGCATACATCTTCATTTGCTTGAGCATTGCAAGAAGGCCATTGGAACGTGTAGGCGAAAGATGTTCTCGCAAACCTATCTGCTCTATGAAGTAAAGGTCAGCATCCATGATATCCTTAGGTGTCTGATTGTTGAAAACTCGTACCAACAAGGCCACAATACCCTTTACTATCAAGGCATCGCTCTCGGCCTGGAATTGTATCTTCCCGTCAACCAGGTCAGCTTGTAGCCACACACGACTTTGGCATCCATCTATCAGATTCTGCTCTGTCTTATACTGTACGGGTAATTCGGGTTGTTCTCCTCCCATATCAATCAGAAGCTGATAGCGGTCCATCCAGTCATCAAAATCCTGGAATTCCTCAATTATCTGATCTTGTATTTCATTTATTGTCATAGTCGAATGTCTTTGTATAGATAGTCTATATATTAGTCAATATTTTGTTCTTACTGTTCATTATAAATTAGTTGCAATACTGTTTGCCCTACTGCCTTGAGAACATTCTTATCGATATTCTCTGGTGTATCATGCACAGTATGCCATGTTGGGCCAAAACTACTTGGACCATCTGCAAAATAGGGCACGATGTCGATACATGGAATACGTGCTATTGTATTAACATTAACATGGTCGTCAACAAGTGAACCACCATCTTTATAAGGAAAGAACTGGCCATAGCCCAAATCACTTGCCAAAGCCCAAACCTTCTTCACTATATGATTGGCAAAATACACACTCACCTGCTCACGAGCAAAGGTAGCACCACGTCCACCAACCATATCGAGCAAAATTCCATAACGTGGTCTGTATCCATCACGTAAAGCTTTCTCTGCCCATACCTTACTACCAAGACACCATGTATCTTCACCATTCTCTATTGGTTCGGCCCATTCAGGGGTGCCCATATCCTCGGCATCAAAACATATGAAATCTATTCCTATACCCGCCAAGGGATACTGTTTGATTTGACGAGCTATCTCCAACATTACAGCAACACCACTAGCTCCGTCATTGGCACCAAGAACAGGAGTTTGATGATTAGACTCATCGGCATCGTTATCTGCCCAAGGTCGTGTATCCCAATGCGCACATAGCATAATACGCTGGGTAGCCTCCATATTTGTGCAAGCTATGATATTGCGACATGGCATTTTCTTGCCATCCCACACAACAACTTCGGTACATTGCTCACCAACAGTACATCCATTCTCGGCGAACTTTGCCTTTATCCACTCGGCACATTGGTCTGCCTCATCTGTTCCTAACAAACGAGGACCAAAAGCACATTGCTCCTCTATATATCTGAAAGCACTATCGGCAACGAATACAGGACATTGCTTGTTTGAAGTGACATTAGTTTCTTTCGCATTATTTGACGAAGACACATTACAAGCAATGGTTATTACAATAGTTGCAATAAGTACAATAAAATTTAATGTATATCTAATCTGCATATTTAAAACATATTGTCAGTGCCACATATCAAGAGGCCGAGAAATTCTGTGCCTGACGCATCACCCTAAGGAAATTACCACCCCAAAGCATACGCAGGTCCGCTTCGGAAAAACCCTCACGCAACAAGGCACGGGTAAGGTTAATCAGTTCACCGGCATGTGCCAAACCGGGTACACCTCCATCGCCATCGAAATCAGTTCCAATACCCACATGTTCAATTCCCATTACCTTAACGGCGTGGTTGATGTGATTAACCGCATCAACAATTGAAGCTACACCATTCTCTTTAAGAAAACCATTGTAGAACGTCACCTGCATTACTCCTCCATTCTCGGCCAAGTGCTTCATTTGCGCATCAGTGAGATTGCGCGGATGGTTACAAAGGGACATACAACTGGAATGTGTACAAACAATGGGAACCTGAGATATTTCTATTGCATCATAGAATGTCTTCTCTGAGGCATGACTTAGATCTATCATCATTCCTACCCTATTCATCTCACGGATAACCTCTGCACCAAATTCACTCACGCCGCCATGTTCGGCATTACTTCTTCGTGCCGAATCGCATATATCATTATCTCCATTATGGCAAAGCGTCATGTATACAACACCACGATTGCGCAACTTCTGTATCTGTGATATATCATGACCAATAGCATAACCATTCTCAACACCAAGCATTATTGCCTTACGACCACTTTGCTTCATGCGATACAAGTCATCAGGTGTATATGCAAGTCCCCACTCAGAGGAATTATTTTTAATCATATCCTCTATCTGAGTCAGGATAGTATTGGATTTCTTGATAACGGTGTCGTAAACTTCATTTGAACGCTCACCCTGAGGCATGTAAGCTACCATCACAGAAGCATCAAGATGTCCGTCTTTCATGCGTGGCAAAGTAACAAGTCTCTCCTCTTCCGTATCAAACTTCATTGGAGTGTCACAATGAGAATCAAGCGAAAGTATTCTTATATGGATATTCTTGGCCTCTGCAAAATTTTGCGCTTCACCAACAAGCCAATTAAATATTGGCATATGACTTTTATCGCCCTCCTGCATAAAGCACTCGGGATGCCACTGAACGCCTATGATACTCTTATGTTCGCAACTTTCCATTGCCTCAATAACCCCATCCGATGCTCGAGCTGCTATGCGGAATTTTTCACCCGTATCGCGCACTGCCTGATGATGAAATGAGTTAACAGGCAGTAGCAATTCTCCATTCTCATTTTCGATAAGTCCTTCTCCCTTAAATATTTGCTTGAACATACTATCCTTACAAATGAAGGCTGTATGTGAGGCTTTATCTCTTACAAGATCTTGACTATGCTTTATCAACGGACCATCCTTGTATTGCACACCAAGATCTTGGTACACACTACCACCTAATGCTGCGGCCAGCATCTGCACACCACGACAAATACCGAGCATAGGTATCTGACGGTCATATGCCATGCGTATCAACATCAATTCTGCCTCGTCACGCTCAGCATTTATGCCACGAAGCTGAGGGATTGGCTCTTCCCCAACCAACAAAGGATTTATATCAGCACCTCCACTCAATACAATGCCATCGAGTCTGTCGAGCAAAAGGGAGAGTGCCAACTCGTTCATATATGGCGGAATGATAACAGGACTGCCACCAGCCTCAAGAATACTTTGATAATATCCTTTGGCTAATTTACAGTCCTTATCGCCGAAATTGCCGGTTATTCCTATAAGAGGCATCATTCGCGTATAATATATAAGTTAACGATTAGCAATAGGCCTCTCGTTAAATTTCTTTAATCTATAATTTTCTTCCAATCTTCCTCCATCTGAGGTTTAGCCTCTGCATGAAGACCACCTATGGGCAATTCCTTCTTGATGCTCTGTGTTAGAGATATCAAGGTTTCAGTGCTGACAACACCATTTATCTGTTGCAACTTGCCATTTAGCAATTCCATCAAATGAGCATTATCCTTGGCATACAACTTTATTAACATTGTATACGGACCAGTAGTATAGTGACACTCAACAATTTCGGGTATCTTGGCAAACTCCTCAACAACACTGCTATACATACTGCCTTTCTCAAGACTGATACCTATATATGTGCAAGTGTTGTAACCCAAACTTCCTGGATTGACATGATAACCACTACCAACAATAACATTCATATCAATAAGACGCTGAACACGCTGATGAATAGCAGCACGACTAACACCGCACTGTAATGCAACATCCTTAAATGGAATACGAGCATTGTTTGAAATAATCTCTAAAATCTTTTTATCAAGAGAATCAATCTTTTCCATAGTATTTCTTACATTTTGACACACAAAGATACAAATAAGTAACAATTTAGCAAAATTATTTGTCTTTTTTTATAAAATTTTGCATTATTACTTACCTTTTGATATCTCTTGGTTTTTTACAGTTAGCAATTGCTCAAATACTATGACCCTTAATAAAAAACATTACTTTCTTTCACTTCAGACAAAGTAATCTTTTTACTCATTCAATACTGTCTTCAGCCTTAAAGAAAGCAATGTTTTTTAAGAACTATTTTGTAGTTGTTTTTGTAAATAATGGGTTATGACTATTACTTCATCATCTCCTTCACGGCTGTCTCTATCTGAGTGTCTACACCTCGGAGCATGTTCTCGGGGGTGATGTAGCACTCGATGTCGGGATCGAGCTGCTGGTTCTCGAGATAGTTGCCACGGTTGTCCTTGGCGCCTACCTGTGGGATGCCGAAGGTGTACTGACCTATGTTCTCCCACCATACGGCGGTCATGGTGCCAGGTACGGGTGCACCGATGAGCTTGCCTATACCCATCTCCTTGTAGAGCCAGGGAGTGCCATGAGCATTGGAGTAGTTGTCCTCGCAAACAAGCATACACGAGGGTTTTACCCAACGGTCGAAGGGATCGTTGCCTATGAACTTGCCACGTGGTGTGAAGCGAGAGTATGCCTTGCCCGATAGAGCTATGCACACATCGTTGTGCAACCATCCGCCTCCGTTGTGACGTGTGTCCACGATAACGGCATCGCGCATGCGGTTCTTCTCGGAGAGTAGGTTCTTGTAGAACTCATGGAAGGAAGCAGCATCCATGGCCTCGATGTGAACATAGGCTATGCGACCACCGGAAAGACTGTCCACCATGTGCTCGTTGCGACGCACCCAACGCTTGTAGAGAAGTTCCTCCTGCTTGCCCCAAGAGATGGGACGCACCACTATCTCCTTCTTCTCACCCTTTATGCCAAGGCGTGTGGACTTGCCTGCCTTACCTGCAAGCATGGGATAGTAGTCGATGCCAACCTCTATCTTCTGTCCGTCTATGGCTATGATGATGTCACCAGCCTTGATGTCCTTGCACACATCCAGAGGACCACCGGAGAGCACCTCTGCCACCTTGATACCAGGGCCCTGGTATGTCTCATCGGGAAGGATACCCAACTGGGCAACAGGCAGACGGCTTGAAGAGGCATGATAGCGACAACCCGTATGGCTCACATTGAGCTCGCCAAGCAGTTCGCTTGCCATCTCGGCAAAGTCATAACCATTGTTGATATGAGGCAGATAGCGCTTGTATGTGGTGTAGAGACGGTCCCAGTCGGCCCCATTCATCTCTGGGTCGTAGAGCTTCTCCTTGGTCTGACGCCAGATGTGCTCAAAGTTGTACTCCTGAGTCTTGGCAGGACGAGTCACGGTGAATGCCTCGAAGGGTATGGTCTTTACCGAAGCCGAGTTGAGATTGAGCTGACACAAGGTACCACCCTGACCAATGAAATAGCATGTGTTGCCACTCTTGTCCAGTTGGAACGAGCGAGCCTCTATGCGCTGCATCTTCAGCTCTGTACGCTCCTCGAGGAAGTCACGCACCCAGAGGGCCATATTACCATTGTGAGGAGCAAGATAGTAGAGACGAGTACCCTCGTTGTTCATCACCGCATCCGACAGGTGCGAGGACTGGAAAGTTATCCTCATGGTGCGGTCGCTGAGATTGTCGAGCTGTAGCTTGAGTGGCTCCACCTTCTTCTCCTTGTCGGTGCTGTCCTTCTTCTCTGACTTCTTATTCTCCTTCTCCGCCTCCTCGAGCAGGGCACGGTCTTCCTTGTTCATGCGGAACTTGTTGTAGGCCTCGGCATCGAAGAAGGTGATATACACATCGCGATGCGAACCCCAACTGCCATGACTACGGTATCCGGCACGGTCGCTGGCAAATATCATTGCCTTGCCACCCATCACCCAACGAGCATGCGAGTCGGTATATCCGCTCTGTGTCAGGTTCACGGGTTCGTCCTTACCATCTGCATCTATCAGAGCCACATCCACGTTGTTCCAACCGCCATTACCCATATAGTCGGCCAAGAGCCACTTGCTGTCGGGGCTCCAAGTGAAATACTGGTCGCCATCGGAATAGGAGTAGTTGTACTTTGCATCCATGGCCACCCGAGTCTTGCCCGACTTGAGGTCGATGATGCAGATGGCCTCACGGTTCTGCAGGTATGCCACCTTCTTGCCATCGGGACTATAGAGAGGCTGGAAACTGGTGGTCACGCCATCAGTCAGTCGCTTCTCCCTTATCTCGGTGCAATAGGTCATAACCTCCTCCTTGTCGTTCACAATCTCCGCCTCGTAGATGCTCCATATGCCACCACGCTCACTATCGTAGACCACGGCACGACCATCGGCACGGAAGTCCACACGGCGCTCACGCTCTGGAGTCTCCGTTATCTGCTTTGTGGTACTGAAGTCGATGGTGGTAACATACACATCTCCGTTCAGCACGAAAGCCACATCCTTGCCCTTGGGAGAAACGGCAACATGTGTGGCACCACGGCTCACGAGGGTACGGATAACCTTGTCGGTATCCACATCGGTGCTTATCTTCACCTCCACGCGCTTAGGCTCTCCACCGGGGCGCATAGTGTACAGCTGACCATCATATCCGAAGGACAGCACACCAGTATTGGAAACGCTGAGATAGCGCACGGGATTGCCCTTGAAGCTGGTGATTTGCCTTGACTCGCCATTCAGCGTGGCATAGTACACATTGAACGTACCGTCCTTCTCGCTCAGATAGTAATACCCCTTGCCATCTACCGTCCACACAGGGTTGCGGTCCTCACCGGCAAAGGTGATCATCTGCTTATAGCCCTTGGCATCCTTCATATATATGTCGCGAGCAATACTGCTGGTATGATGCTTGCGCCAAGGGTCCTCATATCCCTTCACATTGTTGTACAATATACGACCATCACCGTCCATGCTGATATGGTCCATGGAAATGGCAGAGAACAAGGTCTGACGGCCACCCGTCTTGCTCACCTTGTACAGGCGGGTGAAGGTACCGCCGGGGAAGGTCAGTTCGCTCACCGTGGGATTGCCGGCACGGCGTATGAGCAGAGAATCAGCACCAAGCCATGCGGCAGGGTATTCGTTGAAGGAGTGTGTGGTCACGCGACGAGCCTGTCCGCCCTGTGCCGACACCACAAACACATCCATAGAACCCTCCCTGTTGCTTGCAAAGGCCAGTTCCTTGCCATCGGGGCTCCACAGAGGGTTGCCATCATAACTGGCATTAGTGGTCAGTTGCTTTGCCTCGCCACCCACAGAAGGCACCGTATAGATGTTGCCCATGTAGGAAAAGGCAATACTACTACCATCGGACGAGATGGCACCGCCACGCATCCACAATGGTTCTGCCACCTGGGCATAACCCGCCATGCCCATTCCCAGGCATGCAATAAGAGATAAGATTTTCTTGCGCATTGTATGTATTATCAAAGAATTGTGCAGGTTTATAAAGATTTATATTTTCTTTTGCGCAAATATACAAATTTTATCACCAACTCCCAAAGAAATAAACAAGGAGAACACGGAGACAATACGACAACAAAGGACAGACAATACGACGAGTGAACATGCTTTATTTAAGGCTTTACCTACAATGGTGTAAGGTCAGATCATTAGTGTCCCGTTAAATTGGGACACTAATGATATAATATATAAGAGGTGTTACTTAATCACAACATTAAATACATTCAAGTTGCTGGTTAAAAGTTATGCTGAGAACTCTATAAAAATATCGGAATTTCGTGAAAATTAAAGGATATAGACTTTCGGAAACCTTGAATCTATGTTCATCATTCCAGGTTATTTGATTTTTCTATTTCATTTAAGATACTCTGTCTTATCTACCAAATAGCATAGCAGATGAATTTGAAACCTCTATTTTCGTCAAATTTCTCAGCTGCTTGCACCAAGCCTTTGTTACCTGCCTTTATTAGTTCATCCATAGACAAGTTGTTGTTTACATACCTCTTGGCTACAGCAGCAACAAATCTTGTCCTGGATTGCGTAAGTCTTTCAATAGCAGTGTCTCTTTCTTTTCCTCCTTGCTGAATAGAGCCTTGCAATTGTGACTAATGGCAACTTCTCGCTTTTGCCACTCGGTGCCCTAATTCTAACACAAAGATAGTAATTTTTCATAGAAAATACGAGTTAATTTGTAGATAAATAATAACATAGCCACAAAGACCATATCGCTTGTGTTCGATATGATTTTGGGTGGTTGTGAATGTTCACTTTCTATTGTAGAATGTTAAGTTGTATGCAGATTGAATACAACTGATTTTGGGAATGCAGTTGGCTACAATTGTAGTCAACTTGATAAGATTTGTAATTGGTTAGTGAGACTAACCAACAGGTCATTCCCCTATAAACCGGTTAGTGTGGCTAACCACTTCGAAGGGTATAAAAGAACAACTCGTGAGTGAGCCTCACGAGTTGCTGTCTATATAAAGATTGTAGTTTCTATATTTCGCACTTGACTACCCACTTGCCATTGCGCTTGCCGTTTTCTCTTTCGAGTAGGCCTCGTTCAATCAGAGCAGGTGTCATACGCTTGACTGTTCTTTCCGACTTGCCGATGTGCTTTGCAATCTCTATCTGGGTGGCATCGGGGGTTTCCTTCACAAATCGCAAAAGTGCCAGCTCGTCGAGATTACAATTCAAAGTGCCATCCAAAGTGCCATTTTGGCTCTTTGAAATTTCTTGTGTGGCACTTTGGGGATCACCTGCCAACATTGTGCGGTTGCTTAACTTGTTCTGCTCGCCGAACAAAAGGTTGCGGAAAAACAATTCAAGATACTCAGATGTCGAAAAAATTCGCTTCGGGATATTGTTGTAGTTCGCACGAACAAGCGCATTGCGGAAGTACCACGAGTTATCCTTGAATACATCGTTATCAACACTGAATCCGAATGTCTGTAGCCACTTCATCGTAAATACGGCGGTGGTGCGAGTATTGCCCTCACGGAAAGGGTGTATCTGCCAAATGCCCGACACGAACTTGCAAATCTGCTTTACCGCCATATCAGCACTGAGTACGGAATAGTCGCTCTTTTTCTCCTGTTCGAAGTCATATTCGAGCGTCTCACGCAGCATATCGTAGTTCGAATAGAGAACGGTGTCGCCATTCAACACCCACTCTTTCTTGGTGATATTGACATCACGCAACTGACCTGCGTGCTTGTAGATACCCTCGAACAATCTGCGGTGAATTCTCAGCAGATAATCGGGCGTGAACGAAAACGACTGCTCGGACAAAATCTCGGTAATGCGTGCCGAAACTTTGTCTGCCTCCTCTGTACGCTCGTCGTCAAGGTGCTCACGAACATCTTTGGTCTCGTAGTAGGTGTCGAGCATATCCTTGACTTGGTCGATAGTAATATCGCCCTCGATATGCTGCACCGCAGTCTTGATAAGATACTCCGACGGCTTCAAACCATCCACATCTTGAAGACCGATCGCCGTCTGCCACGCATTAGCTTTAGCCTTCTTGCTCGGCTCACCTTGAACTATATATTTATCAAATTCACTCATATTGCAAAGTTAGTAAATTATCTCATTCGCTCAACCTTAACAGCTTCAAATGCGGCGATTGAACTACCTGAGAATGAATCCAAAATACAGCCATCCTTCTTTGTGTAATTACGGATGTATGCGCCCCAAATGTTATGAGGCTTTTTCCCCCAATACTTCATAGCCGTGTATATTGGAGGGCGTTTTGTTTCTACTAAAGGATAGTTAATATCTTTCATCTGCTTTTTCTTTCTTTAATGGTTGCAAAAATATAGTTGTATTTTGACAACTTCTGACAATCGCCAAATTTTTCTTGCGGATACAAAACATCCAACATACAAAAATAAGCAAAATTTGTCAGATTGAGGTGTTATTGCTAAAAAGTTTATGAACAATCTTATTAATATAAGGTAGAAGAGGTTATATTGTGCTGCCTTAATATGGACAAAAAATAAGGCGGACTAAATCCGCATTTTCAATCTTTGCCTAATTCATCAACTCTCCTCACTAGCGTCGATTTCGGTAGCGCCACCTTTGAGTTCAATCACTACGTGTATCGACCTTTGATTCCGTTCGATAGGTCAAGCTTAAGCAAGTGGAGATTTGTTGTCGTATCAACAAAGGATTGTTGACGTATCATCAAGACTTTGTTGTCACATCATCAAACTTTTGATGTTGCTACAACAAGAATATTAGCCATAACTATTGAGCAGAAAAACGGTGAACGGTGAGCGAATGGTAATTGGAAATCAGAAAACAGATTAAACTCAAATAGGTCATTAGCGTTATGATGATAATAGCTTTTATTTTTGAACATATAACAAAAAGAAGGTTTCATTAGCGTATAACAGTCTAATGGCTGATTAGGGTTGAATACCTGCCATGCTTTTGCATAGTAGCTCAGATAGCTCAGTTTCAGTTAAATTATTTATCTAAGCACATTCTCCCCTGTCTTCCTTCAACAATACTTATGATTATATTATTTAATAATATTATATATAATATATTTATTATTAGTTATTTAATATATTTATTATGTAATAATATTTCAATATATATAATTATAAATATAGTAATATCACTATATACAAGGGGATGAAAAACAACAACTGAAACTGAGCTATCTGAGCTGTGTATATATCATTGAACGATATATTCTCCATTGGTTCTTATCCGTATCATATTATGTTACCCACAAATATAATGTTGTATATCAGTGTAATATATAATTGATACAGTTGTTAGTAATAAAGTTCTTACTAGGAAGTATAGTACATAAAATCACCTATTAGGATATTGTCATTTGATAATTATTTCATATATTTGACAAGGAATTTAATGAAAAAACTATGGTACCTAAATTTGAAGACTTTTTTTTTCCATGCTTACTATGCTTAAGTGATGGCAATATTTATACCCAAGAACTATTAAGAACTTACGTTATTGACTATTTTAAACTCACTCCTGAAGAAGCAAATACTCTTATTAAAAGTGGAAAGAAAACTCAAGTTTCAGATAAAGTATCTTGGACAGTATCATATTTCTTACAAGCTGGTTTGATAGATGCTCCCAAACGAGGTACATATAAAATCAATGATTTTGGAAAAAAATTTCTATCAAAGCATCAGGAAGGATTCAATAAAAAGGACTTATTACAAATCCAATCTTTTGCAAATTTTGCAACACGTAAAAATGATAAACAGATAAATGCCATAACGACAAATAACAATACTGATGACAGAACTCCTACAGATTTTATAGATGATGCATTCCGTCAAATTAATAGTGCTCTTGGAAAGGATTTGCTAACAAAGATATTGGAAATGTCTCCTTTATTTTTTGAGAAACTTGTAGTGGAGCTACTTGTAAAAATGGGATATGGTGGTAGTTTTGAAGATGCAGCAAGTGTAACACAATACTCTCATGATGAAGGAATAGATGGAGTTATCAAAGAAGATAAATTAGGACTAGATACTATCTATATTCAAGCAAAACGTTGGGACAAAGGAAGTGTAGGTAGTAAAGATATACAAGCATTTGTTGGTGCTATTGAAATGAAGAGAGCATCAAAAGGCGTCTTTATTACAACATCGACATTTACCGATGCTGCAAGAAAATGCGCAAAAGAGGTTCAGTCTAAAATTGTACTTATTGATGGAGAACAATTGTGTAAATATATGATTGAATATAATCTTGGAGTTTCATCTCATCAAATATATGAAATTAAAAAAATAGATAGCGATTATTTTGAAGAATAGATTTAATAGTTATTACAATCAAAGAAATAAAGCATGCCATAGCTCAGATAGCTCAGTTTCAGTTTATTTCTATTCAATACACTTTTTGTATATAACAAAGATAAGTAAACCGAAGTGAGGTCATGAATTCTTTTCGCGCCTCAACCAAAGTTTGAATAAGGAGTCGTTGAACGAAACTAAGGTACCATCTATGTCAATTATATCTTTCTTTATCAGTGCCTTTTTGACGACTTGGATATTGGCAGATGACTCCAGACGATATTTCCTTATGACATCCTTGCTGCTAAAGCCAGAAGAGACTCCATTGGCAACAGCTTTGAGGAAGTTGAACTGGTGTTCGGTAAGTTGTTCAACTTCTCTTTGGAAAAAGATGGTGTTTTGCTCCAGTATGTCGTTTATTGCTGAATTGATGCCTTTTGTCAAGAGTACCTCTTTTATGGAATACTGACGGCACAAAGGTAATGGACAAGAATGTAACCTATCTGCATTTTCGAGAAAAACTTACTTGAATAAGACAAAACCTAATGTTTTCTCAAGTTCACCGAAGTTCTTTTCCATATTTTTCGCAATACAGGAAAGTCTAACCCGTTGAAGATATTCTCCAAATAAAGCTATATCATGTACTGCAGACAACGCTCCATCTACAGACTTTGAATAGCCGGAAAGTAATTTAGCTCCAGTCTTTTCTTTAAAGGATATGGCTGTAGAAGAAGAACCAATCAGCGTTCGACAGCTACTGAAATGAACAAATCTGTTTTCAAACACTGAACCACCCATTTCAATCAATTCATCCAGAGACAGATCTTCTTTTTCGCCTTCTAAATGAATTGCGTGTGTTTGACCATGGAAACTAAGATATATTATATCATATTTATTAGCATATTCTTTTTTACTGAATTGATGCAAATAGTATTGGAACTCGTCTTTTGTTGCAACCCTACGGTATATATAGGGAATACCATACATCTCACTGATGAATTTCATCAGCGGTTCCGAATTAAGATTTAGACGATTAGCTCTTTTAGTAATCTGCCATTCAGTTTCTATACAGATTATGCCGTGTGCCATAATTATTCCTGTTTTGGTTGGATATTTGATCTTGCGCTATATACAAAGTCAGTTAGGCCAATGTCATAGCTTTCAAGAAGTTTCTTTATTGCATATACAGTGTCGGAAGTAGAAAGACCATGCCTATTTAACGTGAGTTAAACGAAATATAACTGCTTATAAATTTGATGATTAGCGAAAATTGATGCTTCTTTATAGTGATAAATTACTAAGAAGTACAAACAATAATAACTATAATCACCGAAGACAAAATTACGGAATTATATTATTTGCTAGATTACTTTTACAAGTTTTTTTATAGAATGGTAAAAAATATACGTTCAAGAATACTGTAAAGCGTTCTTTTCCTTGTTTTTCCATCATGTAAAAAACAGAAATTATGCTATATTTAATATGAATTCGCGAATTCATATTAGATATTACCCTGCTCAGATAGCTGAGTAAAAGTTGTTATAATCCACTACCACACAAAACATCCCCACAAACACCTTGTACAGTGCCTGTGGGGATGAGTGTATATTATATATAAGGTGTGTTACTTGGTCACAACCTTAACTTCGTTTAAATTATCACTTGATAACAACCTTTTTGCCATTGACAATATAGATGCCCTGAGGAAGTGCAACGGGAGAGGCAGTGTTGCCTACGAGCTGACCACGCATGTTGAAGACTGGTGTAGCACCATTCTCTGCTGAAGGAGGTGTACAAGGAATATCGCCAATACCTGTTTCAACATTGCTGACATGAGAGAAACGAAGCTTGTAGCTGTAGGTTCCGCTTGATGGAAGTTTGTACTTGTCCAAAACACCAGCACCACAAGAGGCATTGCCTATACCGAGCTGAGCATAGTCGAAGTTGGCATAAACATTGTCAGAAGCCTGCATATTCCACTGGTGCAAATAGTTGTGCTTGTACTCGTCGGTATAGTTATCGAGAGTAAGGTTGACCTGACCTTCAGTTTCCACCTTGATACCATTACCCTCCTCATTGTAGAGAGTGATCCAACGGAGATCCTGACGGTCGCCACTGGTCTGAGGACGAACATAGTCGACATGGAACTGGCTCACAGGCAGGTCATAAATGCCGAGGTCGGCACCCTGCTTGCGGTCGATGGTGTTGTCCAGAGGACCACGAGCATAATATTGTGTCATAGACAACTCGGTGTTGAACTCCATGAGCATACCGATGCGGCGAAGATTAGAACCTGTTACGGTGTACTGAGCCTGGAGGTCTACGGTGCCATCGCTGTTTACAGTGTAAACGAACTTATAGTTACAAAGGTTACCGCTGGCATTCTCTGTGATAGTTACTGCAGAATTGTCGGAATTTGCCTTAACAGTAAAGCTTCGGCTTGTAATACCATTACTTGTACTATAAGCAGGGTCAGTGCCATAAGGTGCATCGTTCTCAATCCAACGATAGTTACTATAAGTTGGTGCTGTAGAACCGTTGGTATTGGCAGGGATAACATCAATTCCGCCAATATTCCATGAGGTGATACCCTTTGATGTATTTACCTTCATGCTTATATTCTGACCCTCAATTGTGTAAGTGCTGCCGCTTTGTGTTAAAGTAAGAGGAGTACCTGCATTTACATCAACTTCGGGAAGAGGAGCACGGTCGGTAATAGAGTACTGAGCATTTGCTATGGCATGACCTGCCTCTGCCCATGAAGTAGCCTCATTCAAGCATACTGCAACATTGAGAAGATATTCGCCTTCCTCAGAAACATCGCCATAATTAATATTGATGCTTTGTGTCTTACCAGATGCTATTGAAGGAAGGGTCATAGAACCATTCTCAACCTCTGTACCATTGTGCAGAAGCTTCCAGTTGAGTATCATACCTTCAAGATTGATAGCCTCATACTTGTTGGTAATAGATATGCTCTTGGTAGATTTGTTTAGAGTGCCAAACTTAATGTACTGGTAGATGCGCTTTACCTCGGCAAGTTTACCAGTAGGCTGGCGGTCGGCGGTTATGATACCATTGTTAACGAAGTTGCCCTGGTGAGGTGCCTGGGGATAGTCGTTGCCATTGCGGTACTTGTTGTAGCCGTTAACCTTGAGTTCGCCAGCCTGCTGGTCCTGATAAGAGACGATGGCCTGGTCAACCCAGTCCCAAATACAACCACCCATACCGTTTGTACTGCTCTCCATCACATCCCAGTACTCCTTGAGATTACCAACTGAATGACCCATGGCATGAGCATACTCGCACATGAAGTATGGCTGACCCACACGGTCAACATTGTTCTGCACGGTGGGTACATCACGATACATAACGCTATATATATCGGTAGGAGAAGTGTGGGCACGAGTAGCACCCTCGTAGTGTATGGGACGAGGATCAAGAGCACGGGCTGCATTATAAGCATGATTGAAATTAACACCACCGTCGCTCTCATTGCCAAGGCTCCAAGATACGATACTTGAATAGTTGCGGTCGCGCAATACCATACGCTTTACACGGTCAACGATAGGAGCACGCCATGTGGGAGAGGTGTGAATGCGACCACCATTGTTCCAGTTCATATGGAACTCCACATCGGCCTCATCCATGTGGTACATACCTATGTAGTCCATCATGGCATTCATCTTGGGGCTACGGGGATAGTGGCTTGAACGCAATGTATTTACGTTATTCTGCTTCATGAGCATAAGGTCTTTCCACATGGTTTCGATGTCCATGGTACGACCCTTCAGAGGATGAGTGTCCTGAGTGTTAACACCCTTCAGGAAAACACGCTTGCCATTAACAAGGAACTGGCTATTCTTAATCTTGGCACAATTGAAACCAAACTTGGTGGCAAAAACGCTCTCCTCAGTGCCTGAAGCATCCTTCTGCACCACCTCCACGGTGTAGAGTGTTGGAGAGTCGCTGGTCCAAGGCATAAGGTCAGTGAGGTTCTCGAAAGAAAGGGTGAGAGTCTTCTCTGTCTCTGTGGAAAGGAATGCAGCCTCGCCAGTCTTGGTGAACATCAATTCGCCTGTGGGAGAGAGGAGGCGAACCTCATAATTCTTAGTTGTTGCAAGACTATCTCTATTGTCCAAAGTGAGGTTTACATACATATTGCCTGATGTGGCATCATCAGACAACTCAGACTTGATGTAATGGTCTCTTACGAATACCTTAGGTACTGATACGAGATAGACATCGCGATGAATACCACTCATATGCCACATGTCCTGACCTTCGAGATATGAACCGTCTGTCCAACGAATAACACGAACAGAAAGATTATTCTCACCTGTGCGTACATATTTACTTACATCAAACTCAGCATCCATATTGCCACCCTCGGTATAACCAACATACTTGCCATTTACCCAAACATAGGCACCAGAGTAGATACCATCGAAGTGAAGAAGAACGCGCTCCTTGTCCCAACCTTCTGGCAAAGTGAAGTTGCGACGATAACTACCAACGCTATTAACCAAACCATTCTTCATTACCACATATGGAGGATTATCGGCAAATGGATAGTTAACGTTGATATATAGAGGATCACCATAACCATGCATCTCAAGGCATCCGGGCACTACCATGTCGTCCCATTCGCTTGCATCAACATTATCGCCATAGAATTCCTCTTCAGGCATAGTGTATTGAGCGTCCAATACATTCCAAATAAGTTTCCATGTGCCATTAAGACTCATCCAACGTGAACTTGAAGTTGGATCTAACCATGCTTTTTGGTATCGTGCATCAGCACGCATAGAAGTGGTGGTGCTATATGGAATATATGTAGCATGTCCCTTTTCCTTATTTTGTTCAAATATTTTCTCATCCTGCCATAAAATTCCTTGAGGAAGCTTTTCACTACTTACCTTTGTAAAATTAAAATAGGTATATGTGTCTCCAACATCAGTGGTGAGATAAACCTTGCCAGTATTATTAACGGCAAGATAGTAGTATTCAAAAGAAGGTGACCATTTGCTACCTACATTCTTGCCTACTTTGAGTTGATATGCATCAGTTTCACCTTCTACTTCCAAAATCTCAAACATCTGATTCCAGTTGGCAGAACCTTCATCAGAACTTTGAGTCCATTGCAAAGGTGTTGCACTACTTTCAAAAGCACAGTCTATACATTTACCACATTTCTCGTTCAAAAGTTGGAACCATGTAGTTGAACCACTTTGATATGATGGAATATCCAATTTCCACATCTGACCATAGGATTCCTCATCTGATTTCTCTGCTATAATCGGCGCATTGTTTTCCATATTACCACCATTGGATAATACAAGTCCAGTGGCTATGTTATTTATCTGATAGGTTTGATATGGAAATGGTTCCTTATTATCTTCAACATTAATTATCTCTTCTAACTTGAAATAGGTATTTACATCTGTAAGGTCATTCTTCATCCATAACTCTCCATTAGAGTACTCTGTCAATACAAGAGAAGAATTTGAAGAACATAAGAACTGTATTGCATTACCTGCAATACCTGGCGAATGAATATCAAATACCTGATTAGAATTGCTAAGATTGGGTTTCCAATGCAGGAGACGACCAGGATTCTTACTTTCAAGAGCCATATCGACACTTAATTTAGAACCTACGTTGTAAAGACCGTAAGTCTCTGGAGTACCATCGTTGATAAGAATCCACATCTGACTCTTATCTGACTCTTTTAAGTCCTCCATAACAATTTGTGCATCCAAATTGTTATTACCAGCATTTGACATCACCTTACCAGTGTTGTACGAAACAACACGGAATACGCTACCTATGGTTTGTGCCGAAACAGATACCATAGATAACAATGCTGCCGAGACAACAAATAGTCTGTGCAATAATGTTTTCTTCATAATTTATATTTGTTTAGGTTTTATTATTTATATATGTATTCACTAAATTTGCGACAATACTTTCCTCCAAACATACAATACAATCCTATTATTACGAAAGGAATACTTAACAGTTGTCCCATATTCAATATCATAGTAGATTCAAAATCAACCTGTATATCCTTGGTAAACTCTATAAATATTCTTGAAAGGAAGATAAGGAAGAGGCACAATCCAAAATAGAATCCAGTTCCGACTCTTATATCTAAAAGTAGTTTCTTTTCGGAGGTGTTGTTTTGTAACATTAGAGATTTTCTGTAAATACAAAAGCTTATTATAAAGATTATAGCATAGCAAATAGCTTCATAAAGCTGACCTGGATGTCGGGGTTGCATATCTACACTCTCAAATACAAAAGCCCAAGGTAAATCCGTTGGCTTACCTATTATCTCAGAATTCATAAGATTTCCTAAACGTATAGAACAAGCACAAACTGGTGTTACTATAGCAACATTGTCAAGCACGCGCATTATGTTTAGCTTGGTTTTTCTACTATACAACAATAGAGTTATCATAAGTCCTATAGTTCCACCATGCGAAGCTAATCCTGCATACCCGGTAAAATGCCATTCTCCATCAATACCTTTTCCTATGGGTAAAAACATTTCTACCGGATGAGAAAGAAAATATGATGGTTCGTAAAAAAGACAATGTCCAAGGCGTGCACCTATCAATATTCCTAAAAAGCAATATATAAACATAGGTTCAAATTTATCCTCACCTATATTCTGCTTTTTATATAGATAGTGCATTATATGGTACACTGAAATCAATCCTATGCACCAAAAAAGAGAATACCAACGCACATCAATAGCACCAAGACTAAATGCTATTACATCTGGATTCCAATGTATAAAAGAAAGCATATTCATGTATTATACATTAAATCGGAAGTGCATTATATCACCATCCTGAACAACATATTCCTTACCCTCTACACCCATCTTGCCAGCTTCACGAACTGCTGCCTCGCTTCCATAATGGATATAGTCGTCATACTTTATAACCTCAGCACGGATGAAACCTTTCTCAAAGTCGGTGTGAATAACACCAGCACACTGAGGTGCCTTCCATCCCTTGCGGAAGGTCCATGCCTTTACTTCCATCTCACCGGCGGTGATGAAGGTCTGAAGAGTGAGAAGACTATAGATAGCCTTGATGAGACGATTGCAACCGCTCTCTGTCAAACCCATATCCTCGAGGAACATCTGCTTCTCTTCGTAAGTCTCGAGTTCAGCAATGTCGGCTTCGGTCTGTGCACTGATGATAAGCATCTCTGCATCCTCGTCCTTTATTGCCTCTGCAACACGTGCTGTATGCTCGTTGCCGGTAGAAGCACTCTTGTCGTCTACATTACATACATAGAGCACAGGCTTGGCGGTGAGGAGGAAGAGAGACTTGGCAGCAGCTATCTCGTCTTCGGTATCAAAAGTGACGGTACGAGCACTCTTACCTTCAAGAAGTACCTTACGATAAGTATCAATAACATCCATTTCTATTTTTGCAGCCTTGTCTCCACCAACTCGAGCTGCCTTTTCCACTCGTTTGGCACGATTCTCCAATGTTTCGAGGTCCTTCAACTGAAGTTCCATATCAATTATTTCCTTGTCGCGAACAGGATCCACACTACCGTCTACATGAACGATACCAGAATCGTCGAAGCAACGAAGTACATGAATAATTGCATCACACTCGCGAATATTGGCAAGGAACTGATTTCCCAATCCTTCTCCCTTGCTTGCTCCCTTTACCAAACCTGCAATATCCACAATGTCACACACGGCAGGAACTATGCGACCTGGTTTAACTATCTCTGCCAAACGAGTGAGTCTCTCATCAGGCACACTTACCTGACCCAACTGTGCATCAATTGTGCAGAAAGGGAAATTAGCTGCCTGTGCCTTGGCACTGGAAAGACAATTAAACAATGTTGATTTACCTACGTTAGGGAGTCCTACTATACCTGCTTTCATTTCTTATAATTGTATTTTATTTTTTATAGATGGTCTAGAAAATCTAGATAGGATAGAAATATTAGATAATCTAGAAAAAATTAGTTTTCCTATTTAATCAGACTTTGTCGTCTTTACTTTGTCTTAGTTACTCACGATCGACATAATAAATAAAATTATTCTGTTCTCACTTACTCACAACTTTGAATCTACTTACGCTCGGCAATTCAAAAAAGTTTGATTGCTCTCGCTTACTCGCAGATTTCCGTTTTCTCAAAGTCCAAGCTTATCCGATATCTCCAGCATTCTGTTTATTGATACAATAGCCTTCTCTGCTACTTCAGCATCTACATGTATCTCTGGAGCCTCGTTCTTCAGACAATCGTATAGTTTCTGCATGGTGATGAGCTTCATGTATGAGCATTCGTTGCATGCACAGGTACTATCGCTTGGTGGTGCTGGGATGAAGGTCTTTTCTGGACATGCCTTCTGCATCTCATGGAGTATTCCGCTCTCCGTAGCTACTATGAATGTATTTGAAGAATCATTGATACTATATTTGAGTAAAGCAGCTGTAGAACCAACTTTGTCGGCAAGTTTCACTACAGCACCTTTGCACTCAGGATGAACCAATACCTTTGCATCTGGATACTGATTCTTAAGTTCTATGATTTTCTCAACAGAGAATTTTTCATGCACATGACAAGCACCATCCCATAGCAACATATTGCGACCAGTTATGCTATTGATATATCCGCCAAGATTACGGTCGGGACCAAAGATGATTGGAGTGTCCTGTGGTAATGACTCTACTATCTCGCGAGCATTGCTGCTTGTAACAACTATATCTGTCACGGCCTTTGTGGCTGCTGTTGTGTTCACATAACTTATAACAGTATGACCAGGGTGTTGCGCTACAAATTCAGCAAACTTGTCGGCAGGACAACTTTCAGCCAATGAACATGTAGCCTCGAGATCTGGAACAAGAACCTTTTTATTTGGACAAAGTATCTTGCTGGTTTCTCCCATAAAGTGTACACCACACATTACTATTATATTAGCATCTGTTTTTGCAGCTTGTTGTGCTAATGCAAGAGAATCTCCTACAAAGTCGGCTATATCCTGAATTTCGCCATCGGTGTAGTAATGTGCCATAATAACGGCATTTTTCTCCTGGCACATCCTGCGTATTTCGTCCTTAATGTGTTTCATTATTATTATTGTTTTTTAAATTTTAAAATCTATGATGATAATAATACAATGTTGATAATGTAGATAACTCTTATGCTCTTATCACCTATCTTTTTGTATAATTGATGTTTATGCTATTTAGAAACTATGTAGATAATGGTATGGATAACCATGTTTATTAGTATTTTCTTAATGTTTACAACTTTTTATTACTTAATTTATCGTCATTTATATATGTGTTATCATTGAGTTGATATAAGAGTTATCAACACTCAATGTAGATAACTTTTTACCATAAAATCCCAAATAATCATGCCTGTTGTCACCGAAACATTCATACTATGTTTGGTGCCAAACTGAGGTATTTCGAGGCATCCGTCTGCCATATCAACTATGTGCTGTTGTACTCCTTTTACCTCATTACCCATGATGACAGCATATTTTTTTCCTTTCTCTGGAACGAAATCGTTTAGCATGGTGCTACCCTCACATTGCTCCACGGCCATGATAGTATATCCCTCCTGCTTCAACCATGTAACGGCATCTTCGGTGTGCTTGAAATATTTCCAATCTACAGTATCTTCGGCACCGAGAGCTGTTTTATGTATTTCAACATTTGGAGGTGTTGCTGTTATGCCGCACAGACATATTCCAGCCAATCTCATGGCATCAGCAGTTCGGAATACGCTTCCTACATTATACAGGCTTCTTACGTGGTCCAATACCACCACCAATGGGTTTTTGTCAGCCGATAGAAATTCTTCAGCTGTTATTCTGCCCATTTCAGTAACCTTAAGTTTTCTCATTGTTTATTGTATAGGGTAGTTGTTTATTTTTTGTTAGGTAATAGAGAATTTTAATTTTCTCTCTTACAATAATCCTGCTTCAATCTGCACCACTACTCTTTCTATCAGTTTATCGTCATTTTCTGGATCATATTCTTTTTTTAATGATGCTCTGAACGTCCATGCGAATATCTGGTAAAAGGTTGCTTTAGCAGGACCGAGAAAAGCCTTCACTATCTCGTATGATGTTTGATTGCATTCGCGGTCTATAAGTTTTATCAAAAGTTTTCCTTGCGAGTATGTAAGTTTTTTCATCATAGGAGTGAAATGTTGCTTAACATCTCGCTCAACTGCCTTAATATGACGGTCCTTACTTTTTTTGTCTGGTAGTGTTTCAAGTGTTTCGTATGTTTCTTTTATTAGACTATTAGCCAATTGTGCCAGAGGTAATACAACTTTTATGTTGTAGACCAATCTATTAAATTTCTCTCTTTGTTTATTGTTTTTAAATGTTAGAGGACCATACACAGGAACCTCAGGAAGTAAATATTCATTTAATAGTTCACCTTCGTAATAGAATTTCTTTTTGAAAAGATATTTCTGAAGTTTTAGGCGGTATGTGGTAGGTATAGTATCTGATATATTTATACCATCAATTTCTTTTATATCATTATTTGTATCCTGAGCATAGGATATGCCGCAGAATACAGTTATAAATGCTATGATGATATATATAAATTTCATTATTTTTTCTTTAATAACTTACGCTTGTAACAAATCCAGCTTTACGTATTTTTTCTGCTATTTCATCCATTGTTTCACAACTTGCCTTTTCTAATCCTTTAGTAGGCCATTCTCTATCCAGTGTATATATCATTACTTGTCGAGGGTTAATTTTTTTCAAAGCTTCAATATATGGATAGATGTATTTATCCGAACAATTATCTATTGATATTATTTCCCCATCTTTATCCGTTATACATCCCCTCATAAACATTGTCTGTATAATACAATGTCCGTTCATTTTTGCCAATTCAGCAATTATATCTTCAACATTATATTTCCCTGAAGGCTGATCTACAAGTCGTATGTATTCTTCAGAAACGGTATCTAATTTCATTAATGCATTATCTACTCTCATAAGAGTGTCGAATACATCTTTGCGAAGTATCTGTGTGCTATTGGACAAAACTGTAACTTTTGCATCTGGGTAGTATTTATTGCGCAATGACAATACAATGTCTACTATTTTGCTGAACATAGGATGCATGGTAGGTTCGCCATTTCCAGAAAATGTAATGACATCTAATCCTTGACCTTCAGTTTTCATTTCCATGAGCTTTTGCTCAAGTTTTTCTTTCACCTCTTCAACTGTTGGCAAAGGAAGTGTTGGTTTATGATCCTTATTAAGTCCACACTCACAATACAGGCAATCGAACGAGCACCACTTACCATCGCCAGGCATAAGATTTATACCTAACGATATTCCTAACCTCCTACTTTTTATAGGTCCGAATATAGGTGAAGGGTATATTATTGTCATTGTGTTGCTTTTATTTTTTATATAGACTTGGCATAAATAGGAAGAGTACTGTATATATCTCCAATCTTCCCACAAGCATGTAGAAGCTCATAAGCCATTTTGCTATAGGATGTATGTCAGCATAATTATTTGCAGGACCAGTAAGTCCGGCACCAGGACCTATATTGCTCAATGCACTTACTGTGCTACCAAATCCTGTTATAGTGTTCATGCCGAAATACGACATAATTGTTATGCCTATTATTACCAAAGCCATGTATATTATCATAAAACTTAGTGTCCGCCTTACTCGTTCGTTACTAACTATGCGTCCACCAAGATATACACTCAATATGGCACGAGGATGTAATTGTTTGAGAAATTCATTTCTTATCGACTTCATACATACTATAAAGCGTACCACCTTTATGCCACCTGATGTGCTTCCTGCACATGCACCTATTATCATGAGCAAAATTGTTGGCATTATATATGCATCTCCCCATGCTACATAGTCAAACTTTGTTGCGGCGAAACCACTGCTGCTTATTATTGTTGCTACATGAAATAAAGCCGATCTGAACTCTTCTTCAATACCAACTGGCAAACTCAA
Source organism: Bacteroidaceae bacterium (assembly GCA_017547165.1). Taxonomy (GTDB): domain Bacteria; phylum Bacteroidota; class Bacteroidia; order Bacteroidales; family Bacteroidaceae; genus Physcousia. The sequence goes on from JAFYQK010000025.1 coordinate 185,406, forward strand.
TATATTGTCCATAGTATATGAAGAGAAATTGAAAAGTAATATGAATATTACTACAGCGAAGCACACAATTTTAAGGAAAATATTCAACTCCTCGTTGCTCTTTATAATATCCCACCTCTTTATGAATGCATAGTAATACATACCGAAGTTAAGGCTTGAAAGTAGCATAAATATGGCACATACATATTCGATGTATGGCGAATTGAAATATGCTATACTTGCTGTATGGGTGGAGAATCCACCTGTTGCCGTAGTTGTAAGAGCATGGCAGATGGAGTCAAACAGATTCATTGGTCCAATATAGTATAATCCGGCACACATTGCCGTTAGTATTATATAAATGGCCAACAACCTTCGTGCTGTAGAACCTATTTTTGGACTGAATTTATCAAGACTGATTCCTGTTGCTTCGGCCGAAAAGATATTGTTGTTGCGCATTTCTCCCGTAGGCACTAGGGCAAAGGTGAATACTACAATACCTAAACCTCCCATCCATTGTATTATAGAGCGCCAGAACTTAAGTCCGTACCCTATGCCATCGATGTCTGATATTACCGAAGCTCCTGTTGTAGTGAATCCAGACATAGTCTCAAAGAAGGCATCTGTGATGCTCATTCCTTCGAGTTTTATGAACGGAATCATTCCTATTAATGAAAAAAGCACCCATGTTAGTGCAACCACCATAAAACTATCAGCACGAGAGAGATATTTTTCTATTTTATTCCTCTTTGACTGCCATTTACTTATGGATATTGTTATTGCGCCTATAGAGAAACTAATTATGGCACACATCATAAACATCCACCAGTCTTTCTCCTTGTACATGAGACTAACCAGAGATGTAAGAATCAGAAATACTGATTCCAGTTGTAGCAATATGCCAAAAATTCTCTTCTTCATTCAGGTGTCTTCTTCTTTTTGTGCTATCCTTCTCTTTTTATATACCTCGTGTTATTTATCGTAGGCATGCTTTGGATAGTCTATTGTATAGTGCAATCCTCGGCTTTCCTTTCTTTCCAATGCGTGACGAGTAATCAGATAACCCACATTTATCATATTTCTCAATTCGCAAATATCTTTTGTAGGTTTTACTCTCTTGAAAAGATGTTCGGTTTCCTCATAAAGAAGGTCAAGTCGTTCCCATGCACGGTGTAGTCTTAAGTCACTTCGCACAATACCCACATAGGTGGACATTATCTGGTTCACCTCCTTCATATCTTGTGCTATGAGTACATTCTCCTCGTTTGTTAATGTACCCTCATCATTCCATTCTGGTATGTTTTCGTTGTACTTATAATTGTCTACTACTTCGAGCGAATGTTTTGCTGCGGCATCGGCATATACTACAGCTTCTATCAGCGAGTTGCTTGCCAATCGATTACCACCATGCAATCCTGTGCATGAACACTCACCGAGAGCATATAAGCGACGTATGCTGCTTTGTCCATCAAGATCTACCTTAATGCCTCCACACATATAGTGTGCACATGGAGTTACTGGTATATAGTTTTTTGTTATGTCGATACCTATAGATAGACACTTTGCATAGATGTTTGGGAAGTGTTTTTTTGTCTCCTCTGGGTCTTTATGAGTAACATCGAGATATACATGTTCAAGGCCATATTTTTTCATCTCATTATCTATGGCTCGTGCCACTATGTCGCGTGGTGCCAAACTCAGGCGTTCATCGTATTTGTGCATAAATTCCTTGCCATTTGGCAATCTCAATATGCCACCATAACCACGCATAGCTTCTGTGATGAGATATGCTGGATGCTTTTCTTTTGGATTATACAATGCTGTTGGGTGGAACTGTACAAACTCCATATCCTGCACTTTTCCTTTTGCTCTGTACACCATTGCAATTCCATCACCGGTGGCTATGTTTGGGTTGGTGGTAGATGAATACACAGCTCCTGTACCACCTGTAGCAACTATAGTGACTTTTGACAGATATGTATCTATTTTGCCTGTTTCAGGATTTAGAATATATGCACCGAAACATTCTACATCTGGTGTGCGCCTTGTAACTCGTATGCCGATATGGTGTTGTGTGATTATCTCTACGGCAAAATGATTTTCTAACACCGTAATATTTTTTTGTTTTCTCACCGCATCCATCAGTCCTCGCTGAATCTCAAAGCCGGTGTCGTCGGCATGATGCAGTATTCGGAATTCTGAATGTCCTCCCTCTCTATGAAGGTCAAATTCGCCATTTTCCTTCTTATCAAAGTTCACACCCCACTTTACCAAATCAGCAATACCTTCGGGACCTCCCTTTACCACTTGCTCCACGGCAGCTGGGTCAGAGATATAGTCTCCTGCTATCATAGTGTCCTCAATGTGCTTTTCAAAATTATCCACCAACAAGTTTGTCACCGAAGCGATACCACCTTGTGCCTTTGAAGTATTTGACTCTTCAAGTGATGTCTTGCAAACAAGAGCCACCTTATATTTATCGTTTTGGCTCACTTTCAAAGCGTAGCTCATACCTGCCACACCGCTTCCGATAATGAGAAAATCAAATTTTTTAATCATTGTGTCTTTTCTTTTTGTTTGGTATTGAATCCGGTGTCCGTCTGTATTTGTTATTGATGTGCGCAGAATTCAGTGCCTATTTAGTTTGCACAAAGTTATAAAAATAACTTTTATAGAGCAAATTGCCATTGTTATTTTCTTGATAAGAATCCGTACATGGGTTCAAATGGGTACATTTATTGTATATATTTGAAATAAAATACGTACTTTTGCGTGCCAATAGTCCACTATTGACTTTTTATAATCAGTTAAAACCATTTTTATTTTCAAGGTGAAAAAGATATTATTTTACATTTTTTCAGTCATCACACTTTTCTCATGTGGTTCCAGTAAAAAGGTTATATATACTCCCGAACTTCAGCAGATACAAACAGTTTATGTTGAAAAAGAAACAAAAAATGTTGTTACCGACCATGAGATGAATCTTCTTTCCCTGCTTAAGCAAGGATGTAGAAATTTTAATACATCTCCTATTGCTTCTGATTCCACTTGGGAGGGTCGTTTGCAAGTGCGTCTGCAAGAATTGTGTGCATCTCCTATATTCAATCGCAGCCAGTTGGGATTGGTTGTTTACGATATCACAGCAGGCAAATATCTCTTCAGTGTTAATGGCGATCACCGTATGCGTCCTGCCTCATGTCAAAAACTGGTCACAGCTATTTCTGCTTTATCTTTATTAGGTGCTAATTATAGCTTTATACCACAGATAGACGAGGCTGGCGAGGGTTGGTGCTGGGACGATGATATAACTTCTGAAATGCCTTATCTTGCCACCCGTAAGTGGCGCATGAAGGATGTTCTCACACCAATGATGAAGGATAGCGACAATCGTCTTGCTGAAAGTCTTTTTTGGCAATTGTCCAAAATAGGCGGAGGAAAGTTTGGTGATTTGAAGTCAGTGGTTCCTAATATTGAAAAAGTATTACAGCGTGCCGGCATACCTAAAGGTAGTGGTTATCGCATAGCCGACGGTAGTGGTTTGTCGTTGTATAACTACATAACTCCAAATATGCTTAATGCCCTACTTGTCTATGCCTGGGTTGAGCAAGGCATACGCACGCACCTTATTCCTACTCTTCCTATAGGTGGAGTTGATGGTACTCTCAAAAACCGTTTTCACGATACCAAGGCATACAACAATATTTTTGCTAAAACAGGCACTGTTACGGGTGTATCGTCATTAAGTGGTTATGCCAATGGAGGCAATGGTCATGTACTTTCATTCTGTATTATTAACCAGGGACTTGAGCGCGGTGGTATAGCACGCCACTTTCAAGACCTTGTGTGCAAGGCAATTACCGAACAATAATATAAAAGATTTTTAACCCAGGTTAAATAACGTGGCAATAGGTATTGCTATATGTAAATATTTTTTACCACTATAATTATTATGTATTTCCTACTATGCAGATGGAAATACATATTCCTGTTGTATATACAATGATTGATGACTCAAATGTATAAATAATAACTATATTGCTGAATATCAATAATATAGTATGATATTTTATTAAAGAATGCTTTCTTATAATTGTATAGAAATAGTCCTCTTTTCTATGCTTCGTATTCTTATGATAAAGACAATACATTCTTATGCCTCTAAGATTACAATCTTATGCCCTTAAGATTATAATCTTCCGCCCCGAAGATTAGGGCGCATTTTTACATTCTTTATGGTGTCAGCTTCTGTAAATAATTATGATCTATTTTTTTGATAGGTTAGATTATTTAGGTAGGTTCTATAAATTAGCTTTAAGTTATATGATATCTATTGTGCCATAGGTTCAATATTTGAATGAACCTTTTCGTTAAGCCATAAGAGCTGACTCAAACTCGTTTGAAGTTAGCCTTGGCGAGAAAAGGTCGAATAAATTCAACCTTTTCGTTAAGCATTGCTATGCGTTACAGCGTTACAGCGTTACAGTTAAAATCATTGCTATGCCAGAACCCTAAAAGAAAATTTATTATATATAATAAAACTATTTTTTATGCTTTTTCAGTTTTCAGTAGATAATAGAACATTTTCTTACTGTAACGCTGTAACGCTGTAACGCCGTGTCAATAAACCGTTGATAATAAGGGACCCCACCCTCCGCCATACGAAGTGAAAGGTGAAAACGGAAAATGTTTTTATCCACCCCCTCCGCCCTTCGGGCTCCCTCTGGGTCCAGCGTCGCACTGGGTAGTGCTCCCCTCATGAGGCACAAAATGACATTTAGTCATTTTTCTAAAGACCTCATTCGCTACCCTGTCTCAGGGGGACAAAGTGAGCGGATGAGTGAGATGGAGGAAGACGAATGTCAATAGTGAGCTTAGTTAAGACCGCAGAGCGGGATTAAAGGTTAAAAGATGTGAATATGCAGAAAAATGCAGTACCTTTGGTTAGCATTTCGGGTTTCTGAAGGGTATTAGAATAAAAACACGAAGGAAAAATAATGGAAATCCAGATATTATTCAAACAGCATTATGCCAAGATGTACAGAGTGGCACGGAGTTTACTGTACGACGAGCAGGAGAGTGAGGACATAGTCAGCGACATCTTCGAGGACCTGCTTCAAAGGCATGTCGCGCTCCTGCCTGGAACTGAGGAGGCATACCTGATGAAATGCGTTAGGAACCGTTGCCTGAAACGCTTGAGGCATGAGACCGTCAGAAAGGAATTGTTGGGCGTTCCGTTTTCCGGGCACGACGTACATGAGGAATCGGATGACGAGTTTTCCGATGTGGTGGATAATATCATAAACTCTCTGCCGGAGCAGGACAGACGTATCTTTAGCATGCGTTTCCACGAAGGATATAGCTACGAAGAGATAGCCTTGCAGGAAGGCATCAGCCGCGTTTCGGTATGGAGGCATCTTTCCAGTGTATTGACCCTTATCAGAAACCATTATAAAAAATAACACTATGCACACAAACGACAAGAAACGCCTGTTCCATGATATGCAGGAGCATCCCGAAAGGTATACCGATGAAGAGTTAGAGACCATGATGGACGAGTTGGACCGTGTGCCCGATATGGAGGTAGCATGGCAGAAAATCAATCGCCCTGCACATTCAGTGCACCGTCCGTTCCTTCCCCGTGTGGCAGCCATATTCATAGGAGTGCTGCTGGTATCCGGCATAGCATTTGCCGCCATACACCATATACGCAATTCTAGCTCTGCCCGTAAAGAAGCTATGGCAAGTGCCGTATCGCATGATGACAATAAGATACAATCCGCATCCGTAGTTTTCAATGACATCAGGCTTGACAGCATCCTTACTGTTGTTTCCAGCCACTATGGCAAGAAGGTAGAGTTCTCCAACAAGGAGACCAAGGACATGAAGTTCATCATGACGTGGAAACCCGATTCCTCGCTGACATCCTTCTTAGACCTTATAAATATGTTCGATGGTTTGCACCTGTCGGTAAGACGCGACACCATCTTTGTGGAAACCAAGGATATTGAGGAGGACGATAAATGAGATACTACTTGCTAACCATATTGTTGCTTTTGGCCCAGATTATCTGTGCCCAAGTGTCGCACCAATTCAGGAACACTCCCCTGATTGATGCCATCCGCACCATAGAGCAGGGGCAGACGGAATACACGGTATCCATCCTTTCCGATGGCCTTACGTATCTGACCACTTCTGCTAGGATTGACGAAGAGGATGCCTTGAGGGCAATAAAAAGTCTGTGCAAGGGACTTGGTGTGAAGGTGAAGGAAAAGAACGGCAATATAAATGTACAGGCCAAAGCCTCGCTGAAGGACGTGCCATCACACCAACTCATATTAGGTTCTGTGCGTGATGGATTCCTGAAAATACCTCTTCCCAATGCACGTGTGTCGTTACTGACCACGGACAGCATTATTGTGCAGGACTCCATCACGGTCACTATGAACAAGAAAGACGGAGAGCGCTATGGAACAGCCATGTTCTCTCTGCAAGTACCAAACCAGACAAATACCTATCTTCTGCGTGCCACCCTTGCTGGTTATGAGGATGCCTGGCAGATTCTTAAGGTTAAAGGAGGGATAGATTACCCATGGGGACTTGACTCTCCGCTCGAACTGCGTCGTATTCTTGAAAGGACGCTTGACGAAGTTGCGGTTACAGCAACAAGACTAAAGATGTTCTATAAGGGTGATACCTTGATATACGATGCCACGGCTTTCAACTTGCCAGAAGGTTCCATGCTTGATGACCTGATAAGGCAGATGCCTGGAGTGACGATGAACGAGGACGGCGAAATATTTGTCAACGGGCGCAAGGTGGACGAACTTCTGTTAGGCTCGCGTACCTTCTTTGGAGGTAATAGCAAGGTTCTTTTGGAGAATCTGCCTTATTATACGGTGAATAAGATTAAGGTTTATGAAATGGAGAGCGACCGTAGCCGTGCCCTGGGCTACGAGGTTGATCCAAAGAAATATGTAATGGACGTAAACCTTAAAGATGAATACCGCAATGGCTATATTGCCAACATTGAGGCTGCCGGGGGGACTAAAAATCGTTGGCTTGGCCGTGCATTCCTGCTGGGATTTACCGACAGACTTCGCTTCACGCTCTTGGGTAATGCGAATAATGTAAACGAAAAACGTCACATCGGAGAATCGGACAGTTGGAAACCAGAGGATATGCCCCGCTCAATGCTTACAACCAAAAGCGTGGCTGCAGAGGTAGACTACCAGTCAAAGAACGGCAATGTGAAGGAAAACTTCATGGTTGACTTTACTGCTTCCAAAGATTTTGGAGAGACAGCCCAACGCAGGGAGCTCTTCCTGGACGGCAGTATGCCATATTCCACATACAAGGCCTCCAGCACATCACACGCATACAAGCTATTGGCCAAGAACAGTCTGAAACTTACTATACCCAACAAGATATATACCGACCTTGGAGTGGACTTTACCTATAATAAATATAAGGGAAACGGCGAATCCATCTCGGAGGACTTCCTGGACAGCATCAACACACGTTTACGCAGTTCGCACTATAACGATGGCTATTCTTACCGTGTGGGAGTGGGCGGCTTCATATCGCCTCGCATTAACAATCCCATTCTTCGTCCACTTGCTATCTTTTACGGATTCAATCACAGCAAGGATAGGAACGAGACGGCCCGTGCCTACCTGACAGAGCAGTTCGTAAATGCATCCGTGCAGACACAATATAATGCCAATGACTTCCATCATAGGGAAACAAATGGCAGTATCCACCTAGCGTGGGATAAGGAGTTGTTCAAGAATCTTCGTCTTGAAATACAGGACCGCCAGGTGTTTGCAAAAAGATACGAACGGGACAACCTATATCATCCCGACACTATTGCCTTGCCCTCTCAGTTGGATGCCTTGTTGGCAATTACCGACTATAGGAACTCTTACGAGAGCAATTATAGTGAGTACACCAACACACCGACAGTTATGCTGAAATGGCGCAAGTATATTTCAGGGCAATTCTACAAGATGGAGTACGTTTCTTTGAAATTAAACTTCACCAGCCTCATCAGTTGTGAGAACCTGACATACACGCGCAACAATATCACTCAGCACAACAATCGCACAAGCTACGGCTTTATGTCCTCCATAAACTTCAAGATACTTCCGACGAAAAAGGGGCGCGAACAACTAAGCTTTAACATAAGTCATGAGCAGGGAAATGCTTCAATGTTTGACCTCCTTGACTATATGGATGACTCCACACCACAGGTGGTAAAGCTGGGTAACCCCAATCTGAAAGGTAACATGACAACCTCATTCAATATAAACTTCAACGATAGGGAAAGCAAGCGCAGGGGAGAACAATACAACATCAGGGGAGATTTCAAATATTACCACCGTCAGGTGGCGCAGTCAGTAGTGTTTAATCCAGACAACTCCCAGTACACCTACCAGCCACAGAATGTCAGTGGCGCTTATGTTGCCTCGGGCAAGTTCGACTATAACAGTTTCCTGGACAAACAACAGCGCTGGTCATGGCAGACGACATTCAATGCCACTTACAACCATTCCATAGACCATGTGTTGCAAACTGGCATGACGGAAAGTACCCCGAATGCCGTCAATACCCTTACGTTGAGTGATGGCCTCTGGGTTCAGTATCAGAAGCAGGACTTCAGCATCAGGGCAAAAGGCAATGTTTCCTGGCGTCACTCAGAAAGCCAGATGCGCGACTTTACCACGCTTAATGCCTTTGACTACCAGTACGGCTTGAATGCACGATACACTATACCCAAATTGAAAACGACCATTTCCGTAGATGGCAATATGTATAGCCGCCGTGGATATGGTAGCGATGCACTAAACACCGACGACTTCGTATTTAATGCATCTGTTAGCCAACCGTTCCTAAAGGGAAAACTTATTGCAAAGGTTGAGGCTTTCGACCTTTTCCACCAACTCTCCTCCACCCAGTACGTAGTCAATGCACAGGGACGAACCGAGACATGGAACAGGACATTGCCCAACTATGCCATGCTTCATCTTGTGTACCATTTGAACAAGAACCCAAAGAAAAGATAGTAATCAGTTACTGCTCAATACTACTATCATTGGAAACAAACTATGGTTCACATTCAATGCTTCGCACCAATACGATAGTCAACTTGACAAGAAGAATAACTTTTTCCTCTGTGCAGACCTAAGATATAAGATAAGGAAACTGGACTTTACACTTCGTGCCAGCAATTTGCTGAATACACGCCATTACTATGCTTTTACTGTCGGAGACATGACCGAGAGTTTTACAGATTATCATCTCCAACCCCTGTCGGTAATGCTAAATACTACATTGCGTTTTTAGCAGAATTATAATCAACCCCAATCCCCGTACCGGTCCTGTTTGTGGACGGTGCGGGGATTGGGGGTTATATTGTATTCCATAAAACGTTTCTTCAATGCCGTTTAGAATACAAACTCCTTCACATTGTAGCCATAAACCTTGAGGCGTGGTTCTGTGCCACGGGCATCAAGAGGATTCCAGTTGATGCTCACCGTCTTGCGCTCGCCAGGGAGCAGGTGGAAGTAGTTGTCGGAGTATTCCACGGGCAGAATCTGCTCGCCATCATTGCCACAGAGGTTCAGACGGATCATCAGGGCTGGTGTGTCGCCGTTGTTGGTGATAACGAAGTGCATGTCGGGGTCGAACATCAGTTTCACATCCACCTGAGCCGGTGCCATGGATTCAAGTTCCTTGGCGGACTCGTTGCCCCAGAGGAAGTAGGTGTTGGTGGAGAGCAGTTCGCCATTGAGCAGGGAAACGGCTTCCAGACGGAGCATGAGCGACTGGGTGGTATCGAGAGAGAGTGCCTCGAAGCAGTTGATCGTGGAGTCGGAAGGCAGGTGTGCCGAAGCAGACTTCTTCCAAACCTCCTTGCCTTTCAAGTCGTATATGGTGGCAATGACCTTGATGTCCTGGGCAGGCTTCATCAAGTTGACCAGCTGCACCTGTGAGGTGGAGGCATTGTACTGAACGTGGATGGGCTCGCATGCCTTCTTGATGCCGAAGAATGCCGCCGTGGGGTCGAAATAGTAGTCGTAGGTCTGCCATACCATAGAGGGCCAGCAAGAGTGGCTCATCCAGATGATGAGGCCCTGGCGCTGGAGGTTGGCACTCTCGTACATGGCACGGTAGCCGTCGTAGTTCTGCCATTGAGCCAGAGCGGTGTATGCCTTGGCAGGATGGGTACCCAGGCGCTCGGGCATCTTCTCGGCATATACCCTATCCTTTCCAAAGCGCTCGGCCAGCAGATGGTTGAAGGTAGAGCCGTACTGTGCACCCTTCTGTGTGAAGTCGTGCTTGCCCCAGAACTCGTTTTGAGGCCACAGATGCTCGGGAGCAAGCATGCGGCGCAGACTCTCGAAATTTGGCACGTTTGGCATACCGCGCTCGGAGTGCAACTTGCCTGTCTGTATCTCGAAGTAATCCTTTACGGGGAGGGCACGATAGGGACCGTGTCCGCTGACACCATCGTCGGCAGAACTGGGGAAGTAGAGTGCGCCTGGTGCCAGTTTCTGTACGAGCTCGGCCAACTGCTTGTCAAGTGTTTCGGGAGGATAGCCCTCGTTGCGACCGCAATACAAGGCTATGCTGGGATGCTGGCGTATGCGACGCATATAGTCGTTGGCATTGGCCATGAACATGGGTTCGTTGTGAGGATTGGGACCATCGGCAGGGTTTGCCAGCCAGAAGTCCTGCCACACCATGATGCCATGGCGGTCGCAAGCCTCGTAGAACTCCTCGTCGCCTGTCTGTCCCACCCAGTTGCGTATCATGGTGCAGTTCATCTGCTTGTGATAATCTACGGCAATGTCGTATTCGCGTCCACGATAGTTGAGGTGGTTCTCCGAGAAGCCCCAGTTGCCACCCAGGGGTATGAAGCGCTGGCCGTTGATATAGAGCTGCAGGCGGGACATCTCGTCCTTGTAGGTCACCTGGCGTATGCCGGCAAAGTAGCTGGTATATGCGGTAGACTTGGCCTGGTCGGTGTGGAAGGTATATGCTGCTTGGTACATATAGGGCTCGCCATAACCATTGGGCCACCATAGTTTCATGTGCTGATTGGCCAGTTGTTTGTACTCCTCGGGCGAGAAGGTTATCTCGGTCTCGGTGGAGGCAGCCAGTGTGATCTCCTTCTCAAAGCAGATATCGCCGATGTTGCCTCGCAGAATACCCTTTACTGGAGTGGTCAGATGGTTCTTCACGAAGACAGATGGGGTCATCGTTGCCTTGCCATCGGTGATGGTGGTATTCACTATTGGGTCGGAGATGGTAACGGTCTCGGTGGAGGTGAGGTAGACATCGTTCCATATACCCACTTCACGACCAGGGATGGTGGTTATCCAGTCCCAACCGATAGTGGCATGGAATGTGGGATTGTCTCCACCCAGCACACCACCATTGAAGCTGGTATTCTCGCCAGTCTTGGTCTTGCGGGCACCAGGGTTGGCATTCTTCTCCACGTAGACGCGGAGTTCGTTCTCGCCATCCTTGAGGAAGTCTGTGATGTCGAACTGTCCACGCATGAAGGCACCCTCTATCCTGCCCACCTGCTTGCCGTTGAGTACAACAAGAGCCTTCCAGTTGATGCCGTCGAAGTTGAGCAGTATGCGTCTGCCCTTCATCTTTGATGGAACCTGGAAGGTGCGCTTGTAGAGGAAGTCGCGGTTGAAGAACGACTCGGATATCATGGACAGATTGTCGTCGAAGTTGGGGTCGGGCAAGGCACCGGCATTGTAGTAACTGGAGAGCACGGTGGCTGGTACGGTGGCAACTATCTCGGGACCAACAGGCACGGCCTTGAGTGTGGGGTTGCTGATGGGACATACTGTCCAGTTGCCTCCATTGAGCATGTATTTGCCCTCGTTCCAACCCTGTGCGGCATGTGCTACGGCCTTCACACCACCACGACCATATACCTCCATCTCGCAGAGGCAAGCAGCATCGGTGTTGCTCACACGGACATAGCGTGCCGAGGCATTATGCTTTACCACCTGCACCTTGCCATCACTCTGCTTGGTATTTGTCATCACTACATAGGGTTTCCAGTTCTTGGCATCGTCAGAGATTTCAAGAACACCATTGCTACCCTCGCCCAGCCAATGCAGACGTACCTCCTCGATGTTTGCCACGGAGCCGAGGTCGACATAAGCCCAATCGTTCTTCTCTGCCTTCCACACGCTGGTGAATCGTTGTGCAGGGAAGATAGTGCGCACGGCCTTACCCTTGCGCATGAATGTCACCTCCTTGATGGACCAATAGAAGGCATTGTTCTGGCGGAAGGTGAGTTTGATGGAGTTGAAGGTGCGTTTGCCTTTGAGTTTGAAGGTCTCCTTCAGTTCGCGTGCCATAGCGGTAGCCTCCTCGGTCTGCTTGTTGGGGTCGTTGATAACCTTTCTTCTGCGTGGACGACCTGGCAATGTGTCGCTCTTGAGCATGTAGGTGTATGACTTGGCACCCATCACATCGCATTGCATGGAGTATTGCTCGAAGGGCTTGTCCTGGTCGTATGCCACGAAACCCTCAACAACAACCTCGTCTGCCTCTATGTCCATATTTGACCACAGATAGGTCAGTGTGGCTGTGCTGCCCAGAACAGGGATGCGCGACCATTCGCTATTGTTGATGGTAAGTTTGCGCTCGTTGTGAGGCAAGGGATTGCCGTTGGCCAGCACCTCCAGGAAGGCAGGCAGGCTGGTGGCCACCACGCCATCGGTGATGAGTTGTGCCGTGAGGTTGAGGTCGTGCGCTCCCGACTGATAAACGGCACGATGCAGAGCCAGATTGCGATACACTGTGTCCTTCTCTATCTTAGGATCGAAGAACTCATTTGGATTACCTGGATATACACCTATGCCACGGCTATGCTGTTGAGCAATGATGGGCAGAGTATTGCCAATAATAATGCTTAACATAACCATACCCCTCTTTACGAGAAGCATAAGTTTATAGACCGTGTTTCGTTTCATGACATTATATATATAATAGGTGAATTTAAGACAAAGTTAGTGTTTTTTATTATCGGATACCAATAATAACAATAAAAAGTGACCCGCCAGCATTTCTATGGTATGCTGGCGGGTTGAGATAATATAGTTTTTTATATTCAATATTTGCTTACTCCTTATTATAGGATAATGGTTCTTCAAATTATTGACATCATTGAGGGTGTGCCCGAGTGAAGTGAACACACCCTCATTATAATTGTATTTCTACATGTAGAAAAAGTGTAGAAGTTGCAAGAAATGAAGCTTATTCTTTAAGTAGATCAAGCATTTTTCCAGTCACCTCTAAAGTTTTTTCGGCATTTTCTAAAACTTTTTCAGCCTCTTCTTTTGCCTCTTTCAAGTCTTCGTCGTCATTTAATTTAGTAACTTCTTTGGCAACATCAACCAGTGATTTAACCTCTGTTTCAATAGAAGATTTACGCTTTTCATTCTTCTGAATTAAAGACGTTATTCTAAAACTTACAGCTTCAGATAAATCTTCAAAATGGAATGCAATAGTTGTAGTTTCTTCTGAAAGAAGTTGTAGTGCAGCTGTCATTTCATCCCATGAATATGGAGTTGCATTAGCAATCTTTTTATCAATGACATCTCCGTCAACATTTAGTATTTCAATACCAAAACCAGCACAATTTTCAGCTGATGAATTGTCGGCTTCAGGGAATATAACGACATTGTTTCGGTCATATGGAAGTTCCTTATTGGTTCGTTTAAGTTCAATGGTAACTACATCATTATCGTAGCTTTTTTGAGCAAACTTAACTTTATAGTTTTTATCCACAACTTCATAACAACCTTTTAAATCGCCTTTAATTTCAGTCTGAGCTGCTTTAAGGATCAATTCTTTTGATTCTTGCGTTGTTGAATTATCACTACCACCAATATAAAATAATAGATATAAAAGAACGACTACACCAATACCTATTAATATATATTTTTTCTGATTACTCATAATCATTGATATTGAACTTATCCATTGTGTCGCCTAACTTATCAATTGAGTCTACCATGTTTCCAACAGACTCAGCAGCACTTGCTAAATAGTAATCTGCAAGAAAGTATGGCATGAAAAGTGCCAATATGCAAAGAACCAATCCTACAATAGTTACTATTAAATTCTGAGATTTTACAATAGCAACAATTCCGCAAATAACTCCGATTGGAACTAGAAAATAGTTTACACTTGTAAGAATCATAAACCATGCACTAGCCAAAGGCAATAATGTCAAAACCATTGCAATAACACCAATAACAACTGAGGCTTTACACCAGCCTCCATTCACTTTTTGTTTTTCCATAATAATTTTTAGTTAATTAATTAATACTATCCCCAAAGGGACTTTTTGTTCTTTTAAATTTCTTAAAATAATCTCTTATGCAAGAGGCTTTCACTTCTTTAATTGTACATAATGGCCTATTGTATAATTTTGTTTGGTATTATACAAAATACTTGTTTGATATAAAACTAATTTTCAATTAATTTAGCCTTGTTAATATCAAAGGACTCGAGTTTTAACTTGCCATAATTAAGTTCAACTTCTATTTCATGAATTATTTTTGTGTCTTTCTTGCCTTTTTTGAACAGTCTGCATTTTATTATTTTATTGTTTGCAAGTTTTGTATCTATTGTTTCTATGATTTCATACCCTATAATTTTACAGAATGGTTTAAGAATTTTGCAAGCATCAAGACGCCAATATTCGTTTTTTCTGTCATCATATGTAAAATAGTTTTCAAATTCCTCATCATACACAATACTTGTAACGCTTCCATTTTTTACCATGAAATCGAACGGTTTTTTAATAATATCTTCTTTTGCTTTTTCTTCAGCTTCCTTTGCTACCTTTGCTTTCTCATTCAATTCTTTTACGACAGTTTCAAAACCAGCTATACTACTTTTGGAAATGTAATAAATCTGATGACTTCCTTCCTGCTTCCACAAGATTATATTTTCGTTGCTCTTATGTGGTATATTCTCTTTTAAATACGTTTGGTATATTTCGTTTATATCATTTTGTAAATCTATAAGTTCTCTTAGTTCTCTATTTTTTTCTCTTTCTCCTTCTAAATAATTAATTGTTGTGTAGCTATATCCTTTAGAGCGAGCATATTTATAAATTATATTTATAAGTCGTTCTGGATTTTCGGCATAGTATTTATCTGCAATTTCATCTAATAATTCCAATTGTTTAGGAGAAATATATACCTCTTGTGCCCCACCCTTAAATGTGCCAGTTATATATTGTGGAGTGATGTATTTGGCTTGAGCATTCTCATGCATAAAAATATAGTATTGGCAATATTTCTCATCATAATTTAGTATTGCATACTTCACTGGTGTAGTGATATTATAAAAAATAGGCACTTCGGCTCCTTCTTGCTCATTAAACACTCCCCTTAATTTTTTATCCATCTGTTGAGCAAGAATTTTGATACCAGCGTCTGTTAGACCAGCTAATTCTTCTAAATATTCATATGTCACATTATTAGAAATTGTAAAATCATATCCGCCAATTTCGTCAAAATCAATTCCAGAATCTCTACGAATAGCGATTCGTGCATAATTCCCTAAGTATATTGTGCGTGTTTTAATAAATATGTTTTTCTCAGCTAATTCTTTTTTTGAGATTATGCCTGCTGCATATTTTTTAGATAGTTCTATGAGTGCTGGTCTTGTTGTATAATTATCATGTGATTCACTAACAAGGACGCCATTTTGAAATGTCGCTTTGCTACCATCTAAATTCCATAGACCAGTGAATTTTCCATTTTGTGATAGTGTACCGCTGTATTTTACAGCACGTGAGTCATCATCTAACAATGAGCAGGAATATGCTCCAACTAAAATACCATTCTTATAATTGGCATTCAAACTGGTCTTTAGAACAGCATTACGGTTAACAACAAAATTTCCATTGGGCACACCATTTGTAAAATGCCCTTTCATTGATGCTGTAAAAATTTCAGTTTTCCCATTCTGTGTTCCAGTCGTTTTATAATTCGAACTGATTGCTCCATTAAGATTTCCATTTGAGTATGTTGCGTTTACTGTAGCCTGACCAACAATGCTTAGTGATACATATCTATAGTCTAAATATGTGTCAATCTTATCATTGATTTTACAATTGATAAATAGTGGACCATCTTTTACACTTTGGCCGATTTCATTAGCTACGTACGAATATGTCATTTTACCATACATACTCCATGGAATGTTTTTAAATACAGAATGTACATAATCTGTACTAATTTGCTGGCGTTGTGCACTAGCGGTTATTCCAACCCAAAGTAAGAACAAACTAATTAAAAAAAACTTCATTTTCATAAGCTACAATTATTTTAATTTAGAGAATAATTTTAATTTAGAGAATAATTTTAATTAAATGTCTTGTACTGACTTATATGTATATCTAGGTCTAATGGGGCTGTCTCGATATCCGCAACCCCGCTATGTTTATAGCGTGTCCTAAAACACACTAAGGTCATCAGTCTTGTTCGGGCTGATGACCTTAGAAAAATCAAATGCCATTGCATCCTTGTGGATGCATGTGCGTATAGTATGCGAAATAGCTATGTACGTACACCATTACCTGCCGTTCATGAACAGGTACAATGAGGACATCAAGCTTATTCCCTTACCAAATGAATTTCCTAGGTTCACCAGCGAGAATGTTGCTTTTAGCGCTTAAAGTGTCTTAACGACATTGCAAATATAGCAAAAATAAGTTAATGTCCAAATAATAAAGACTGATTTAACAAATGTCTTTTGTTGTCTTTTGTTATTTCCTAATACAATTAAATGACAAAAAGCAGAAGCATAATGCGTCATAATACCTCTTGCCGATGGCACAAGATACGCTCAAGACTTAGTTATCTTTCTTTTTTATTGAATCTTCTATTGACTTAATGGATAATAGGTAATCTCGCTCGGCATCGCTAATCGTACGTTGCTTATATTTGCGGTACTCTGTTGTAGCATGTTCCATCGCCTGTTCGTGAGAAACACTGCCCGAGTCTTGCAATAACTGTTCGCCCGACATCGTTAGAATCCTGTCCAAATAGGCAGCCCAATCGCTCATTGTCATCACTTGCTCACGCTCTGCCTGACGTTCAGCAAAATCCAAGTATCCTGAGACAAGCTGTCCCATAGCACGAAGTTCCTTTTCATTCAGATAGTTCTTCGCAGTTTTTGCCTCAATCAGTGTCGGGTGATTGCCCTGAAAGGTCAGCAAACCCATAAAATCCTTTTCGGCATCGGCACGTTCAAAAATCAGTTCGGCTGCGGTATGTCCGTGAATGGCATAGTGAATTTTGTTCTGTACCTTTTTGAAAAAATCCTGCGACACTTGGGCTCGTGGATCGTAATCTATGCTCGTTGCGTATATTTCTAATATCTGACGGTAGAGCACCTTTTCTGTGGCACGAATGTCTCTTATACGCTCTAATAGTTCTTTCCAATAACTGCCACCGCCCAGTTTCTTCAGACGCTCATCGTCAATGGTAAAGCCTTTGACAATATACTCCTTCAAACGCTCCGTAGCCCACTGGCGAAACCTTGTTGCAATGATAGTTCTAATACGATAGCCAAGAGCTATTATCATATCCAGATTGTAATGTTCCACTTCACGTTCTACACAGCGTGAACCCTCCAATTGAACTATTCGGAATTTCCGAACAGTTGCTTCTTTCGCAAGTTCTTCCTCCTCAAAGATGTGCTTAATGTGCTCGCTTACATTGGATTTACTTGTTTGATACAGCTCGCACATCTGAGCCTGTGTAAGCCACAAGGTCTCTTCTTCAAGCTTTACGTCTATTTTGGTCTTACCGTCATTGGCGGTGTATATAATAACTTTATTCTCGTTCATTCTGCTCTACAGATTCATTGGTGGTTGTTTTATTGTATAATCTGATGCAAATATATATTTTTTTACTCTAATACCCTTAAATGACAAGTTTTGTGATTTTCTAATACCCTTAAATGACATGTTTTGTGGTTTTATAATACGGTTAAATGACATGTCTGGAGGTTAGAAGCCTTAGAATCCTTTGTAAAAATCATAGGATAGGGGGGAGTATTAGGTGCAAAAGGTGTCCTAATGTGCTTATCGCAACGGTAAAATCAAAGGAAAAGTGTGGAGCTACTCTTATCTTAGCTGGTAGGCCCTAGGAATGCCGTGGCAATAAAATAAGCAATAGTCCACACTGGATATCAGTATAGGATATTTAACTTATTCCCCTTGCCTAATGAATTTCCTAGGTTCACCAGCGGTGAATAGTTATTGTTCCTGAATTTTCGGTTACAAAGGTAAGCAAATTTTCTGAAACAAGATGTAATATCCTTGTGGAACTATTGCCTAAAAGTCTTTTTTCTGTTGCAAAGATATGAAATAAAAGAATATGCAGGTTATTATTTTTGTTGTCTTTTAATGTCTTTTGGATAATATGTTGTTTATTTGTGCATGGTGTATACCCATTGCGCGGCATGCTCTACTAATTTTTTCTGATATGTGCTGTAAACTTGATTGCAATAGCCAGCCAGTTGGGTGTGCATGGTTTTGTCGGGTGCAGAAAGGAGGACCTCCTCCTGAATTTTTAATGTTCGCTCATAGAAATGTGCTATCATCATCATGGCATCGCTATAGGGTTGTGTGGAAGTGTTAGTATCGATGTTGTTGATGGAGTCGCGTGTTAGGGAGTATTGAGCTTCATAGTTTATGTCGATTACCTGAAACAGAGAGTCACAAAGCATCTGGCGGCGTTCGATGCTTCGTGTGTAGCGTGTGCGCTCGATGTGTTCATTTATATATAATATGGTGGGAAGCAGTATCATGGCCGTTACTGCCAACACCCCTATAATGCGGTATGGTAGTTTGCGTTGTCTCCATGCCAAGTTCAGTTGTTCTACCGAGGCATATCGTCTGGCCTTGTCAGGGTTGGTGCATCTCTTGATAATATGATGATAACGTCCGGGAAATATCTCTCTCATGATGAGACCAAGTGAATAAATGTCGCTTCGGGCATCTATGTCACCATTGTGTATGCTTAGTTCCGGTGAGGCATAACCTCGGGTGGAACCAAGCAACCGTTCCTGGTAATGGCTGTCGTCATCGGCAAAACCAAAGTCGATAAGTCGGATGTCGTGATTGGAACGGGTGACGAGAATGTTTTCGGGTTTAAGGTCGTTGTGGAGCACGCTTGCTTTGTGCAGATAGTCCACGGCAGAAAGAATTTGCTCAAAAATGCGCTTGCGTGATGTCTTGTCGGGTGATGTTGAAAGATATTCGCTCAAGGTGCATCCGTCGACATATTCCATAACGATGGCCGGCCCAATAGGAGTG
Organism: Bacteroidaceae bacterium; assembly: GCA_017547165.1. Classification (GTDB taxonomy): domain Bacteria; phylum Bacteroidota; class Bacteroidia; order Bacteroidales; family Bacteroidaceae; genus Physcousia. The sequence goes on from JAFYQK010000025.1 coordinate 204,766, forward strand.
TCGGTCTCATAGGTATAAACATGTATGATGTTAGGGTGAGAAAGTCCCAGACTTAGTTCATATTCGCGTTTCAGTAATTCGGTGCTTCGTGCATCGTTGGTGCATGTGGTTTTTGCAATGAAGAGTCGTCCAGCCTTACGCATACGGAAGAGTCGGGCATGCGATGTAGAACGGATAAGTTCAACATCGGTATACCGTCCACTATAGTCGGTAGGCATGTTTAATGGTCTGAAACTTTCGCTGTCAATCATTTTAGGATTTATATGGCGATATGTATATGTGTCAACAAGTTTTTCTTCACGAAGATACTCTATTTTTTGAAAAAAACAATTACTTTTGTAACCATTATGAGCATTAAGTCAAATATTCCACAAATAGCGACATTGCGTAGGGAGGTGGAGGGCAGATTTGGTCTCCGGCTACAAACGCATACGCATTTTGTCTCACTTGCTGAAACCATAGAAAAAGATTTGCGTGAACACCTCTCTCCCACCACTTTGGAGAGAGTGTGGGGATACTCTACTCGCCATTACGATACGGTATCGCTTCGCACACTTGATGTATTGGCCAAATATGCCGGCAGAGAAGGATGGGAGAAGTTTTGTGTTGAACTGAAGCAGAGTGAGACTACCGAGTCGGATTTCTTTTCAGAGGGCATAATGGAGGTGGCATCGTTGAACGAGGGTATACGCCTTCGTCTTGGTTGGCAACCCGACCGCATGTGTGAGGTCCGATATTTGGGCAACAACAGATTTGTTGTGGAGAGCGTTACAAATGGTTCTCTTAGAGTAGGAGATACATTTTCTTGTCTGCAACTTCAGGTAGGTAAGCTCTTGTATATGGATTGTTTCTTGCGTGAAGGAGAAACACCAGAAGCGGTGCAACGTTATGCCGTGGGCAGGGAGAACGGACTGACATTGTTGGAAATAATAGAACGACAGGAGGATTGACACAATAGTAATCTAAGATATGTTTAAACAAATACGAGGGTATGCCACATCGGCATACCCTCGTATTTTAGTACAATGAGTACAAAATATGTGAATCGCAGTTTATTTTACTATCTCCAATAGTTCTACGGTGAAGATAAGACAGGAGAAGGCTGGAATATTTTTTTGGTCATTAGCTCCGTAGGCCAGATTGTGAGGAATGTATATTTCCCACTTTGAACCCACTGGCATCATGGTGAGAGCTTCTGTCCAACCCTTGATAACCTGTGTGACACCAAAGGTAGCTGGCTGTCCGCGCTTATATGAACTGTCGAACTCTGTGCCATTGATGAGATGTCCCTCGTAATGTACTTTCACCTTGTCGCTTGTAGTGGGCATTGGGCCTTCACCTTTAGTGATGACTTTGTATTGTAGACCACTTGCGGTTTGTTTCACATCCTTGTTTTTAAGGTTTGCCACGAGGAACTCCTCGCCAGCCTTGCGGTTAGCACCATACTTGCGCTCCATCATGCTTTCCTGATAGTACTTCATCTGCTTCTCCACAATCTTCATGGCAGAATCGTTGCTTATCTCAGATTGACTACCCACCAGTCCTTCCATGAAGCCACGTATGAATTCGTCATGGTTGAGCAGGTCTACAGAGTCGTTCATCTGCTTGGAGATGTTGGGTATCACGCGCTTGCTCACGTCTTCGCGAATCTCTGTACCAGCGATGCGTGCCTTGGCCTGAAGGTCGGCTTCGGTAAGTTCTGTCTTGCCAAAGCCTTCAATGAACTGCGCCATGTATTTGGGGTCAATGCCCTTTTGGCGGCTAAGGTACTCTGAAAGTCCCTGGGTGTTAAGTCTGCCTATAAGGTAGGAGAAGGTTTTCACATCCACGGTGTCCACTTTCTCTACCTGGACCTTCTTGTTCTTCTTGTTTTTTTTCTTTTGTGGCGCTGCCATGATGCCGAGGCAAAGGGCAGATGCCAGTGCAAGGAGGAATATCTTTTTCATGATTGTAAAAGGAAAAGGACAATCTGCTGAGTTCCCTTTATGGTCTTTGGTCTAACAGCAGATAGTTTTTGATAATGTCTATTATAATATATGCTTGTTTACTTGCCTACAGAAACAAGTTCGATAACGAATATCAATGCACTGAAAGGCTTGATCTTGCCACCAGCCTCATGCTCGCCGTATGCCATTTCCTGGGGGATGTAGACCTTCCACTTAGAACCGGCGGGCATGTGGGTCAGTGCCACGTTCCAGCCTGAGATAACTTGGTCGCAACGTAATGTCATGGGCTTCTCATGGTTCATGTTGCTGTCGAATACGGTGCCGTCGATGAGAGTACCCTCGTACTTAACCTGTACGAAGCTGGTGTCGGCAGGGATCTGGCCGTTGCCCTCGGTGAGAACCTCGTAGTAAATGCCGCTCTCCCCAATCTGCTTGATGCCTTCCTTCTTGGCAACTTTGGCCATGAACTCCTCGCCGGCTTTCTTGTTGTCATTGTACTGAGCCAGCATCTGACGAGCCTTGATGGCCTTTATGTTGGTCTGTGCATACAGGTTGGCAGCCTCCATTGTCATGTAGGTAGTGTCCTCCAGGGTACCAGCTACGAAACCAGCTATGAAGTTGCTTTGGCTAACGTGCTGAGTGCTGTCCTCGCCATAAATCTCGTGCTGAAGACCCCCAATCATCTGGGTAGAAACCTGCTGACCGATCTGAAGACCTGCATAGTATGCCTGCTTCTTCTTGTCGTCACCAGCGTTGGCCCCGTCGTTTAAACCCTTGATGAACTCGTTCAGGTATGTAATGTCCACACCCATTCTAGTTACCAGATAGTCCTTCAGTCCCTGACTCTGCGCCATACCGATGGCATACCAGAGAGAGTCAACATTGTTCTTCATGTTGGCCTTGGAAGTACCATTGTCGTAACTTGTCATGTACTTGGTCTCATCTTTTTCTCGATGAGTTTGCTTGTCTTTATTTTTTTGTGGCGCTGCCATGATGCCGAGGCAAAGGGCAGATGTCAGTGCAAGGAGGAATATCTTTTTCATGATAAAATTGTTGTAAAGAAAAAGCAATTTGCTGAAGGGACTTTTGGGGAGTTGCAACCAACAGCAAATTGCCTTATGGGATTCTGATTTTTTATGTTCTATTATTTGCCAACAGAAACCAAATCGATAACAAATACCAATGTGCTGAAGGGCTTAATCTTATCACCAGCCTCACGCTCGCCGTAAGCCATATCCTGAGGGATGTATACCTTCCACTTTGAACCTGCGGGCATGTGAGTCAATGCCATTGTCCAACCAGGGATAACCTGGTTGCAACGGAAAGTCATGGGCTTCTCCTGATCCATGTTGCCGTCAAATACGGTGCCGTCGATGAGAGTACCCTCGTACTTAACCTGTACGAAGCTTGTGTCAGCAGGAATCTGACCATTGCCCTCGGTGATAACCTCGTAATAGATACCGCTATTTTCTATTTGTTTGATACCTTCTTTCTTTGCAATCTCAGCCATGAAGTCCTCACCAGCCTTCTTGTTTGGACCATACTGAATTTCCATCTGGCGAGCCTTGATGACACGAAGGTTTTTTTCAACATATTCGGTAGCCTCGCTCATGCTCAAAATAGTTGTGTCTGCGAGTGTACCAGCAACAAAACCTGCCATGAAGTTCTCTTTGCTAACATATTGGGTTGAATCTTCTCCAAAAAGTTCGTTGTTCAAACCTGAAATCATCTGGGTTGAAACCTGCTGACCAATCTGTAGACCAGCATAGTATGCTTGCTTCTTCTTGTCTTCACCAGCATTGGCACCGTCATTCAAGCCCTTAATGAACTCATTGAGGTAGGTGGTGTCTACGCCCATGCGCATTACCAAATAATCCTTAAGACCCTGAGTGTTTGCCATACCGATAGCATAGCAAAGTGAGTCTACATCGCTCTTCATGTTAGCCTTGGGAGTGCCATTGCCACAACTTGTCATAATAGCAGCTAAAACGAGAGCTGCAACAAAATAAATCTTTTTCATTTTTTATTATATGTTTTGTTAGTTTGTATCTGTTTTAGAGAACCTTGATGAGTTCTACATCAAACACCAATGTTGCGTAAGGAGGAATAGATGCACCGGCACCGCGCTCGCCATAGCCCAGGAGGTATGGAATGTGGAAACGGTATTTGGCACCTTCCTTCATCAACTGCACACCTTCAGTCCAACCCGCAATAACCTGGTTCAGACCGAAGTCTGCAGGCTCGCCACGTTGGTATGAACTATCGAATATGGTGCCGTCGGTCAATCGGCCTTCATAGTGGCAACGTACCTTGTCAGTAGCTTTGGGGCTATTGCCGGTACCCTCAGTAAGAACCTCGTATTGCAGACCACTCTTGGTGGTGATTACGCCTTCTCGCTTGCCGTTCTCCTCGAGGTATGCCTTGCCTTGTGCAATGTTTGCCTGTGCTTCTTCCTCTTGCTTCTTTTGAAAGTATTCATTGAGCAACACTTGTGCATCCTTGGCGGTCATCTCAGTTTCCTTGCCTGCCATCACTTCCTCGATGCTACGTGCGAACTCGCCTACTTGAAAGTTTTCAATGTTCATGCTCTTGAGCTGTTGACCAATGCCCAGACCCAAAGCATAGCTAATCTTCTTAATATCCATATGTATAATTGTTTTTGTTTTTATATTTATAAGGTGTTTTTTACAAATCGAGGGACAAAGATAGAAAATTTAGTTAATAATAAAGAAGGAAAGGCAAGGAATAAAGTTTTTTTAGCAAATTTAATGACTTGGACTATTTAGTCTTTGGTAATCAACTGGGTGTAAAATCCTTCAAAAAATGTCATTTTCTTGCCAATAATAGCAAAAATGAGTATATTTGTAGCGTAAAGAAACTATTGCACTATGCCACAGAACTTGAAGATAAGATGCCGGAACAATGGCCAGGAGATTAGTATTCCGTTTGGTACAAGCCTGAGGGAACTGTATGATGTGTGCGGGTTGGAGATGGAGTACGGACCGATGTGTGCCTTGGTGAATAACAAGGTACAGGGCATGAACTACAGGTTTTACAATGCCAAGGATGTAGATTTTCAGGATATATCCACCACCCATGGCATGAGAACCTATACTCTGACACTGTTTCTGGTGTTAGCCAAGGCAGTGGAGGATTTGTATCCTAGCGGACAACTTATCATAGGCGCTCCTGTGAGCCGTGGATACTTCTGCGAGTTGCGTATAGGAAGAGAGGTGACAGGCGAAGATGCGGAATCCATACAGAGGCGCATGTTGGAAATAGTGCAGGAGGATATAAAGATACATCGTGTACAGTGTCCGATAGAGGAGGCTATAGCACTGTTCCGCTCAAAGGGAATGGAGAGCAAGGCAAAACTTTTGGAGGGACAAAGAAATCTGTATACCTATTATTATCGTTTGGGTGACACTGTAGATTATTTCTATTCGTGTTTGCTGACTCGTACCAGTCAACTACATCTGTTTAAGGTGGAGAAGTTCTTTGAAGGATTGCTTCTTAGAATTCCCTCAAGAAATAATGCCGGTAAGCTGGAGGTAATGGTTCCGCAGGAAAAAATGCATAATGTGATACAGGAATATCGTCGTTGGCAGGATATCCTTGGAGTCAGAACAGCTGGAGAGTTTAATGAGGCTGTGAAGAATGGGTATGCTTCGCAGCTTATCAATGTCAGCGAGGCTCTTCAGGAGAAGAAACTGAATGATATCGTAGACGATATTGTAGAGAGAGGGACAAAACTGGTTTTGTTGGCAGGCCCTTCTTCAAGTGGTAAAACAACCACAAGCAAACGTCTTGCCATACTGCTGATGGCTTCCGGGATGAGACCACACATCATAAGCACAGACGATTATTTTGTAAATAGGGTTGATACTCCAAAGGATGCTGATGGCAATTATGACTTTGAATGTATTGGTGCGGTTGATACAGCATTGTTCAACAAACAGATGAATGAGCTTCTTGCAGGTGAAGAGGTAGATTTGCCACGCTATGATTTTAAACTTGGTGAACGTGTGTATGAGAATCGCCGCATCCGCATAGGAAAGGGAGATATCATTATCCTCGAAGGTAACCATGCTCTTAATCCATTACTTTCTGAACAAGTGCCGGAAGAAAAGAAATTTCGCATTTTTATAAGTCCACTTACAACTATTGCGCTAGACGACCACAACAGTATTCCTACAAAGGACATACGATTGTTGCGTCGTCTGATTCGTGATTATCAATATAGGGGGTACTCTGCGTTGGAAACCATACGTCGTATGCCTAGCGTTAGTGCAGGTGAGGAGAAGTGGATATTCCCTTTCCAAGAACTGGCAGATGCAATATTCAATAGTGCGCTTCTCTATGAGCTGGCGGTGATAAAGGATCAGGTAACGCCAATTTTGGAACAGATTGGTGAGCGTGAACCAGAGTATGCCGAGGCAAGCCGTTTACGTAAATTCCTGAGGTATTTCCGCAGTGTACCTGCCGATCAGGTGCCTCCAACCTCGTTGTTGAGGGAGTTTGCAGGGGGAAGTTCGTTCAAGTACTGAGATTTAGACGGAAATCTGCGAGTAAGAGAGAACAGAGGAAATTTGTTTACTCTGCCGAGTGGGAGCAGATTCAAGATGATAAAGTCGGATTAAAACGGAAAATAGCCTGATGAGCGGTTAACGGTGAGCACTTGAAGCTCTAAGGTCTAAAATCTAACCCCTAAACATAAAACAACCCTAAATGTCAAGTACAATAACCATAGATGTGTTGCGCAGGATGCTGAGACCCCGACCTACGGAAGGGCACAAGGGAACCTTTGGGCATGCTCTGCTCGTGGCAGGCAGTTATGGTATGGCTGGTGCCGGTATATTGGCAGGCAGGGGCTGCATGCGTTCGGGTGTCGGAAAACTTACCTTGTACATCCCCATGCGTAACAATGACATCATGCAGACGGCTCTTCCTGAGGCTATACTGCATCATGATGACAACGATTTACGATTTACATCCATGCCCTTGGATACGTCCATCCCAATTTCCTACAATGCCATAGGCATAGGTCCAGGCATAGGCACAATGCAGGAAACTTCGGAGGCATTGCACCTCATGCTTGAAATACTGGCAGGGACATCTATCCCAATGGTACTTGATGCCGATGCCTTAAATATTTTGGCACAGAACCCTGAATGGTTTGCCTTATTGCCTTCTGGCACCATCATCACACCACACCCGTTGGAGTACAGTAGGTTAGTTGAGGCTGGCGTGTGCATGGACAACGTCATTCTTGTGTTAAAGGGACACCACACCACCATCACCATTCATGGCAATCAATCTGGCCAATACGAATGTCCTTATGGCAACAATGGTATGGGCACGGCAGGAAGTGGAGATGTGCTTACGGGTATCATCCTTGGCCTATTGGCACAGGGTTATTCTCCTCGGGATGCTGCCCTGTTGGGGGTAGGATTGCATGCCATCAGTGGCGACATAGTGGCAAAAGAATTGGGTCAGCACAGTCTTATTGCCTCCGATTTGATTGAGAATTTACACAAAGCATTCAAAATAATAACAACATAAAAAACAATACTTATGATTAGTATCATTATGGGCAGCACCAGTGATCTCCCTGTGATGGAGAAGGCTGCTAAGTTCCTTGACGAGATGGAGATACACTTTGAGATGAACGCATTGTCGGCTCACCGCACCCCTGACGAGGTGGAGCAGTTCGCACGCGAGGCCGAAGGTCGTGGCGTGAAGGTAATCATTGCCGGTGCTGGTATGGCGGCAGCCCTGCCTGGTGTGATTGCTGCAAGCACCACACTTCCCGTTATCGGTGTACCCATCAAGGGTATGCTGGACGGTCTGGACGCCATGCTCTCCATCATCCAGATGCCTCCCGGTATTCCAGTGGCTACTGTTGGTGTGAATGGTGCGCTGAATGCCGCTATACTGGCGGCTGAGATGTTAGCCCTGTCCGATAAGGAACTGGCCACAAAGCTCAAGGCCTACAAGCAGGGTCTGAAGGAGAAGATTGTCAAGGCCAATGCCGAGTTGTCCGAGGTGAAGTATAAGTTCAAGGTAAACTGATGGCAGGTTCCGTTTGGAACAAGTCCGAAATTAAAATTTACAGATGCTTATGACATACATGCGTCGTAAGTCCCACGAGATAAGGGTGGGAAACATCACTATCGGTGGCAATAGTCCCATCCGTGTTCAGTCGATGACCAACACCAGCACCATGGACACCGAGGCTAGTACGGCACAGATTTTACGCATTGCCCAGACTGGTGGCGAGTTGGTCAGGCTGACCACCCAGGGGACCCGCGAGGCCGAGAATATGGCTGCTATCAGTCAGGCGGTGCGTGGCGCTGGATGCGATGTGCCACTGGTGGCTGATGTGCATTTCAATCCTAATGTGGCCGATGTGGCAGCCTTGTATTGCGAGAAGGTACGCATCAACCCTGGTAACTATGTCGATGCCGCACGCCAGTTCAAACAGTTGGAGTACACTGACGAGCAGTATGCGCAGGAGTTGCAGAAGATAGAGGACCGTTTGATTCCTTTCCTTAATATATGTCGCGAGTACGGCACAGCGGTGAGAATAGGTGTGAACCATGGCTCGCTGTCCGACCGCATCATGTCGCGCTATGGCGACACTCCTGCCGGTATAGTGGAGAGTTGTATGGAGTTTCTGCGCATCTGTGTGCGTCATGACTTCCTAAATGTGGTCATCTCCATCAAGGCTAGCAATACCGTGGTGATGGTGCAGAGTATGCGCCTGTTGGTACAGGAGATGGACCGTGAGGGTATGACCTTTCCCTTGCACCTTGGTGTCACCGAGGCTGGTGAGGGCGAGGATGGTCGTATCAAGAGTGCCGTGGGCATAGGTGCACTGCTGACCGATGGCATTGGTGACACCATCCGTGTGAGTCTGTCCGAGGCTCCCGAGAAAGAGATTCCTGTGGCCCGTCAGCTGGTAGATATGATTCCCGAATGCTATGCTTTGCGTCAGGAGGCTCTGAAGAATATCAAGGACGACAAGGTTACCCTGTGCCTGAAAGCCTCCACCCTGGAGGAGTTGCAGTTGAAGGCCTCCATGGCAGTGGGTGCCATCTTTATTGACAAGAAGGCACACGAGCTGGACATCCAGGCCGAAGGTTTTGCAGAGGATGTGCTACGCGACCTTTCTGATTCCATACTTCAGGCAGCACGTATCAAGTTCGTAAAGACTGAGTACATTTCCTGTCCCGGATGCGGCCGCACACTCTATGACCTTGAAGGCACCATACACCGCATCAAGGCGGCTACTGCACACCTTAAGGGACTGAAGATTGCCATCATGGGATGCATTGTCAATGGTCCTGGTGAGATGGCCGATGCCGACTATGGCTATGTTGGAGCCGCGCGTGGCAAGGTGTCGCTCTACAAGGCCAAGGAGTGTATCGAGAAGAACATTCCCGAGGAAGAAGCAGTGGAACGACTGCTAAGGTTTATTGAGGAAGACCTTAGGGAACGGGAAATGGAAAGGTGACTTGAAGAGTGATTAGTGATAGATTTAAAGAACTCCGAGTGCTCAGAAAACTCAGATTATCATAAAAATCCTAGAACTGAACTCAGTCATTAGCAATGACAATTCGTGAGGCAACCATAGACGATGCCCCCTTTCTGGCTCTGGTGCTTGTAGAGGCTTTGGGCGACGATATAATGGAGAGAAGCGTGGACGGAATCTGTCTGCAAGACCAACGGAGGCTGGATTTGCTGGTCGAATCCATCCGTTGTGACGGAACACTGTATTGCTGGAGGCATGCTGTCATAGCACAGGATGCGGATGGCAAACCCTTGGGTGCTCTGGTGGCATATCCTAGTGATGGTTATATGCAGATGCGTCAGCGCACTTTCACCATGCTCGACGAACTGATAACCTTCGATGTTAGCACCATGGATGCCGAGGCCTCTCCCGGCGAATACTATCTGGACAGCATTGCGGTGGTGCCCGAGGCTCGTGGTCGTGGCGTGGCCCGAGAATTGCTTCGGCATGGTATAGCCATTGCCAGGAAGATGAGGCTGCCTGCCGTGTTGGCCTGCGAACCCGCCAATCTTGGCGCCATGTCTCTTTACGAATCGCTCGGTTTCCGTCACTATGGAGACCTCTTCATCTTCGGTCACAGATATTTGAGGTTGGTGGTTTCTGATAGAGGACTAGAAATTGCCTGTAAATAGTAAATTGTCAAAAAACAGAATTATAAATTAACCATAATAGATGGCACTGAATTATATTTGGATTGGCCTGTTCTTGATAGGCATATTGTTTGGGGTGGTTAAATTGGTATTCTTCGGCGATACAAATACATTACCGTTGATGATGGACTCCACTTTCAAGATGTCTACAGAGGCTTTTGAAATGACTTTGGGACTGACTGGAACTCTTACTTTTTGGATGGGTATGATGAAGGTGGCAGAGGATAGTGGATTGGTGCAGCGTATTGCTAAATTCTTAAGTCCTATACTGACAAAACTCTTTCCGGATATACCAAAGGGCCATCCAGCCTTAGGTTCTATATTTATGAATTACTCGGCTAATATGTTAGGATTAGATAATGCGGCAACACCTATTGGATTAAAAGCTATGCAGGAGTTGCAAACATTAAACACTAACAAGGATACGGCAAGTAATTCAATGATAATGTTTCTTGTGCTTAATACTTCTGGATTGACCATTATTCCGGTATCAATAATGGCATATCGTTCGAGATATGGTGCGGTTGATCCAACAGATGTTTTCATTCCGATGCTTTTGGCTACGATGTTTTCTTCTGTGATAGGACTTCTTGCTGTGAGCATCAGACAACGTATAAACCTTTTTAATAAGGCTATTTTGCTTGCCTTGCTGACAATAGGTGTTTTGGTCGCTGGACTTTTTACAGCAATCTATGGACTTTCAACGACAGAGGTGCAGGGTTTTTGTCGTGTGATGACCTCCTGCATCATTTTGGGAGTGATTGGTTTCTTTGTTGTATATGGAATGAAGAAAAAAATGAACGTATACTCTTCGTTCATCGAAGGTGCCAAGGGTGGTTTTCAGGTTGCAGTCAGCATTATCCCTTACTGTGTAGCCATTTTGGCTGCTGTAGGTATCTTCAGAGAGTCGGGAGCGTTGCTGCTCATGATGGAGGGCTTGGAAAAAGGTGTTGAAACCTTAGGTTTTAATAGCGATTGGGTAGGCGCATTGCCTGTTGCCCTTATGAAACCGTTGAGCGGACCTGGTGCTCGTGGAATGATGTTGCAGGCTTTTGACACCTATGGAGTTGATAGTTTTATAGGTCATCTTTCAAGTGTTTTGCAAGGATGTACAGACACTACTTTCTATATATTGGCTGTGTATTTTGGTTCTGTTGGTATTAGAAAATATAGATATGCTGTATCTTGTGGTCTGCTGGCCGATGTTGCAGGAATGGTAGGAGCAGTGATATTTTCATATATATTCTTTGCATGATAATGATATTTTAATTTTAAGGAAAAGGTAATATAATGAGTAATAATAAAAAACAAAATACCTTTTTGGTCTTGACACTGATTTTTGTCATATTCGGAGGATTGGTGTTTGGCAGAACGTGTGTAACTGGGGTGACAAAATCTGTTTCTTCTTCAGAAAAAAATGATGTTTTGCCTTATAGCGCTACAGACATATATGAATATGTAGTGGAGGATTTCGGTAATAGGACCATAAGAACGCAAAGTGATGAAGCATTGTGTTTTGCTGAATTGATGAAGAACAAGAAAAATTGTTTTATACTCTTGTCAAAAAAAGATTATTACCTGTATGTTTACGAACCTCAGGGAACAGATACAGTGATGCTTGCCAGATTTGATTGCGCTTTTGCCTTGAAAAAGGGTGACAAAACAAAAAGGGGCGATATGAGAACTCCACATTGCAAGGATTTCAGTAACCCTTTCTATGTTTCAGAAATAAAGAATGCTTCTGCATGGTGTCATGATTTTGGTGACGGAAGAGGTTCCATTAAGAGTTATGGTGACTATTTTATTAGATTGAGACTTGTTGGACATCAGGTAGAAAGCAACAGATCAATTGGTATTCATGGTTCGACCAATAATGCAGAAAGTGTGCCCGGACGTGCAAGTGAGGGATGCATAAGATTGAGGGATGAGGATATCCGTACTTTGCGTCTTAAATTTGTAACAGAAGGAATGAAGGTTGTCATCAAGGCTGAAGACGTTGATGACTATGCTTTTGAGGTGAAGGCAATGAAGCGCCAGGGTATTAGGAGAAAAAGGCATTTCAATCCCCAAACAACTCTTACCAACGAGCAGGTGGTTGTTGCCAAGGCACAAAAGGGTAGAAGCAGGAAATGACCCCAAAACTGAGAAAACTTTTCAATAAGGCTTGTACTGATTATGGTCTTTTGACTGACGGTGACCGCATATTGCTTGCACTGTCTGGTGGAAAGGATTCGTTGGTAATGGCGCGACTAATGGCTGCCAGGGCACGCATATTTCGTCCGTCTATAATGGTGGAGGCTGTGCATGTGATAATGGATAATGTTCCTTACCAAATGGATATTGATCACATGCAGCGTTTTTGTGATGATGAGGGAGTGAAGTTGCATATCCTGCATACTGCTTTTGAAGAGTTTACGGACAAACGACGCACCAGATGTTTCCTTTGTGCCAGATATCGTCGCAGGGCATTGTTTGATTTTGCAAAGGAGAAAGGTTTTAACAAGGTTGCTTTTGGACATCATCAGGATGATTTCCTGACTACTATGTGTATGAATTTATTATACGAAGGTTCCGCTCATTCGATGAAGCCGGCAATGCCTATGGAACATTATCCCCTGGTAATGATTCGCCCCCTATGTTTGGTACCAGAAAGTGAGATTGCATGCTATGCTAAGACGGAGAACCTTGTCAGACAGATACACCCTTGTCCCTATGAGGATGCTTCGCGTCGTTTGCAAATGGAGAATTTGGTGAGGACATTGTGTGACATCCACTCCGAAGCAAGGCAAAGTATGTGGCACGCTTTGGAGAAACAGTGGACATGCTCTACCCCTTTTTTACCATAAAAATATGCAAAGAGTGCTACTGGTTATTCCTATAGTTGCACCCATTGTTACTTCTCCTAAGGTATGCTTTGCCAAAAAAATACGGCAACTCATTACAATTCCTGAAAGAATGATAGTCAGACAAAGCCAAAAGGTTGGGTCGAGGTTGAAAATGTGACTATAGGCCCAAAGGGCTCCTATCGCTAAACCGCTCCCAGCTGAGCGCATACTTACCTTATACCAAAAGTTTGCAATTACGCAAAGACTTTGGGTTACAAGGGATGCTATCAGGATAGATTCGATGAATGAGGGAAGCTTGAGGTTATGGCAAACATAGATGCACCAAAAATAGGATATGATGTTAATGCAATACACAATACTTCTGCGTTTTTGCTTATAAATATCATCCTTGCTCCATCCATTAAATTTACGAATTAAGTATATTAAGGAGAATGGTATGGCTATGGTAAAAATGTATATGGCAGAAAGAACCCATAACTTGAATTGCCAAGGGAGCATATTCAAATAAGTTATGGTAAATAAGATTGCAAATCCTACTAAAGGAAAAAAAGAGGGACGGAAGATCTCGGATAACAAGAGACCTGTGTATCTTAATAAAATCATATCTTTCTCATTCTGCTTGTAGGTATTCCCAATTGTTCGCGATATTTTGCAATGGTGCGACGTGCGACGTTAAATCCTTTTTCTTTCAACATTTCAGTAAGGGCATCATCAGAATATGGTTGCTTTTTATCTTCGTTCTCTACAATTTCCTTCAAGGTCAAATGAAGGTTTCTTATCGAAATGTCAGTGTCATTTGTTTTAGCCGCGGTTAGGAAAAACCACTTCAAGGCATGAGTGCCGTATGGCGTTTCTACATATTTGCTATTGCAAACGCGTGATATAGTGCTGAGATCCTGGTGTGTTATCTTGCTTATATCATCCATCGACATTGGTTTTAAGAGATTCTCGTCGCCTGTAAGAAAAAATTTTCTTTGCATCTTGACAATGGCTTGCATTGTGTTAAGTATGGTATTACGTCGCTGAAGTATGGCACCAATGAACATGTTCCCCCTCCTGACATAGTCTTGCACAAAGGACAGGTTCATCATTTCCTTTGTGTCGTCGCTTATTGTTAGAGTTGGTATTTCGCTTTCGTTAAGTGTCAGTTCTATATTACCGTTGGTGTCCAGAGTAATGGAAATGTCGGGAATGATGTACATCTCTGCTGAAGAAGACTTCTCTCCTAAGGCACTTCCCGGACGGGGATTGAGTTTTTTTAGTTCCTGACGAAGCAATATAGTCTTCTGTTCAGAGAGATTGTATTTTTGACGAATATTGTCCCATCTGTTGTGCGAAACATTATCCCACTCCTTTTCGATGATCCGTTTTAGCAGAGACATAGTTTCGGGACTGCCATGAGATTTTTTTCTGTTGCACTGTATCATAAGACACTCCTGAAGAGAGCGTGCTCCTACTCCTGCTGGCTCGAACGATTGGAGTATGTGCAACACCCGTTCCACTTCTTCGGGGTGGGTGTCACAATAATGGTAGATGCTTAATTCGTCGGCAATCTGAAACAATGGTTTGTTGAGCATTCCGTTGGCATCGAGGTTGCCAATAAGGTATTCCAATATCTGTCGGTCGTGGTCGGCAACACTACTCTCTTTGACTTGTTCCATCATTAGGTCGAAGAATGATTGCGAATCACTATTATCAATTGTCTCTCCTGCCCAATTGGAATCTTCGTATTTACTTGGTTGTTTTAATAGGTATTCGGGAATGTCATCTTCTGAGGAATAATCCTGTCTTGCATCGTAGTCTTGCTCTTGGCCCAACTGGTTTTGTGGCAAGGCCTCTTCAGTCTCATGATACGAAGCCTCCATATATGGATTTTCTGCCAATTCATTCTCAATACGTTCCTTCAGCCCTTCTAAAGGAAGTTCTGTAAGTTTTGAAGCAAGTACTTGCATAGCAGATTGCATCTGTATTTGCTCCAGTGTGAGTTTCTGTTCTTGGTAGAGTTTTTGTGCCATTTATAAGAGAAAGATGTTAGTTCTCAGATATAGTTATGCATTCTCCGGATTTACAAGCTTATAGTCCAGCTGCTTTTTGTACAGGTCGGCTCGTGCTACCTGAACATGCACCTGATCGCCAAGATTGTACGAACGATTGCGCCTGCGTCCGCGAAGGCAGAAGTTTTTTTCGTCGAATTCGTAATAGTCGTCGTCCAGGTCACGCAGAGGTACAAAACCTTCGCATTTGTTATCGTTAACCTCAACATAGAGACCAAATTCGGTTACGCCGCTGATGGTGCCCTGGAAGGTTTCGCCTAGGTGGTCCTTCATGAACTCCACTTGCTTGTACTTTATGCTGGCCCGCTCAGCCAATGTCGCAGTTTGTTCAGCTTCAGAACATTGTTCGCAAAGTTCTTCGTACTTGACTGGATTGACACTTCGACCACCGGTGGCATACTTTGTAAGCAGGCGATGTACAAGCAAGTCAGGATATCGGCGTATAGGAGAGGTGAAGTGTGTATAGTATGGGAAGGCAAGTCCGTAGTGGCCGATGTTGTGGACACTGTATTTTGCTTTCATCATGGCGCGCAGGGTTACCATCTCAATAACATTTTGCTCGGCCTTTCCGTGAGCTTCTGCAAGCATTTTGTTAAGGTTTCTGGATATGTCGCTTTTGGTGCCCTGTGTCTTTATCCGATATCCAAATTTGCTTACAAACTCTCCCAACTTCATCAGTTTTGTCGGGTCGGGTATGTCGTGTATGCGGTAAGGGATTACCTTGGCCTTTTGGTTTTTAGGAACCTTGCCAATGCTTTCGGCTACAGTACGGTTTGCAAGGAGCATAAACTCTTCGATAAGTTTGTTGGCATCCTTGGCTACTTTGAAGTATACGCTTGTTGGTTTGCCTTTATCGTCAATATTGAATCTTACCTCGCATCGGTCAAAATCAACTGCACCACTTTGGAATCGGCGTCTTCTCAATTCTTTTGCCATGCGATTAAGTACAAGCAGAAGCTTGCGCTCTGGGGTGCCAGCATCAAAAGATAAGGAGGGAGCGTGCTCTTCGATGGGGACAAGCACATCGCCAGGTTGGTTATAATCCTGCTCGCTTGCCTCATTCTCTTGCTCCAGAATACTCTGTACTTGTCCGTAGCTGAAACGGCGGTCGCTACGAGTTACTGTATGCAGTATTTCGTAATCCCTTATCTCTGCCTTTTCTGTCATTTTGAAAATGACGCTGAATGTGAGTTTGTCTTCGTCGGGACGCAGAGAACATAGATTGTTGCACAGACTCTCAGGCAGCATAGGAATGGTTCTATCAACAAGGTATACGCTGGTGCCACGCTTCAAGGCCTCTTTATCTATGGCTGAGCCTTCTGTCACGTAATAACTGACATCGGCTATATGTACGCCCACCTCGTACAGAGTCTTGCCTTCTTCCGCAGATTCTTTCAGCACCTTGATGCTGATAGCATCGTCGAAGTCTTTGGCATCGTGCGGATCGATGGTGAAGGTAAGTACATCACGCATGTCTTTACGACGGTCTATCTCGCTTTGTGGAATATCTTTGGGAATACGATCGGCAATTTCCTCAACATTCTTTGGATATGAATATGGAAGACTGAATTCGGCCAAAATAGCATGCATCTCAGCATTATTCTCACCAGTGCGTCCTAAAATATCCATTACCTTGCCAACGGGATTCTTGGCTCCTTCGGGCCATTCTATAACGCGTACTACTGCCTTATCACCAGTTTTGCCTTTCTTGAGGTGGTTCTTGGGAATAAAAATGTCATTGGCCAAAGTGCGGTCCTCAGTGAGAAGATAAGCATAGTCTTTGCTAACCTTAAGTGTACCTACGAACTGTTTGTCTGAGCGTTTTACGATCTCTATAATTTGTGCCTCGCGTACATGATTGCGCCGGCGTGCCAACATCGATGCCTTTACAACATCACCATCCATGGCATGCATAGAGTTTCGCTCTGCTACCAAAATGGGTTCTCCTCCTTCATTGGGATGGAAAGTGTTTTTGCCGTTTGACTTCCGCCTGAACACACCCTCCATCACTTGCGAAACAGCGTTCAGCGTGTAGCAGTATTTCTCAGTCTCTTTGATGTAGTCGTCAAGCATCAGATCCTCAATGCAATCTACACACAACATTTTTGCGGGATGAGTAGTTAATTTCAAATCCCTAAAGAGTCTTTTTAAATCATAGACCTCTCCTGCATGCTGCTGAAACAGGTCGATAAGCGATTGTTTCAAATCTCTTTTTCTGATGTATTTGCCTCCAGTCTTCTTCTTTCCCATAATGCTAACAATTATTGATATAGGTTTTTTGTTTTCAAAAGACGGAGTCAAAGATACGCTTTTTCTAATTCATAATTACATTCTTAATTTATTTTCCTTATCTTTGTCATAAAAATGTAATATTTATTGATGAAAAGCGTTTTGGTAACCGGTGCCAGCGGATTTATTGGCAGTTACATTGTTAGTGAGGGATTAGAGAAAGGGTATGAAATGTGGGCCGGTATGCGTGGTACCAGTTCTAAGGGGTATCTCACCGATAAACGTATACATTTTGCCGAACTAACTCTTGGAGATAAGCAGAAGTTAAAGAATCAACTTTCTGCATTAAAGGAGGAGATGGGCGGCAAAGGTTGGGATTATGTAGTGCATGCCGCAGGAGCTACTAAGTGTTTGAAGATAGAAGACTTCTACCGCACCAATTGTAATGGTACGGCAAACCTTATAGAGGTTTTGAGGGAGGAGGAAATGGTGCCAGAGCGTTTTGTTTTCATTAGTTCGTTAAGCGTTTTTGGTGCTATTCGGGAAAAACCAGTAAAGGCTATGTCTAAAAACTACGGAAAGGGAGGAGAGATATCAGAGACAGAGTCTATTTATAATCCTATATTGCTTTCTGATACACCACGGCCTAATACTGCTTATGGTCAGAGTAAGTTAAGTGCTGAAGTATATATGGAGAAATTGGATCCAAAAGAGTTTCCATATGTGATACTTCGTCCAACAGGTGTATATGGACCTAGAGAGAAGGACTATTTTGTGATGGCAAAGAGTATTGCCGGGCATACGGATTTTGCCGTCGGTTATCAGCCACAAGAACTTACATTCATCTATATGCTTGATGTAGTACAGGCTGTTTTTAAAGCGATGTTGTCTGATAAGACCATTGGTAAGGCATATTTTCTTAGCGATGGCAAGATTTATAACTCGCGCAGGTTCTCAGATCTCATCCAACAAGAGCTTGGAAACCCATGGGTGTTGCGCATAAAGGCTCCTAAATGGGTGCTGAAGGTTATGTGCAAGATAGGTGGTGCTATTGGTCGTAAAACAGGAAAACTGATTGTCTTGAACGAGGATAAGTATAACATTCTGTCACAACGCAATTGGCGTTGTGATATTGAACCGGCACGACGCGATTTTGATTTTGAACCAGAGTGGAGTCTTGAGAAGGGAGTTAAGGCTGCCATTGAGTGGTATAAAAAGGCTGGCTGGCTGTAAACGAACAGAAAGGTACTATCTGAAAACGAAAAACGGAAATCTATCCTTAAATCGTAGATTTCCGTTTTTCGTTTTCATCTTTTAGTTTATACCAAGTGGCGGATGAGTTCCTCGCGGTCGCCAGGCAGATAGTCTATCACGGGAATTTCTATCATGGTGTACGCACCAGGTTGCTGGCGCATGGTGGCACGGGCGGCATTGACCAGTACTTGTGAGGTGAGAGCGGGATTGTTGATCTTCATGTTGAATTCAAACAATTGATTGTGTGTCTGTCCGCTAACGCCTTTTCGTACTAGGTTAACACCATGTCCAACATCATTCAGGGCATCAACACTTTCTACCTGGAATACATGTGTCTCATCGGATGAGAAGTATGGGTCTGCTTTAATGGCTTTAGTCACTTCCTCTAAAGAAGCGCCATCTTCAAGCTCAACATAAACCATACGTCGGTGTATGCCTTCGCCCACGGGGATGGTCATAGACAAAGCGTCTTTTACACCTTCTTTAGAGCGCACACAAACACTGTGTCCCATGGAGCGCCCAGGACCGAAGTTAGTGTATGTTATGCCTTTGGGGGCCAAACTTTCCATCATAGTGCGTACAACACTGTCTGATCCAGGATCCCAACCGGCAGCAATCACGCTGACGGCACCGTTCTCCTTTGCCACCAGATCAAGAGAGCGACGAAGGTCGACAATCTGACTATGAATATCAAAACTGTCTACTGTGTTTATGCCAAGTGCCAGACATTCCTTAGCATATTCTTCAACAGAGCGGGTTGGTGTGGCAAGTATGGCTACATCCACTTTGCCGAGTTCTGTTATACTTTTTACTATGGGATACAATTCAATTTCCCTGGGGCATCCTTCTTTGCCAGAACGGCGAACTATGCCAGCAATTTCCATATCAGGAGCAGCTTCAAGTGCTTCTATAGCACATTTGCCAATATTTCCGTATCCGACTACTGCAACTTTAATTTTGCTCATTTTATATACGATTTAGTGTCATTTTATTTAAAAACACTGCAAATATACAACAAAATGTTTTAATTTGTTTAGTCTTGTATTTGAATTTTTATCAACTTTTATATTACTTTCTTTGTAATTGTTACAAAATAATTGTATATTTGCATACGAAAAAAAGAAATATATTAACCACTTAAATACTTCGATTTATGCAATTGCAGAATTTACAGAATGATTTTAAGGGTACAGCATGGAAGCACGAAATTGATGTTCGTGACTTTATTCAGAACAACTATGAGCCATATAATGGCGACGAGAGTTTCTTGGCTGGCCCCAGTGAGAAGACAAAGAAGCTTTGGGACATCTTGACTCAGATGTTCGAAGTAGAGCGTGAGAAGGGTGTTTATGACGCAGAGACAAAGTTGCCTCAGAGCGTTAGCACTTATGGCGCAGGATATATTGACAAGGAGAGCGAGGTTATAGTTGGTTTGCAGACCGATGCTCCTTTGAAGCGTGGTATCTTCCCCAAGGGTGGTATCCGTATGGTAGAGGCTTCTTTGAAGGCTTATGGCTATGAATTGGATCCCGCTACAAAAGCTATTTTCACCAAGTATCGCAAGACTCACAACGAGGGTGTGTTCGCTGCCTACAACGATGATATCAAGGCTGCTCGTCACGCTCATATCATCACAGGTTTGCCCGACGCTTATGGTCGTGGTCGTATCATCGGTGACTATCGTCGTGTAGCTCTCTATGGTACTACAAACCTCATCGAGGAGAAGAAGCGTTTCCACAAGCGTATCGACATCCAGGAATTCACCGAGGAGATCGTACGTTGCCGTGAGGAAATCACCGACCAAATCAATGCACTGAAGGAGTTTGAGCAGATGTGTGCTTCTTACGGTTTCGATGTAACAAAGCCCGCTACCAACGCTCGTGAGGCTATCCAGTGGACCTACTTCGGCTACCTCGGTGCCGTTAAGGACCAGGACGGTGCAGCCATGTCTATCGGCCGTATCTCTGCTTTCTTGGACATCTACATCCAGCGCGACCTCAAGAACGGTGTTATCACCGAGGAGGAGGCACAGGAGATGATCGACCAGATGGTTATGAAGCTCCGTATCGTACGTTTCTTGCGTACTCCCGAATACAACGACCTGTTCTCAGGCGACCCCATCTGGGCTACTGCAAGCATCGGTGGTATGGGTATCGATGGCCGTAGTATGGTAACAAAGACCGACTATCGTTTGCTCCATACTCTTTATAACATGGGTCCCTCTCCCGAACCCAACCTGACTATCCTGTGGTCAGAGCGTCTGCCCGAACCCTGGAAGTTGTACTGCGCAAAGGTAAGTATTGACACCAGCGCTCTTCAGTATGAGAACGATGACCTGATGCGTCCCGAGCTTGGCGACGATTATGGTATCGCATGCTGCGTGAGCCCCATGAAGATTGGTAAGCAGATGCAGTTCTTCGGTGCTCGTGCCAACCTGGCAAAGTGTATGCTTTATGCTATCAACGGTGGTCGCGATGAGATCAGCGGTCATCAGATTGGTCCCCGCTTCAGCCCTATCACTGGCGACTACCTCACCTATGAGGAGTTCTGGCCTCGCTTCGAGCAGATGATGCGTTGGTTGGCAAAGACATACGTGAATGCTCTGAAGATTATCCACTACATGCACGACAAGTATGACTACGAGGCATTTGAGATGGCTCTGCATGATGGTGATGTTCAGCGCACTCGTGCTACCGGTATCGCAGGTATCTCTATCGTTACCGACTCTATTGCGGCAATGAAGAACTGTAAGATCCGTATCATACGTGATGCTTCTGGTCTGGCAGTTGACTATCAGATTGAGGAGGGAGAATATATCCCATTCGGTAACAACCACGACGAGACCGACCAGATTGCCGTTATGATCACAGAGAAGTTCATGGAGTACCTGCGTCAGCACCGTACCTACCGTGACGCTATCCCCACCCAGAGCTTGCTGACCATTACCTCTAACGTGGTTTACGGTCGTAACACTGGTTCTACTCCTGATGGTCGTAAGGCAGGTGTTCCCTTCGCTCCCGGTGCTAACCCAATGAACGCTCGTGACATCAAGGGTGCAGTAGCAGCCTTGGCATCTGTTGCCAAGTTGCCTTTCCACCACTCTAAGGACGGTATCTCTTACACCTTCGCCATCACTCCTGCATCTTTGGGTAAGGACAGCGAGGCACAGAAGCAGAACCTTGTTAACCTTATGGATGGTTACTTTACTCCCGATGGTGGCCAGCACCTGAATGTCAATGTCTTCGACCGTGACCTTTTGGTAGACGCTATGGAGCACCCCGAGAAGTATCCTCAGCTCACAATTCGTGTGTCTGGTTACGCTGTTAACTTTGTGAAGTTGACTCGCGAGCAGCAGCTCGACGTACTCAGCCGTACAATCAACCAGAGCTTGTAAGGTATTATATATAATGTATAATAAAGTACCCCTCTCCTCATCAGCAGGTGAGGGGTATTTTTGATTAGCAATTAAGACTGTGAGTAAGTGAAAGCAATAAAGTTTGCTTCAATTTTTAGGCGAGGGCTGGCTCGATGCAGTCATCAATTAACGAATATGTCCTTAAAAACTCTAAAAAGCTTAAGAACTTTCTAACTAAACAAGACAAAAATGAACATAGGCCGCATTCACTCTATAGAATCCTTTGGTACGGTCGATGGACCTGGCATCCGTTTTTTGGCATTCATGCAGGGTTGTCCCATGCGTTGCTTGTTCTGCCACAATCCTGACACATGGGATATAAAGGCACCAGTCAAATACGAATGGACTGCCGAACAATTACTGGAAGAAACACTAAAGTATCGCAACTTCATTAAGACTGGTGGTGTCACCTGCACAGGTGGTGAGCCCCTTGTACAGGCCGCCTTTGTGGAAGAATATTTCCGTTTGTGCAAGAAGGAAGGCATACATACAGCATTGGACACCAGCGGAGTAATCTTCAACGATGCTGTACGAAGTCTTCTTGATGTTACGGACCTTGTTCTTCTTGATGTTAAGACCGTAGACGAGGAGTTGCACCACCGCCTCACCTCACACCATCGCGCTCATCCGCATGAGATGATGGAGTATCTGCAAAGTATCGGTAAACCCGTATGGATTCGCCACGTGGTAACTCCTGGCATTAACGACGATGATGAGCATCTTCTTGCCACCGCACGATATGTAAGCCAATATAGCGTGGTAGAGCGAGTGGACATACTTCCATACCACATCATGGGAGAGCACAAGTATGAATACATGGATATGGTATATCCCCTGAAGGGCACTCCCGCCTTGCCGGTAGAAAAGAAAAAGCATGCTGTGGAGTTATTTAAGAGTGTTCTTAGTTGTAAGGTGGTGTAACTTTATTGCGTATTCTTTGTAAAGGCGAAATAAAAATACTATATTTGGATGCTGAAAAATATATAGTTATTTCGCATAGAAGATGATATTCACTGAAAATATACATAAAGCGGTAAGTACGTTCTTAAAAGAAGAATGGTCTCGCGGTATGCAATGCGTTGAGTATAAGCAAAATATCTCTTCTCTTCCAGTTCCAGGATTTGGCCAGTTTATTTGGCGAATACATTCTAAGTCTTGCTATTTTTTATTCTATATAGGCATGCCCGTCGTTAAGTGGGTGTGCCTTTTATGTAACCATCATAAGGTTTTTGTTTAGAAGCAAACATTTTTTTTTATTACTTAAATATTAACTATTATGTTTTTAATTATTTTAATTCTGTTGATTTACTTTCTTGGGTTCAAGAAGTATTACATCAAGATTACTGATGTGAATGGTGCATCACAAGAGACTCTTATTAAGACTTTGAAGTATGAAATGGGTTTGAGCTTAACTCAAATAAAAGAGGTAGTAGAGAATACACCTTATATATTTAAGATAGGTTCATTCCTTGAAACATTTACCCTGGCACGTAAATTGCGTAGCAAAGGCTTGAAGTGCAGTATAATGTGTCCTTTGTTTAAGAAACCTAAGGAGGGATCGGCTTCTCCTGTTGTGGTGCCAGAAGCGTCTGAGGGTGATAATGAACAGGCATGGCAGTATGCAGATGAGGCTTACAACCTGGCTATGCGTCCTTATGGTGAGGATCAGGTAGCCTTGGCTATTACCAGTCCTGAAGATGCTATGCGTGTTGACGCTTTGTTGGATAAGGCAGAAGCGACAGCGGACAATCCTTATGAGGAAGGATTTTGGGAACGTATTACAACATTGCGTGATTCTGTTAGTTGGGCACTAAAACGTCATTGGACCCACTCTTGGATGCTTATCCTTGGTGTGTTCATGTCAATCATACTTCTTGCGTATTTCAATTCGGACAATCAATCGGATGTAACAAAGGCTAAGCAACAATTGGCTCATGTGGAGAAATGGACAGAGTGCGATACCACTTTGGTAAATTTCCCTCAGGAAGTAGATGATTATCAAATGTGGAATGCCCGAATGGACAACGCCAAGACTTATAAGTTGTACATGTTAACCCATACGCATATGCAATATGTCTCTTCTAAGAAGAGTGCCGCAGAGTATGCTCAATATGCAGATACCGCAAGTACTGAGAAAAGAAGAGAGCTATACCTTGAAAACAAGAAGGAATGTGAGGAGAAGGCTGAAGAGTATCTGGAGCAGTACAATGAGTGGAATGCAACCGGGTTCAAGGATATAAAAAAGGCTGCTATAGAAGAGTGTGAAAACGAAATTGAGGGAGAGGAGTCTGATGCTTTCTTGGTTAAGTTCTTACTTATATTGGCAATTATAATGACGCCTCTATATATCATGGCTTCTTATCAGTACGGTTATGTGATGGTAAAATATGAGAACGAAGCTGCATTCCTGAACAAATTACGCAACTGGGGTTACTCCATAGCTGCAGGTTTGTTTGGTGCAGGTTTGCTGATGAACTTATTGCCCGACTATGTTGTTACAACTCATTGGAGTAATGGTTCGGTAACTAAGCACACAGAATCTGATCCAACTAACATCATCATTATTGTACTGAAAATAGCGCTTATCATTGTTGCTCTGTTTGTGTTGTGTTTCACTGCGTATGTTATTATGGCATATAGCACAGCAACCGGACTTTATCGCAATTATCAATGGAAGAAGCATTTTGATACTATTAAGGAGCAAACTCAGAAATATCAGAAATAGTAGACAAAAATATATAGTTTATCTCTCTCCCACCCTGTCTTCTTCCAGATTAGGTGGGAGTTTTGTTTTGTGCTCCATGTTTATTGCATTGTCGCCTCAATAATGCCGTCTTGTTACTTATTTTTTTCATGTAAATTTTAGTCCATTACCGAATGTTGAAATTGGATATTATCCGATTTCGCCTCTCTATTACTACGAATAAAAGTTAAAATCGGGGCATTATCGTAAAATACCGATATCTGACTATTGCAATATTAAAGGGTGTTGTCTTATTTTGCATCAGCGAAACACAAATAATGAATCTATGAGACGCAAGGAAGACACTTTGACAAAGCTTGAGTTCGAAGTAATGACAATCCTATGGGATCTGGATCGCCCAGCATGCGCTTGGGATGTGCTAAATCTATGGTCCGAACCCAAACTGGCTTATACCACTATAGCCACATATCTGAAGGTGTTGTACGAAAAAGGGTATCTGGACTTCTCCAAAAACAAAGGCGAGGGTAAGACGCATATGTATGTGGCATTGGTATCACGTGCCGAGTACACACGCCGTACCATGCAGGATGTAAAGAAGAATTTCTTCGGTGGCAATCTTAAGTCAATGTTCAGTTATTTCGTTCGTGAGGAGAACCTCTCTCCAGAAGAAATACAGGAACTGCTGTCTGCTATTTCGGAAGAGTAGTCGTGCAATATATATAAGGTATAGATTATGATTGAAGCATTGTTTGTATATTCTCTGAAGTCGGCTTTCGTCTTGGTGCTGCTCTACTTTCCTTATATGTTGATATTGAGGAAGGAAAGTTTCTTCCGTCTCAATAGAGCTGTTCTCCTGCTGATTCTCCTTTTGTCGCTCGTCTTTCCACTGATGAACATACAAACATTATCGTGGGACACTCAAACTGTGGTTCAATTTGCTCATCAGCAGATGGCAGACATGGGCATACCTGTTAATAATGCAGCAACACAACTGCCTGAGGTTATCATAGAAGGTGATAATGCGTTTGCAGATGTTTCGTGGTTCAATATAGTTTCCGTACTTTTTGTGTTAGGTGTACTAATAATGCTCTTATGGCGTATTGCACAGGTTTTGTGCATGGGGCATGTAATACGAAAAGGCAGTCTATGGCATCAGCAGGAGGATGGTGTAACCATTTATTGCCATGCTGACGATGTATCTCCTTTTAGCTGGATGAATAATGTAGTCATCAGTGCCAAGGATTATGAGGAGAATGCACGAGAGATTCTGCTGCACGAGAAAGGGCATGTGAGGGCACGACATTCTTGGGACTTACTCTTGCTAACCCTGATACAAGTGCTTCAGTGGTGGAATCCGTTTGTCTACATTCTAGGATATAGTCTTCGCGATGTGCATGAATACGAGGCCGACGACTCTGTTCTGAGAAGTGGAGTCTCTGCCAAAGCCTACCAGTTATTGCTTATAAAAAAAGTTGTTGGCGCCAGCTCCTACACTTTTGCCAACAACTTTGACCATAGTTTAACTTTAAAACGTATCACTATGATGCAGAAATCAAAATCCAATGTGTGGATGCGCAGCAAGGTGCTGTACATCGTTCCAATGGCAACTCTGGCACTCAGTGCCTTTGCCACTAGTGAGAGTGTGTCCCTTTCAGGCAATGAGATTGCCAAGAACGTGGACAAAGTTATTAAAATTAGTGCATCCAGACAAGCGGATGAGACTAAAAAAGTAGGTTCTTCCGTTGTATTTCCTACTGATGAAAATATTGTCTACCTTGTGGATGGTACTGAGGTCAGTTTGGAAGCTGCCAAAGCATTGTCGCCAGAGAAGATAGAGTCTATGACGGTAGTCAAGAATCCAGAAGCAGCGGCAAGTTTGGGTTATCCTGGCAAGACGGTACTCGAGATTAAGACAAAAAAGGTTGTCGAGCAAGTCAAATTCTTACCAGACGAAGCCGTATTGTCAAGCTATGATACTCCACAAAAGGTGTCATATGTTCCGAAACCTGCCGTGCAGGCACAATTCAAGGGTGGAGATGCGGCATTGATGCAATGGCTTTGTAAAAACGTGAAATACCCCTCCGAGGCTCAGAGCCAAGGTGTGATGGGAAGAGTTCAGGTAGAGTTCTTCATTACAGAGACAGGTCAGATAACCAATATCCGCGCTATAGCATTTGGCAAACACACACCTGAGGGAAGTAATACATTGCCCGAGATGGTTGTTATGGCTTATGCAAAGGAGAAAAAGGCCGAAGGCAAGGAACTCTCAGCCCAAGAGCAGCAAGACTACAAGCGTGCCGTTGAGGCTCTGCTTACCGAATCTATAAGGGTGGTAGGTGCCATGCCAGCATGGGAACCTGGTTATGTAGACAAGGAAAAGACTAACCCCTGCACTACTAGATATGTACTGCCTATTATGTTTAGGTTAGCCTAAGGGAGTTTGCCTTCTTGATAAAAAGGTGTTCTAACGTAGATCTGTTTCATTTCGATTCATATATATATTTTTATTCTATTGTTAGTTCCCATATTCGGTATGGTGCTGGAAGATAAATTAGTTCCTGTGGATGAAATGTGTCTTAAAGTACAATGCAACGTAGATTTTCACTATTCTAAACCCCAACCAGAGAAGGTGAAACACGATATAATGTATGTGGAAATAGGCAACAAGGTTTGCCACAACTATATTGAATGGTAATGGAAGAATGTCACAATGCCATAAAATGTTCTCTTACGTTTAACAAAAGTGTTTGGACTAGTAAATAAACATTTGAAATACTTGTTAAATAAAATGTACACAATGTTTGGTACAATTATACACAATATTAAGTACAATACTCCTGAGTATTGGGGATAATGCTCCTCAATGTTGAATTTATTTTTTATATGGTGTTCTTTTTGCCTATTTAATCCGTTCTTATCACTTTTGTGTAGGTATGGTTATATTTTATTGCAAATTAAAACAACGAGAATCCTTTTGAACTCACGTTATTATAACAAACAACCCCGTGGCAATAGTACCACGGGGTTGTTTGTTATAATATATCTGACCTTATTTCTCTTCCATGAACATGGGGTCCCATGCAGGAAGAAGGATAGGCTTTTGTTCTGTTAGTTTAAGTATCTTTTTAGGGATGTATTTCTTGTTGACAACCACGCGGAACATATATTCGTTGAACCATTCGTTGGTCATAATAAGATAACCGTTATGGCCGCTTGTTGCACCCCAGGAGTTTTCTACCTTCCACTTTATTGGGTTGCCCTTCTCATCAAGGTCTACTGCCATTAAGGTCATGGCGTGGGAAGAACCTGAGTCGCGGGTCTGGATTCGCTGCTTCTTGTTCATGCCGAAGGTGGTGCCAAGGAGTGAGTTGTAGTCCCAAGCCTGTATGTCGAGTAATCCCTTCTTTGTGTCGAGGAACTTGCCTACGTCGCATGAGAAGTACATCTGTGTGGAGTCTTGCAGTGAGGCTATTGCTAAAGGAGCAAGGTCCTTGATGTCAAGGTTGAGATAAAGCCAGTTGTGACCTTCGTGCACATGGCGGTCCATATCAATCTCGTAGACCTTGTTATATGGGCGTGAGGGATCGTTCATGAGCATGATATAATCCTTCTGCAAGTCTCCGGCTTCGGCACACCATTCCTTGTAGAATTGCATAGGAGTGTATTTCTTAAGCTCGGAAAGGGGTTTGCCCTTGCTGTCGCGGGGAGCCCAAAGGAACTCCTGAACGGGTTCGCCATAGGCAAATACCAGCATCTGATAGATGGTCTTCAACTGCTCAACCTTATATTCTTGCAACTGGGATTCGGTTTTACCAGCCTCTGCTTGTTCGCGGAGGTTGATTGCAATCTCACGAAGTTTGCGTTTCAAGTGTCCGTCTATTTCGTTGGTATTGTTGCTTGCCCAGGTTTCGGGTTGGACATCAGATGGAACAAGACCGTATTTGCTTACCAAATCAGCTACACCAGTGTAGGTGCCGCCATCCGACAAAGGGTTTTGCATGAACCACTGTACCTTGTGGCTGTCTATATCCTCGTTGCGAGTGTCGATGATGCCCTGGAGGAAGAGGTTTGACTTCTCCAATTGGTCGTAGAAGAAGAGGTAGATATGGCTGAATTGGAAACCGCTATTTCCCATTTTCTTCATGGCCTTGTTGCGGAGAACGTTCAAACCAGTGAACATCCAGCAACGTCCACTGCTCTGTTGGTCGGTGATGCCAGTGCTGCGGATGTCAACAGAGAAGTAGGTGTTGTCAGCATTGGTGTTTACAACGGGTCGTTGTGCCATTTTCTTGAAACTGCCGTTGCTCACCACACTTTGTCGTGCTCGATCGGCGGCATTGCCTTCGTAACTCTGTTTCAATGTGGACAGAACCTCGGGAGTGATTGTTTGGGCAGAGGCAACTATTGAAAGCGCGCCTGCTGCCAATATTGATAATATTTTCTTCATTTTTGTGGATGAATAGTTTTGATTGCCTGGATTTCCAGGTTCTTTAGATTTTGCCAGTTGCAATCGTGCGTCTTACTTAACTTTCTCTATTTCGAAAATAAATGCACCGGCACCCTTGTTGCTTAGGCGGTTGCCTTCGCGTTGCCAGTAACCCTTGCCACCGCTGCCTGCGTTCTGGATGCTCCATTTGCCCTCCTGCTTGACAAGCAGATATGTGTGCCATGCTGCATCGAAGGGGTTACGTTCCTTGTTAAACCAGAAGGCACCCATTTCGTTGATGTAACGGCCATCCTGTTTGTTGTAGATCTTGTAGCGACCGGTCTTGGCATTCTGCTCAATAACCCATTGCTGACGCTGGGGGTTGATTACATCGCGCTCGGCCTGGAATACGGGGAAGTCGCCAACGCGGTCTGCTCCTGCCTGAGCATTGGTCAGGTATTCGCCATTAACCTTGATGAAGTATTCGCCATCTTCAATAGCCTGAACTGGGAAGTATTCCAGACCATAGGTGTAGTTCTTTTTGTATTCTTTTATTAGATTGGCAATGCCCTCATTCAACCAAGGTGTTATAACATCACCGCTGACAACAGGTTTAGCTTTTACGATGGAACCTTCGTAATTACGACTGGTGATGGCTTTTTGCTGCTGCTCCAGTTGAAGTTGGGCACGATAGTGTCCGATGAAGGCAACGCTATCCTTACTTAATGCATCACAAACCATGCTTACATATAGTAGGCCACGTTGTCCAAGTAAACGCATGCTCTCTACCCAAGGTTTTATTTCGTTAAGCATTTCGGGGTTGTTGACTTCGTCTGCCATTAGATTGTCGGCTGCCAAGATAAGCTGAAAGAAATCACTTCCAATATTTGAGATACTTTCTTCCAAGGGATTTTTCTTGTTTGGATCTTCTGCGTTGGCATTTGTATCATATAGGGTATAGTCGTCAGTAAAGATTTTTTGTGCGAAGTTTTCTCCCAAGGTGGAAGTAGATTGGATGTGTGAACTGAATATGGGACTTTCACCCTCGCGGCGCAAGCCATGACCAGTGGGGCCAAGGTCCACATTGTTTTCGCAGAAAACACGGAATGCATTGGCACAAGTAGGCATTAGAGCGCTTAGTGCACGCTCCCAAGAACTTACAGAGTCATAAGCAGGCATATTCCAAGTGTAGTCGGCAATGCTATAGAGACTTACTTTTGAAGCTTCGGCGTATTCCATAGGATTAGAGCAGAAACCGCTTACCATGTTGTTGATGTTAAGATCGTTGCCGTAGGTTTTACCCATGAGCAAACGGCTTTGGCAGTAATCGTTTACGGGATAGTTCAACCAAATGTAAGCCTTGCGTTTGATTTGCTCGTTGATCCACTCCATATCTTTCTCGCCAATCATATCAACAACGGAGTTGCCTGTCCACATAATGCGTACCTCGGGATACATTTTTGTGCCGAGTGTGTTGAGATAGTCACCACTTGTCCATCCTTTGTTGTATTGTGAGGGACACATAATAAGTGGTTCTACATCGTTGTGCTTGCGTACGAAGTTGTCTGTAAGGTAGTTGAGCAGACCTGCTTGCTTGTCGCCACGTGCTCCCTCGCCCCATACATCATCGAAGAATACTGCAAATGAGCGTACACCGAGGTTGTACATCAATTCCAGTTTGTTTGCAACATTAACAGAGTCCTCAAGGCACCATTTGATATCACCTGCAGGGTGGATTGCCCATACAAATTTAACCTTATTTTTGTGTGCGGCATCGATAAGTTCCTTTAACTGTGCAGCTTCTGCCTCGGGGTAAGGTTCGCGCCAACGGGCACGATGGTAGGGATCGTCTTTAGGTCCAAATACATAGGTATTCATCTTGTACTGACCATAGAAGTCAAATTGACGCAAACGGTCTTTATGGCTCCAGGGATTACCATAGAAACCTTCGATTACGCCACGGTCGGTGACGCTGGGATAGTCGATTACCTCACATTCCATCACTTCGGGTTTGCTCATCACCTGTAATAAAGTTTGCACACCATAGAATGTGCCGCTATTGTCACGGCCGGCAATGACGATGTTGTCGGCAGAAACTTTCAGGTAGTATGCTTCCGTTACAGTGGGGACAAGTTTTTTATATTTCGCTACAGCCTTGTCACCAACTTCACCAATTATGATGGCTTTTGCAGTGGGGAATTTCTTGGCATCAACCTTGTTGCTTGTACCAACGATGTTGATTTTGCCCTGAAGCATGTTTACCGCATCTTTGTCAGTCTTGTCGGCTCCAACAAGGTAGAAACTATCATTGTTGTTGAACACCTTTTCTCCCCAAGTTATTTTCTGAGGGAGTGGAGATACGGTTACAGTCTGGCTGTTTGCACATAAAACAGCTAAGCAGGATAGAAGTGTAGTGAATAACTTTTTCATATAGTTTAGATTAGTATATTTTTTCCTTAACCACTGAGAAATGTTTCTCTATGCCTACAAAGATATAATTTTTTATTAATATTTCCGTCTATTTCTGAGAATAGATGTGCTACAAGATTAAAACGCGCTATGTCATTACTGTTAGCCTATGGACAATATAAATCAAAAGAGGGGCATAGTGCCCCTCCTTTAAATATATCGATACAGAATGTATATTTACTTAATGTATTCTGATAAATTGGTGTTACGCATATCTCCAGTGCGCTGGAAAGTATCATGCATTGCAAATGCTGCAGACAGACGGTGATGGGTGTGGCCTCCGTTTTTCTGTGCATAGCGTAAATAATCCTCAAGCATGGGACGATAGTCGGGATGAGCCACCTTGATAAGTTCCTGAGCTTTTTGCATATCACTCTTGCGACGTAAGTCAGCAACACCATATTCGGTGATAACGGCATCGATAAAGTGGTTTGTGTGATCGATATGACTTGCAAATGGAACGATGCTGCTGATAGCACCCCCCTTTTGGGTAGAACCGCAGGTGAAGATGCTCAAATATGCGTTGTTGGTGAAGTCGGCGCTTCCGCCAATACCATTCATCATCTTTGTTCCACATATCTTTGTGCTGTTGACATGACCGTAGATATCGCACTCAATAGCTGTATTCAGCGAGCAAACGCCAATGCGTGCTATAACCTCTGGACAATTGCTAATCTCTGATGGGCGGATAACTAACTTGTCTTTGAAGAAATCAATGTCGCGGTATATGCCCTCAAGACACTCGTTGGTAACAGTTAGTGAACATGTACTTGCACTTAATACACGGCCGTCTCGCATGAGCTGTACAGGAGCGTCTTGCAACACTTCGGTATAGATATTGAAATTGGGAACTTCTGAACACTGGCCTAATGCGCCAAGTACTGCATTTGCACCGCTTCCCACACCGCTTTGCAGGTTAAGGAAACTCTTTGGAATTAGACCGCTACGCATGTTTGCCAGAAGGAAGTCTGCAACATTTTGTCCAATTTGGTTAGTGATGGGATCTGCATCCTTGAAGCCTCTGGCTTCGTCGGCAATATTGCATTCAATCACACCAACGATACGATCTGCATCTACTTCAATATAAGGCTTACCAATACGGTCTGAAGCCTTTGTAATCATGATGGGGGTGCGGAAGGGGTGGTCTTCTATTTCGTAAACGTCGTGAATGCCTTTGCTTTGAGGAGAGTGGAAGGCATTCAACTCTACAATGATACCGCGTTTTGCAAGGCGACAAACGGTAGGGCTGATACCACCAGCGGCAGTAAGATAGATGTGTGCTTTAGAACCAACTTTCTCAATCGCACAAGCCTCAATAATACCCCAATCGAGTTCGCCCAGGAAACCTTGGCGCATCTGAGTAGCAAGGCCACTTAGGCATAGGTCGTGGTAGTTGATCTCGTTCATATTTACACGCTTGCGGAAGTCGGCATTGGTGGTATAAGGTGTGCGGAAGTCTATAGCTTCAGCTATTGATAAAGCACCATCGCAACTTTGACCTGTGCTTGCACCTGAAATAATGCTGATTTTGAATGGGCGACCTGCAGCATGTTCTGCCTCTGCTTTTACGGCAATTTCTGCGGGAGTGCATTTGGGGGTGCCGGCAGGAGTGAAACCGCTAAGACCGATAGTTTGCCCATTTTCTATGAGGGCTGCTGCTTCGGCTGCTGTGATTTTGTAGAATTCCATAGTCTTATATATTTTTATTTATTGTCTAACTTCTTTTGTTTCAGTTTTGCTGTTGCAACTTTATTTTTATTATTTGGTACTCTTGATTATCTAGTTCGTTTGCTTTTTCGTATCTAGGGTACTGGATCATATCCGTGTCCTCCCCATGGATGGCAACGCAATAACCTGCGAATGGCCAGATACATTCCTTTTATGGGACCATATTTTTGAAGTGCTTCCACTGCATACTGACTACATGTAGGAGTGAATCTGCATGCTGGTGGAGTGAGAGGTGAGATGCATTTCTGATAGAAACGTATAGGCATAATCAATATGTTGCTTACTATGTTTTGCAGAAATCTCATAGACTTGAATTATGCTGTGCAATCTTGTTTAGAATTGAAGTAATCTTTGCATGCACTACTTTGCTCTCGTGATGTTTATCAGTGAGCCACAGGAATGCGATGTCTATTCCATTGTTTTTGGGTTCAAGTGTCTTAAGGATGTATTTGTTGAGCCTGTATGCTTCTCGTAATTGTCGTTTTACCCGGTTACGGTCGACTGCATGTTTGAATCTTTTTTTTGAAACAGAAACGAGGATGCGGATGCCCGCCTCCTCGGTATATCTGTAGACTGCGCGTATAGGATAAGCTGACAGAGAGTGGCTGTCAGTATTGGTGAAAAGTGCATCAATAGCTTTTTTGCTACAAAGCCTTTCCTCTTTCCCTAATCCCTGTTTGCTAAACATTGTGTATCTTCAAGTATGCATCGAGTGCAGCAGTGATGCTTGGGTACTCTGGCGTTGGAGCCTGTAGGTCAAGGCGTAAGCCTGCACCAATGACACTTTTCGCGGTGGCTGGTCCGAATGTGGCAATGACTGTGTCTTTTTGATCGTATTCGGGGAAGTTTTTCAAAAGGGACTGTATTCCGCTAGGACTGAAGAAAACGAGCATGTCATAGTCAAATGGTTCATCGCTTGTGAAATCGTTGCTTACGGTACGATACATAATGCCATTTGTATAACTTATACCTTTGGCATCAAGCATATCAGTAAATTCTGTGCTATGCACATCGCTCTGGGGAATAAAGTATTTTTCTGTCTTGTGTTTCAGAATCAGGGGTAATAAATCGCCAATTTTGCCTGTTGCACCAAAAAATACCTTTCTCTTGCGGTATTGTACATATTTCTGTATGTAGTGAGAGATTGTCTCTGTTATGCAGAAATACTTAATATCCTCAGGTATCTCTATTCTCATCTCCTGACAAAGGACAAAGAAATTGTCGATAGCATGACGACTGGTAAAGATGATTGCTGTATGGTCAAGAATATTTATACGCTGAGCCCTGAACTCACGAGGAGTTACGCATTCTACCTTAATAAAGGGACGGAAGACAACCTCCACGTTATGCTTGCGCATGATATCGTAGTATGGAGATTTTTCTGACGATGGTTTGGGCTGCGAAACCAGAATCTTCTTTATCATATTTTTTCTATATCAATAAATTAGCGACAATCTGTCTGTTATGCCAGTCATAGCCACCCACAAAATGGTGAGGGGTATGATTTCAAGGGCACAAAGGTACGATAATAAATGCAGAATACAATAAATTTTGGGTAGAAATATTGAATATGTCTTGTATAATACTCCCAATTTGAATGAAATAACAACAACGCATGTAAGCATTACATTCATTTGTGGTGTTAGTTCTGCGAAGATACTTGTTTCTGCTATTGCCAGTAGAAATGTCGTTTTGCAAATAAGAAGGAAACTATATGAATCTTTCCATGCATGTCTGCTTGTTTTATCAAAAAAAATCCAATTTATAAACGATGATGTCAAATTTTTGATGATAAAATATATGGCCAAACACCCTGCGTAGATTAATAATAGTTGGGAATTGGTTATTGGACAGAAAGTGAGGTCATAATTATTTTTCGCATAGCCCATAAAAAGTATGGCTCCGATAAGGCATATGAGAATGTTGATAGATAGAGATGACGCAAATCCGATTTGCGGTGGCAGACTGCTAGTGGTGTGATTTTTTTTAAGGTAATTGGTGAATCCGTTATACTGATATGTAATAAATGCCCAACAATGCCTTATGATAATCAATAATATCACAAGACAAGCTATGAGCAGAGTTATAACGCCCTCATTCTTACCGCTATAATTTTCAAGAACATTGGACTCTATTCCTATAGGTTTGACACTTACTTCGGGGTGTATCAGTGGATTGTCTTTGAAGTAGCCTAATTCGTAACATTTGGGTAGATTGTCTATAGAGTATGCTACCCTACCCTTTAGCCCCGGAATTTCAAGTGTGTCAGGACGTTGGCTCCATTTTATCTTTCTTGGGGGCAGATTAGCTTGTATTACCGAGTCTATCTTTG
Source organism: Bacteroidaceae bacterium (assembly GCA_017547165.1). GTDB lineage: Bacteria > Bacteroidota > Bacteroidia > Bacteroidales > Bacteroidaceae > Physcousia. The sequence goes on from JAFYQK010000025.1 coordinate 240,392, forward strand.
ATGGCGAGCATCCTGCCATTTGTCGAACAACACGAGTTACCCAGTACTCCTCAGAAGCTGTGCTTACTTCTATTGTACTGGGCATAATATGTTGTAGTTGGATAGTATCGGTTGAACTAGTCATTTTTGTTTAACATCAAAATCAGAGTTTGGCAAAACGTCGTACGTTGGCATCCCACATTGGCATGTTCATAACCAAATCCAAGGCTTCCTGTGGAGTAGAGGCAACAGCAAAAGTGTTCAGGTGTTCCTGACGCAGGAATTTCTCCTCCATACCTTTATGTAAGAAGGCAATCAATTCGTCGTAATATCCATCGGTGTTCAGTAGCACAATGGGTTTAAGGTGTATGCCAAGTTGCTTCCAGGTTACCAATTCGCTCAATTCTGCTAATGTTCCAAAACCTCCGGCCAGCACAATTCCGCCATCCGACAATTCTGCCATCTTCTGTTGTCTGGTGTGCATGTCAGGGGTCTCTATCAACTGAGTCATACCTGTATGGTGCCAGTTCTCTTCTATCATGAAAGTTGGTATTATGCCAATAGCCTTTCCTCCTGCTTCCATGCAGGCATCAGCTCCAGCACGCATCAAACCCATGTTCCCTGCACCATTAACAAGAGTCATTCCGCGTTCTCCCATCAGTCGGCCTAATTCATGCGCGGCCTCGAAATATTTCTCTGGAATTTGATCGCTGCTGGCGCAATATATGCAAATGCTGTTCATTTTGGTATAGTGATATAAATTTAACTAAAGGTTTCCCTTCCACCAGTTAGAGATGAAAAGGAAACCTGAATGTGTCTTCGATGTTTTTATAAAGCGAATGCTTCTCGAATTTGCTCTACATAGTCGAGTTTCTCCCAAGTGAAGAGCTCTACTTCAAGAGTCTTTTTACCACAGTTGTAGTTTGACTCAAAAGTCTTTGTGACAACTTGAGGTTCACGGCCCATATGACCATATGCAGCTGTTTCCTCGTATATTGGGTTGCGCAGTTTAAGACGTTGCTCTATTGCATAGGGGCGAAGATCAAAGATTGTCTTAATCTTATCGGCAATCTCGCCGTCTGTCATTTCTATCTTTGCACGTCCATAAGTGTCAACACAGATGCTCACAGGCTCTGCTACACCAATGGCATATGAGATTTGTACCAACATTTCGTCCGCAACACCAGCAGCCACCATGTTTTTGGCTATATGACGAGCGGCATAGGCTGCAGAACGGTCAACCTTAGAGGGGTCTTTGCCACTGAATGCACCACCACCATGCGCACCCTTACCTCCATAGGTGTCTACAATGATTTTGCGTCCAGTCAAACCGGTATCGCCATGAGGACCACCGATAACGAATTTGCCCGTGGGGTTGACGTGATAGATAATGTTGTCGTTGAACAAGGCCAGTACCTTCTCGCTGGTGATAGTTTCCTTTACGCGGGGAATAAGGATTTTTATCACGTCCTCCCGTATTTTCTGTTGCATAGCCTCATCGCTATCGAACTCGTCGTGCTGTGTGCTTACCACTATGGTATCAATGCGCACAGGGATGTTCTCGTCGCTATATTCTATGGTCACTTGGCTCTTTGAATCGGGGCGAAGGTATGTCATTTCCTTACCTTCGCGGCGGATGTTGGCCAATTCGCGCAATAAACGGTGACTCAAATCCAAACTTAAGGGCATATAGTTCTCTGTCTCGTTTGTAGCATAACCGAACATCATGCCTTGGTCGCCAGCACCTTGGTTTTCGCGATCCTCGCGCTCTACGCCACGATTGATATCGCCACTCTGTTCGTGGATGGCGCTGAAAACACCGCAGGAATTGCCCTCGAACATGTATTCGCTCTTTGTGTAGCCGATGCGGTTTATCACTTCGCGTGCAATACGCTGAAGATCAACATAAGCTTGAGTTTTGATTTCGCCAGCCAAAACAACCTGGCCTGTTGTCACGAGAGTCTCACAAGCCACTTTCGATTCGGGATCAAATGCCAGAATCTTGTCCAAAACGGCATCACTGATTTGGTCTGCCACCTTATCAGGATGGCCCTCTGAAACGGATTCTGAAGTAAAAAGGTAACCCATAGTTTTAATAATTAAATTAGTTATTAATTAATAATGTATGGGGAAAGAAATAGGGCGGAATGCGTCAAAGTTCTGTCAGTAATTGTTTTTTCAGAACTTTTATTTTAGCATTTTTTTCTGTGGTTGCAAGCAGCCCAAATCTATCCACATGTTATTTAAATCGTCTGCAAAATTACGAATAAGTGAGCGAAATACAAAATAAATCTTTATTTTTATTTCCGAACGTGAGTAATTTAGGCCGAAAGCCAAAGGTACGAATAAGTGAGGTATTTACCAAATATGTGATTAAGTGAAAGCAAAAAAAGTCGCTTTTTATGCTGGACTAAAAGTAAAATCAACCGAATAGGACAATTTTATTTGAGGAAATCCGAACGTAAGAACCTATAGTCATAGCCTTGATGTTATGAATAAGTTAGAGTATTCTTCTTATTGTCTAATCTCTTCTAGTGGCACCATAACAAATGGTCGTTCGCACATACGGGGGTGTGGTAAGGTAAGTTCTGGAGTAGTGACATGTAGGTCGTCGTAGGTTAGTAGGTCTATATCTATAATACGATCGTAGTGACATAGCTCCCCATCTACTAATGTACTCTTTTGTGTACGTCCTAATTCACGTTCTATTTTCTGCGTTTCGCGTAGGCATGCTTGGGGTGACATCATTGTGTGAACAAGGCATGCGGCATTGATAAAATGATTCGGGCTACTGAATCCTATAGGTTTTGTCTCAACGAAGGAGGATACACGATAAACAGAACCCAGGCGCTCGTCAATGAGTGCCAGGGCTCTGCGTATGTTTTCTTCTCTATTGCCTAGGTTTGAACCCAGACCGAGATATAATTTGTGTGTCATGTAGTTGTGCTACGTTTTAGTCATTGATGATGAGCATTGCATCTCCATAAGGTCCAAAACGATATCGGCGTGAGGGGTCGGTTTCATTGTAACGCATAGCTTCCTTGTAACCTTTCATTATCAGGTCATATCCACCGAAAGAAGCAGTAAGCATAAGCATAGTGCTCATTGGTGAGTAGAAGTTTGCGATCATTGCATCAGCAATATGGAAATCGTAAGGAGGGAATATGAATTTGCTTGTCCATCCGTCGTATGGTTTAAGTTTGTTGTCTGCACTGACAGCTGTTTCAAAAACCCTTTGTACGGTGGTACCAACGGCAACAACACGATGACCATTTTGTTTGGCTGTATTGATGATATCGCAAGCCTCTTGCGTTACATGCATTTCCTCGCTGTCTGTTTTGTGCTTTGTAAGGTCTTCCACATCGATAGAGCGGAAGCATCCTAATCCACAGTGAAGTGTAACAAATGCTTGCTCTATACCTTTGATTTCCATCATCTTTAGCAATTGGGGAGAGAAGTGTAGACCTGATGCAGGGGCTGTAACAGCACCTTCGTTCTTGGCAAATACGGTTTGAAAGTCTTCCATATCCTCGGGTTCTGAGGGACGATTGATTATTTCCTTAGGGAGAGGAGCTTCACCAAGTGAATAAAGTGCGTGCTTGAATTCTTCGTGGGGACCGTCGTACAGAAAACGAAGTGTTCTACCACGGCTGGTGGTGTTGTCAATAACTTCAGCTACCATACTGTCATCTTCGCCAAAATACAGTTTGTTGCCAATACGGATTTTACGAGCAGGGTCAACAAGAACATCCCACAGACGTAATTCAGGATTGAGTTCTCTGAGCAGGAATACCTCGATTTTTGCTCCAGTCTTTTCCTTATTTCCGTAGAGACGGGCAGGAAAAACTTTTGTGTCGTTGAAAACGAAGACATCTTTTTCGTCAAAGAAATTCAGAATATCGCGGAATGATTCGCGATGCTCGATAATACCACTTTTGGCATGAATAACCATCAGACGGCAGTCGTCGCGATGAAAATAGGGACGCTCTTCGTCTGGAGCAAATTGACCGGGATACATAGCAATTCGCTCTTCTGGAAGTCTGAATTTGAACTGTGATAACTTCATATTCTGTAATTATGGAATGTTTGAGTATATTTTTAATCTTGTGGTGGAGTTGGAATTGTTTGAAGCCATTGCTGGAATGATTCCATTGTATGGCATTCCTCTACTGGATAATCGCCAATACGGGTGCGGCGTAGTGCAGTAAGGTATGCTCCGGAATCAAGGGCCAAACCGATATCCCTTGCAAGTGCGCGTATATATGTTCCTTTGCTGCATACGACACGAATGGTGGCTTGCATTGCTGTCTCGTCAAAGTGTTGAAGTTCTATTTCGTCAATAACTAGGATTTTGGGTTTAAGTTCGACTTCCTTGCCTTGTCGTGCAAGGTCATAGGCTCTTTTGCCATCTACCTTGCAAGCTGAGTATGAGGGTGGAACCTGCTCAATACGTCCGATGAATTTTTGTAATGCTTCCTTTACCTTTTCTTTGGTAATGTGATATGTTGGGAATGTAGCATCAGTTTCGGTTTCAAGATCAAAACTAGGTGTTGTAGCACCCAATTGCAAGGTGGCAATGTACTCCTTTGTTTTTGCTTGCAGACAATCTATTTGTTTTGTTGCCTTACCTGTGCATATGATGAGTACACCGGTTGCAAGCGGGTCAAGTGTGCCAGCATGGCCTACCTTGAGTTTCTTTTCTCCAATGTGCTTGCACAAGAGATAACGTACCTTGCTAACCAGTCCAAATGATGTCCAGTTGAGAGGCTTGTCAAAAGAAAGTATTGTTCCGCTCTTAAAATCCATGAAGAGTAACGATTATATTATTGTCAAATCAAAACCTGCAAGTATCATTATAAGAATAGCTCCTCCTACAAGAATTCTGTACCAACCAAATATCTTAAAACCATATTTTTGGACATACTTAATAAACCCTTTTATTGCAATCATTGCCACGATAAATGCTACTATGTTGCCAACAATAAGAGAGGACATATTATTCATAATCAATTCTGTACCACCTTCTTTCAAAAGTTTATACATTTTGTACAACGTTGCTCCAAACATTGTGGGCACAGCCAGGAAGAAAGAAAATTCTGCTGCTGCTTTGCGAGTAAGTCCTTGAGACATGCCACCAACGATTGTTGCCATAGAACGTGATACACCCGGTATCATGGAAATGCATTGGAACAGACCAATTACAAAAGCATTCTTCTCACTTAATGATTTATTGTCATCAAGGTTTTTGAATATCTTATCGCAGAATAGCATAAAGATACCACCTATTACCAACATTACTGCTACAACTTCTACTTTTTCCAACATGGCATCAATAGCGTCACTTAACAGCAAACCTAATACCACGGCAGGGATAAAGGCGACAAAAAGTTTCCAGTAGAAATCGAATGTATGGAGAAAACGTTTTAATGCATTGCTGCCTTTAGGGGCTTCAGAATGGTTGAGTTGAAAAAAACGTTTCCAATATAATACTACAACAGATAAAATTGCACCAAACTGAATAATGAAGGTGAAAGCTTTAACATATTCGGTACTTTCCACACCTAATAGATTCTGTGCTATAATCATGTGTCCAGTTGAGGAAACAGGCAAGAATTCAGTTAAACCTTCAACTATGGCAATGATGATTGTTTCTATAATACCCATAAATATTTATTTTGTATCCTTCGACTTATACATTATTCCGAATATGATAAAAATGAAGCCGAAGAAGCAAACAGCGGGAGCTAGTTTGATTCGGCGTACGCTGAAGATTTCAGGATTGAAAGTTTCTTCGCTACTACCACTGCCACTCATCAATATAAAGCCTGCAATGATGATAATCATGCCGATTGCCAAAAGAATGTAGTTTTTTTTGTTGAAAGTTAATTTATTCATTGGAATGGATGTATTTATTTATAAAGGTCTTTTTCTTTCATTCTTAAAAAGCGGGTAACGCTGATATATGTGCATGTAAGTGTAATAACCAATGCAAAAGTAAGTACGCTTAGCGCCATCATAATGATGTTTTCTTTTGGAATGAATTGTGTTAGTGCGTCATCATATTTTGTTGACCATCTTAGAAGTCCCAAGAGTATTCCATTGGCAATTATTGTAGATGTAACACCAATGCATAAACCTCTAATAAGGAATGGACGACGGATAAATGCCCATCGAGCTCCTATCAGTTTCATATTGTTGATAATGAACCTTCGACTATAAACGCTTAAATGCACCGTACTATTGATAAGACTAACGCTGATAACAGAAAGCATTATTGTAATTCCCAAGAGTATAACGCTAATAGTGTTAAGGTTCTTGTTAAGGTTTTCTATTAGTTCTTTTTGATAGATAACATCTATTATGGCTTCCTCTTCGTAAAGATTGTCTGTTATCCAAAGGAGGCTGTCGCTACAAGCATACATGTCCTTCATTCGCAATTCCATTGATATGCTGAAGGGGTTGTTGCCAAGCACTTCTTTTGGATTTACTCCCATGGATTCTATTTGTTCCTGAAGAGCTTGCTCGCTACTGATGTAGTTGACGTGATGAATATATTTCTTTTGCGCTATTTCGGCTTCTATATTTCTGGCAGTATACTCTGATGTTGTGTCTGCCAAAATTATAGTTACAGTAAGGTCCTGACGTACATGTCTACGAATCTCCCGTGCTGTAAGCATGAAGAGTACCAATGCACCTAAAAGCAACAGAACCATAGTGGTGCTGATGGTGCTGGTAAGAAATTGCCAGCGCATGGCTGCTGTTCTTTTCATATAGCTACACCTTTTAGGGTCGCACTGGAACTTTCAGTTATCTTTACTCTAACAGTATCACCAATGCGGTGGTTATTACGATCAATGATGACTACTTTGTTTTGTTCGGTACGGCCGAATAGTTGGTCTCTACTACGTTTGCTAACTCCCTCGAGTAGTACATCATATTCTTTACCAATGCAAAACCTATTGCATTGGGCAGATAATTCATTCTGTAAGGAAATAAGTTCGTTGAGGCGACGGATTTTTGTTTCTTCGTCAATGTCATCAGGAAAGTGCTTGCTGGCATAAGTGCCAGGGCGTTCGCTATATTTGAACATAAATGATGAGTCGTAACGGCATTCGCGCATGAGACTCAAACTTTCTTGGTGATCTTCTTCTGTTTCACTACAGTAGCCGGCAAAGATATCGGTGGTGATTGCGCATTCTGGTACTATGCGACGTATAGCTTCCACTCGCTCCAAGTACCATTCACGGGTATATTTGCGATTCATCAACTTCAAGATTCTATTGCTTCCACTTTGTACAGGCAGATGTATGTGTTTACATACATTGGGTTCCTGGGCAATAACAAGTAAAGTTTCGTCGCTCATGTCCTTGGGATGTGATGTTGTAAAACGCACTCTCATGTCTGGAACAGTTTGAGCTACCAATCTTAATAACTTAGGAAAGTCGGTTTCGTTGTACCTGTAGCTGTTGACATTTTGACCTAAAAGGGTGACTTCTTTGAACCCTCTGTTCTGTAGGTCAAGGCATTCTTTAAGTATACTCTCAACATCGCGGCTACGCTCTCTACCACGTGTGTAAGGGACAATGCAATAGTGACAAAAATTATTACAACCACGCATTATGCTCACAAAACCACCAATATGTCCAGTATGAAGGCGTTGAGGAATAACATCGCTATAGGTTTCTGTAAGAGATAAATCCACGTTAATAGCCTTGTGGCCACATTCTGCTTGTGCTATTAAGTCAGGAAGTGCCATATAACTATCTGGTCCGGCAACCAGGTCAACGCCATATTCATGAAGAAGCTGTTCTTTGACACGTTCAGCCATGCAACCAATCACGCCAATGATTAGTTTGTGACTATCAGGACGTTTTTTTTGTATGCTATGTAAGAATTCTATTCGAGAAAGAATCTTCTGTTCGGCATTGTCTCTAACACTACATGTATTTAGAAATATGGCATCGGCTAGCTCTAACTGTTCGCAGACCTCATATCCAGCCATTCCCATAACAGATGCTACAACTTCGCTGTCAGCAACATTCATTTGACAACCATATGTCTCAATCAGCAGTTTCTTCATTTTGTGATATGTATAAAAGGGAGGTTCGCCTATGGCGACCTCCCTTGATGATGGTTGGGCTATCCGGGCTCGAACCAGAACAAAGACGACCAAAATGTCTTGTGCTACCATTACACCATAGCCCAATCCTAAACAAATCATAGCCTTTCGGCTTACATTTGCTGTGCAAAGTTACGAAAAAATATTCATCTTTCGCATTATAAGGCGAAATTATTTACTGTTGTGCTCGCGATTTTGCTATTTCTCGTAACTTTTATTCTCATTTACTATCCTTTATTGGGGAGGAAATGTAAAGGAAAGTTATTTTACGATCAGTAGGAAGTACTTCTTTTTCCCTTGTTGTGCAAGAATGTACTTGTTGTCCAATAGGTCGTTTTCTGTAATTATCTGGTCAAAAGCAGTAAGTTTTTCCTTGTTTACAGAAACTCCACCACCTTGTGTCAGTTTGCGCATCTCTCCTTTCGAGGGGAAACATTGTGTTTCTCCTGCTAAGAGGTCTACTGCCTTGATACCTTCACCCCTAAGCATATCTCTACTTATTTCAAATTGTGGCACACCAGCAAAAACATCCAGTAGTGTTGCTTCGTCAAGTTTTGCTAGACTTTCTTTAGTGGCCTTTCCGAAAAGTATGTTGCTTGCCTCAATAGCTGCTTCAAAGTCTTCACGAGAATGTACCATACATGTTACCTCTTCTGCCAATCGTTTTTGCAGTGTACGTAGACCTGGATCTTGCTTGTGCTCTTCTATCAGTGCATCAATCGTATTTTTGTCCAAAGATGTGAAAATTTTGATATAGCGTTCTGCATCTTCGTCACCTACATTTAGCCAGAATTGATAGAATGCGTAGGGAGTGGTACGGTTACGATCAAGCCATATGTTGCCTTTCTCTGTTTTTCCAAATTTTTTACCATCTGCCTTTGTAATCAAGGGACATGTTAGTGCGTATGCGCTATTTTCGCTACCAAGTTTACGACGAATTAACTCTGTACCTGTAGTAATGTTGCCCCATTGATCAGAACCACCCATTTGAAGACGGCAATTCTTTTCTTGGTAGAGGTGAAGGAAATCATATCCTTGAAGCAATTGGTATGTAAATTCGGTAAATGACATGCCATCTTGGCATTCTCCATTAAGACGGCGTTTAACACTGTCTTTGGCCATCATATAATTGACAGTGATACATTTGCCAATTTCGCGCGCAAAATCAAGGAATGTGTAATCCTTCATCCAATCGTAGTTGTTAACCAACTCTGCCTTGTTAGGTGCGTCGCTTTCAAAGTCAAGAAAGCGTCCTAATTGCTCCTTTATGCATGCTACGTTGTGGCGTAGTGTTTCTTCGTTTAGTAAATTACGTTCCTGGCTTTTACCGCTGGGATCGCCAATCATTCCTGTAGCTCCACCAACAAGCGCAAGTGGCTTGTGGCCACAACGCTGGAAGTGACGTAACATCATCACACCGCAAAGGTGACCGATGTGTAAGGAGTCAGCTGTAGGATCAATGCCTACATATGCTGTTTGCTGACCAGAGGCAAGCATTTCTTCTGTTCCTGGCATCATCTGGTGGATCATGCCTCTCCATTTCAGTTCTTCAACAAAATTCATTTATTTATTTTTTGAAGTATTATATTATTTATTTTACTTCCCAGATGTCATTTGTTTCTAAAAGTTCGGCAAAGGTGTGATATTTCTTTTGTGCCTTAACTTCTTCTATTTGTGCCTCTACAGCCTCATTGTATGTAGGTGCTTCCACATCTCTAATGACACCAAGTGCAATGGGGAAACCATCTCCGTCGCCCATAAGTGCCAGCTTCAGTTGGAGAGTGTTGTCCTGGCATTTTGCATCGTGGATGAGAATATCATCAATGGTGATACCGTCCTTGCCAATCTCCACAATCTTCAGCCCAAAGCCTTCTTGTATCAGTCCGAATTCGTTGTTCTCTCCAAACACAAGAGGCTGTCCATGTTTAACATATATAGCATTCTTGGCGCGTCCTGCCTTGTCATAAATGCCGTCGTGGGTGCCATGGTTAAAGATGACACAGTCTTGCATAATTTCGCATACCGATGCACCCTTATGGTTGTAAGCGGCCTTGAGAATATCAATTGTTCCAGGGGCATCTGTTGCTACAGCACGTGCAAAGAAGCGACCACGTGCGCCAAAGCATAGCTCTGCAGGACGGAATGGATCTTCTACTGTGCCATACGGACTGCTCTTACTCACAAAACCACGTGGACTTGTTGGTGAATATTGTCCTTTGGTAAGACCATATATACGATTGTTCAGCAATATCATATTTAAATCGATATTGCGACGATTGGCATGTATGAAATGGTTGCCACCAATTGCTAAACCGTCACCATCGCCACTTACCTGCCAAACAGATAGTTTTGAGTTTGCCACTTTACATCCAGTTGCGATTGCCGCAGCACGACCATGTATGGTGTTCATTCCATAGGTCGCCATATAGTGAGGAAGTCGGCTTGAGCATCCGATACCAGAAATTACCGCAATATCAGATGGTGCAACACCAATTTCTGCCATTGCTTTGTGGAGGGAAGCTAGGAAGAAATGGTCACCACATCCGGGGCACCATCTTGGCTGTCCCTTCTTGTAATCTTGAGCTGTATATGTTGCCATGATAATGTCCTTTGTTTACTTGTTAATGATGGTGTTGAATGCGTCTACTAACTCGGCGACCTTGAATGGTTGTCCCTTTACCTCGTTGTATTGATTGGGGCAGAAACCATCCACTTTCATGCGGAGCCATCCTGCTAATTGTCCCATATTTTGTTCGGCAACAACTACCTTGGGATATTTTTTCATAACCTCGGTGGTATTAGCGGGTAATGGATTGATGTAACGGAAATGTGCCATAGCAACTTTCTTACCGCTGCCTCGCATTTCGTCCATTGCAGCACGTAGATGTCCATAAGTACCTCCAAAACCTACAATGAGCAAATCGGCATCTTCCTTGTCGCCGAGAACCTCAAGGTCGGGAACAGGTATGTTCGCAATCTTCTGTGCGCGTTTGCGTGTCATCAAGTCATGATTCTCAGGATTGGTGCTGATTGCCCCAGTTTTATCGTCCTTCTCCAGACCACCAAGAATGTGTTCAAAACCTTCACGGCCAGGAATTGCCCAATAGCGTGTACCGTTGGTTTGGCGCATGTATGGAGTCCATGTTCCTTTAAGTTCTTCGGGAACATATGGAGGAATGATTTCGGGATATTCCGCCAAATTTGGAAGGCGGAAGGCTCCTGAACCATTAGCTACATAAGCATCGGTGAGTAGAATGACGGGCGTCATATGCTCAAGAGCAATCTTTGATGCTTCGTAGGCAGCATCAAAACAGTCGGTGGGACTGGTAGCAGCTAATACTGGCATGGGACTTTCACCATTACGACCGAAGAGTGCCTGGAGCAGGTCGGTCTGTTCGCTCTTGGTGGGTAATCCTGTCGCAGGACCACCGCGCTGAACATCAAGGATAACGAGTGGTAATTCCATGATTACCGCCAGATTCATAGCTTCGCTCTTCAGACACATGCCAGGACCTGACGTGCTGGTTACCGCCAATGCTCCAGCAAATGAAGCACCAACACTTGACGCACAACCAGAAATCTCATCCTCGCACTGTACAGTTGTCACACCTAAACTCTTGTGCTTTGATAGTTCATGCAATACATCAGTTGCGGGAGTGATGGGATATGAACCAAGAAATAATTTCAAGCCGGCCTTTTCTGCTGCAGCAATAAAACCATAGGCTGTTGCCTTGTTGCCTGTTATGTCCATATAACGGCCTGGCACTTTGTTCTTCGTTTCTATACGATACACATTTGCCACACTTGAGTGAGTGTTATGGCCATAGTCGTAACCCGCTTGTACTACCTTGATGTTTGCTTCTGCAATAGCAGGTTTCTTTGCAAACTTTTCTTTGAGGTAGTTGAATGCGATGTTTAGGTCGCGGTCGAACAACCAACATACAAGACCTAAGGCAAACATGTTACGGCATTTGTTTATGCTCTTGATATCCATGCCTGTGTCAGCAAGACAATCCTTAACCATTGTGCTTAAGGGGCATGCTATTACGCGGTCAGGGTCTATACCCATTTCACCGAGATAGTCTTCGCTCTGGAACTGTGCCTTCTCAAGATCTTTAGGACCGAAACTATCTGTATCAATTATGATAGCTGCATCAGGTTTGGCATATCGGTATTGTGTCTTCAGTGCAGCGGCATTCATAGCCACCAAAACATCGCATTGGTCACCTGGGGTATATACCTGAGATGCGCCTATGTGTACTTGGAAACCGCTAACACCAGTCAGTGAGCCTTGCGGAGCACGGATGTCTGCGGGATAGTCTGGGAAAGTACTAATACTGTTTCCCACTGTTGCGGATACGGTGGAAAATATATTGCCTGCAAGTTGCATGCCATCACCGGAGTCGCCAGAAAAGCGAACAACGACTGATTCTCTTTCAGTTATGTTCATGTCGATAAGTAATAAAATTGGTACCCCCGCCGGGAATCGAACCCGGATCAAAGGTTTAGGAAACCTTCGTTCTATCCATTTAACTACAGGGGCATCACTATCACCCGAAGGTGATAGTAATTATATAATATTATAAGGTGTATATAAAATACAACTTATTTTTTTGCTGTTTTCTTTAGGCATAAGAATGCAGTGGGAGCAGCTACGAAGATAGAACTGAATGTACCGAATACAACACCTAATATCATAGCGAAGCTGAAGCTGATGATGCTGCCAGCACCACCACCAATAATGCCGATTAAGAAAATCACTGCCAATACAAGGAATGTAGATACAGAAGTGTTTACTGTACGATTCAGTGTATTGTTCACAGAACGGTTGAACAAATCAAAGTGGTTCATTGTTGGATGCAGACTTAATTCTTCACGAATACGGTCAAACACCACCACCTTGTCATTGATAGAATAACCAATAGCAGTCAAAATAGCACCAATGAATGTTTGGTCAATTTCCATGCTGAATGGCATCCAACCCCACAAGAGAGCATAAGCACCAAGAATCAGTAATACGTCTGAAACCAATGCAACAATAGAGCCGATAGAGAATGCTACATTACGGAATCGTACCAAAATGTAAATAAAGATTGCTATAATGGCAAGTATTACACTAACGATAGCTCCATATGTGATGTCTTCTGCAACAGAGGGACCAACCTTCTGACTGCTTATGATTGAACCGCCTGTACGTACGTCTCTGTCAATGAAAGTTTCTAGAGTCAGATCATCTGCCAACAGACCTCCATTTTTCAGTTCTTCGTAAAGTTTTGCCTCAATCTCGCTATCCACCTCAACACCTTCTTCATTTATGCGATAGTTAGTACTGATACGCAAAGTGTTTCCATCGGTACCCAAAGCGATTGCGTTGATATTGCTACCTTCAAATGCATTTTCAAGGAGGACATTTGCTTCATCTGCACTTACGGGTTGCTCAAACATAACAACGAAGTTACGACCACCAGTGAAGTCAATGCTCTTGCTAAAGCCTCTGAAGAACATTCCTCCTGCGGCAACAAGAGCAAGTATACCAAATACAGCAAAACTCTTCTTGTATGCTGCCATGACTTGGAAATTGGGATTTTTGAAGCTAATCCAATTACCAATGCTGGTCTTAAACTTTAGATTCTGCCATTTGCCCTTTTCCATCATGCCGCTATAAACCAAGCGAGTCATGAATACTGCGGTGAAGAAGCTTACAACAATACCGATAATCAATGTTGTAGCAAAACCCTTGATAGGACCTGTACCGAAGTTGTAAAGGATAATACCAGTAATGATACTTGTCAAGTTAGAGTCAAAGATGGCGCTGAATGCATTGCTATAACCTGCAGCCAAAGCCTCGCGGAGTTTTTTACCTGATTTCAGTTCCTCTTTGGTACGCTCATAGATAAGTACATTAGCATCAACAGCCATACCCAAGGTAAGCACCATACCAGCAATACCACTCATGGTAAGAGATGCCTGGAAACTTGTCAAGATACCAGCAGTGAAGAACAAGTTAAGCAAGAGTGCGCCATTTGCTACCATGCCTGGGATGAAGCCATACATAGTAATCATGTATATCATCAAAAGGACAAAAGCTATAGCACAACTCCAAATACCAAGACGGATTGATTCTGCACCGAGTGTGGGACCAACAATTTCTTCGCTTACAATCTTTGCTGGTGCAGGCATCTTGCCGGATTTCAGTACGTTAGCAAGGTCGCGTGTGTCCTCCGCGGTAAAGTTACCTGTAATTTGACTAATGCCATCAGTGATTTCAACCTGGACGTTAGGAGCACTATATACATTATTATCAAGTACAATAGCTACACTGCGGTGTAGATTGGCCTTGGTCAATGCTGCCCAACGACGAGCACCATCTACATTCATATGCATTTCTACACATGGTTTGCCGTACTGGTCATAGTCATCCTTTGCAGAAGTAATGACATCTCCTTCAAGAGGTGCACGGCCATTACGCTCTGTCACACGAATTGCATAAAGTTCATATATGTCAGAGTTAGCGCCATCTCCAATGCCCTTTACACCCCACTTTAATTGCAGGTCAGAGGGAAGAAGTTCTTTTGCTTCTGGTGTAGCAAGCATTTCTTCGATAGCTTGCATGTCTCGCTTGTGTGCAAAACCAACAACACAACCATAGTTGCCTTGAGTGACTTGTAGCTTGCTCAAGAGGGGATGCTGTTTCTTTAGCTGTTCAATATCATTGTCTTTGTTGGCAGTTTCTCCTGCAAGAGCAGAGGCTAGGTCTGCCTTTTGAGCAGTTGTGTCTACAACATTTTCTTCTTCCTCTTCAACGGTTGCATTTAAAGCACCAAGCTTGGTGTCAAGCTGTGCCAAGAATGGTACGATTTCCTGTGAATTGTATGTTTCCCAGAATTCAAGGTTTGCAGAACCCTGCAGTAACTTACGGACACGTTCTGGTTCTTTTACACCAGGCATTTCTATCATAATGCGACCCTCTTGTCCCTCCAAAGCCTGGATATTGGGCTGAACAACACCGAATCGGTCAATACGAGTGCGCAGAACATTATAACTGTTGTCAATTGCACTTTTTACCTCTTCGCGCAAGATGTTTTCAACTTCCTTGTCAGTACTTTTTGGGGTAACCTTGTCGCGCAACTGTTGTGTAGCAAACAACTCTGCCAAAGTACGCTCGGGAGCCATCTGCTTGAAGTTTTTAACGAACAGGGTAATAAAGTCACTCTGGCTTTCTGTAGCCTCCTTTGTAGATTTTTCTACAGCAGTGCGGAATACCTCGTCGGTTTCCTCCTTGTGGTCAGCCAATGCTTTTACAACATCAGGAATGCTGACTTCCAAGATTACATTCATACCACCTTTAAGGTCAAGACCTAAACCGATGCCCATCTCGCGGCACTCCTTCAAATTCCAAGACCAGAGATAAACGTCATGGGTGTTAAGGGAGTCCATGTAACGGTCGGCTGCATCCTGGCCTTCTGTTAGTACCTTTTCCTGGTACTTCTTGTCACAATGATTTGTGAAGATAGAGAAGCTCAGGTAAAACGCACAAACTACGGTAAGCAGAACGGCAATAAACCTAACAAATCCTTTGTTTTGCATTTTGTTTTAGATGTTAATTATATTTTTAATAAGTTATTTATCAGAGTGTTTTTTGTACATAAAGCATGCAAATGTAAGATATTTTTTTGATACAGATATAAACTCGACCGATAAAAATGTCTTTTTGTAACTTATTTTGATGATTTGGTTACTCTGGTGATAATTGGGTGATGATCGGATGACTTAATTTTGTTATCGATATTTGTAGAATAGACATTCATATCATTACTGACAAAAATATGATCTATTCTTACAGGAAAACCTTTGAGTAAAAACGAAACCCCTACTCCATTTCCGGCATTGCGAAAAGCACATTTTAGTTTTTTTGAAATTCGTTGATAAGTGGTTGATATAGGTGTGTCATTGAAATCTCCAGCCACAATTACATCATACTTTTTGTATTCATCAATCAACGAGCATACAATATCAGTTTGTTTGGATCTTTTTGCCGCAGCTTGAGATATTCTTGAAAGTAGAATTCTTCCGCTGGCTTCTATTTTGTCAGTGTTATATGTTTCTATTGCATTGGCATATTCTGCCTTTTCAGCATGACTGATAGAATTGCTTTGCAAGTGATTATTTATTAACAGGATAGTGTCTCCATTGATATTAATTAAATTTGCTAAAGAACCATTGCTGTATATGTCATCTGGTTGTTGTATTGTGCTCCCTATAAAGGGCCATTTGGAAATAGTTGCAAGACCATTTTTCTCTCTGACAAAATACTCCTTTTTTTTAAGTTGTTTGGAAAGTTTTTCATAAAGATGACCAAGTGGACATTCTTGTAGGCAGATAATGTCGGCTTCGCTTTCCAATATATATTCGATTGTTTCTTCTCCTTTGAAACCCAATTGTGAATCGTTGGCAAAATTTCCAACATTGTACGACATTATGCAAATGCTCTCCTTGTTTTTTTCTGTTCCAATGTTTATGGGGCAAAAATCCCTCACAAAACTCCAACAGCAAAAAGTGCCAATTAGAGGAAGAAGTATCCACCTCCATGAGACGAGCAACCATGTAAAAATAAAACTGACATTTAAAAAAAAGAAAATAGGGAAAAGCAATCCTGCCTGAGACAACCGTGGGTGGGAAACGGGCGAAACCATTGTTGTCAGGCAGGTAAACCAAAGAAGTATAATAATTGTCAGGTTGGTGCCAATAAGCAACCCTTTGAGTATTTGTCTGAATCTGCTAAAGATTCTAGACAGGATAGTATCTTTGCACATTCTTAATTTTTTCTATATACATGAAAATTGTTTTTAGGTTTCCCTCTGAACAAATCATGTATTTTTTTTAAGATCCCTCCTATCTTGTTATTGTCTTTCCAAAAAAGCAATATGATAAAACCCACCAGCATTCCTCCTAAATGTGCAAAATGTGCAACACCATCGTTGCTGTGTGTCATAAATAGTTCTATGAGTGCATAGCCTATTACGAAAAATTTTGCTTTTATAGGAAATGGTATGGGAAAGATGAATATTTGTTCGTTTGGAAAAATCATACCAAAGGCTAAAAGAATTCCATAAACAGCTCCCGAAGCACCTACGGTATTCCAATAATTGATATCAACGGCCATACCATTTTGTACCACATATTGTCCGCTTATTAATTTGGTTCCGACACGTGCGACATCTACATGCTGCAGGCTTTCATAATTAACCCACTGTACCAGCTCTTGGATAAGTCCTGCGCCGATACCACATGCCAAATAATAAAATAAAAAGCGCTTACTGCCTAAAACCTGCTCTATTATGCGTCCGAACATCCAAAGTGCAAACATATTGAACAAGATATGCTCAAAATTTGCATGAATGAACATATAGGTAAGCAATTGGAAAGGTTTAAAGTGTTCGGCAAGAAAGAAATGCAGACCAAGGAGGTCTTTCAAATTTATTTCATGCAGATTTAGAACGTGTATGGCAACAAAACAGAGAACATTGATGATTAACAGGTTCTTTGTTATTGGTGGTAATAGTTTCATTCCTAAATAACTTCTTTATTTTTACGTTGCGAAGATACTTCTTTTGTGCATAAAAAAGTATAAAAATAGTTTTTAATATTAACTTTTAGCTTAATTATGCTATTTTTTTTATTTAAAACTTGTTGGAGAAATGTGGATTTTCTATATTTGTAGTGCAAAAAATGTATATTTCATTATAGAAATACTTTTAACCAAATAATAAATAAACTAATCTATGAACAAGACAGATTTAATTAATGCTATTGCTGAAGGTGCAGGTTTGTCAAAGGCTGACGCTGCTAAGGCTCTAAATGCTACAACTGCTGCTATTGCAAATGCAGTAAAGGCTGGTGATAAGGTGGCTCTTGTAGGTTTTGGTACATTCGCTCCTTCTGAACGTCCTGCTCGTACAGGTAAGAATCCTCGTACAGGTGAAGTTTTGCAAATTCCTGCAAAGACTGTTGTTAAGTTCAAACCAGGTGCAGATTTGTCATTGTAAATAATTAGAGGATAAAACTCTATTTGTTCTAAAAAATAGAAACTCGGTTACATAGGTGACCGAGTTTTTGTTTTGTAATGAGCTATTATGAAATACTGATGTTGGAGGTATTAAGTTTAAAACATTAAAACATGCCTTGGATCCTCTTGATACCTTGGACCAGAAGGTCGACCTCGTTTAGGGTGTTGTATAGACCGAAAGATGCACGACATGTGCCTTCGACTCCGAGACGATGCATGAGCGGTTCTGCGCAGTGGTGACCGGTGCGTACGGCTATGCCGAGGCGGTCCAGAAGGGTTCCCATGTCAAGGTGGTGGATGTATGGGGAATCCTTAGTGGCACCGAGGGGTTTTACTTCGAAGGAGATGACGGCATCGTGCTCGTTGATATGCTCGCCAAGGGGACCAAAGATGTGCATGCCTTCGATTTGTAGCATTTGTTCTATTGCATATTTGGTGAGCTGGCGTTCGTGCTCCTCTATCTTGTTCATGCCAATGGCAGTGAGGTAGTTCAGAGCTTTGGCAAGGCCGGTGGAGGCGATGTAGTCTGGAGTGCCGGCCTCAAACTTGTAGGGGAGGTCGTTGAAGGTTGTCCTCTCGAAAGATACGGTCTTGATCATATCTCCACCACCCATGTAGGGAGGCATGAGCTCAAGCCATTTCTCTTTGCCATAGAGCACGCCTATTCCGGTGGGACCGTAGGCCTTGTGTCCGGAGAAGGCGAAAAAATCACAATTAAGTTGTTGCACATCGACGGTGAAGTGTGGGGTGCTCTGGGCTCCGTCAATAAGTACTGGTACATCGTGCTGGTGTGCTATGTCGATAATTTGCTTGACGGGATTGATAGTGCCAAGTACATTGCTGACATGTGTGACGGAGACCAAACGGGTGCGATCGTTGAAGAGGCCTTCGTATTGACTCATACACAGTCGGCCGTCGTCGGTCATGGGGATGATCTTGATTCTGATGCCGTACCTGGCTTGTGCCAATTGCCATGAAACGATATTGGAATGGTGCTCCATC
Source organism: Bacteroidaceae bacterium (assembly GCA_017547165.1). Lineage (GTDB taxonomy): Bacteria > Bacteroidota > Bacteroidia > Bacteroidales > Bacteroidaceae > Physcousia. Next base: position 259,558 of record JAFYQK010000025.1, read on the forward strand.
TGACTTATAATAACCTCATCACCTTCCTTCATGAAAGCTTGGGTGAAGCATGAAGCCACAAGATTGATACTCTCCGTGGTTCCTCGGGTGAATATTATTTCAGAAGTCTTCTCTGCCCCAATGAATTGGCGCACGGTCTCTCGACTTGCCTCGTGAAGGTCTGTTGCGGCTTGCGAAAGAAAATGCACACCACGATGCACATTGGCATTCACATTATAATATTCGTGAGTCATAGCTTCAACAACACAGCGTGGTTTCTGTGTCGTGGCACCATTGTCAAGATATACTAATGGGTACTTGTTGTATATGGTTTTCTCCAGTATTGGAAAGTCCTCTCTATTCATAGTAAATGGAAAAGTGAAAACGGGAAATTTGTTTTGATGGAAAAGTGAAAACGGGAAATTTGTTTTGATTTATAATAACTTTATTTATTCTATACATGCTTCTGCTGTTTCTCGTTTTCACCTTTCCATTCAGCACAACTTACAGCCTTCGCATTTGCTTAATTCACCTCGCATGCGTTTATCAACGATGAGGTGCAAACGGTCGCGTAAGACTTCAAGGGGTATGGTGTCAATAACCTCGGTTATGAAGGCAGATTTTAGCAACAATTGAGCCTCGTATAGTGAAATGCCGCGTTGGCGCATGTAAAAGAGGGCCTGATCGTTTAATTGTCCTACTGTACTACCATGTGAGCATTTAACATCGTCGGCATAGATTTCCAGCATGGGTTGGGTGAACATCCTAGCTTGGCGAGTGGCACAGATATTGGCATTTGTCATCTCTGATATTGTCTTCTGAGCATCTTTATGCACATGTATGAGTCCAGCAAAGGCACCTACGGCACTATCATCAAGGACATACTTATATAGTTGTTTTGATTGGCAATTAGGCACGATGTGCTCGATACAGGTATTGTTGTCTACTCGTTGCATCTTGTCGGCAATGACACATCCGTTGAGTATGGTTTCTGAATTTTCGCCAACCATCATCACTCGACAAAAGTTACGTGTGTGACCATTAAAAATGGTTAGTACGGTGTGACGTACAGAGCAATCCCTACCCTCGCGGATAAAAACATTGCTATAGCGTGTGCACATGAGGTTAGTTTCCTCTATCTCGTAGAGGTTGAGGTGACTGTTGTCTGCACAGAATACCTCAATAACCTGGTTGGTCAGGAATTGTTGGTGATCGACTGCATGGTCCGAGATTATAATGTCGGCCTGGGCTCCTTGTTCCATGATTATGAGCACACGGCGATTAGTCATCGTGTCCTGATTGCCTTTGAGTACGTTGTTGATCTGAATTGGATACTTGACGTGAATGTTTCGTGGTACATGGATGAGCAGTGTGTCTACGGCCAGCATGGTGTTGAGTGCAACGATGCTGTCGGTATTGTCGGCAATCTTGTTGTAGTAATTTTCTACATCCAAGTCAGCATCCTTAAGTTGGCGACAGAATTCTGTACGTGTATTGCCAACAGAGGAAAGTTGTATACCATAGTCAGGAGCAAAGTCCTGCTCCACATTGGTATACTTGTATTTTTCTACTTTCTGCGAAGGAAAACCATTAGCCTCTAAAACTTTTCTGGCCTCCTCTCTGTGAAGGTTCATCACACCACATGAACGTGAACGTATGGTTTCTCCTACTTGTGTGTAGAGGTCTATATATTGGTTATTATTCATTGTTAAAGCCTAATATACAAAAATGCACGAACAACCATACTTGTCCTATTGCTGAATGTAGTTGTTAAAACCATTCTCGTCAATCTCTAATGCGAGTTCTGGTCCTCCTGTCTTGATTATTTTTCCGTCGATAAGGATGTGGACAATGTCAGGTTTCAGGTAATCAAGCAACCTTTGGTAGTGCGTGATTACTATTGCACTAGTTTCCCCTTTGCGTAGTTTATTGAATCCTTCTGCAACAATGCGTAATGCATCGACATCCAAACCTGAGTCCGTTTCATCCAATATGCAGAATGTTGGTTCAAGCATTGCCATTTGAAATATCTCATTACGTTTCTTTTCACCGCCGGAGAATCCTTCGTTGACGGAGCGACTGGTAAGTTTGTTGTCAAGTTCTACAATTTTACGCTTTTCACGCATGAGTTTTAAAAAGTCACCAGCAGAAAGTTGTTCGCGTCCTTGGGCCTTATATCTGGCATTAACGGCAGCACGCAAGAAATTTGTCATAGAAACACCAGGGATTTCAACTGGGTGTTGGAAAGATAGGAAGATACCAGCATTTGCTCTTTCTTCAGTGCTCATTTCCAGAAGATTTCTACCATTGAAAATTATCTCTCCTTCAGTTACCTCATATGCTGGGTTGCCCACAATAACATTGCTTAAAGTGGATTTGCCTGCACCATTTGTCCCCATGACTGCATGAATCTCGCCATCGTTTATGGTAAGATTGATGCCTTTTAATATTTCTTTGCCATTGATAGTGGCATGTAAATTGCGAATTTCGAGCATTGTAATCGTATTAATAAAGACGGACTGTTTTAGCCGATGGAACCTTCTAATGTAACTCCCAGTAATTTTTGAGCTTCAACAGCAAATTCCATTGGTAGTTTGTTAATGACATCTTTTGCATAACCATTGACAATAAGGCTTACGGCATCTTCTGCTGATATTCCTCGTTGCTGGCAGTAAAAGAGTTGGTCCTCCGAGATTTTGCTGGTGGTTGCTTCGTGTTCAATTATTGCAGTATCGTTATGGATATCCATATATGGGAATGTATGGGCACCACATCTGCTTCCAAGTAGAAGTGAATCGCAACAGGAGTAATTTCTTGCGCCTTCAGCTCCTGCGACAACTTTAACCAGTCCGCGATATGAGTTCTGGCTTTTACCAGCACTTATTCCTTTGCTTATGATAGTGCTTTTCGTATTCTTGCCAATATGAATCATTTTTGTCCCAGTATCAGCCTGCTGGTAATTATTTGTAACAGCAACAGAATAGAATTCTGCTTGCGACCCATCACCAGTTAATATGCAAGAAGGATATTTCCAGGTTATAGCACTACCTGTTTCAACTTGAGTCCATGACAGACGACTATTTGCTCCACGCAAATGTCCGCGTTTGGTAACAAGGTTTAGTACACCACCTTTTCCATTTTTATCACCGGGATACCAGTTCTGTACGGTAGAATATTTTACCTCTGCCCGGTCTTTGACAACAATTTCCACTATGGCAGCATGTAGTTGGTTTTCATCGCGCATAGGCGCGGTACATCCCTCTAAATAAGAAACATATGCGTCGTCGTCGCACACTATCAGTGTTCGTTCAAATTGACCTGTTCCCATTGCGTTTATGCGAAAATAGGTGCTCAATTCCATCGGACACCGCACACCTTTAGGTATGTATACGAAACTTCCGTCGGAGAATACGGCTGAGTTAAGGGCAGCAAAATAATTGTCTCTGTAAGGTACAACAGAACCTAAATATTCCTTAACCAAATCGGGATGATTTTTTACAGCCTCTGAAATGCTGCAAAAGATGATGCCTTTTTCCTTAAGCTTCTCCTGAAATGTGGTTTTTACTGATACGCTATCCATTACCGCATCAACGGCCACTCCAGCAAGCGCCATGCGCTCCTCAAGAGGTATTCCAAGTTTGTCGAAGGTTTTCATCAACTCGGGGTCAATTTCCTTAGGACCGTCTTTCTTTGCATTTGCCGTAGGATCGGCATAATAAGATATATTTTGATAGTCAATCTCGGGCATATCAAGATGTGCCCAAACCGCTTGTTCTTGAGTTTGCCAATAACGGAACGCTTTAAGACGGAATTCCAGCAACCATTCCGGCTCGCCTTTTTTCTCAGAGATAAGGCGCACAACATCTTCGTTGAGTCCCTTTTCTATTATCTCTGTATGGACGTCCGTATGGAAGCCATATTCGTAGTCTTTGTTTACAAATTCTCTCGTAATGTCTTCCATTTTTTTTCTATATATGTAATTCCTGGAATAGAGTTTCGATCAACATATTTATCCAAATACTCTACCTGGTCGGTCATAATCAACACACATATTATAAGAACTGCCCATTTGGTAATACCTAAAATGCATCCTAATAATTTGTTCATTAGGCCGCCTACTATTGTCAAATTTAGCATCTTGGTTAGCAGTGAAGCTAATATTCCCAAAGCAATGGGTGTAATGATCCAAATTCCAATGAAAGTCCAAACTCCACCGCCAATCTGCTCGTAATATTTCCATGCAAAAAACAGACCAATGAAGAAACCGGTCATACTGGCCAGTTCCTTCACGAATCCATTTTTTAATCCTATAATAGCTCCATATAGCAAAATAGCTAATGCAACTATTTCTGTTGTGTTTAGCGGAATCATCCCAACATATTTGCTGAGATTGCTGATTATGTCCATTCTAAAGTTTTGTTACAACTTGGCCTTAACCTCTATTTCGGCAAAGGTCTCAAGAATATCGCCTTCGCGCAAGTCATTGTAGTTGACAAGAGAGATACCGCACTCAAAGTTGGTAGTAACCTCCTTGACGTCATCCTTAAAGCGCTTAAGAGCGTTGATCTGACCTGTGTAGACTACGATTCCATCGCGGATAACGCGAGCCTTGTTGGTGCGGCTGACCTTACCATCAATAACGTATGCACCTGCCACGGTACCAACCTTGGATATGTGGTAAACTTGGCGTACCTCGACCTGAGCGGTAATCTCTTCCTTGATCTCGGGAGAGAGCATACCTTCCATGGCGTCCTTAACCTCTTCGATTGCATCATAGATGACGCTGTACTGGCGGATATCAACACCCTCCTGCTCGGCCAACTTGCGTGCTTGTGCACTGGGACGAACCTGAAAGGCAATGATAATAGCATCTGATGCGGCAGCCAGGGTAACGTCGCTCTCGCTGATCTGACCAACGGCCTTGTAGATGACATTTACCTTGATCTTCTCTGTAGAGAGGCGTTCGAACGAGTCCTTCAATGCCTCGATAGAACCATCCACGTCGCCTTTGACCAGCAGGTTCAATTCCTGGAAATCACCAAGTGCGATACGACGGCCGATCTCGGTGAGGTCGACACGTTTCATTGTTCGCAGACCCTGTTCACGTGCCAACTGCTCGCGCTTATTGGCAATCTCACGTGCCTCCTGATCGTTCTCCATGATATGGAAGGTGTCGCCTGCTGTGGGAGCACCATTCAAACCAAGGATGGTTGCGGCCTGTGAGGGACCGATCTCGTTAACACGGTGACCGCGCTCATCGAACATTGCCTTCACACGGCCATAGTTGGTACCTGCCAACATTACGTCACCAACGCGCAGAGTACCATTGCTAACCAATACGGTGGCAACATAACCACGACCCTTGTCCAGAGAAGACTCGATGATAGAACCAGTAGCCTTGCGGTTGGGGTTGGCCTTCAGGTCAAGCATTTCTGCCTCCAGAAGCACCTTCTCCAAGAGTTCCTCAACACCAATACCAGCCTTAGCACTGATGTCTTGGCTCTGGTACTTGCCTCCCCAGTCCTCTACGAGGAAGTTCATGGCAGCCAAACCTTCCTTGATCTTATCGGGGTTGGCGGTTGGCTTATCTATCTTGTTGATTGCGAATACGATGGGAACATTGGCCGCAGTTGCGTGTGCAATGGCCTCCTTTGTCTGGGGCATTATGTTGTCGTCGGCGGCAATGATGATGATGGCGATGTCAGTAACCTGTGCACCACGGGCACGCATGGCGGTGAACGCTTCGTGACCAGGAGTGTCCAGGAAGGTTACATGACGGCCATCCTTTAGCTGCACGTTGTATGCACCGATATGCTGTGTGATACCACCAGCCTCACCAGCAATAACGTTGGCCTGGCGGATGTAGTCAAGTAACGAAGTCTTACCATGGTCAACATGACCCATAACTGTAACGATTGGGGCACGTGGTACCAAATCTGACTCATCGTCCTCTTCCTCGATTACAGCCTCGCTAACCTCGGCACTAACGTATTCGGTTTTGAAACCATACTCTTCTGCAACAATGTTGATGGTTTCTGCATCCAGACGCTGGTTGATGCTGACCATGATACCGATGCTCATGCAAGTACCGATAATGCTTGTTACAGGTACGTTCATCATGGTTGCTAACTCATTGGCAGTAACGAACTCGGTAAGTTTCAGTACCTTGCCTTCTGCCATTTCGTTCATCATCTCCTCTTCCATCTGTTCTCGGAAGGCCTCACGCTTTTCACGACGATACTTTGCACCCTTACCCATCTTGTTGCCCTTTGAGGTAAGACGGGCCAATGTCTCGCGAACCTGCTTAGCAACTTCCTCTTCGCTAACCTCTACTGGTTGAACTTGCTGTTTAGGCTGATTCTTTTGTTTATTCTTATTTTTCTTGCCTTGGGAATTCTGCTGCTGAGCATTGGCATTGTTCTTGCCCTGCTGGTTGTTTTGTCCGGCATTGTTCTTGTTGCCATTCTGCTTCTGTTGGGAAACCACAGCGTTGACATCAACTTTCTCCTTGGCACCTCTGACTCTTTGTTTTTTACGGTCGGCCTGCACTTGTTGCTGTTTCTCCTCACGCTCGCGCTTGCGTTCGTCTTTTGATTTCTTCTTAGGACGAGTACTCTGGTTCAATGCAGACAAGTCAATATGTCCTTGCACCTTCAATCCGCTTGTTGGTTGCTGGGGAGCATTTAGTCGGAACACACCATTTTCCAAGGTGCCGGTTACCTTTCCGTCTGTGATAATCTGTGCACCATTATCATCTGTGGTGGAAATTTCTTGTTTTGCTGGTTCTTTTGTTGCAACAAGTTCCTCCTGTGCAGGAGTTTTCTTTTTATGTGCATCAAGATCAATGTGTCCCACAACCTTAATGTTCTGTTGCATTTTCTTGGCTTCCTCTTCAGCTTTGCGTTTTGCTTCTGCCTCTGCTTTTGCCTCAGCCTCTGCTTTTGCTTTTGCTTTTGCCTCAGCCTTTTCCTTCTCCTTGCGTTCCTTCTCTTCCTTTTGGTGCTGAAGCATTTGGTTTGCAGCATCCTTCAGAACACTATCTGGTTTAAACTCTTTTAGCAGGAGCTCGTATTGCTCGTCAGAAATTTTGGTGTTGAGATTAGCCTCCACATCATTGTCTCCCTTAGATCTAAGGAAGTCAACAGCGGTTTGCAGACCAACATTGCACTCTTTTATAGCTTTACTTAATCTTATACTCATTATTATTTCCCCTCCCAGGGTATTATCTTATTTGTGTCAATGTATTCTTATTTCTCAAACTCAGCGCTAAGCACGCGGATGATTTCATCAATGGTTTCGTCTTCCAAATCAGTCTTATTGATCAAATCTTCACGAGAGGTTCCTAATACCTGGCGTGCAGTTGTTAGTCCCTGACTCTTAAGTACATCAATAATCCATTGGTCGATATCATCATTGAACTGGTCCAGGCTGATATCATCATCGTCCATTGCCTCATCGATTTCACGATAAACATCAATGGTATATCCAGTGAGCATGCTGGCCAACTTGATGTTGGCTCCGCCTTTACCTATGGCAAGAGAAATCTGATCGCTATCCAAAAGCACCTCTGCTCTCTTCTCTTCCTCGTTCATGTTGATGGAATTTACTCTTGCTGGACTCAGTGCACGTGTAATCATCAATTGTGTGTTTGAAGTCCAGGGCAAAACGTCTATGTTTTCGCCATGTAGTTCACGAACGATACCATGTACGCGATTACCTTTTACACCCACACACGCTCCTACGGGATCGATACGCTCATCGAAGCTTTCTACTGCAACTTTGGCGCGTTCACCAGGGATGCGTGCAACTTTACGGATGGCAATAAGACCATCATGAATTTCAGGAACTTCAGCCTCTAACAATCTTTGCAGGAACATTGGGTCTGTTCTGGAGATGATAATCTTAGGGTTACCATTGAGGTTGTTAACTTTGCTGATTACGGCGCGCAAAGTCTCTCCCTTACGGAAAAAATCGCCAGGAACTTGTTCTGTCTTAGGGAGAATCATTTCGTTGTTCTCGTCGTCGGTAACAAGAGTCTCTCTCTTCCAACTTTGATATACCTCGCCATTCACAACTTCGCCAACACGATCCTTGAACTTGTTGTATATGGTGTCGTGTTCAAGTTCTAAAATGCGAGCAGCCAGGGTTTGACGTAGGGTAAGGATAGCACGACGGCCAAAATCTTGGAATTCAACACGTTGTGATACCTCTTCGCCTTCTTCGTAATCTTCATCAATCTTTCGTGCGTCTGACAAGCTGATTTCCATGTTTGGATTTTTTACTTCGCCGTCTGCAACAACCACACGGTTTTGGTAAATTTCCAAGTCACCCTTGTCGGGATTCAGGATCACATCATAGTTCTCGTCAGTGCCGTTTATTTTGGCAATAACGCTACGGAAACATTCCTCCAACACTCCAACGAGAGTCGTACGGTCGATGTTTTTTGTTTCCTTGAATTCTGCCAATGACTCAATCAACTTGGCAGGATCAAATGCACTTTGTTTTTTCTGTGTTGCCATTTATATATTTTTTTATTTCATCCAATATTTAGTGTAAGCCGCTTCATCATACTTGAAGGTGTGGGGAACCTGCTCCATTTTTGGACGCTTCTCTCCTTCTCGCTTCACCTTTTCTTCGCAAGTGATGGTGAATGTATCTTCTTCAACAGCAGTTAGTATTCCACGATACTTGTGGCCATCCTTGAGCTGGGTTTCAACAGGCTTTTCCAAATGAATTTCCCATTGGCGGCGCACTTTGAAGGGATATCCCAGACCAGCGCTTCCAACCTCCAATTCATAATCTTCATCCTCACGGTTGATTTGTGACTCTATGTGTCTGCTTAAATCTGCACAATCCTCAATCCATACTCCTTCGGCATGGTCTATCAGGACCTCAATACGGTCATCTGTGCTAACATTTACTTCAACCAGAAAATAGTCTTTTCCTTCCAGCCAATCGTTTACGGCTTGTTCTACGGCACTCTTGCTAATCATTTTTTGAATAATGCTTAATGCAGATTAGTTGTTATTCTTTCTTTAACGAAAAGTGAGGAACCTGACCGGCCCCTCACTCTCTCGTGCTGTTCTGTTTGCAAAGATATGATAAAAACTCCACATATCGCGCGCGAATGACAATATGATATTGAAAGAATAAAAAGATTTAACAATATTTCACAATTCCTGAATGTTATCGTTGTCTTTTCTTTCTATTTCTCTTGAATTGTCTTGCGTGCACATTCTTGAATTTATGTACCGCAAGGGTAGAAAGGACTTGTGTATGATCCTTTTTCCTTTTTGGGGCAGCACTCTATGTCGATGTTCTTTTTCCAAAGTCCATGCAGGTTGCAATATTCATATACTGCCACGGGTCTTGCTCCACAGGTACATATCTCTGCTACGGGTTCGTCTTTTAGGTTAACGAGAATACCTCCGTTCTCTGTCTCTACGTATATGAAGGCTATGTGGTGTTCTGGCGACATGGGGTGAAGCACGGAGCCTACCTCTATGCGCAATTTTCCACCGTCCGACAGAGTAATCACGGGAACGTGCTTCTCCTGACTGGCATCCACGGTGTTGGGTACCAGTTCTTCCATCTTTTGCCCGCAACATACAACGGGGACATTGCTGTCAACAACCTTTACGATAACGTTGCCGCAATGGGCACACTTATAAAACTTGGTTGCCATAATCTTCTCTTGTTTTTAGTTCTTGCTACTCTTGTTATGGATTCCTCTTTGAATCCGATGCAAATTTACGTCGTTTCTCTTGTTGCCCAATCATTTTCTGCCAAGATAATTCGTGCTGTTCACAATAATTATACTATCGTTACATTTGTTTATCAAAGTGAATCGTATTTTAGCATTTGTTTACCCTCGCATTCATTGCATTATTGCCATTCTACCCTTCATTTCAGAATGTTTCTTTTGGTAGTTTGGTAGCATAGTAGTAATTTTGCAGAAAAGTTCAGACTGATATGAAAACCAACAACATTGGACATGGCGCAACAGCCTATATAATATTAGTTTCAGTATTGGCATTCTGCCTCATGGCTGATTATGTGCCTCGCCTTCACTTCCTCTCTGCCTGGGTCACCCCACCTGTGGTATTGTTCCTGGGTTTGGCTTTTGCCATGTTTTTTGGACAGCCTTTCCCTGTTTTCAATAAGAAGGCATCCAAGAAACTGCTTCAATATTCCGTTGTAGGTCTGGGTTTTGGCATGAATCTCCATGCCTCGCTGGCCTCTGGAACTCAGGGTATGGCATTTACCATCGTATCTGTTGTAGGCACAATGCTTGTTGGCATGCTCATAGGCGTGTTGTTGCTCAGAATTCCCTCAACGGCCTCATATCTTATCAGTTCGGGTACAGCCATCTGCGGAGGCAGTGCCATAGCCGCCGTAGGTCCTGTTGTAAAGGCAAAAGAATCAGAGATGTCCGTTGCCCTTGCCACCGTCTTCATACTCAATGCTCTTGGTCTTTTCCTATTCCCCTTGTTAGGTCGTTGGCTTGGTCTTGATCAGCAACAGTTTGGCACATGGGCAGCTATAGCCATTCACGATACCAGTTCCGTTGTTGGAGCAGGTGCGGCTTATGGAGAAGAAGCATTACAGGTGGCCACCACAATTAAGTTGACGCGAGCCTTGTGGATAATTCCCCTGGCATTGGTCACCTCCTTCATTTTCAAGACCCGAGGCAAGGGTATTGCCATACCATGGTTCATCCTATGGTTCATTGTTGCCATAGTGCTGAATACTTATGTGCTTGATGCTATGCCTGCCGTGGGTAATGCTATCTCATCCCTTGCTCGCAAATGCCTTACTCTCACCATGTTCTTTATCGGTGCCTCGCTTTCCGCATCCACTCTTAAGGCTGTTGGTTTACGTCCCTTGCTTATGGGCATACTTCTGTGGATCATAGTCAGTGTTGCCTCTCTGGCATACATATTGTTTAGGTAGGTTCTATAAATTAGCTTTGAGTTGTTTGATATCTATTACGCAGTAGATTTTAAATTTGAGCGAACGAACATAGTAGTCTATGTGAGTAAGTGAAAATGATAAAGATACAAGTAAGAGGCATCAAAGAGCCAAAGTCACTAGAATTCTACCAGAATAAAGTATAAACTAATTTATAGAACATACCTTTATATAGTTTCATCATATCCGTGATACATTATGGCAAAAATATATAACGACCTCACCGAGTTGGTAGGTCATACTCCCCTACTCCACCTCCAACGACTCTCTGCCCACTATGGCATAGACGAGAGCACCCGAGTGCTTGCAAAACTTGAATATTTCAATCCTGGCGGTAGTGTCAAGGATCGTGTGGCACTGAATATGATTCTTGATGCCGAGCGCCGTGGTGTGCTTCAGCCCGGAGGCACCATCATAGAGCCTACAAGTGGCAATACTGGCGTAGGGCTGGCATGGATAGCTCGTGTGCGTGGTTATGAGGCTGTTATCGTTATGCCAGATTCTATGAGTCACGAACGCCAACAACTGCTTCGTGCCGCAGGTGCTCGCTTGATTCTTACTTCCGGTGCAGAGGGTATGACCGGAGCCATTGAAGAGGCAGAACGTTTGCATGCCAACACCCCAAACTCTGTCATCCTTGGTCAGTTCTCTAACCCAGCCAATCCCGAGGCGCATTCGCTCGCCACTGCACTGGAGATTTGGGACGATACGGACGGACAGGTTGACTACCTTGTGGCAGGTGTTGGTACAGGTGGCACTCTGTGCGGAACCTCTCGACGACTCAAGACTCTCAACCCTCGCCTACAAGCCATTGCTGTTGAACCAGCAGAGTCTCCCCTACTTAGTGGAGGCACACCTTCTCCTCATGGCATACAAGGCATAGGTGCTAATTTTGTCCCCGAGAACTATGATCCCACCGTTGTTGATAGCATCATGCCTGTCGGCACGGAGCAAGCCATGCGTGTTGCTCGCGAACTCTCCCACCACGAAGGCCTCATCGTTGGCATATCCTCTGGTGCTGCTATCCATGCTGCCCTTCAACTGGCTCTCACCCCAGAAGCCCAAGGCAAGTGCATCGTTGTCGTATTGCCCGATACGGGAGAGCGTTATCTAAGTACTGGGGTGTACTGAGAGACAAAAAACTGATAAGAAACTATTCTAAATTACTTACTTATACTTTCCTATTATTTACACTACTTCACTTCTGCTGAGATTTATTGTGACTCCAGGAGCAATTTTTATGCGTTTCCTGTATTTCCAGGACGCAGAGTTAATTTATTGAGTATATTGTAAATTCAAAAATCTGTTTATATTTTGACCATAAAGATAGATTTAAGTCTATTCCATATCGTTCTTGCAGATAGGAGATCTCATCATCATTACAGATTAAGAAATATTTTGAACTTGTATCATTAAGATTAAGATATTCGATATTATTAATATCACACATCCTTATTTCATCATTAACAATATTCTGATACACCAAAACGTCAGAACATATTATTGTTGTTTTGGACAAATCATAATCTTTACTAATTGATTCTAAAACTAAATTAGGAATTTCAAATCGATTATATTGTTCCATTTTATTATAATCACTTCTTAAAGAGAACGTAGGATAGACAGAAAGAAAAAGTAAAATGAAAGCACAGCTCATTAAGACTTGTTTCCGAACCTTAGGTAATAATAATGGAATCGTAATAGGAATTAAACAGTAGAAGTTATTTAAATACCTAAATGAATCAAATACGTCTACATTGTCTTCTGTTATAAAGAAATATCCCCTATAATGGAATGTGTAAATACAAAAGTAGATACACCAGAGCGTCGCAATAGCTAATCCAAAATTGTATGTTTTGGATTTGCAAATATTATATGCAATTGACGAAAAAAAAATGAAGAATATTATTCCAAAGTATCTGGGTGTTACTAGCGCTTTTAAATATACAGGGGCAAGTCGGTAGAAATATGTTGGTGAAAAAGTAGGTGCGTTTATATCCTGTGATTCTATAGTCTCAATATTGAACACATTTTGTATAAATGTTAAATACGATGCAATTATAATAGCATACAATGAAATCTCTTTGAAAAAAGGTTGTATGTTATTTTTGATTCCTCCATTTCGATAGAATGAACATAGAATCGGCAGACAAACTAATGAAATATTTTCTCTTTTTGTCATTATTGCCAATGCAAATGCTGCAATGGGAGCCCAAATATGTAGATTATCATCTGTATATTTATAAAAAAGATAACAAAATGCAAGAATAACCATTCCAGAAAAGGGCTCGCATAAAAATGAATTGCCAAAAACATTTATAGTAGGAGAAATGCAAAATAAAGATGGGGCAATCATCCAAGCATATCTTCCTTTTATACTAGGGAAGACTGATAAAATCAAGAGTGATATAAAATTCAAGAAAGTGGTTATCGCGCTAATTAATGATAGCGAAAATCCAAATAACCTTATTGGATAGCTTAAAAATGTGGAATAAGTAATAAAATGTCCTCCGTATGTTTGCATTAATTCTGGGTATTCTATGCTTCCTATGCCAATTCCTTCAGACAAAAAGGATGTAGTGAATATATTGTTTGCAAATAATCTTCCTAAAAATGAAAAAGCATAGGAATCTTCGTACTCTAATCCGCAAAACAAAAGTCCATAGCTATATTTATACAGAAATGTAAGCACCAGACAAAACAAAATTCGAGTACGCTTATCATCAGCGTTTATGAAGTCATTAATAAGGGAAGAACTTAAAACACATATGAATAATGATAATATAACTGTGCAAAATATATAATAAAGCATTTGTTATTTAATTTTATATACTAAAGAATGCCATATAACAAGTAAACCATATTTTATGGATCTTTTAATGTTTATAGATGAGGACTTTTCTTCATATTTTGCAGGACAATAGATCTCCTTGATAACATATTTTTTTCTTATAATTTCAAGTAGCATTTGATTATCAAATATAAAATCATTGGAGAGAGAATTATAATCAATAGATTCAAGAACATGGGATCTGTAGGCTCTATATCCCGTGTGGTACTCACTTAAATTTTGTTTATATAAGGAATTTTGTATTTTTGTTAAAAATCTATTCGCATAGTATTTGTAGAAGGGCATTCCTAAATATAATGCTTCTTTTTTGTACATCATTCTTGAAGCTAAAACCACATCAGCACCTTCATTGAATTGTGTGATTATTTCAGGTATTAGTTTAGGGTCGTACTGATAATCTGGGTGTAACATAATAATTATGTCGGCACCTAAACTTAAAGCCTTTGTATATAATGTCTTTTGATTACCTCCATATCCAATATTATGGTCGTGAAGAATTACATGATTAATCTTTAAGGATTTTGCTACTGATATAGAATTGTCATTGCTGAAATCATCTACGTAGATAATTTCATCAACTACTCCTTGGGGAATTGCATTTACAACATCTTCTAAAGTATCTTGACAATTATAACCTGGAAGGACAACTATATTCATAATTTAATACGATTCAAATAAACGGAGGCAGTTCAAAGATATTCCACCTTAAACTGCCTCCAATAAGTTAGCGGCTTGAGAAGTGAGAACGATGAGAACTGTGCGATCTGTGTGAGCTGTGCGAATAGTGCCCCTTAATAGAAGAAGCAACATTTGAAGCTACATCCAGTATAAGCGCAGAACCATTGTTCACCTGCTCCTTAATCATCTCAATTGCTTTGCTTTCAGAGAAAGAAGAGACAACATTTTTGGTGACAGAAGCAAAGCTGCTTGTTGCTGCAAAGAATGCAGAAACAACAAAGAAAAGAACTCTTTTCATTTGACTTACTGTTTAATAATTAATAAATTAAGTTAATTAACTCTGCTTGTATATTATTGTAAATATACTCTAGATTTTTTTTATGTGTGAACTATGATACTTTTTATTTGATGCAAAGAATCCTCCGCACTGTTCTTTTAGTTTACATCCTTCACAAGTATCTAAATAGATATCTTTCCATTCTGATATTGATTGTACGGCCGTGTCACGAATTTGTTCGGGTAGCACACATAGTTGAGCATTGTATATGGCTGCTTGCATACCTCTAGAACGAAGAATTTCAATTGCTTCAACTAGCTGTTTATTATAATCATATGGGTCAATCCATAGGTCATGTATATTCTCCTCAGCCATGCCTATAGTTTCCATTTGCATGAATGCAACATTGCATACGAATGGGAAATTATGGTATATGTAGTCTGCTAATTGAGGCAGACGTTTATATGTTTTTTTATGTATGACTACTCGTATGCCAATTTTAGTGCCAAACAACGCTAAATTATACAATCCCTGTACGGTTTTGTAAAAGGTGTTTGCTCCTACAATCTCATTATGTAACTCTGCTACATCCGAAAATATTGGAATATCGATTTGCAAATCATAGCAATTGCATAGAGCTAATTTCATGGCATAATCACGATCGGCAAACTTAACACCATTTGACAATATGCTAATTGCTGCCTTTGGGGTATATTTTTTTATTTGTTTTATCAAGTCAAACAATTTGTCACCAATCAACGTAGGTTCACCTCCAGTAATACCCACTTCTTTTGTTTTTTTGTCAAACAAAGAAATAAGCTTCATATTAAAGGGAGTCATATCTTCTTCATGAACGACCGGAGGTTGTGGGCACATAATACATCGATGATTGCATCTTCCTGTTGCGAATATAGCATTAGATGTTGACTCAATTTCATAAAGAAATGTTATTTCTCCTTCTTTATTAATTGTAACAACATCACCTTCATGAAATTCTTTTAAATCAACACCTCCTGCTATTGGGCGATTACCCTTTATATATACCATATTTGTTATAGTAGCAGCATAACCACTTGGGCATAATTCTTGCTCTCCTTGTACCAAAATATAGTCTTTTCGTCCGAAGATATTCTTTCCTGTTAGTGTTATTTTGCCAAGAATTGTGTCTTCAATATTAAGAATATTTGCATGTATCTGTTTCATAACATATTACTTTATCCATGACCAGAAAATTTTGATTGTTTCAGGATCCCCTTCGTGTAACTTTTCCATCAAATAATGTATGATGGCTTTAGTCTTTATGCACATTTCGTTTGTAGGTCTATGACCAACTACATCACCTTGTACAGAATAGTTGCGAACAGGATCAGCACCACAATATGGTTGAAATACACAATCTGCACATCCAGGAAGACATTCGGTACATGAATTTTCAATAATCTCGTGCAACAGCTTGCCATTAAACATCTCTTGGAATGTATTTTCATTAACATTTCCAAGTTTGAAATAATAGTTTTTGAATCTAGCAAGCATTCGACCTTCGTCAGCAACATAAACACTTCCATCATAGTCGTAAATAGCACCTGCAATACCAACACCTGCTGGGGATTGTAAATCAACAAATCCTGTTGCAAATGGAGTTAAAATTCGTTTTAGTAAAAGTGCGGCAAATCCTTCTACAAAGAATGTTCCTTTCTTGTTTATCTCTATAATATAATCTAATCCTTCTTTAAAGTTTTCTATAAACTCCTCTATTGGATAAGCAACTTTTTCTTTGTATTCACTAGCAAAGCCATAGGGGTTCAATGAACGGAGAAAAATATTGTTAAATCCAAGTCTGATATATTCATCTATAATTTCTTTGTATCTTCCAAGACTATATTTAGATGTTGTCATCAATGCCGAAACACAATCTGCATCCCCCCATATGTCACGTACCATTTTTACGTTTTTCTCAAATATCTCATGGTGATCAAGTTTTTTATCTTGTAATGGCCTATTTGTATCATGCAAATCTTTAGGACCATCCAAAGACGTAGAGATATCACACTTATGTTTTTTAAGATACTTAACCATGTCTGGGGTGAGCAAAGTCAGGTTGGTGCAAATAACAAAGCTCAAATCACGCTTCTTGAATAGATTAACCCACTCTGCTTCCTCAATGATATATTTGACCATCTCAAAATCAATTGAGGGATCTCCACCTTGAAATTCAATTTTGATATATGGGGAAGGACCATCAAATATGCATTTAACAATGTTTTTAGCGGTTTTTTTTGTCATATCCGCGGAATGATCCGACTTTTCATGACGCTTAACTTGGCAATAGATACAACTTGAATTACATCTAAGTGTAGGTACGACCATGTGTAGAGATGTAAAATCTCTCAAGATACTTTTCTTTGTTCTAAACTTAGTAGCAAGCATTTTTACTACATCTTCCACTTTGTCTGTGGTTGCTATTTGCTTGGATGCCAAATCATAGAAGAGATCTGATTTCGAATCAAGTTCATGAGTAACAAACTTTTCAAAATCAGCATTTTTTAAAAATATATATTCACCAACGTCGTTAGTTAACAAATATTCCTCGTTACTGAAATGGTCAAAGCGAAAAGGAAGTATAGTATATTCGTATTTCATTTATTTACAGGTTTAAATGCTTCTTCTACTATTAAATCACGAATATAGCCAAAATCTTTATTGATATTGTGTCTTATTTCTTGATCGATTAGGTTATTGCAAAATTCTTTAACAACAGTTTGGCTTATATCAGATTTGTCTTTAGATTCAAACAAAATACTAACTGTGTTTTCTTCACAACTTTCATGAATATAGTATTTACCAGTGTATTTATAACAAGTAGCAGTAATTGCTTCTTTAGAATACAATTTTAAATCAAAAGAAATCTTGAGCTTATTGCCATCAATAACATTAATGGGGAATTCTAGATTTGCCATGTCTATTATAATTTTGTATGTGTATATATGAATTTATGATGTAAAATATATTTTATCCCTTCTTTAAAGTTCTTTTGATTAACTAAATTGTCTATCCCATAACAACGTGCCGCAAGTTCAACTATATAACATTTATTGTTAGGTTAATCTGACTCCTGGATTAATGGTCAGTATTGTTATGTAAACATATACAAAAAAAGCGTGGAGCCAGCTCTGATGCTCGTTCCACGATTCAAAGGCTCTCGCATTGCCCGATTAGTCGAAACGAGCAACGCTGAAAGCCCCACGCCGATGAGTATATAATGCACACCCAATGGAACATTGTATGTTGACAATAGCCAATGAGGGCTGTATATAAACATCCCAAGGGGCGTCCCCGTTGCTTTGTCCTTGACTAATCGTTTTGAATTTGCGAGATTCTTGAATCGTCAAAACCAAAGCGTTCAGTTACGCCTTTTTATGATATGTGTCATGCCCGCCTCTACCCTTAGGGGCTTTCAGCAATGGCATTGACAAGTGCAAATGTAGGTATTTTATTTCTAATAGTCAGTCTTTTTCGTGAAGAATATTCATATCTATTATAAAAAGAAAGAGGAACCTTTAGATTAGACCTTGCCAGTCAAGTGTAAAGTTTCAAAAATGTAAGAAGAGAAAGCATCAGTTTGTGTTGCCCTTCAGTTGGCGCGCGAACCAGATAATAAAGGTAAAAATATTGTTGTTATTTTGCCTGATACAGGAGAACGGTATTTGAGTATGATGCTGTAGGTGCAAGGGACCTTATTTGTATTTGATCTAATTTGGAACAATAATTAGAAGCATGCTGAGTTACATGCTTGCCACAGTTCAAATTTGAGGTGTCAAATTTGAGGTGTCAAGAATTTTCTCTTCTTGAGAACTTTGTTAAAAAGGTGAAGAATCTGGTATATGTCAAAGATGCAAAGAGTAAGTCAAAAATCTCTTAGCAAAATGTCTTGATTGCTTATGTTCTTAATAATCAGTGATATAGCTATTAAGTGGGTGCCTGAAATATTCTTTAAACGAAAGGTTAGCGGTCTTTAAAAAAGGTCTCCCTAATCTTTCGCTCAAGACTCCCTAATCTTTGACACGTAAGATAGTAATCTTTTGCTCCTAAGATTATAATCTTCGGTTCGTAAGATAGTAATGTGTTTAAGGTATGGTTGTGAAGGAATGATACAGTAAATATTTTTTACCGCATTAATAATTACTTTATTATTTGTAGAGTGGGAGAGTTCTTAGGTAAAAGTTTCCCGACTATCTTTGTTGCTTCCGAGCGGCAGCTATAGAGTCTTCTCGCAATTGGCGCATTATGGCTTCGGTAAGTTCGTCCTCGTATGACTTTGCTGCCTCAAGTTTTTGGATTGCTTCAGCGGTGCGTTTGCGATTCTTCTCTTTGCGGCGTTCCTTCCATGCTGTAGGGTGCATTATGTAGTCAGTAGCTTTCTTGCCAATAATATCAGAGATGCTTTTTTGCCTTGGTGTGGTGAGACCGTTGTTTAAGGATTTGTTGATGGCATCCTTAACTCGCAGTTCTTTATTTGCCTTGATTTCAATTTCCTCCAGTGTGTCTGTGAGTACATACGAGGTGTCTTGCTTTGTTTTGATGCTGTCGGAATAGCCAGATACAGTCATAGTGGAACTTGATGTTGTGGTGTGTGACATCAAGGTTATTGTCAGTAGGAAAAGTGTAATTATGTAGGTAAACTGTTTCATTTATATCTGTATATACATTCATTCACCTGTATGCAATACCATAAGGCTTGTTTTTTCGTTGGTAAAGATATGATTATTCCTAAAACTACGCAAATAATTTTCAATAATTAAATCATTGTTAATGAGATTCCAACCAATTGTTGCCAAGTCCAATATCGGCAATGAGTGGTATAACAAGTTGTGCAGCGTTCTGCATTTCTTCTTTTACAATCTGTTGGAGATGTTCGCACTCTTCCGGTACAACTGTGAAATTTAGTTCGTCGTGTACTTGGAGTATCATTTTGCTCTTCAGTCCTTCCATGCGCATACGTTTGTCAATGCGTATCATGGCAATTTTCATGATGTCAGCCGCACTTCCTTGTATGGGAGAGTTAATGGCATTTCGTTCGGCATATCCCCGAACTACGGCATTGTGGCTGTTGATGTCGGGTAGGGGACAACGACGAGAGAAGAGAGTTTCGGTGTAGCCTTTTTCGCGTGCTTTGGCAATACTTTCATCCATATATCGTTTTACTCCGGGATAAGTGGAGAAATAACCATCAATAAGCAGCTTTGCTTCGCTCCGGCTGCATCCAAGGCGTTCTGCCAGTCCAAAGGCGCTTATTCCGTAGATGATGCCGAAATTAGCTGTTTTTGCGCTGCGACGTTCGTCGGAGGTGACCTCGCTGATATCCTTATGGAAAATCTTGGCTGCGGTGGCGGCATGGATGTCTTCACCACACAGGAAGGCTTGTACCAGGTTTTCGTCATTGCTCAGGTGTGCCATGATACGCAGTTCAATCTGGCTGTAGTCGGCCGAAAGGAATATCTGTCCTTCATCAGGAATGAAGGCTTTGCGTACCTCCTTTCCCATTGCATCTCTTACTGGTATATTTTGCAGATTAGGATTTGATGAAGAGAGGCGTCCTGTGGTGGTGACGGTTTGGTTGAAGGTGGTATGTATGTGTCCTGTTTCGGGATTTACCAATCGGGGTAGGGCATCAATGTAAGTGCTTAAGAGTTTCTTTATTCCTCTGTGTTCCAATATTTTGCCTACAATCTCGTGTTTCGCGCGCAAGGCTTCTAATACCTCCTCACTGGTGACATACTGGCCCGTCTTTGTTTTCTTTGCTTTAGAGTCAAGTTTGAGTATGTCAAAGAGTATTTCTCCCACTTGTCGTGGAGATGCAATGTTGAATTTTTGACCAGCAAGGTTGTATATTTCTTCTTCGAGCTGGCTGATTTCTTGCGAAAAGTGCTGACTGGTTTCTCCAAGTCCTCGTTCGTCAATGCGTACACCATTAGTTTCCATTCGTGCCAATACACTCATGAGTGGCATTTCTATTTTTTCAAAGACGTCCCACAGACTGGTGTTATATAATTGTGATTCAAATAGTTCCTTAAGGCTTAGAAGGGTAGGGCATTGGTATACTTCTTTTAGGTATTCTAACCCATGGCGCATCTCTGGGTGCAGAAGATAATGTGCTATGGCTACGTCAAAAAGTTCCAGAACGGGAGTTTCTGCATCGCTGTTAAGGTCTTGTGAAAGAATTTGTGGGTATTCTCCGGTCAGTTCCTTCCAATGCGCTTTAAGGTCGTGGCCTATAATAGTGTTTCCTTCTTTTATGAATGGTGGTTCCTCTATTATTTTAAAACTACAATTGTTAATACTGAAAAGGTCGGCCTCGTCTTCATTTATGTCCTTATTGGCATTGGGAATACCAATGGTGTCATTAGATGCAAAAAGGTCGCCTTGAATGCTGCCATCGCTATGCTTTTGTAGAGTCTTTTTATCTATTGACGGTTCCTTGGTGGGTTTATCCTGTGATTTTACTCCCGAAGATTTCTTTAATAGTTGTCTGAATTCAAGATCCTCAAAAATAATCTGTAGTTTTGTGGTGTCAGGTTCGCTGATTTCCAATGCTTTAAGGTCGAGGCTTATTGGCGCATCTGTAACTATGGTTGCCAACCAGTAGCTTTGTTTTATAAGGTCGACGTTTTCTTTTACTTTGCGTTGAGTTGTACCTTTAAGTTTGTCGATATTGTTCAATAGGTTATCAATACTTCCCCATTCTTTAATCAGGTTGCTTGCTGTCTTTTCGCCAATTCCTGGACATCCAGGAATGTTGTCGCTTGAGTCTCCCATTAAACCAAGAATGTCTATAACCTGAGAAGTGTTGGAGATGCCCCATTTTTGGCATATATCTTCAGGTCCTAAAACTTGTGCCTCATTCTTTCCTACACCAGGACGGTACATCTGAACATTTGCGGTTACAAGCTGACCATAATCCTTGTCGGGGGTCATCATGTAGGTCTTGATGCCTTGTAAATCGGCTTGATGAGCTAAAGTTCCGATAACATCATCCGCCTCATATCCAGGAACTTCAAGTACAGGGATGTGGTATGCTTCGAGTATCTCTTTTATCTTTGGAACAGCAAAACGGATGGCCTCGGGAGTTTCTTCGCGTTGTGCCTTGTATTCGGGAAAGGCTTCGTGGCGAAAGGTGCCCCCATGTGGGTCGAAGGCAACACCGATATGGGTGGGTTGCATGTTGCGGAGTACATCTTCAAGAGTGTTTACAAAGCCCAAAATGGCGCTTGTGTTTTCGCCTTTGGAGTTGTATCTGGGATTTTTAATAAAAGCATAGTAGGCTCTGTAGATAAGAGCATAGGCGTCCAGTAGGAATAATTTCATGTTGGATATATCTATTTCTATGCAAAAATAATGAAAAAAAGTGATAATTTTCACCCTTTTTGTGTAAATTTGCAATTGATAACATTTACTATAACTCTGGTGGAAATATTAGAAGAATTAAGAAAACCCGTTGAGGCTGACTTGGAGAGATTCAATGTGATGTTGCAGGAATCATTGCATTCGAGCAATAAAATTCTGAATCTGGCATTGGAGCACTTGGTTAAGCGTCGTGGTAAGCAAATGCGTCCTATATTGTTGATGCTTGCCGCTCGTGGTGCTAACAATTCTCCAGAGGTGTTGGATGATAAAATTCTGCATGCTGCAATAGCAATGGAATTGCTGCATACGGCTTCGCTGGTGCATGATGATATAGTAGATGAGAGTGACCGACGTCGTGGTCACAAAAGTATCAATAGTTTATTGGACAATAAGGCTGCAGTTCTGGTTGGTGATTTCCTCTTGAGCAAGTCTATTGAACATGCTGTGGCAAGTGGAAACTTTCGGGTTGTGGAACTCATTTCTAATGTGGGAATAATGCTTTCGGATGGTGAGTTGCTCCAGCTTTCTAATGTCGAAAGCGATATTATCGATGAGAGTTCTTACTATGAAGTTATTAGAAAGAAAACCGCTTCTTTGTTTTCTGCTTGTGCTGAAATAGGTGCTTTGTTATCAACTGATAATGAGGGGTATATCTTTACAATGAAACGTTTTGGTATGCTTTTGGGGATATGTTTTCAGTTGAGGGATGATATCTTTGATTACGATCCATCTCATGACGTCGGAAAACCTTCGGGCAATGACATGAAGGAGGGTAAACTGACATTGCCTGTAATATTTGCTTCGCAAAAGAACGAGTTGGTGCGTGATTTGGCAATGAAGGTACGGCGCTTTGAGGCTTCTGCCGAGGAAATAGAACATCTGGTACAACTTGCTCGTCACGAGGGAGGTGTTGTTTATGCCGAAGCTGCTATGACTGACTTTTCTCATATGGCCTCAGGTCTTTTGGAGGATGTTCCCAATAAGGGTGTAGCTAAGAGTATGCTTAATTATCTTTATTACTCTTCTAAGCGAGATATATAAATAATGTGAGCCGATATACCGTTAAATAGAGTATATTTAGTCGACTGGGCACTTCTTTTAGCATCTTGTCTTAGTACTTTCACAAGCATTCATTTGTGCGTTTCTGGTTATAAGCATCCGCGCAATGTCTGGCGTGGGGTGGCGGAATAGCATGTGTTGGCTAGGGAGGCATTTTTTAGTCATGCTATATGTTAAGATGCATTGTGTATGGTATAAATAATGGGTGACAAAAGGTCTTGCTAAGAAAAGTAGAGTTATGGTGTTACACTCTGTGATATTTTTCTTAGTAACTTTAAGTGGTGTTTGATTGTTGATATTTGATGATGGTGCAATTTCCCCCATCAGACTTTTTCTAACAACGTTTTCTTTGGTTCATATTATTAAAAGTCGGAAAAGACTGATTAACTCAATAGGATAGGGCGTCAAAAGGCGAGATTTCATTTTCGTAATCGTAAAAACATCTAGATTTCTTTTTGTGTGATATATAAAAACATCCCTTAACAGGTTGATTTATACCTTTTAAGGGATGTTTTGTGCCTCGTGAGAATTAAAAATTTATACCATTCTTTCCATCTGTACGCAATTTCTATATTCTCAATGGGGTAAATAATGGGTTTGTTAGAAGAATTTTATCTCCTCGCCAAGAACTTCGCTTAAGAGAAGGTTTGCTAAACGGCTAGTGCCAAGACGAAGATATTTGTTGGTGAGCCACTCTTCGCCAAGAACTTCTTTTACTATGGTGTAGTAGACGAGTGCGTCGTGTACGGTGTTGATTCCGCCTGCAGGTTTGAAACCAATACGTATACCAGTTTTTTCATAATACTCTTTAATAGCTTGACACATTACGTATGCTGCCTCGGGAGTGGCGGCAGGATTTTCCTTGCCGGTGCTTGTCTTGATGTAGTCTGCGCCTGCATATATGGCTAAAAGGCTGGCTGTCTTTATGTCTGCGCAAGATGGTAGGAGTCCTGTTTCCAGTATTACTTTAAGCATCTTATCGCCACAAATCGCTTTCAATTCTGCGATTTCATCACATACAGTTTCATAATCTCCACTTAGATATTTGCCTACGCTCATTACCATATCTATCTCTGTGGCGCCGTCCTTGATGGCTAGGGCTGTTTCTGCAACTTTTACTTCGATGAGGGCTTGAGAACTTGGGAATGAACCGCTGACACATGCAAGTTCTACTCCTTCAACTTCAAGGCTTTGGCTTACTATTTCTGCAAAACAGGGGTATACGCAGATGGTTGCAACGTGTGGAAGGTCGGGGTAGGTCTGTTCAAATTCGTTAACGCGCTCGGTAAATTTTAACACGCTTTCATCGCTATCTGTAGTTTTCAGTGTTGTTAACTCTACGCTACCCATAAGGAATTTTTTTACCTCGAGGGTGTTGTTTTCTGCTACCTTATTTTCGATGATGGTTGTCACCGCTTGTTTCACTTCATCGTCTTTGATGTTGGTGTTGTATTCTGCCAACATTCTTTCATACTTGTTTTCTTCCATTGTGTGTTGTTTATATGGTTTATAATTTATGATTTAGCCTTAAAGTGTTGATATTCAACTTGCTGGTTTACGCTTCTTGGTTTCTCGTCAGTTAAGTGCTTTAATATTATTTTTGCCTTGCTTTCTCCGATACATTGAGTTAATTCGCTTATGCTCGCTTTTCGTATGCGTGCAACGCTTTTGAATTCTTTAAGTAATCTTTCTTTTGTCTTAAGACCAATGCCGGTAATATTTTCCAGTTCGCTGGCAACTTGACGTTTACTTCTTTTGTCGCGATGAAAATTTATGGCAAAACGATGAACTTCGTCTTGTATTTGTGTGAGTAGTCTGAATAATGCTCCGTCAATAGGTAGACCTATAGTTTTTGCTGGGAAACCAAATAATAGTTCATTGGTCTTGTGTTTGTCGTTTTTCGCTAATCCTGCTATTGGTATGGACAAATTCATTTCGTCTTCTACAGCCTCTCTGACTGCTTCCATTTGTCCCTTTCCACCGTCTGTAATGATTAGATTGGGTAGGGGGCATCCTTCTGCGATTAGGCGTGAATAGCGCCGTTTTACTATTTCTTTCATAGAAGCGTAGTCATCGGGACCTTTAACCGTTTTTATATCGTATCTTCGATATTCTTTCTTGCTCGGTTTTCCTTTCCTAAATACAACGCAACCAGCAACGGCATCTTCTCCACTGATATTGCTATTATCGAAGCACTCTATGTGCATAGGTATTGATTCTAGTGCCAAAGCGTCTTGTAGTTCCTTGAGACAACGAACTTGTTTTTGTTCAGGATTTAGTTTGTCAATTTGGTTTAAACGGTCCTTTTTGTATTGTAGGGCATTAAGCCGTGATAGTTCTAACAGTTTCTTCTTGTCTCCCTTTTGTGGTACGGTAAAATCAACGTTGTCTAAAAAAAGTTCCACGTGGAACGGTACTATTATCTCTTTACTTTTGCTTCCATACCTTGCTCTCATTTCTCCGATTCCTGCGATGAGTAATTCTTCTGCTGTTTCGTTTAATTTCTTCTTGTATTCAAAAGTGAAGGCTTGTATTATGCAGCCATTTACAACATGAAGATAGTTTATGTAAGCGTTTTTATCGTCATTTTCAATATTAAACACATCAATATTGTGCAATGTTTTACTAACCACTTCGCTCTTGTTGCGGTAATTGTCTAATAGAATATATTTCTTTTTTATAATTTCAGCTTCTTCAAATCGCATTTCTGTAGCGAGTCTCTGCATTTCAAGAAGTAGCTTTTCTTCGATTTTACCGGTATTACCTTTTAGTATTTCTTTTGCTTCGTCGATGTAATTAAGATATTCATCTCTGCTTTGTAGACCACAACAAGGTCCCATGCAGTTTTTAATGTGGTATTCAAGACATAATTTGTGTTTCTTGTTTTTTATGCTTTCTTCGTTAATTTTTTCTCGACAACTTCGTAGTGGATATAGGTTTTTGATGAGTTCGAGAAGTGCTTGTAGGGTAGGGTGGTGACTATATGGCCCAAAGAATGTGCCCATTCTTTTGTCGGTCTTACGGGTGAATATGATTCTTGGAAAGAATTCGTTGGTGATACAAATACTCGGATATGTTTTCCCATCCTTAAGTAGTATATTGTATCGGGGGCTCCATTGTTTTATTAAGTTATTTTCTAAAAGAAGAGCGTCTTCTTCGGTGTTTACGACGATATATTTTATATCCCGTATTTTGTCAACAAGTATCCGTGTCTTGAGGTTGTCGTGTTCTCGGTTAAAGTAACTGTTTACTCTCCTTTTTAAATTTTTGGCCTTCCCTACGTATATTATATTTCCTTTCTCGTCAATATACTGATAGCATCCAGGAAGTTCTGGTAAACTTCCAATAATATTCCTTAGGTTCATGTCGACATCGCGCCTATTCATTGCTATCAGATTCTTTCCTTTAAATTTTCAATAATGTTGTTATCTCTATGTTATTATCAAGAATATCGCGTCCGTGAAGTCCTTCTATGGTTAGTTCGATTATGAAATTTATATAGATTTTTTTCGGGTTGAAGCGTTTGACAAGATCGCAAACAGCTTTCATCGTGCCTCCCGTCGCCAGTAGGTCGTCATGTATTAAAATAATGTCTTCGGAGCACAAAGCGTCAGAACTTATGCATATTTTATCCGTTCCGTATTCTTTCTCATATGTTTCCTCGATTACCTCTCCTGGTAATTTCCCTGGTTTGCGGGCCATGACAAAGCCTGCGTTTAGTTCTGTTGCAACTATACCTCCAAGTGGGAAGCCTCTGCTTTCTAAACCTACAACTTTAGTTATATTTTTATCTTTATAAAAGTTTAAGGTTTCTTCTTTCATTATTCTTAAACATTCGCTGTCTCTAAATAGAGTTGATACATCTTGAAATTGGATGCCAGGAATAGGGAAATCGGGAATTACTCGTAGGTTTTTAAGTAGAGTAGGATTATTCATTTTTTTTATATGTTTTATTTTTGTTTGTCTGATGTTTCACGTGAAACGTTGTATGTGTTATCTGCCCATTAAGACTAGAAGGACGTTTATGTCAGAAGGAGAAACTCCTGGTATGCGTGATGCTTGTGCAAGGGTTTCTGGATCTATTTTAGTCAATTTTTGTCTTGCTTCTGTTGAAAGCGAATTTAAATTTTTGTAATCGAACTTACCTTTAATCTTTATGTTTTCCAATCGGGTCATTTTGTCTGCGATTTCTCTCTCTCGTTTAATGTATCCACTATACTTAATTAAAATTTCCGCAGCTTCTATAATTTCCTCGCGGCGATTTGGAATGGTGTTAAGAAATTGTTCTAAAGCCTTGATGTGTTTTGCCAAAGTTAAAATTCCTAATTGGGGGCGTGTTATTAGTTCTATCAGTTTGCATCCCTTACTTAAGGGTGCGCTACCTAATGTTTCCAAGGCATCGTTTATAAGTGTTGCTTTAACCGAAAAGTCTTTGCAGAACTCAATTGTTTTATTTATCCAAGTTTTCTTTTCAATCCAATGTTGGTATCTTTGCTTTGTGGCTAACCCGATTTGATAACTTCGTTCTGTTAGTCTTGCGTCAGCATCGTCTTGTCGAAGAAGAACTCGGTATTCGGCTCTTGATGTGAACATGCGATAAGGTTCGTCTACTCCCTTTGTTACGAGATCATCAATAAGTACGCCAATATAAGCTTCGTCGCGACGTAGAATGAATGGTTCTTTGCCTTGTAGATTTAATGCGGCATTGATGCCTGCAATTAATCCTTGTCCTGCTGCTTCTTCATATCCGGTTGTGCCGTTTACCTGCCCAGCGAAGTAAAGGCCGTCTATGACTTTGGATTCTAATGTGTGATATAACTGAGTCGGATCAAAGAAATCATACTCTATTGCATACCCAGGACGATACACTTCAACATCTCTAAAGCAATGGATCTTGCGCAATGCTTCTATTTGCACGTCAATAGGTAGTGAAGAAGAGAATCCGTTCAGGTAGTATTCTTGGGTGCCTAATCCTTCTGGTTCAAGAAAAAGTTGATGCTGTTCCTTATCGGCGAAAGTAACGAGTTTTGTTTCTATGCTTGGGCAGTATCGCGGTCCAATACTTTGTATCTGTCCGTTGTATAAAGGTGAGTCCGCAAGGCCATCCTTAAGTCGTTTGTGTACCTCTGGATTTGTATATGTTATCCAGCATGGAAGCTGAGGTAGTGATTGGGTGGTATTTGTGTATGAAAAATTTTGACATACAACATCGCCAGGTTGTTCTTCCATATCCTCAAAATGAACTGTACGACCATCTATTCGGACTGGGGTGCCTGTTTTCATACGCCCATATTTGATGCCATGTTTAGCGATGCTCTCGGTAAGTTCTTTTGATGCTGGTTCGGCGCATCTTCCGCCCTCTAATTGTGTTTTGCCAATATGCATTAGACCATTTAAGAATGTGCCTGCGGTTAAAATGACACACGATGCGTTTATGGTCACATCCATGTAAGTTTTTACACCAGTGACTCTTTTTGTATTCTCGTCTACAAGCAGTTCTCTGACTTGATCTTGCCAAATGTATAGGTTTTCTGTATTTTCCAGAATTTTTCTCCATTCTGAGATGAATTTGCTCCTATCGCACTGTGCTCGTGGGCTCCACATGGCGGGACCTTTGCTGCGATTTAGCATTCTGAATTGTATGGCTGTGCGGTCGGTTACTTCTCCTGTATGCCCACCTAATGCATCGATTTCTCTGACAATCTGCCCTTTGGCTATGCCACCAATGGCAGGGTTGCATGACATTTGTGCAATTTTGTTCATGTCCATAGTAATGAGGCAAGTTTTTGCTCCAAGTTTAGCACTTGCAGCAGCAGCTTCGCAACCTGCATGGCCTGCACCTATGACAATAATGTCGTAATTTAGTTCCATCTTGTTTTGTTATTTCATTCGCAAAAGTACGGAAATTCTTTCTACTTTTTCTTAAAAGCGTTGCACAAATAAATAAAAAACATTAAATTTGCGTCGAGTATATTTACCTAAAAATAGGTATTTGGGGAGATTTTTCTCCAAAACTTTTTAATTAGGAATAGAGAAAAAATATAATATACACTTAATTTTAATCAAAATCCTATGTGGTTAATCAATTCATCAATCGGTAGGAAGGTAGTAATGTCAGTTACTGGCATCGCGCTAATTCTCTTCCTCTTGTTCCATGCGTCAATGAACGTAGTGGCACTCATCAGCGCCGAGGGTTACAACATGATTTGTGGTTTCCTTGGTGCTAACTGGTATGCCCTGGTGGCAACAGCAGGTTTGGCAGCATTGGTAGTCTTGCACTTCCTCTATGCCTTCTGGTTGACAATCCAGAACCGTCGTGCTCGCGGCACCAGCCGTTATGAGGTTGTAGACACTCCCAAGAAGGTAGAGTGGAGCAGCCAGAACATGCTCGTCCTGGGTATCATTGTTATCTTGGGTATGGGTCTGCACCTTTACAACTTCTGGGCAAAGATGATGCTCGTGGAGTTGATGCCTTGCGCTGGTGACCATCACTTGGCTACCAACGGTGCTTATTGGATTGCCGAGACATTCGCTTGTCCCGTTTACACCGTTATCTACCTCGTATGGCTGGCAGCTCTTTGGTTCCACCTGAACCACGGTTTGTGGAGTTCTATGCAGAGCCTTGGCTTGAGTGGCAAGATCTGGTTCAACCGTTGGCGTGCTATCAGCTGCATCGTGTCTACTATCATCATCTTGATGTTCGTTGCTGTAGCTGTTGCTTTCTGCTTCGGCTACCGTCCTTGCGACTTCAATGAGGTTGCAGGTACAGTTGCTAACGCTTGCCATGCAATCGGTTGCTAATTTTCTATTAAACTAAATCCATTAATCTATAATCTACCAAAATCATGGCAAAGACTTTAGATTCAAGAATCCCCGAGGGACCTATTGCTGAAAAATGGACCAACTATAAGGCTCACCAGCGTTTGGTTAACCCCAAGAATAAGCTCAAGCTCGATGTTATCGTAGTAGGTACAGGTCTGGCAGGTGCCAGTGCTGCCGCTTCTTTGGCCGAGATGGGTTTCAATGTATATAATTTCTGTATTCAAGACTCTCCCCGTCGTGCACACTCTATCGCTGCACAGGGTGGTATCAATGCTGCTAAGAACTATCAGAACGATGGTGACTCTGTTTACCGTTTGTTCTACGATACAGTAAAGGGTGGTGACTATCGTGCTCGTGAAGCTAACGTATACCGTCTGGCAGAGGTGAGCAACGCTATCATCGACCAATGCGTGGCACAAGGTGTTCCCTTCGCTCGCGAATATGGTGGCATGTTGGCAAACCGTTCTTTTGGTGGTGCACAGGTAAGCCGTACTTTCTATGCGAAGGGTCAGACAGGTCAGCAGCTCCTTTTGGGCGCTTACTCTTCACTGAGCCGCATGGTAAACACCGGTAAGGTTAAGCTCTTCACTCGTTATGAGATGGAGGATGTAGTTATCGTTGACGGTCGTGCTCGTGGTATCATCGCCAAGGACTTGGTTAGCGGTAAGCTCGTTCGCTTCAGCGCCAACGCTGTTGTTATCGCTACTGGTGGTTATGGCAATGCATACTTCCTCAGCACCAACGCTATGGGTTGTAACTGCACCGCTGCTATCCAGTGCTACCGTAAGGGTGCTGTGATGGCTAACCCCTCATACGTTCAGATTCACCCCACCTGTATCCCCGTTCACGGTGACAAGCAGTCTAAGTTGACCCTTATGTCTGAGTCTCTCCGTAACGATGGTCGTATCTGGGTTCCCAAGAAGTTGGAGGATGCCAAGGCACTTCAGGCAGGTACAAAGCAGGGTTATGAGATTCCCGAGGAGGATCGCGACTACTACTTGGAACGTCGCTATCCCGCATTCGGTAACTTGGTTCCCCGTGACGTGGCTTCACGTGCTGCTAAGGAGCGTTGCGACAAGGGCTTCGGTGTTAACAACACTGGTCTGGCTGTATTCCTTGACTTCTCTGAGTCTATCCAGCGTCTGGGCATCAAGGAGATTCTCCAGCGTTATGGCAACCTCTTCGAGATGTACGAGGAGATTACCGACGTTAACCCCGGTAAGTTGGCTAAGACGGTTAATGGCGTTGAGTACTATCACCCAATGATGATCTTCCCCGCTATCCACTACACAATGGGTGGTGTTTGGGTTGACTACGAGTTGCAGACCACCATCCCCGGTTTGTTCGCTATCGGTGAGTGTAACTTCTCTGACCACGGTGCTAACCGTCTGGGTGCTTCTGCTCTTATGCAGGGCTTGGCCGATGGTTACTTCGTACTTCCTTATACTATCCAGAACTACTTGGCCGACCAGAAGTTGTGGGCTCGCTTGTCTACCGACCTGCCAGAGTTTGAGGCTGCCGAGAAGGCTGTTGAGGCAGAGATCGACCGTTTGATGAACATCAAGGGTAAGCGCTCTGTTGACTCTATCCACAAGGAGTTGGGTCACATCATGTGGGAGCATGTAGGTATGGGTCGTACCAAGGAAGGTCTGCAGGAAGGCTTGAAACTCCTGAAGGCTATCCGCAAGGAGTTCAACGAGAACCTCTTCATCCCCGGTACCAAGGAAGGTCTGAACATCGAGTTGGACAAGGCTATCCACCTGCGCGACTTCATCCTTATGGGCGAACTGATTGCTTACGATGCATTGCACCGTGAGGAGAGCTGTGGTGGTCACTTCCGTGAGGAGCACCAGACAGAGGAAGGCGAAGCAAAGCGCGACGACGAGAACTTCTTCTATGTTGGTTGCTGGGAGTATCAGAAGAACGACGAGTCTGCTCCCGAGCTCATCAAGGAGCCTCTCCAGTACGAGATTATCAAGGTTCAGCAGCGTAACTATAAGAACTAATCCCCTTAATCCGAAAGATTATTATGGCAAAGAATATATCAGTAACTGTAAAGTTTTGGAAGCAGAATGGTCCCAAGGATAAGGGTCATTTTGAGAAGCACGAGATGAAGAACGTGCCCGACGATACTTCATTCCTCGAGATGCTCGACATGATGAACGAGGAACTCATTGCCGCTGGCAACGAACCCTTCGTATTCGATCATGACTGTCGTGAGGGTATCTGCGGCATGTGCTCACTCTATATCAACGGTACACCTCATGGTAAGACCGAGCGTGGTGCTACAACATGTCAGCTCTACATGCGTAAGTTCAACGATGGCGACACCATCACCGTAGAGCCTTGGCGTTCTGCAGGTTTCCCCGTTATCAAGGACTGTATGGTAGACCGTATGGCATTCGAGAAGATCATGCAGGCAGGTGGTTACACCAGCATCCGTACTGGTCAGGCTCAGGACGCTAACGCTATCCTCATCTCTAAGGATGATGCCGACGAGGCAATGGATTGCGCCAGCTGTATCGGTTGCGGCGCTTGTGTTGCTGCATGTAAGAACGGTTCTGCAATGCTCTTCGTTTCTTCAAAGGTAAGTCAGTTTGCTCTCCTTCCTCAAGGGCAGGTAGAGGCTGCTCGCCGTGCGAAGGCAATGGTTGCCAAGATGGATGAACTTGGTTTCGGTAACTGTACCAACACCCGTGCCTGCGAGGCAGTATGTCCCAAGTGCGAGACCATCTCTAACATCGCACGCTTGAACCGTGAGTTCATCAAGGCAAAACTTGCTGACTAATACATCCAACCCACGATTCTTTATATCTTTATATATTTATAATAATGTAAGGATATCAAATAAAAACGGAATCCCGGTGGCATTTTGTCATCGGGATTTTTTATCTTTGTGCTATGAAAGACCAATTCGATAACCCGCTATATCTCAACCACGATAACATTGCCCGCTCCGTCAACGGCATAGAGTATCACCCATTACATCCCTTCCTGCCCAAGAATTGCCGCGTGCTGTTTTTAGGTAGTTTCCCACCGCAACGTAAGCGCTGGTGTATGGACTTCTTCTATCCAAACTTCATAAACGACCACTGGCGCATCGAGGGACTTATCTTCTTTGGCGACAAGGATTATTTTGTTGACACAAAGGCAAAGAGCTTCCGTCTGGAGCGTATTATCCCTTTTCTTGAGCAGAAGGGTATCGGTTTTTACGATACCGCCACCGCTGTGCGCCGCCTCAAGGACAATGCCTCTGACAAGTTTCTTGATATTGTTGAACCGACCGATATCCGTTCGCTTTTGGTTCAAGTACCGAAATGTCGCGTAATTGTCACCACAGGCGAGAAAGCCACTCAAACCATATGTAGTTCCCTTGGAATGACTCAAATGCCCACCGTGGGCAAATACGAGGCCATACCGGGACTTTGCGATATCCAATTGTCTGTAGGTGCACCCAGCGAGAGTCAGATTTACCTTTACCGTCTCCCGTCCTCCTCCCGTGCATATCCGATGTCTTTGGAGAAGAAGGCCGAAGCCTATCGTCAGATGTTCCTATTCTGCGGAGTGGAGTAGGGTATGAGCTGTATCTGGATATTTGATTTTTAAAAAAAGAAAAGATAATAATACCATAGTTTAAACTATTTTTACTACCTTTGCAATGCAAAATATTTGCGCCACCTTGGCTCAGTTGGTAGAGCAACGCATTCGTAATGCGTGGGTCGCGGGTTCGAGTCCCGCAGGTGGCTCTTCCTAGGTTCACCGCCAATTTTTAGAAATTTCTAAAGGTTGGCGGTTGGCGTTTATATAAGAAATATACGTAACTTTAGTTCTAAAGTAAAATTCGTGTAACCTTGATTTTGTTATTTGCTCACTTAATCGTAACTTTGAACAGAGTTCGAAACTAACTCACATAATCTTATGACACGAGAAGAAAGCGTACTGACATATTTGCGCGAGCACGACATAGCATTCACTAACGAGGCAAGATGGACAAAAAGTAGGATGAATACCTATGTATTGAATTGATTTACATATCTTTGTTTATAATTATCATTGATATGGTAAAAAAAAAGCTTTTTTTGTACTTCTTCTAATGTTGTGAGGAATGGAGTCCGAGGCCGAAGACAAATGTATAAATGTAAGGATTGTGGCAAGCAATTCATTGGTGGTCAAAGACGCTCCAAGTCGCAAGTAATAACAGATTATATAGAGGGTAAACAAACTCTATGCCAGCTAGCCTTGCGTTATAAGGTATCCGAGCGTACCATTCGTCGCGATCTGGGTAGTATACGCTTTGTCTATAAGATAGCCAAGCATAAAAATGTTACAATTCAACTTGACACTACCAATTGGGGTAGAACATTTGGTT
The DNA here is from genome assembly GCA_017547165.1 of Bacteroidaceae bacterium. Classification (GTDB taxonomy): domain Bacteria; phylum Bacteroidota; class Bacteroidia; order Bacteroidales; family Bacteroidaceae; genus Physcousia. The sequence continues at coordinate 293,965 of JAFYQK010000025.1, forward strand.
TGATGGTCATCAAGGATGCTCTTCGCAATAAGATTTTATGGCACAAATATGTAAGCCATGAAACCATAGGTCAGTATATGGAGGGTGTTTTCTGGCTCAAATCTCAGGGTTTCAAAATATATGGTGCTGTAATAGACGGAATGCGTGGTTTGGCTCAGGCATTATACCCAATCCCGGTCTGGAATCTCTTTGTAATCTGTTAATCCACGCTTAATCGTACTCTGACCTATCGGTCGAAAGTACTTTCGTTCGGAAATCCCAAATTAAAGCAAACTTTATTTGGTATTTCTCTCACTTAATCGTACCTTTGTCCTTGTCTCACGCCGACTGCGCCCTTTATGGACGCGGGGGGGCGTGGGGCAAGACATATTAAAAGGCGTTTACTACGCTTTGGTTCTGACGGTTAGAAATCGTAGGAAAATTTATTTCTGTTAGGAACAAAGCAGCGTGAATGTCCTTCGTGGGTATGTTATACACATTCCCCAGTTCTGCATTGACAGCCAATGGTGTATCCGTACACCTGCGGTTCGATATGTAGGATTCATGGGTGAATTATATACACATATCGGCGTGGGGCTTCGACGTTGCTCGTTTCGACAGAAAGGGCAATTTCCTACGAGCCTCTAACCGTGAAGCGAGCGACAGTGCAGGGCTTCACGCTTTTTTTGTGTCTTAAGGTAACCTTATTTGATAACACTCGGTTGCCGTAGTCCTCGACCGGGAAGGTGGGAATGCCATGCACATTGGATCAGCATTGCTTTAATCCAGGACAAAGCGAAGACCCCTACATCGTATTAGAATAGGTCTTTCATTACGCTAGGATAGCAAAGAGATAGAACGCCAGTATGCAGAGTCATCTTCCCCGAAACGAGAACTATGGCTATCGAAGTAGACATATTGGAGGATTACATCTTCCAACTCTCTCCCGACCTATTGAACACACTGCTCAAAGACCACACCACGAGCAAGGAGGGAGAGCCACAGCGCAATATCTTTTGGGGAACCTCCGACTATGCCCATCTGGGCGATGGCTACGACTATCATTCCCCCATACTCCCTCATCTTATCACGGGCGACAACGGGCATGTCATCATGCCTCGTATTCTCAAGAGTCGCGACACCCAGTCGGTACGCTCACGCGATATGGCCGAGGTGTTCACCCCTTCGTGGATTTGCAACGCACAAAACAACCTTATCGACGAGGCTTGGTTTGGCCGCAAAGAGGTGTTCAATACCGAACACACCGATGAGCAAGGCCGACACTCATGGACTGCTACAACGGAGAAGATTACCTTCCCCGAAGGTAAGACATGGCGCGACTACGTGCGTGACACCCGACTCGAAATTACCTGTGGCGAAGCACCCTATATCGTCAGTCGTTACGACACGACGACAGGCGAAGCCATTCCCTTGGAGCAGCGCATCGGCTTGCTCGACCGCAAACTGCGCGTCGTGAGTGAGAATACCACCGAATCGGGCGAATGGCTCGAATGGGCACAAGTTGCCTACAAGAGCACCTACGGCTACGAGTGGCAGGGCGATAATCTCCTGATTGCCCGCGAAGCCATGCTCATCTCCTTTATCGAATACTATGAGCGGAAGTTTGGCAAGCAGCCACTACTCAAGTCGCTCAACTTTATCGCCTACATTATCTCGTGGAATGTGTGGCAGATGGATGGGCTCAAAGGGGTAGTCCCCGATACCTGTGGCGACAAGATAGAGATAGAGCAAACGCTCTTCGATGGCACCATAGAGCGGATAATCCCTTGCGAGGGATGCGCCAAAGATGACATTCGTCGCCACAACGGCACCTATTGCTTCATCAAGGATTGGCATGCCAAAGACCCCACGACGGGCCGAATGGGAAAAAGAATCCGATTTATCGACCTCATCAAATAATGGTACTATGAAATTCACCTCATTACTGAAACTGAAGTTGATCTATGTGTTCCGCATCAATGATGCTGCACACGAAGGTTGTTTGAAGGTGGGCGAAGCCACTTGCGACAGCGACGATGTGTTTGACCTCGCTCCCAATAGCAAGGCACTCAACGAGTCGGCCAAGAAACGCATCAACCAATACACACAGACGGCAGGCATTGCTTATGACCTCCTGTATACTGACCTCACGATATATAACCATAAGAAGAAGGGCTTGTGCTCATTCAACGATAAGGAGGTACACAATGTGCTGGAGCGTTCGGGCATCAAGAAGAAGGTGTTCGATACAGTGAACAAAGCTAACGAATGGTTCATCGCCGACCTCGACACTGTGAAGCGAGCCATTGCGGCTGTCAAGGAGGGACGCGGGTCGCTCACTACGGCAGAGATAACCCACCACAGAACGCCCATCATCTTTCGCCCCGAGCAACGCAAGGCCATAGACGACACCAAGAAACAATACAAAAAGGGTAACCAAATGCTATGGAATGCCAAGATGCGTTTTGGTAAGACACTATCTGCGTTGCAAGTAGTAAAGGAGGTGAACTTCAAGCGTACGCTGATTCTTACCCATCGTCCAGTAGTGGATAGTGGTTGGTTTGAAGATTTTGGCAAGATATTCTATGACCGCCCAGAATTTGCTTATGGTTCTAAGAACAATGGTGATTCTCACTCATCACTTGAGGCAAGAGCCAGTCAAGGGAAATGCCAGTATGTCTACTTTGCTTCGATGCAAGACCTTCGCGGTTCGGAACTCGTGGGCGGCAACTTCGACAAGAATGATGAGGTGTTTGCCACCAAGTGGGACTTTATCATTGTAGACGAAGCGCACGAAGGAACGCAAACTGAATTGGGCAAGGCGGTGATGACCGAACTCGTGAAGGAGAACACCAAGGTATTGCGCCTGTCGGGTACACCATTCAATCTGCTTGATGAGTTTGCCGAAGGTGAGATATACACTTGGGACTATGTGATGGAGCAGCAAGCTAAAGCCACTTGGGACGAACTCCACTTTGGCGACCCCAACCCCTATGCTTCGTTGCCAACAATGAATATCTACACCTATGACCTCGGCCGATTGCTGAACGATTTTGCAGATGAAGATATAGCCTTCAACTTCCGCGAGTTCTTCCGTGCCAATGATGAAGGAAAATTCGTTCACGAAAAGGATGTGTGGGCATTCCTCAACCTGTTGACCAAGGAGGATAAGGAGAGCTGTTACCCCTTTGCCAATGAGGAGTACCGCAACATATTCCGTCACTCCCTGTGGATAGTACCAGGTGTAGCGCATGCTCGTGCGCTGAGCGCGATGCTACAAAGTCATCCAGTATTCCAACATTTCAAGATAGTCAATGTGGCTGGCGACGGCGATTTGGAGGAGGAGAGCAAAGATGCATTGGCAGCCGTAGAGGAGGCTATCGGTAGCGACCCTGATGCTACGCGCACCATCACTCTCTCTTGCGGACGACTCACGACAGGTGTCAGCGTCAAGGCATGGACAGCTGTATTCATGCTTTCAGGCTCGTACAATACAGGTGCGGCAAGTTATATGCAGACCATCTTCCGTGTGCAGACACCGGCAACCATCAATGGCCGTGTGAAAGAGCAGTGCTATGTGTTCGACTTTGCCCCCGACCGCACGCTGAAGGTGATAGCCGAGACCGCCAAGATATCATCGAAAGCGGGCAAGACCAGCAGCGATGATCGTAAGGTGATGGGTGAATTCTTGAACTTCTGCCCCATCATATCGGTCGAGGGCAGTAAGATGAATCCTTTCGATGTGCCCCGCATGCTCGAACAACTCAAGAAAGTATATGTAGAGCGTGTCGTGCGCAATGGCTTTGAGGACAAGAGTCTGTATAACGATGAGTTGATGAAGCTCAACGACTTGGAACTGCAAGCATTTGATGACCTCAAGAAGATTATCGGACAGACCAAGGCCATGCCCAAGACCAATCAGGTAGACATCAACAATCAAGGCTTGACCGATGAGCAATACGAAGAACTCGAATCACTGGAGAAGAAGAGCAAGAAGAAAGGTAAGGACAAGCAACCCTTGACAGAGGAAGAAAAGGCACGTCTCGAAGAGTTGAAGAGGAAGCGTGAGAATCGCGAGGCAGCCATCTCCATCCTCCGTGGCATCTCTATCCGTATGCCTCTGCTCATCTACGGTGCTGAGGTCAGCAACGAAGACGAGGAGATCACCATTGATAACTTCTCATCGCTTGTCGATGACCAGTCTTGGGAGGAGTTCATGCCCAAGGGAGTCACCAAGGAGAAGTTCGATAGCATCAAGAAGTATTACGACCCTGACATCTTCAGTGCAGCGGGTAAGCGCATCCGTGCGATGGCTCGTGCTGCCGACAAACTGAGCGTAGAGGAGCGCATCGAGCGCATTACCGATATCTTCAGTACCTTCCGTAATCCAGACAAGGAAACAGTACTCACTCCATGGAGAGTGGTTAATATGCATTTGGGCGACTGTTTGGGAGGCTACAACTTCTTCGAACAGGGATACGATACATCATTGACCGAGCCACGTTTCATTGATAAGGAAGAGGTCACAGCCAATGTCTTCAATGAGGACTCGCGCATCCTTGAAATCAACTCCAAATCGGGTTTGTATCCCTTGTATATGGCCTACAGCATCTATCGTGCAAAAGTAGCCAGCCTGCTCACCTCTCCGTCAAGCATTGAGGAGGAGCAACGGATATGGGACAAGGTGGTAGCTGAAAACATCTTTGTCATCTGCAAGACCCCGATGGCCAAGAGCATTACCAAGCGCACCCTTATAGGCTTCCGCAAAGCCAAAGTAAACACTCGGTATTTCGAGGACCTGATCAATCAAATAAAGAACAAACCGGAGAACTTCGTGGCCAAAGTAGCCAAAGGCAGTTCATACTGGAAAGCAATAGATAACGACAATATGAAATTCAATGCAATAGTGGGTAATCCGCCGTATCAAGTGATGGATGGAGGAGCAGGTGTTAGTGCCAAGCCTGTATATAATCTATTTGTAGAAATAGCCAAACTCATAAAACCGGATTACATTTCTATGATTATGCCCTCTCGCTGGTTTGCAGGAGGAAAGGGATTGGATTCCTTTAGAGAAGAAATGTTGTCGGACAAACGCCTTAGTCACATTTTTGATTTTATAAATGCCAAAGATTGTTTCCCTACTGCAAGTATTGGAGGTGGAGTAAACTATATCTTGTGGAACGCCAAACATAATGGTGATTGCAATATCACCACCATCCAAGGGGATATGCGTGACTCAGAAAAACGTCCATTGGATCAGTTTGCCGTATTCATTCGCTACAACTCTGCTATACACATTGTCAACAAATGTAGAGCAAAGGAAAACTTTGATTCAATAGTGAATACTCGTAATCCTTTTGGCTTGTCTTCAAATGTTCGAGGAGACAAATCAGGTGAGCTACGTTTGATTTCAAGTGCGGGAATATCTTGGTTACCTAAATCTGCAGTGCCTACTTCCAATCCTTTGCTGTCCAAGTATAAAATTCTGATGAGTAAAGTGACTGCAGAACACGCAGGAGAACCAGACAAGAATGGTCAGTTCAAAATTGTTTCAAGAACAGACATTATCGGACCGAACGATGTTTGTACTGATTCCTATCTGATTATAGGTGAGTCAGAACATAAATATATTGTAGAGAATGAATACAAGTATATTCAAACTCGTTTCGCAAGATTCCTATTGATGTTAGCAGTTTCTTCTATCAATCTCTCACCAGACAAGTTTCAATTTGTCCCAATCCAAGACTTTACCAATCAGAGTGATATAAACTGGAATGAAGTAGTCTCAGATATCGACAAACAATTATACGCCAAGTACAATCTAACCGAAGATGAAATCGAATTCATTGAGAAGATGATAAAGCCGATGTAAAAGTAATCGCCGCAAACCTGGTTTGCGGCGATTGGGGCAATAGTCTCATTAATGAGAAAAGTTGTCTAAGCTTAATATGATAATTCATTACGTATTATATGTCCAGCAAAAGCTGCAGAAGTATACATACAATAATCTTGATAATTGTCAGTTTTTTGTATATCTGCGAAATCTGAGACAGATTTAATAAGACATGTGTATTGTGGTCTTGGATGTGCACTGTTATTCGCAGCAAAGAACACTCCATAACCTTCCATTTCTATCCCTAATAATTTTCTGCAATGTGACATTATTTTTTCGATTTCCATTTTACTCGACAACACTGCTGGAACAGAAGCTATAGGTCCTAACCTAACATTCAGTTTAGTTTGAGGTTTGGTTGTTGCATTATAGCTCTCTTCTATATTATTAAGAAGTTCTCTATTTGTTGCTAATCGCTTAATAATTGCACACATGTCAGAGTTTAATGGAAGTTCATGAAAGTCTGGATAAAAGATATCTGTACCTTGTTCGTTTGTTTTGATTTTACCACTTGCACCATCCCATACCTTTTCAGCTACCATTATATCACCCAAATTAATATCATCTTTATTCACTCCTGCTGCAATTCCTGTCATGAATAAATATCTAGGTCGAAAGTTATATATAACTTTAGTCGTCAATGCAGCGGAGGCAGTACTCGCCATTTGTAGAGCATAGCATGTCACTATTCTTATTGTCTTTCCAGAATGATGTGTGACTTTTTTCACGTAATATATTGTAGATTTATCTGCAGGAATATTATACTCTTCCCATTCTTCTAAACCAAAAACTTTTCGAACATATCTATTTTCTGTTTCTAAAGCATTGATGATTGCAACATCGAAATCGTATTCTTCTGTATTTTGTATACTTCGTTGAACTTTTAATAAGAATTCGACCTTATTCTTTAATTTTTGTTTCCATTCATCGTTATTTTGCTCATATACAATATAGGCTAATAGTAGGTTACTAAAATAATCCCTATACTTTGGATCTGCATTATGACAATACGTGATTCCGACAATACTATATGGCATTTTTATTGAATCTTCATCTGAAAGTTCTCGCAATAGCCAAATAGCATTATCTGGTGATGGGTCGTCACCATATCTCAATGGTAAATATAAGTCTAAAATAGCTAAATCATATTGCTTTTTCTGCATTTTTTGTACCGCATCTTCTGCCGATACTGCTACATCAATATTTCTTGGGTTGATTTCCTTAAATTCGCAAAGTAACTCCTTGTACTTTTTTACCTTTTCGGAGGTGTCGTCAATTATTATTATTCTCAACATTTTGTAGTAGTTTTTTTAAATTATCTTTCCATTCTTCATCCAACTTATTATACTTAACGTGACCTAAATAGTTCTTTCCGCAACAATTATAAATACGATCACTAATTTCTTCGATTGTTTCATTGTTGAAAGTTTCATATTGCGTTAATACAGCACACTTAAATTTAACATTTTCATCTAATAACTCTCGTACAATTATTTCTCCTCCATTTTTAAAAGATTGTCCGCCTCCTCTGCCATCTGTCTTATCAAAGTTTGGAATAGTCATATCTAGGAGTATTAAATCATATTGATTATTTACTCCTTGTTGGACTCCACTTTCTATTGACATTCCGGTATCAATAACTATATTCTTAAAAGAAGACTCTAAAAAAGAAACGACACTATTACGCTTGTAGTCATCGTCCTCCACAAATAAAATTCTCATTTTCTTATTGGTTTTAGTTCTATATTAATATCAACTATAAATGTATCATTTTCTACGCTGTTTATATATTTGTTAGTTCTTGAACCTAAATGATTATGAACAGCATTAAAAATCTTAATACAACCAGAATTTCCTTCCATTCTGGACCTTCCTCCTATAAACATTTTCTGTAAATTACTATTTATTTCTGATACTTTTTGCTGTAATATAGCCATGTCATAAGTATCTATTGGGTTTGTAATTCTGATTTTAAGGAAGCCTTCATCTTCATCAATTACAATTTTGCAAGTATTGCCAACTTCGTGATGTTGTTCATAAAACAAGATATTATTTAGTATATCATAAAACATATCATAAAGTGTTGTGAAATATCTACCATGAATCTCAGATAAACTATTAGTTTCAACCTCAGCTTTCAATATAGTTCTGTTGTTTCGGTTAATAAAACTTAAACAAGTATCTATGACCTGTCTTATTGTAAAGTCAAAATCTATCGAATTGCTTCTATTAAACCATTTAGATACAACCTGAAAATCTTCTTGAATATTATTTACGCAACGTGTTACTGCATCATGAAACGGGGCCCACATCGGATTGTTCTTTGTTATAAAAAATGTTATATCTTTTTCTATAGAATGTAGAGCCTCAATCATCGTTTCTTGCACTTCTGTAAGATAATTTCTAATGTGAATAAGACATTTGTCTGTATGCTGCCATAATATATTTATCATTTCAGATATAATCGCATCGTATGAATTTAACTCAGTCCTAGCCTGTAATTGCTTTATTCCTTCCCTAAAATGAACAATGTCGTAGTTAAAACTTGCATGTTGATTTTGAGAGTTCTCTTCTGTATAAACTTGCACATACTCATCTTTTATTTTGAATATGATACAATCGATTTGTTCTGAAAAAGATAGAAATCGTTCAACACATTGGACCGCAATATTTCCTTCTATGCCTAACATCTCTGGCCAATAATCATTGGGAGAATATTTTCCTCCTTTCTTGTTTGTTATTAAATTCTCTCCTTCAAAATGGTTACGTAACTGATTAACAAGTGTTCCATGCCTAATGCGAGTACTTAAATAATTGTCAAGCCCTGATTTTGGATTATATAGAAATTGATCTCTAACATGGATGAATATTCGTTCCAATATGTCATATTGATAATCTATTTTTTCTTGATTCTTTTCATATTGTTCTGAAATGAAACTAATCTCATATCCCATAGACTTTAAGTTTTCAACCAATTGTTTGATGTCACTGTTTTGAATAATTTCTAATTCTGTAGATGCAGATTGTTCGTACATCTTGAATAATGTTTTTGCTTCATCAAGTTCATTATCCCTTATTGATTGGACATCAACATAAATTTTATTGTCGACAACTTGTTTGTTTAGAGCCAAAATTTGTTTATCACGCATTATAACAGATATCTCATCTAAATACTTTCTATGCCCAAAGTAATTATATAGATTGGTGCATATATCGCTGCGCTCATCCATTACCTGTTCGATTGTCTTAAATTTTAACACATGCAGTGTTATCACTCTTTGACTAACAACATTTGAAAGAAAATATTCTTGTCTCTTGTCACCAGATATTTGTAATTCAGATGCTTTCTTAACCTCACAAAACCTTAAATATTGCTTATATGTTAAATATATGGTGTCAATCTCAACATTCATAGAATGATAAAAGATTGCTAACTCAAGAGGTATATGGAGGACTAATCTTTCGTGATCTTTTAAGATTTTATCAATACTTTCTTTTTTAACTTGGATTTCTGTAGAATTACAGTTTATTAAATGGTTAACATAAAATATGATAGCATCCTCATACCTGTATTTTTCAACATAATAGTCGAATATATATGATGTGACAGGTCTGCTTAAAAATTGCAGAAACTCTCCATTTTTATAATCCGATATAATTTTCTGAGATACGTATTCCCAATTCTGTCCTCCAATTGAAAGTTCATAGCAATCGATTGACAAAGGATGGTTAATACTATCAAATATATCAGATAATATGGATTCTAACCCCAAACTATACAAATAGTGTTTCTTGCTTTCTTTATCTTTGTAGAAGGATGCATCTCCAATGTTTAGGTATGCTGAATACTTCCAGGTTTCATTGCATAGATTCCAAAGATTATTGTTTTCCAGTGCAACGATAGATGAATATAAATATCTAATTCCCTCTATATGAAATAGAGACTGACATATTCCTTTTATTTTTGTATAATGGTATGAAACATCACTGTCTGATGAATAAATATTATAAAGGTGGTACTTTATTTGTTGAATGATTGAATCATCCTTTTCTACTTCTAACTCATTATGATTTAAGACTATACAACTTTTGATGTATATACATAGTATTTCTATATCAAGTGGGTTGAACTCAATATAATCCAAACTATTATCTACGACATATTGGAAGTTCCTTGATAGATAATTTTTTAAGATTATTTGCCTATAAGCATCTTCTTTAGGCTTAGATTTAGAAATATTGTATAAAAAACATATTTTCCTGAGATATGGGTCTTCTACTATTGATAGAATTTCTTCTAAAAAGAACCTAAACTCTTCGTTTTGAATTGTATCTTTTTCTAGGTTGGGCAAATATATTATAAAATTATTATACAAATCAATAATAGATGAATTCATATCAGTACAAAACCAAATACCTTCACTAACACCTTTATATGCAAAAAAATGAGCCTGCAAAATATTGTTAAAACAAGAGAAATCTCCAGTACCTTTATGAAATATCTTCTTCTCTATATCTGTTGTGTATTCCAAAGAACTTGTATGAAAAGCAGCATTACAAAACTTTTGAAATATTGCACTATTGTTTCTGTGAAAAAACTTATTATGGGTTTCTATAGCTTTTTGTACTCCATATTGTAGTCTGTCTATTTTAATTTCATAGGCAATTGCCCAAAATGAATAACTTATATCTTTATTAATCTTATTAAGTATTTTACGGGCGTCATCATAATTACCGGTAATAAAAGATGAGTCAACTTGTGCTTTATACTTGAGATATAAATTGATATCTTTACTATGCCTTTTTATCGCATACACCAATTTACCAATACAATCAATAGTTGAACTTTTAGGTAAGATTGGAGTTCTATATAAAGCTGTTTCATCCTTTCTTATTAGGTAAGACAAAGATAAAAGCCCTTTATAAGTAATGGGAATTCTAGAGTAAATATAATTTAACTCATAATAGTTACAAATATTTAGAGCGTTATAAAGAATTTTTTTCTTATCACTATTATTTTGCTTTATTTGAGCTAAAATGCTATTTGCTTTTTTCTTATCTAGTTTTTTCAGAATAACATTATCCATAGTATAAAATTCATTTATTAATACCTTTCAATAAGATAAAAAAGTAATAAAACTTACAAAATACGATAAAGTTCCAAACATAAACATCCTTTAGATTTATTTTTCGCTGTACAATTGACGAAAACACATTCTCCCCAATATGTTACAAAAAACTAATTCAATTTCAAACACTTTAATTTTTCCATTAGCCTTCCGAACTCGGAATAGGTATATGTTCTATTACCAGTTTCTATTTCATCCATAGAGCGTTCGGCATTTACCACTGCCGTACTAAAACTTCCACCATTCCGCTCAAAATAACTATGCAGCCCCTTGCACTTAATGAAGAAATCTGTTGTCTTCTGATATGCCACATCGCGATTCAAATCCTTAATCAATGCCTCTTGGTCGGCATAGGGGCGTGAGGTATAACGGAAATAGTAGAGAAAGAACAGTTCGGTACAGCGGTGAGTCTCAAAGAACTCAACGTTGCAGTATATGCCTTTCTTCGGTTTATTGATGGGCTTGGCATACTTAGCTCTTAGCTTCTGGTATTGCGTACGCTCGGGTTCCGTGTCTTTGGTGTCCATATCGATGACGCAAAAGATATGGCTGTAGCCCAAGGCTATTCCCTCTTCAATCTTTAGCTCAAGTTCTTTGATGCTGGTGTGCTTGGGGTAGTCGGGCTTGATGGTGATGTTCTTGTACACATCGCACAGGGACTTGAAGTAATAGAACTCAGTAGGTCCCTCTCCTAAGATAAGTGCTGTTTGTCTTTGTTTACCCATATCAGTCCTCCAAGTTTATAAAGATACTTCCCAGTTCTGGCTTTGCACCCAATCGACCTATGCGATAGGAGTTGTAAAGCGACAGATTCTTGTGCAGACCGAAGGAGTCGCCACGGGCATATTCAGAAGAAGCGGTCTCTTTGTTCTTCTCTACGAACCACACCACGCCACGATTCTCATTGATAAGGTCTTGAGAGAGAAGGGTGGTCTCTTGGCTGGTGATGATGAGTTGCGACTTCTCGGAGTTGAAGATGAAGACATTGAGGTAATAGAACAGGAGGTCGTTGTGAAGGTCTTCGCCCAACTCGTCAAGGAAATAGACGTGGGGACTCGTTATCATATTGTACAAGGCCTCCAAGATGCGGATGTACTTTTGTGTACCCTTTGACTGCCATCTGAGGGGGATGTCGAAATCGCCATTGTCTGAATGGTTCAAGAAGGTGATGGAATCAGTGGTTGGCTTCAAAAGCACATCTTTCATCTCCTCTGGGATATTTTCTTTCTGGATGCGCTCGCGGAAATCGTTGGGTACAAATCGGTCTTCTACAACAGGACGATACTCCAGAATGTTTAAGTCGGCTTTCTGAAGCATCGTATTATAGAACTTACGCTTTTTAGGATGATTGTATGCATCCTTTAAAATCTCAACAATTCCTTTGTCTTCGTCGCCATCAATGTCGTGGTAGTTGGTCATAATCCAACCATGCAGTTCCTTGAATGGGGCTATGTCTTCCGTCAATGCGTTCTTTCTGCAAACGGAAAGTACGCTATGGTTATTCAGTGTGTGCTCCCTAATGCTGTCTTGGGTCTTTGGCTGAAGCTTTAGGCTTGGTCCGAACTTAATATCTGCCTGCACATTATCATCGACAAAAGTACGTTCGTAGAAGAGTACTTTTGATTTATTGGGATAATAGTTTAGGACTTCGTTTAGAATGTACTTTTCATTGAACTTTACGTCGTAATCATATCTAATGCTATTGGCATAGAACGATACATGCATCTCAATGGGCTCGTCTTTTGTCAAGATAAAAGGAATGCTACCACTAATCTTTTTAGTGGCATCATATCTTGACTGAATTAATATGTGAAATATTTCGTCCATAGCAATCAGCATATTTGATTTGCCCGAAGCATTAGAGCCATAAAGAATGCCTAACTTATACAGGAATACATTTTCGGAAACCTCTGTCACCAATTCCGATGCTGGTCCTTTGGCTATGAAACTCAACTCTTGTTTGTCACGAATGGAAAGGTAATTCTTTACCCAAAACTCTCGTATCATATGTTTTGTTTTGCTTAAATCCGTAATTCTTCTACAAAAATAAGGAAAATATCCGTGGATGCCAAGATATTTTGCTTGTTTTTGAAGTTTAGTTACGTTTTTGGTGCAAATGGGTGATGTTTTCGGTTTCTATGTTCTTTCGTATTGGCAGAAGAAGAAACGCCAGAGGAAGATACTTGAAAATAATAGTTGGTATTTTCATAACCTAACATATTTCGGTGAGCACTGAACGGGTGAAACTCAAAGTTCAAACTTCGAACTCCGAAATGCGCCAAATAGAAGCATAGAAGCAATGCCAAAAGCCTTGGGCATTAAGGTCAGGGTAGAGATAGTTTAGATCTTCCAAATCCTGCACCCAAACTAAGCGCGGCAACAAGCACGTTTACATCACCACCCCGATGTGAGCCTATTAACAAAATGGAGAGAACCGATGCCTGTGCCGGTTCTCTCCATTTCTTGAATAGTCGAGTTCTCTACTTTCGCATCAATCTGATGAACCATTCATCCTGTTGTGCAACGTAGGCAAAACTCTCGGTTTCTTATCGGTAACTCTGTTTCTATTGATTTCTCGGCTAAGAATAGTTTCCCAATGCAACAAGCATGCCTACATCAACATTCGCATGGAGGTGGGGTAGGGGGAGCATGGTTCTTAAAGGGGTAATGCTCGTTTTATTTTGGGGATATTTCCGAAAAAAAAGGTTATGCCGTTAGGAGGAACGGGCAAAAGTCAGTATCTTTGAGGCATAAAAAGAAATATATGACACGAGAAGAAAGCGTACTGACATATTTGCGCGAGCACGACATAGCATTCACTAACTATAACCACCCAGATGGAAAAACTATTGAGGAGGCCAAGCGTTGGTGGAAGGATGACGGGAGCGTGCATTGCAAGAACATATTCCTGCGTAACCACAAAGGAAACCGCCATTATCTTGTGTGTTACCATTGCGACCACAATCTGGACATACGCAGTCTGGAGCACCGACTCAAGGCAGCCCTCCAGAGTCGAGGCCTTCCGGCACCAGGCAAGCTCTCCTTCGCCTCGCCCGAACGCATGATGCGCTACTTGGGGTTGGAACCCGGAAGCGTTTCCCCCTTCGGACTCATTAACGACCATGAGCACCATGTCCACCTCTTCCTCGATTCCTCTCTGCAGGAGGCCCAGACATTGAGTTTTCATCCCAACGATTGCCGTGGTACGGTGGTGATTGCTAAGGACGACTTTGAACAATACCTATCTATTGTGGGCAATACATACGAATATATTGAACTCTATGATTAAGCACATCATTTTCGACCTAGGAGGCGTGCTGATAGACCTTGATATGCCCCGTTGTCTGGAGAGTTTCCGTGCTCTAGGTGCTGACCCTTCGGCATTGTTGCTACCATCTGCTGAACCCAATCAGCAGGGTAGAGCAAAGGCCACTCTGTGCGATGGATTGGTGGCAAATGGTGCCATGGATCTTTACCAAACAGGCGATATCACTACAGAACAATTTGTTGCCGACATTCAGAGATATTGTGTGCCAGGCACCACCGCTGACCAAGTTCTTGAGGCTTGGAACGATTGCCTGCTTACCATACCCGCATACAAGCTCGAATTCATCAAGTCACTTCGTGCTCAAGGCTATTCTGTGCATCTCCTCTCCAATACCAACGAGGCACACTGGATCCACATTGCCCAGAAGCATTTCGAAGGCAGGACAGAGGATTATTTCGACACCCTCTTCCTCTCGCAAGAGATGCATATGTCAAAACCCAACGACGACATATTCCATGCCGTGCTCGACAGACTTGGTGCCCAACCAAGCGAGTGCCTCTTCATTGACGATGCCCAAGCTAATGTAGATGCTGCCCGAGCATTGGGCTATCAGGTCTACAAGGCACCGATTAAATATGATTATCGCACTGAAATCAACGAATTTCTTAATTCTATGACATATACAAGCACTATCACCGTAGAGGATAAACATTTGGCCTGCACCATCGGAAGCGGCGACCTCCACGTGCTGGCCACTCCCATGATGGTGGCACTGATGGAGAATGCCGCCATGTTATGTATCCAGCCCGAACTTGCCGAAGGCGAATCCACCGTTGGTAGCATGGTAGGCGTGTCGCACATCAAACCAACTGCCCTGGGCAAGAAGGTCAGTGCCAAGGCCACATTGCTATCTCGCGAAGGTCGTAAACTCACCTTCCATGTGGAGGCGCACGATGAGGAAGGCCTCATTGGCGAAGGAGAGCATGTGCGATACATTATCAACAAGGAGAAATTCTTATTAAAGGTGAAATCGGAAAAGTGAAATCAGAAAACTGTTGAAAAGTGAAAACAGAAAACTCTTATTACTCCGAATAACCTTTCCGTTTTCCGTTTTCACCTTTCCGTTAAAAAATAAATACTATGTTACGATTAAATTGTTTTTTCCAGGCCAATGAAGGTCGTTATGATGAGGCTTTACAGGCAGCAATGGCACTCACCGCTAAGAGTCAGTCACATCAGGGATGCAAGGCCTACGACGTGTTCGAGAGTGCTACCCGTCCCGATGTCTTCATGTTCTGCGAGACATGGGAAGATCAGGCCTCGCTCGATTTGCACGAGCAGACCCCCGAGTTCGCCCTCTATGCAGGTATCTTGATGGATTGCGGACAGTTAAAGATTGAAAAGTTTGAGGTGTGATGATGGACGTCCGTTTTGAGCACGGCAACAGCTGGACACATTTGGCTGGTGTTGTGTTTGCATTGAGTTGCATCTGGTTGATATGGCCGGCAACGGCACAGGGATGGCAGATGTCCTTTGGCGTTATATTCTTCATCGTGGGCATGTTTTTGATGTTCCTGTCAAGTACCGTCTATCACATGTTGCCACCTGGCAAGGTGAAGAATGCCTTTCGCAAGTGCGACCACATCAGCATCTACGTCATGATAGCCTGCTCTTATACCCCCATTGCAATTGGTGTCGTGGGCGGTTGGCAAGGTTGGCTGGTGTTCGGTCTGCAATGGGCATTTGTAATTGCCGGAGTGGTCTACAAACTCATAGCCTTGGGCAAGTATCCACGCCTCTCTTTGGGTCTGTACCTCTTCATGGGATGGAGCGGTTTGTTCATAGCCGACAGCGTGTATCAGCGTCTCTCCGTGTTGTCCATAGCCGGCATCTTGGCCGAGGGACTGTTCTACACCGCTGGCACCTATTTCTTTGCACACGATGACCGTCCTCATTATCATGCCATCTGGCACATCTTCGTTCTTCTCGGTGCCATGGCCCACTTCTCTGCCGTACTATGCATCGTGATGGGATGGTAGGGGAAGGACCCCTCCCCAGCCAACGGACTCTCCCCCCAGCCCCTCCACAAGGGAGGGGAGTATAATCTACTGTTTGATGTGGGCATTAGTCAGTTGTAACTGACTCTACCCCTAATTAGGGGTAGTACCCCGCAGGGGGGAGGGGGTATGCAAATCTACGCCATTGTCGGTTGTAACCACTCCCTCCCCTTGTGGGAGGGGTCCGGGGGATTGAGGGGGGGCCTAACCGCTCACCTCTCACCGTTTATTTATTGTTTCATCAAGGTAAAATCAAAGCGCAGGCCTCCTTCAGGTCTGTTGGTTGCCGTGATGTTGCCACCATGGAAGAGAACGGCATGCTTTACGATGGAAAGTCCAAGGCCGGTGCCACCCAATTTGCGCGAGCGTCCCTTGTCTATGCGGTAAAAGCGCTCGAATAGCCTGCTTAGGTGTTGGGGGGCAACTCCTTGTCCGTCATCTTCAAACCTGATACGACATAGTTTTTCGGTATTCTCCAGAAGGGTGATATATATGTTCCTGCCACTGGAATATGCTATGGCATTCTTTGTCAGGTTGCTGAAGATGGAGCCTATCAGAGAATTATTGCCGGCAAGCGTAACCTCCTCGTTGAAACTGATGTGCAGTTCGAGGCGCTCTTCTGGAGGCAACACACTCAGTTCTTCTGATATTTCCCTCAGGATATTGTTTATGCATACATTCTCCGTGCTGATCAGTTGGCTTCCCTCCTCCAGTCTTGTTATTAGCGAGATATCATTCAGCAGTTGGCGCAGCCGCTCGTTGTGGGTGTAGCATCTTGCTATGAGTTCCTGGCGCTTTTCCTCGCTCAGGGCTATGCCGGAGAGCAGGGTTTCAAGGCAGACCTGCATGGAAGCGACTGGCGTTTTGAGTTCGTGATTGATGTTGTTGCTAAGTTGGCGCTTAATCCGGTTCTTCTCCTGTTCGGATTCAAACTGGTTTACTCTTTCTATGTCCTGGCCCAGTTTGCGTGTGCTGAAATAAGCCGCTATGCTCATGGCCAAACTGATGGCTATCATCACAAAGAGGAAGGTCCAGTCGGCTTGGAGCAGTTCTCTGAGTGTGGCAGAATAGGGGATGGCCGTACGCACGATGACCCTCTGGCCACGTGTGGCTGAGTAGAAATACTCGCGCCCGTCGCTTGCCGACTGGCGGCCGATGTGGTAGCCGCTCCCATGCCTTAGTGCGGATGCTATCTCCGGACGCTCGATGTGGTTGTCCAAGGAGTCGAGCGGAATCATGTTGTCGTAAACCACGGCTCCCGACAGGGTTATGACAGAGACACGCAAATCGTCGAAGGGCTTTTCGTGCGAGGCGATGTAGGTCTCATAGGGCAGCCCCTCCTCCACGGTTTCAAGCAGGTGGCGGTTGTATTGTTGCAACTTGGCGCTGAGGAAGTCGGATTTGTACTGCTTCTCCCTCACATACTGGAAACCTATGGACAGAAGGATTATCGTCCACGAGAAGGACAGGAGCATGAGCAGGAGCCTCCTGTGGTAGGAAAGTCTAATAGCGAAAGCCATAGCCATATCCGGATTTTGTTACAATGTATGCCCCGTAGGGACCTATCTTCTGGCGCACCCTGGTGATGTTGACATCGATGGTGCGGTCGAGCACCACCACCTCATCGCTCCACACACGGCTCAGGATCTGCTCTCTGCTGCACACACGCCCACGGTGGGAGATAAGGTATGCCAGCAGTTCGAACTCCTTTCTGGTCAGTTTCACCTCCGTGCCGTCCACCGTGCAGCGCTTGAACTCCATGTCCAGGTGCAGCCCCTCCACCACCAGGGAGTTTGTCCTTGCAGCCGCCTGCGGCACCTTGTGCCCGGAGGTGCGCCTGAGCACACTCTTTATGCGAGCCACCACATTGCGCACGGTATATGGCTTCACTATGTAGTCGTCTGCCCCCAGGTTGAGCCCCATCACCATGTCGTCCTCGCTGTCCCTTGCCGTACAGAAGATGATGGGAATGTCGGCGGTGGCGATGTCTGCCTTCATCATCCGTGCCATTTTTATTCCGCTTATCTCGCCCATCATGATGTCCAGCAGGACAAGGGAATAGGACCTCAGGTCGTAGGTCAGAGCCTGCTCGGCACTGAAGGCCGTGTCCACGTCGTAGCCCTCGTTCTCAAGGTTCAGTTTCAGCACCTCGCACAACGTCTCCTCGTCGTCCACGATGAGTATGCGTTTCGTTGTTGTGTCCATACCTTATATAATATTATTGCGATGCAAAATTACGGAGAAAAAGCATACCATGTACAGTCTGCCTGTAGATTTAATAAAAATGTAACATCTTCCATGGCCGATTTGGGTTTTAACCGAAACCTAACTTTTTTGAAACAAAACTGAAACATTATACCCCTACTTTTGCGGTGTCCAAACAAGAAACGGACACCGTAAACTATGAAAAGAAGAATGATTATTGCTATGGCATTTGCCGGCATGGGTATCGTGGCACAGGCCCAGGATACCAAAGTGAAGGAAGAACCCAAGGGTAAGCCCATCATCCAGGTGTTTGCCAACCTGCACACGGGTTTCGGTGCAGAGAACGACGACCGCGGGTTTGAGTTGGAGAGAAGTTATCTGGGTTACGAGTACAACCTGGGCAAGGGATTGAGCGTGAAGGGCGTGGCCGACATAGGCAAGTCCTCCAAGGTAGACGACTACCACCGTATCTTCTATGTGAAGAATGCCCTGATACAATGGAAGAAGGGCAAACTGACACTGGCTGGCGGCCTTATCTCCACCACACAGTTCAACTTTCAGGAAAAGTTCTGGGGCTACCGCTATGTGATGAAGTCCTTCCAGGACAAGTACAAGTTTGGTAGCAGTGCCGACCTGGGTGTTTCTGCATCGTACAAGTTCACCGATTGGTTTTCTGCCGACGCCATTATAGTGAATGGCGAGGGATACAAGAAGATTCAGGTGAAGGATGGTTTCAACTATGGCTTGGGTATGACGCTGACACCCGTTAAGGGCTTTCAAATCCGTTTGTACGGAGGTTTGAACGAAGCAGCCGAGGAGGGCAGGAAGAACACTGTAAACATGTCTGCCTTCGTGGGTTACAAGACGGAAAGGTTTACCGTAGGTGCCGAGTACACCCACATGTGGAATGCCTCCTACAAGAAGGATGCCGACCAGTACGGCTATTCGGTGTTTGCCTCTGCAAAACTATCAAAGTGCGCAGACCTCTATGCCCGCTTCGACGATGTCTACTCCAAGGACAAGTGGAACGTGGAGAAGGACGAATCCTCTGCCATCCTGGGCGCCCAGTTCAAGTTGGGCAAGTATGTCAAGGTTGCCCCCAACGTCCGCATGAGTATTCCCAAGGCCGACGGTGCGGACAACCGCTATTCTGCCTACGTGAGTTGCTATTTCGGTATTTAATCCACAAATATTTAGGTATTATTACAATATAAAAATAGGAATATTATGAAAAAGATGTTTTTGTCAGCAATGGTGCTGATGCTCGCCCTTGCCATGGTGTCTTGTGGCGGAAAAGCGACAGGCGACGGACGTGAGGCACAGGAACTTTCCGGTGCAGGTGCAACCTTTCCTCTGCCTTTCTATAATGTGGTCTTCGAGCAGTTTTCCCTGCTCAATGGCGATGCCGTGGCATACGGAGGCATAGGTTCGGGTGGCGGTGTGCGCAACCTGCGCGACAAGATCGTTGACTTTGCCGGAAGCGATGCTTTCCTCACGGACAAGGAGATGGCCGATATGCCCGAGGTGCTTCATGTCCCCACCTGTATGGGTGCAGTGGTTCTTGCCTATAATCTTGAGGGAGTAGGCGAACTCAACCTTTCTGGCGAGGTGATTGCCGATATATTCGCTGGCAATATAAAGATGTGGAACGATGAGCGTCTGGCCGCCCTCAATCCCAATGCACAACTCCCTGCCGAGGCTATTATACCCGTATTCCGTTCAGACGGTTCGGGCACTACCTTCGTCTTCACCGACTATCTTACAAAGGCCAGCCCCATGTGGAAAGAGAAGTTCGGTGCCGGCAAGTCGGTAAACTTCCCCTCAGGGCAGGCGGCAAAGGGCAATCCTGGTGTGGCAGGTGTAATCAAGCAGACAAAGAACTCTATCGGCTATGTAGGGTCGGAGTATGCCTTTGCACAGAAGATAGCATACGCAAAGGTCCAGAACCTGCAGGGCGAGTTTGTAGAGCCTGCATCAGCAAGTATCTCGGCAGCCGCTTCCGGAGACATCCCTGCCGACACACGTTGCTCAATCACCAATTCTGATGCGATAGGTGCATACCCTATCTCTACATTCACATGGATGATTGTCTACAAGGAGCAGAACTATTCCGACCGCTCAAAGGAGCAGGCAATTGCCACGCTCGACCTCCTGAAGTACATCCTCTCGGACGAGGCACAGGGCATTACCTCAGAGGTACACTATGCACCCCTTCCAGAGAAGGCCAGGGAGCAGAGCATGAAGAACCTGCATACGGTAACCTATGATGGAATGACAATACTGTAACAATCATGAAACTATGAATGACAAACTATACAGAGGTTTCCTTTTTATAGCGGCATTGGTAGTACCTGTAGTGTGCGGGGGCGTGGTTTACGCCCTCGTCACTGATGCTTACGATGCTTTCGAGCATTTCGGTTTTTTCAGGTTCCTCACCTCATCGGAGTGGAACTACACCGAGGGTGCCGAGCAGTATGGGGCATTGCCATTCATCACGGGCACACTGCTCACTACACTCCTGGCCCTCATCTTCTGCATACCCTTTTCTCTCCCCGTTGCATTGTTCGTGGGTGAGTACTTCAAGGGCACAAAGGTTGCTGCTCTGCTCAGTACTGTAACCGATTTGCTGGCAGGTATTCCCTCCATCATCTATGGCTTGTGGGGATTCTACACCTTGCGTCCTGTCATTATGGCTCTCAACATTTCGCCACAGGGTTCGGGCATACTCACCGCTTCGCTGGTGCTGGCCATTATGATCATCCCCTATGCAGCATCGCTCAGTGCCGAGTTCATAAAGATGGTTCCCAACGACCTGAAGGAGGGTGCATACAGCCTTGGGGCAACGAGAGCCGAGGTTGTACGCAAGGTGGTATTCCCCGTTGCAGGTTCGGGTATCTTCTCCTCGTACGTCCTTGCCATAGGCCGTGCCTTGGGCGAGACGATGACGGTGACCATGCTCATTGGCAATACCAATGACATCCCCCAGTCGATAACCTCCACGGGCAATTCGATGGCATCAATCATTGCCAACCAGTTTGGCGAGGCAGATGATTTGCGCCTCTCATCGCTCATTGCTATCGGTTTGATTCTTTTCTTGATAACCGCAGCAATCAACATGGTGGGCAAGATAATGATTAAACGTGCAAGAATATGACTACATTCAAACTTAGAAACCGGTTGGCAAAGGACAAACTTATGCTATGGGGCGTGTGCTTTCTTGCCATGCTTACAGCAGTTCCTTTGCTTGCCATTTTGGGAGAGGTGATAATTCGTGGTTACGACCAGTTGTCGTGGTCGTTCTTCACCGAGCCTACCCCTACGGCTTATAAGGCCATGAAGGCCATCGAGGCAGGCAAGCCTATCCCTGGTGGCATTGCCAACGGTATCATTGGCACAATGATAATGCTGGGCATGGCTGTTGCCGTTGCCGTCCCCACGGGTATCCTGTGCGGTGCATTCCTGGCAGAGAACAGCAAGAGCCGCTTCGCTCAGGCAGTAAGTTATCTTACCGACCTTCTGCAGGGCACACCATCGGTGATTATTGGCATCATCACCTATATCTGGGTCGTAGTACCCATGAAGGGCTATTCGGCCATAGCAGGCAGTGTGGCGCTATGCATTATGATGCTTCCGCTTATCATCCGTTCAACAGAAGAGACTCTGAAAATTCTCCCCTCATCGCTCAGGGAGGCAGGCCTGGCACTGGGTGGCAACAATGCGCGTGTCATGATGAAGGTGCAGTTGCCAGCCGCCTTCGGAGGCATCTTCACCGGTGTGCTGCTTGCCATCTCCAGAGTTATCGGCGAAACGGCACCCCTGATGTTCACCGCCCTTGGCTGCTCGCTTGTGCGCTTCTCTGTTGACAAACCCATCTCGGCAGTTCCTCTGCTCATTTGGGAGTTCTTCAACGACCCCAACCTTCAGGAGTTGATATGGGGTGCATCGCTCTTCCTGCTCTTATTCGTACTTACATTGAATCTAACAGCCAAATACCTTGCAAAGAAATGGAACCAGTAAAACCTATACTTGAATTCAAGAAGACTTGCGTGTCATACACCAAGCAGACAATGGCGGTAAAGTATGTGTCGGCCGCTATCGAAAGAAACACCATCACCGCCATCATGGGACCTTCGGGGTGCGGAAAGTCAACCCTGTTGCGTGCGGTAAACCTTATGCACAACCTTTATGCCAACATACGTGTTGACGGGGAAATACTGCTGAACGGGGAAAACATCCTCTCCATGGAACCCATTGACGTGCGTCGCAGGGTGGGCATGGTCTTCCAGCGCCCTGCTCCCTTTCCCACAATGAGCATCTACGACAATGTACTCTCGGGGTATGCGCTCAATGGCATCCGTCTGTCCAAGGCAGAAAAGGATGCTACGGTGGAGCGGTGCCTGAAAAGTGTGGCCCTGTGGGACGAGGTGAAGGATGTGCTGAACAAGAAAGGCACCTTCCTGTCGGGTGGTCAGCAGCAGCGTCTGTGCATTGCCCGTGCCTTAGCGATGAAGCCCGATGTACTGCTGATGGACGAGCCTACATCGGCTCTTGACCCCATAGCCACCAAACACATCGAGGAACTGCTCCTGGAACTTCAGAAAGAGGTGACCATACTTATCGTTACCCACAACATGGGGCAGGCAATGCGCATCTCATCAAAATCCATGTTCATGTACCTTGGCGAACTGGTAGAATACGGCGATACCGCCACCATGTTCTCCACACCCCTGGACGAGCGCACCAAGGCTTATCTCACAGGAAAGATGGGTTAAAGCCTACCGTACAATAGCAAAAGCCTACCCCACACGACTGGGATAGGCTTTGTATTGTAATTGACTGTGCTTTTCTTTCTATAACTTCTCAGCCTTGGTGGCCTGCACCACGTTCAGCACATAGTCACCCAGTTTCTCACACTCAGAGATGAAGTCAATGTAGAATACACCCAACTGATAGCTATAGAGCTTGGCATCCACATCCTGAAGGTTTCGGTTCTTCAGTTGTCTGCGATAGTTGTTTATCTCGTTCTCCAAGTTGTAGGAGGTATTATAGTCAACATGGTTGCCCGATAGTATAGCCTCTACGACGTTGCTCATATGTAGCATTGCCTTGTGCACCATATCCAGCATATTGTGCATGTTGGAAAGTTGCAGTTCAGTAAACTGATCGGTGCAGTTCTGACGATGACGATTCAGTGTGCGTGCCAGATTATAGCAAGAGTCACCAATGCTTTCCAATTCGGTAACCTGGCGCAACATACGCATAACCTCCATCTTCGACTCAATACTCAAGCGGCCCTCGCTCACCTTGTGCAGATAGTTGGCAATTTCCACCTCCATGTTGTCGGTGATGTTCTCGTATTTCTCTATGCGAGAGAATATTTTGTTGAACTCGTCGTCCTTCTCTGTCTTCATTAGGTCGTCAACAAAACCTACCATGCGGTTGCAACGCTCTGCATAGCTAATTATCTCTTTCTGTGCCTCCATGATGCTGAGCTCAGCAGTAGAAAGCATACCTGCAGAGATGTACTGAAGGCGATATTCCTCGTCGCTCTCTTTCTGGGGTAGCAACCAACAAACAAGTTTCTCAATCTGCTTAACGAAACCTATCAGCAATAATGTGTTGCAAATATTGAAAGCAGAGTGGAAGGCAGACAATTTTAGCAAATCACTATTGCCGGTATTCATAACATTGGTGGCCAACCATGTGATGGCATTGCAGAAGGGGTGGAATATCAGCAACACAACAACCACGCCAAACACATTGAAGAACATGTGTGCAAAGGCGGCACGACGTGCCTGGGTGTTAGCTGTCATTGAGGCTATGAATGCTGTGATGGTGGTACCAATGTTCTGACCCATTGCTAAAGCGGCAGCCAGTTCAAAGCTAAAACCTGGAATCTGCATATCAAACAACATCAGGGTCACTGCCATTGTGGCGGCAGATGCCTGTACTATCATAGTGACAACGGCGCCTACGATGACAAAGAGCAATATGGTGAGGAAACCTCCGCTACCAGCCCAACCAGCCAACATATTGGCCACGATGTTGCCAAGTTGCAATGATTCGGCGCTACTTTGCAGATAACTCAAACCCATGAACAGGAAAGAGAAACCGAAGACAAACTCGCCTATGCTCTTGCGCTTGCTTTTGCCACTGAATAATAGTGGCAAACCAATACCTAACATTGGGAGGGCAAATGCAGCAATGTTTACCTTGAAGCCGATTGCCGAGATAATCCAGGCTGTTACGGTTGTACCGATGTTAGCACCCATAATCACGCCAATGCTCTGTGCCAAGGTCATCAAACCTGCGTTAACAAAGCTAACTACCATTACTGTTGTTGCGCTCGAACTCTGAATCAGAGCTGTTACGAGAATACCAGTAAACACACCCATAAAGCGGTTGCGGGTCATGGAGGAAAGGATGTTGCGCAGACGGTCGCCGGCAAACTTCTCAAGGCCTTCACTCATGATTTTCATTCCGTAAAGGAAGAGAGCCAGAGAACCTACTAAACTCAAAAGATTAATAAAAGTTTCCATAATTTTTATGAATTTTGATAATGCAAATATAGAAAAAATATCTTAATAAACTATAAAATGCTAAACCTAAAAATGCTAAACCGTTTTGAAAGTTTGTATCTTTGCCAATATGAATACACAGCTTTCGTCAAGCAAAATACCCCATGCTGTCTAATCTATCCATGTCTTTTGCCACACTTTAATGTTATGCATTTCAGAAGTTTTCAGGCCAAACTCTTTTTAAGTGTCGGAGGCATCTTCCTTTTGTTCGTCTTTTTCTTTATGGCATACCAGTACAACCGGGAGAAAGAGTTCAAGACAGAAACCATGCATGCTTCTTTGCAAGTCTTTAACCATAAAATGGCTCGAACTCTAGGTGATAGCATCACCTCTCCAACTGCCTTTGACAGCTATCTTGATAAGCACCCAATGGAGGGGTTGCGTGTCACCATAATCAATATGCACGGCAAGGTCATTCTCGATAATTATCACTCCAGGGTCTTAGACCTCCCTAATCACAGGGATAGGAGTGAGGTGCGCCAAGCTTTAAATAAAGGCGATGGATATGAGATAATGAGAAGGTCGGAGTCTACCAACCAGACATATTTCTACTCGGCAACCCTTGCTGGCTCCTATGTTATTCGTAGTGCTATGCCATACGATGCCCGACTGGTAAACTCGCTCTCGCCCGCTTATTCTTTCATTTGGTATGCCATTTTTATCACTCTTTTGCTTGGCTTTGTCCTATTCCGTGCAACTTCACGCATTTCACGCCACATTCGCTACCTGCGTCAGTTCGCCATTAAGGCCAATAGTGGTGATAAACTTGACCACGAATTAGAAAGACGCCTCCCCGACGATGAACTTGGCGACATCTCACACACCATCATAAGTCTTTTCTGGCGTCTGAAGCATAGCGAGGACGATAAGCAGCGCCTCAAGCAACAGCTCACCCAGAACGCTGCGCATGAACTCAAAACCCCTGCCGCCAGCGTAAATGGTTATCTTGAGAGCATCGTAAGCAATCCGCAGATGCCCGAAACTACACGCCAACGCTTCATCGAGCGTTGCTATGCTCAGAGTCAACGTATGTGCCACCTGTTGCAAGATATGTCCACCCTTGTTCAAATGGACGAGGCACCGCTTGTCGATAACCATCGTGATATCTCCACATTGCCGGCCATCGAGGTGGATGAGGTCCTCTACACCATCCTTGAGGAGTCGGCCGAGGCTCTCCAAAGCAAAGGCATCCGTCCCGTGGTCTCCATTCCCGACAATGTCACCGTGCATTGCGAGCAGAGCGTCCTCTATGGCATCTTCCGCAATCTGGTTGACAATGCCCTGGCTTATGCCACTGGAGCCACAGAACTGCGTTTCTCGTGCGAAAGGGAGAGTATAGGCAATTCTTCCTCGTATGTTGACCGCTGGTACCGTTTCTCTGTCTCTGACAACGGATGCGGAGTAGACACCCAGCACCTGCCACGCCTGTTCGAACGCTTCTACCGTGTGGACAAGGGGCGCAGTCGCAACATGGGAGGCACCGGTCTTGGCCTTGCCATAGTAAAGAACTCTATCACTATGTATGGAGGCAAGATCCAGGCACAGAACACACCCGGCGGTGGCCTCACCATTGTATTTACGCTGAGATGAGGAAACGGAGAAACGAACCTGCTTTAGCTTGATGAACTTAAGGCGCTTGGCATAATAGCTAAACTTCTCCTACCTTCGCTTACCCACGGATTTGACTTTCTTCATTCGCCTATGACCACCACGCCTCCATTTGTGGGTATTTCCACTTTGAGCGTTTGTTTCTTCGAGAGGTTTACAGACTTTTTCTCGCCATTTATGTAAAGACTAACGGTGCTCTTGCCTGGCAGCATAGGCAGGGTGATGGTCTTTTGCAATGGTTGCTCCATGGCATTGACACCAGCTATGTACCAGGTGTTGCCCGAGCGGCGTGCCATGATGATGTACTTGCCAGGATAACCGTCGATGAAGCGCACCTCATCCCATCGTGTGGGGACACTCTTCATGAAGTCTATGGCATAGACCGGAGCATCGGTGAGATTGTTGGGAGCCAGGGCAAAGTGCTGTACTGGACTCTGGAAGAGAACTGCCGTGGCCAGGGCATAGATGTCGGAGGTGACGCGGCGCGAACCCTGACGGTTGTTGGCATTGTAGAACTTGTTCAGGGCAGAGCCTCCGAAGTCCATAGCTCCCACGGCATTGCGTGTGAAGGGATACATGGCACCACAATCGCGCGCCTCCTCGTTGCAGAAGCCTTGCGAGAAGTGGAGATTCTCCGATGCTGGCACCGCCTCGGAAGATACATAGTTGGGATACATGCGCTCCCATCCTCGGGGAAGGGTACATCCGTGAAAAATACACATGATACCGAAATCGTTGGCATCGGTAAGGATGTCTTCGTAGTATTGCATCATAGGTTGCTTGTCGCCACCGAAGAAGTCCACCTTGATGCCCAGTACACCTATCTCCTGCATCCATTTCATTTCCTCTCTGCGCTTGCGAGGGTCGTTCATAATGCCTCTGGGCGACTGGGGAGCATCGTTCCACGCACCATTGCTATTGTACCAGAGATAGAGTCCCACACCCTTGGAACGCGCATATTGCGAGAGTTGTGCTATGCGCTCTCGACCTATCTGCACATCCCACAAGGCATCTATCAGCAACGAGCGATAACCCATGGCGGCGGTAAAGTCGATATAGCGTTTCTGTTCGTTGAAATTGCAACTATAGTCCATGCCTATAATCCACGACCACATGCCCTTGCCATAGTCGGCAGAATAGTCTCTGGAGGCAGGGTATTTCTGCTCTACGAGGTCCCATGGCACGGTGGTTTCGATGGCATTGGCAGGGGTGTGACCTATGGTGATGGTGCGCCAGGGTGTCTTGCCAGGCAGAGCCATCTGTGCCGAGGTGCTACCCCACCCGTTAAACTCTCCCTCCATAGGAAAACCAATACGATACTTGCCACCCCTCTCTCCCAGCAGACGACATCCGACATAAGTGCCATCGGTACCAGTCTCGGAGATGAGTATCCATAGGTTCTTGGCCTCATCGGCATGTGGTACCTCAAAGAGGCATGGGAAGGTATAGCCATTGCCCCATCCGTTTCTGCCTACTGGTTCGCCAAGACTATATTTTGTTTCGTAACTGGGAGTGGTGCGCGCAAAGCCTCCCATGGGATAGCTCTGTGGAGCAAGGAAAGCACGGGCATCAGGAGAGATGCAGAAGGACGAAGCCTCGGAGGTAACTACACAACAGCGTGTGTCGCGACGCGGAAGTATGGTGTAACGGAATGCCACATCGCTATTGCTGACCATGAACTCTATCTCCATCACCGGGCGCTCCTTTTGCGAGAGCATCAAGGCACTACGATTGTATTGATAGGCATGCTCTGCGCCCACCTTGATACTTGGCAATGTGTAGGTGCCGGAGAACTCCTCCTTGCGAACCTCGGAGGGGTTCCAAGTGAGGTCGATGGTATAGTCGCCCATATTGGTCTGCACACCCAAGGCAGAGGGTGCTATTGCCACCTGACCATCGTAGAGGACAGAATACATAGGGCGGCCCTCCTTCACCTCAAAGTCCACAACAATACGACCATCGGGACTGCTTGCTATCGTCTCTCCCCTCATTGCCATCACCCCCATCAGAGCGAGGCATAGTGTGATGTATATTCTCTTCATATTCCCTACGTCTATTATATAATATGGTTATTGTACCTTGTCCGTCAAACGAATCTCCTTGATGCGGAAGGGCGTGGCGCCTGTTGACCAAAAACCAAGGATGTAGACATGCTCCGAAGCAAATGGGCGCTGCTTGTTCTTGCTCCTCTGCAATTTGGCAATGGGGATGACAAGGCGCTTCTCGTTGCTAAAGTCGTATGAAGCACAATCACCCCAGTAGTTGTTATCGTCGAAAAGTCGCAAGGAAACATTGGCTCCCTCGCCTCCTTCTATCTCCACCACAAGGTATTTATGCTTGCTAATGTCCAGTCCGTTGTCGTATCGCCAACCAGCAAAACCATATCTTCCTGTCCTCACCATACCACTCTTTTCATCATAGGTGCCCTGGTCCCAGATGGATGGATTGAAGGCCTCCTTGCTGAGCGGAAAGGTGGAAGAGGTGATATGGATGGTGCAACTCTTCTCCTCACCCCTGGCACCCTGATATGCGGCGGTCAACGATGTTGTACCATCGGCAAGTGCCTTGATGCGACCATTGCTTATTTCTATGACGCTCTTGTCGTAGTCCGAATATGTGGCCAGGGAGGCAACCTTATCGGTATGTCCATCGGCATAGTGTGCTATCAGTTCCAAGTCGTGCGTACTTCCCGTGAGCAGTTCCAGTTTGCCGTCCTGAAGGGTGGTGAGTTTGCTCAGTGTGAGCGACTCCTCGGTATAGTTCATCGATGCCTCTTCATAGAAAAGCTCTTCCGTGAACTCCGGTTCGGTGGTGAACCAGTCAACGTCGACATATCCCCCAAGTGCCTTGGTGGCATAGTTGAAGATGGCAAACTTGTTGCCGGTGAAGACAGAGAGGTCGAACTTCATGTCCAGTTCCTTACCGAAGGGGATGTAGTTGGCATTGTCGGTGCTATAGTAGAAGCGTGCCTTGCTGGTGCGATAGTTGGTAATGGCGCGCAGATATATGACAGATGCCTTGATGCGCTCGCCAAGGGAATCCTCCTTGGACTTATGGCGCAAGGATTGTGTGGAGTGCACAAGGAAGCGCTTTCTGCCCTGCTGACTTATGCCTATGAATGCCGAGGGATCCTGCATCACGGCAAGACCAGCCACATCACCATCCTTCATGTGAGAGATGTCAATGGCTATAGTGGCATAGGTAAGTCCATCGCCCTGATGATAGCCAAGGATGCGTTGTGTGAGGGTGTTGCGGGCACGGTAGAAATTGTCTGTCACTGTGGTCGTGTGCAAGCGCAAGTGTCCTGGTTTGCTGGTCAGCGAGCACTTGGACTTGTCGCAGAGGTGGTTCCATCCCCATTGCTTGCCCAGGTTGTAATGATTGAAGTTGTCGTTGGTGGTCAGTCCTGACTGACTCTGCACGGCAATGGCAGGTTTGCGGTATATCTCCGACTTGTCCTTGTTGACACCAATCATAGGCCAATCCTCTTCCCAACTGATGGGCAACAGATATGGAGTGCGGCCATAGGCTCCCTTATCGGCAAAGAGCATGGTCCACCACTCTCCCTCCTGGGTGTGGATGAGTGCTCCCTGGTGTATGTTGCGGTCATTGAGAAGGAATTTCTCTTCATAGGGGCCAAATACGTTTTTCGAACGGAATACGGTCTGATAGGCAGGAACTCCGCCATAGGTGGCATAGATGTAGTAGTAGTCTCCTATCTTGTAAAGGCGACTACCCTCTAGTCCCGACTTGACACTATATTTTGCCACCTCACGGTCTTCTATCCTCTTGAAATTCTCGTCCACACTGGCTATTCGGATATTGTTGATGCCATAGGCGATATATGTATTGTCTCCATCGAAGAGCAGACCGCCATCATAGAAACCGCCCTCCAGTTTACGCTTCTTCCATGGTCCGCGGATGTCGTTGGCGGTAAGGAGATAACCACCCTCGTCGAGCGTGGTGAAGAGCATGTAGAATGTTCCGTCCTTGTGCTGAAGTGCCGTGGCCCATTGTCCTCGGCTATAGCGCCATTGTCCGTTGAGCAGACTGAATGCATCGCTACCCTCTATGCTCTCCAGAGGATTGCAACAATACTTCCAGTTGACAAGGTCTTTCGACTCCATGATGGTGGCACCGGGAAAGATATGCATGGTGGTGGACACCATATAGTATGTATCGCCTACGCGGCATACATCGGGATCGGGGAAATCTCCGAAGATAACAGGGTTTGAGAAGGTGCCGTCTCCCCTGTCGGACGAGGAGATGCGTGTGAATGCCTTGCGAGGATAGTGGCTCTTGGCATACTCCTTGAACCAATGGTACACGGGCCACGGACATGCCTCGGGGTCGTTGAGGAAGGTGTACTGACCATCCTTGGCTGGTTCGTCCTTGAAGGCTGCAAGATGCTCGGGCGAGGTGAACAGCACCCAACTGACATTGCCGGCATCGTCGGTTATCTTCTTGAAGTTGGCTCCGAAGTTGTCATCTCCCGCCACACCGGTATGTGCCTTGCCCCATGAGGCATTGTACTTCTTGTCGGCCCAGTCCATTTCGGTTATCATAATAGGTGCAAAGTCGGCAACGGGTTGCACATCCTGTTGCCATCCTCGTGAGAAGGCTTCATATCCGTGTCCGCTACCGAACCAACCTGGATAGATGTGCACGGCATAACCGATGTTCTCGCCCTTGATGGGATAGTCGGCAAAGCCGGCATACTTGGACTGAAAACCCAGACCAGGAATCCACAATATGTTGTGGCACCCTTGTGCTCGCATGGTGTCCACTATCTCCTGGAAGTAGATGCTCAGTTGTTCAAACTGTGCCTTGGAGCCACCACCATAGGTGCCATCGCTACCAAGGATATTGATGGGTTCGTTGGCCAACTCGAACATGATGTTGGGATGGTTCTGCAACTTGGGATGGCGTGCCACATGGCGCCATACCTGCAGGAGGAACTTCTGATAGGCGTCGCCCACGGCTATCTTCTCGGGACATACTCCTGGTGGGCGCATCACCACATACATGCCTTTGCTGATGGCGTACTCTGCCATGGGGATGAACACCTCGTCGAGATACTTGGTGAACCTGTCGAAACTGAAGGCGGAAATATCGTTCTCGCCCTTGACACGCCTGCCGGGGATGTTTGACCAATAGGGGTCCATGTGCATTCGCACGAAACTCATCTTCCATCCTGCCGCCATGATGCCGTCTATGATACCTTGGTTGTAGGCAAGGCAAGCCTTCACATCGTAGTTGTTCCAGCGTGTTCCGCACTCGTTGAACCATGGGCTGAATGTCTGCACATACCCATGGAGTCTCACGATGTTCCCGTTCTCGTCTTTCAGGTGCTTGCCGTCGACATGAAGTCGTGGCATGGCCATACCTTCCCATGCATGCAACTCGGTTGTCATGGTACATAGCAATGCCGCTATCAGGGTAATGGCAAGTTGTCTTGTCCTTAAAATCATACATTTATACACTATATGTCCGGCACGAATTTACAAATAAGTGGGGGGAAAACCAAAGGAATTTCTGACTTTTCCGAACTGATACCTAAAACAAGAGCAAGCATATCAATATGTCATGCCCAGTAAAGAGTGAGAAGATTATATCCTGCAATTTAAATGGATGCTCTTGTTGGCATGCCAGTACCACCGCAATAAAACTGTAGTTTTAACGTATTGAAACTACAGTTTCGTAGTGAGGAAACTGTAGTTTCTCCATATTGGTACTGACTTATCAAAAAAGTGCATGATTATTTCCAGTGTATTGCCTCGATGTATTCATCGAAATCCAAGTCTGGATTTGCACCGCATTGCTCCAGAGTACACCTTATCATATACTGCTCTTCTGGCGTCAAAAGAACCTCTCCCTTTCTATACCTAAAATATTTGTTACGACCCCAACGACAGATAAGTATTGACATAAACTTATCATACTGACTGGGGAACATCTGCGCCTTAAATTTGCTAAAACCCTTTGCGAACCTCTTTGGCTGACAACAGGCATAATGAGGACATTCCTCACTCTTAGTACAATGAGCCGGATTAATCAATTCCACAACCTTAGCCATTTTCTCCCATTGTCCGTACACCAACTGATGCAAGCATGTTTTTGCCATAGGGCAATCCTCATGCATACAAACCGAATAACCAACAGGAATGTCACTCTGTTTTTGAGAAATCTTCATCATAGTATCTATCAGTTTAACCTTTGCCTTACAAATATACAACACAAAATGCCTTTTTCCAAATTTAGCAATGTTATTGCTTATAGTTATGAATGAACAAATATAATATCTATATACATGTTATTTCCTTCACCCACATTCCATACAAATAAAAAACATTCCGCAGCCACCTCGCTTGATTGGGGTGCTGCGGAATGTGTGTTTAATATGGATCTTGGTATATTACCGCAAATGTGACCTTGGTTATTCTTTTGTGGGTACTATCTTAATAAAATCGCTTCCCAAAAAGAGCTTGTTTTGTGACTTTCAATAGAACCTTTCTAAAAAGTAAAAAGCATTATTGGATAAATTCTACCTGATCTACAACAAGTTTTTGCTTACCATATGTGTAATATCCAAATCCAGTATATTTAAGTGGCATATAGCGCACTTTCATAATGGGTAAATCGTCTACCAAAAACTCAATGGTAGATCCATCATATTCCATAAGCCATTCTTGTTGCATCTTCTTAGTTTTGGGCCATTTAACACTTTGTGTTATTTGACCAGCTAGATGATTGTCAACGTAACGTAGGAATCTGACGTCTGTTTCGTTAAAGACAAAAGCATAAAATGTACCATCATCCTTGTATCTCTATTCCAATAGTCTTCACTCCCGTAGAGCATGGCGACATGCTGCTTGTTAATGGGGGCATTACGAACGATTTCTCTTTAAACAGAGGAACTTGCGTTACTTTGCATGACTTTTATAAACCTCGGCTTTCTTTTTAGCATTAGGCCATCCTGCTTGAGCTGACTTTTCAAACCACTCGTATGCCAATGTCTTATTGGCTTTTTCCTTGATTAGGCTCAATATATTTGGATTCTCTCCAGAATATATATAGCCAACGACATACTGTGATACAGGGTGTCCCAACTCGGCTGCTTTCTTATAACATTCCCAATACTTTTTAGCACGATCCCACTGCATGAATTTACCAAAGGTGCTGATTTCTATAATTCGGCCTAACATATACACTCCATGTGGATAATCCTGAGATGCAGCCTTCTGGGCCATAAGTTCTGCCTCCTCAATAGTACCCTTGACTCCAAACATTAGACTATACGTATAATTCTGCATGTATTCAGCAAGAGCCGTTTGTGCTGGAGCATGTCCTAAATCAGCAGCTTTTTTGAGGTTGGAGGCTATGGTTTCTATTTTTGTTTCTAATACTATGCTCTTCATTGCCTCATCATATAGAGAATTGGCTTCTTCTGCCTCTGGTGTATCTTGATGGGTTAAATTATAAGCCATAGAATATGTATCCGCAAAAACGTCTTTACCATCGCGCATTGCTATCAAGTAAAACTCGTATGCCTTATCCTCATCCTTCTCCACTCCAAGTCCATAACGATAAATACTTGCCATTGCTATAGCAGCCAGTGATGGGTTGGATTCAGCATATATAGAGAACAACTCCAACGCTTTAGCGAAATCTTGCTTAACATGGTGCCCCTTCATGTGCATTAATCCAAGATTATAACAGCATAACGCACGTTCTGCGCCAAGTGACTCTGGCGTCAATTCCAAAGCTTTTGTGTAGCACTCATAGCCTTTGTCAAACTTTCTTGCGTCTTTTATATTGGTATGATAATATGCTTCACCCAAGCAACGCCACATATAATGCGCCTGAGAAGGGTCTTCTGTTAATGATTTCTGAAACACTTGCTGCATCTTTTCTTCATTTTTCGCTTCAGGTTTATCCTTGTACTTTTGCACCGCTTTGGCTACTTTGACTGTAGCTTTCGAGAAACCTTCGTTTTGGGCCATCACCCAACACATAGCAAATAGCAGCATTGCTGCACTAACTAAAAATCTTTTCATAACGTGTATTATCTATAAATTGATACTTTTAATATAGCGTACAGTAGTCCATAGTTGTGTTTAGTTGCTTATCTCTCTGATTATCATTCCCACCATGAAATCCTTGCCATTTACTTTTCTAAACGTAGTTCCCTTGAGCTCGCTATTCTCCGCTTGTTCATCATTGGCCATATAACGGTTGTCCCATATCATATTCTCTACTGGCTTGATTATTCCAACCCTTTTGTATTCTTGTTTTCCATTTTCGTCTTCGATCACCTCTAAAACCTCATATATTGTTGTGGGAGTGACACCTTCTTTTTTGCCTATGTAAGCTACTATTGGTGATACAGAAACCAACGAGCTCTTGACTCTGAAAACCTCAAAACTATGTTGCAATTTTGCAATGTTCTCGTCTATTGCCCTCTGCAATGCTTTTCTAAGCATGCTTTCACGGTCATTTTTATTGATTCCCATAAAACTTGTGCGAGAACCGTCACTCTCAACCTTTCCTATATATTTCAGCTTATATTGTGAGCGAGCTTCTTCAAAGGTCTGACGTTTTACCTCATCTTCACAACTTGCATATTGCTGGGCGTAAAAGATATCTGCTATAGAGTCACTCCACACCAATTGATATAAAAAGGAGTTTATTTTAACAGCAAACCCATCAAGCGACGATGCTATTCTGCCTGCCCCTTCGCCCAATTGGGTATAGCCAGAATTGTTTTGGGCTATTGATGCTGCTACGCCAGCACTTTGGACTATAGCAGAAATTAAGTTGCCCGTTTTGTTCTTGTCTATGTACCTGACATCATTTACTACTACGAACGTATTGTTGATCAAATCTGCTCCGGCATCTTCCAACATTGCCATGCCACGAATAGATAACAAAGCCATTTGTCTATCAAACTCGTCAGCATTATACAATCCGCGACTCTTTATCAAATCCATATTACATGTTCCGGTAGACGAATCTCTATTAAACCACTTTCCCACCAGTCGGCTGGCAATCTTGTTTCTTTCCAGGAAAGCTGTTATACTATCATTTTCTGTGTTTCGCCCAGATTTGCTTAGTTTCCCAACGGTTTCTACTACCTTAACCGACAAATTGTGGTCGTTATAGTGTTCTGATACCGGCAATTTCAAATATACAGATTTTATTGCACTCGAATACTCTTGGTCCGAATGGCAAATCATTATTTGACACAGAGAACTTCTTCTATATAAAGGTTCTGATGCATCTTTCTGTGCTTTGCTTGAAACTGGGTGTGTCATACAAAGCACCATTGCGAGGTATAGTATTCTCAATAGTCCCATTCTCTTTC
Organism: Bacteroidaceae bacterium; assembly: GCA_017547165.1. Classification (GTDB taxonomy): domain Bacteria; phylum Bacteroidota; class Bacteroidia; order Bacteroidales; family Bacteroidaceae; genus Physcousia. Next base: position 330,046 of record JAFYQK010000025.1, read on the forward strand.
AGGAATGATTGAATTGAACAAATGTACCTTTTTCTCCTGTTGGGTACCAAGCATAAAAACCATGATCTGACCACGAGTCAGAGGTTTGTGCCCAAGTTTTATTACGTATTCTGCAACTTTTTCGTGCATGCACGAGTCAAAGGGATAATCAAAATAGACTAAACTGTCTTGCCCCATGAGCACGCCATTGTTAGTAGTTGCCTGCTGTTTCACGTTTGTGCTCACTACACCTATGCTTTGCAGATTGCGTTTTCTTAATTCCTTTTTATATATGTCCTTAGTTTTAACCCATGCATATCCGTTTTTAAACTGGGACACAACCTCAATATCTTTTATGCCGAGTCTTCGGGGTTGAACATCAGTTTCCTGAGGAAAAACAGAAGATGAGAAGGCAAACAAAAGGATAAAGGCACTTAATATACAAAAGATTGACTTACTGCTTTTTGCAACCATTAGTTTCTTTTCCTGATTTTATCTATTTTTACTTGAGCAAATATATAATAATACATCTGTTTTTACATCAATCCATTAATATTTTCGCTAAAATAATGTCTTAAGTAATATTTTTGTATGCATTTTTGTGTTATTTTAACAGTTTTGGAGCTATAGTTATATGGTTTTTATATATTTGTATCAGGGAAAACGCATTATGTATGGGTATGCGTGTGTTGCTCTTGTGAAAATTTATAAAATCATCATTGTATATTAACTTATAAAAACAAGCATTATGAAAAAGACTTACTTTTTTATTTTTACGGTTTTCAGTGTATTGCTTGCAACATTGACAGGCTGCCAGGAAGATCAAGAAGATGCAAGCTTGGGTAATTTTGACAAAACAGAGGCTCTTGCCAATTTGAATCCTAACGAACCTATTATATTAAGTTTATCAAACGAAAAGGGAGAATCTGTCGTATTTATGGGTAGCAAGGATGACACAGGACATCCCGAGGCTGTAGAACAAATGATAATAACAATGCCTTCCGAAGAAGCTTCCACAGAAATTTCCTTTGAAAACGACCGGATAAAGGAGGTCATAGCTGCTAACGGAGTAAAGTTTCAGTTTGAATGGATCTCTGCCACCAAAGCTGCTCTAACATTAGTTGACCCCAACACCAATGAGCAACTTAATACAATCATAGACTTGGCGAATCCCGATATGCAAAATACACAACCATATACCAGAAGTGTGTCTGGCGACCCACGTAAAGGGGATTGTCAATTTGTGCTCAAGGCTATCGAAACAGACGAAGCAGTTACGGAACCTGCTACAATAACTCGCGCATCAGACGGAATTATCGGCAATGTATATTTAGAGCAATGCGGAACACCCGGAAGTGGGGAATGCTGGGTAAATGTCTATGACCATTCCACTCTTGCTGGTTCACATGGTCAAGGGAAATTCAGAGGAAAATTTAAATGTAAAAAAGTAGGAGAGGGACACTATCAGTATAAGCTGCCAATAAATTACCATGAGCACCACGATTTGGCTGACTATTGTGATGAAATAAATGATGTTGTTGATAAAATTTGCACTGTAAATGAATTTACTTATCCGGGCACAAAACAATATTTGTGTCTTATGATCTCAGGAGCCATTGCAAGCGGTGTGGTTTCAGCCCCAGTGGCAGCAATTTTCAATACAGCATGTTTATCCATTTCAACGGCACTGGATACAGCTTGTAAAATAGCTAACGGCGGTGTGGACAATCCTATAGGCGCACCAAATGTTGGCAATGGTTTGTGTCAAGCTCTTCGCCAAATGGGCTATACTTGGGATACTCCACTATATATCGTACCTGTGTTATCAGCTATGCCAAGTAACATTTACGGTCCAAGCCAAGTATGGGAGGCTAATAGCGAACTCAAAGATATGCAAATCATAATAAATCACAAACCAACTATTAGGTCACTTAATTTAAATCCACCTGCTCCCGATGCAGGAGAACCATATACTGCTATCGCGGATTTATACTGTATGGCTCCTGGCACTCAGGTAATCATGTCTGTCAAAGGAACAGATGGTTATAGTGATCAAAAGGGCATTGTAATTGAAGAGAATACCGGAGTTAATTATCAGGCTACATTATACGTGCGAGGCGCCAAACCTAAGGTAAAGGATATTTGCACAATTCAAATAATAACACCAAAAGGTGAAACTATCTCCAAAAAGGCATCATTGGTATTCAATAATTATTCCAATGACCATGAACAAGGTCGCGATTCTATTTAGCATTCTTCTTGGATTGACGGCATGCAATGGTATTTCCGGCGATGGCCGTCAATCCAAAAAGATATGTATAAATGCGTCACAATATGAATTGGATTTTGGCGTAGTACCGGATACCGTATCATCACTCCGGGAGCAGCTAGCCATCTACAACGAAAGTTCCGATACAGTAAAGATCACGCATATAGATAAAAGTTGCGGATGCACCAAGTTAGAATTAAGCAATACAGAAATACTCCCAAATGACTCCGTACTGTTTAGTATCAATGTAGATTTAGGTACTAACTACAGTTTTTTTGAAAGGGAAGTATCTCTATATACCAGCCAAAGGGAAGAACCTCTGACCATCTACGTCAGAGCATCACGTCTTTACCCTGCACAAGTTGCCGCAAGAGAGTTTCCTTTTATAGTATCCGAAAATTTAAGATTAAACACACCTTATTTAATAATAGGGTATGCAAACCTGGGCGAAGTGAAAACGGCTCATATCAACATATTGAACCAATCGAACAAGGACATCACCTACGATGTACGCATACCCGACAAGCCCTCATACGTAAGTCTCTATCAAGATGACATCATTAAAGCAGGCGAAGTTGGAAGAATTACTTTCCTTATCGACCTTTCACAAATAGACAACATATGGGGACTGCAAAGATATAATATCATCGTGCAGGATCGCAATAGTGGAGAGGAAGCAACAATCCCAGTTGAAGTCATTTTTGCCGAAAAGACAAACCGATTAGACAAAGATGCGCCTAGAATAATGGTACCGGTAACTCACTACACCATCAATTCCTCAACACAAGAAAAGGTTGAGTTCATACTAAGGAATATTGGTAAGAAGGTCCTGTACATTAGGGATATACAGAAAGAAGGAACTGAAACCATTGTTCTTGAAACGAACGAGGTAAAATCAGGTACAGAAACAAAACTGACGGTTCGTATAAAACCCAAGCAGACCAATCCAATAGAAATAGGTATTACCACCAATGACCCTACCGAACCCTACAAAATACTTCGCATTGATTGTAACCCTTAACTTTTGACCCTCTCCCCTGCTATTGGTACGACTCTCTCGTACCAATAGCAGAGTTGTTTCTCTTCCTCTTCTTTGCTTTTCTGCGTCCAGATTTGGCCAAAGTTCTCCTTTAGGTACAGCGCAGACGTTCGCCTGCAAACTTCTCTATACTTAACCCCAAATCAGTCATTAGACAGTTATGCGCTAATGAAACCTTCTTTTGTTATCTGCTTCGTCACTTCTCGGTTACAATTGAACCCCATTGTGCCCTAAAAGCGGCAAAGCATCTGCTGAAAAATAAAAGCTATTATAATCATAACGCTAATGCCCGATTTGGGTTAAACGCAAAATTCACTTGCTCGCAGATTTCCGTTTATATAATTATGCTGGCTTCGGCACACTTGTGAGGAGTAGAAGATGCCATTGCTGATGAGTTCCTCCCATTGAGAATAGGATAGGCGACGTACCTGGTCCTTGCGGATACTCCTATGGTACATAGCGCATAGGAAACCGGCATTGAAACTGTCGCCGGCACCAACGGTGCTGACTATTTCTTCGGCAGGAATCTGCGGAACAATGAAGTCGTGTGCCTCCTTTGGAGTATATATAAATATATGTCCGGCACCTGCTGTGCAGATGAATATGGGACAGAAGGGAGATATATGCTTGCGGTATATCTCTTCGGGGTTGCGTGTGCCGAATAGGATGTCAAAGTCATCGGCACTGCCTCTGACAATGGAACTGAGGCGGCAGTTCTCCTGTATCACGGGTAACAATGACTGTTTCTGGTGACTGTGTGAGCGTCTGAAGTTGATGTCGTAGTATATCACCGTGCCGGCATCGTGGGCGTTTTCGAGAATGTCCTTCACCTGTGGGCGCAGACCTGGGCAGATAGAGTAGTAGGAGCCGAACAGGAAGTAGTCCTTCTCTGTAAACTCAGGCATACTGTAATCCGTGGCAGCAAGAGGTTCCTCCTTATAGAAAGTATAGTCGGCATCGCCATTGCTGTCCAGATATGCCAGGGACAGTGCCGCACGTTCGTTGTTGCGAATCTGGAAGTACTCGGTGGATATGCCATTGCGGTTCATGAAGTCTACAATCTGATGCCCCACCCTGTTGTTGCCAGTATATCCCATGAACTTGCACGGCACACCGCTTCTGCCAACTGATACCATGCTGTTGAATGTACTGCCACCAGGCACTGCGGCAAAGGGGACGTATTCGCTTGTCACTGCGTTGTCAACCTTTATCTCTTTGAATAGGATGTCCATGACAGTCTCACCCAATCCTATAATTCTTGAACTCATTATTTATTTGTTTTATATGGTGAGTTTGCCGTTGATAAGATATTGCTAAAACCCCTTCCATTGCCTTGGCAGGAAATGAAAGGGGTTTGTATAGTTGCTAAGTGTTATTCTTAACCGTTAGAAGTTTATCACTCTGCTATGATGCTGAACTCGGCGCCGCTGGCAAAGTCCTGACCGTTCTGGCTGGACAGAGCGCGGAAGCGGAAGTAGCGAGCCTTGACGGGAGCCTTGAGCATAACCTTCTTCTCCTTCTGGTTGTTCTCGAAGGTGCCCTTCATGATGGGTTCACCCCAATCCTTGCCATCCTGGCTAACGAGAATCTCATAGTCCTTGATGTTGCCGTTGGGACCATCCTGACGGGGCAGATAAACGAAGCCCTTGATGTTCTTGGTATCACCAGCATCGAAGTCTACCCAGTGAGGATACTTAGCTACGGTAACGCTATACATAGTGTGCCAGATGCTATTGATATCGCCATCAACAAGGTGCTTGGCATTGCCTTCGCCAGACTCCTCGCTACTGGTGAAGATAACCTCTGTGCTGATCTTCTCAATCTTAGCATATGTCATGCTAACCTTCAGCTCGGGTTTCTCCTTGTAGTAAGCAGTGATAGTGCCACCATCGCGGAAGTTGATAGGACCTGTGTACTGCTTAGCCTTCTTGTCCTTGTTTACCTTGTACATGATAGTTGCACCCTCTATACCGCTCTCGATGATAACATCACCATTCTTCTGCTGTTGCATGAGCAGAGGCTTCTCGCTTGCGGTAGATACCTCGGCACCACCCTTGGCAGCTGCGGGACGGATGATGAAGCCCATACGAGTGGGAGCACCGAATGCACGGTCGTGAGGCAGAGGACCACCCTGACCACAAGAGTTACCACCAAGACCTGTTACCATAGCATCTACGGTCAGGTAGTTGACATCACTCTTAGGCAACTTGTGGGGATGTGTAGCCATTGTCATATCCATTGCGCTATGGTTCAATGCAGAAACAGCGTAAGGCTTTTCGTTTACTACCAAGAGACCCTTACCTGCCTTATTGGTGAGAGATACCCAACGAGTTTCCTCGTGGTTGCCCATCTGCTGAGGCTTGGGGAAGTTCGCGAACTGCTCAGTCACGGTAGACTTGTACTGCTCAATGAACTGACCAGTCTTGCGGTCGTTGTAGTTGTCGATAGGACCACGACCGTAGTAGCTGAGCTGATCCATCTTGGCAGGAACCTGCATTTCGTAACCCAGGCGTGCCAATACGAGACCAGGATTGCTTGAAGTGATAGCAGCCTGAAGTTCGATAGAACCGTCGGCATAGATGGTCCATACCTGGTTGGTGGTGAACTTGAAGTCATCAGCACCGAAGGGACGATCCTTGCTCTCCTCGAGAGTGTGGATACCGCTATCATAACGGCCATTCTTGCTCTGCAGACGTGCTGCATTGGGAGCCTGAGACACTACGGTGAAGGTGAGGATAACGTTGCCGTTCTTCTCCTTGATAACCTGAGCGTCAACAGCCTTGTGCTGGAGGTTGTGCAAACCGTTGTTGAACCAGGGCTGGTAGCACCAGTTGTCGTTGCTTACGAAAGCACGGAATGCGTTCAAGCGAGGACCGCCACCTGCGGGGATAACTGTCTCGTTGCCGTATGCCAACTGATGGATTGTACCCTTGGTCATATCGAACTGAACCTCGAAGCCTTCGCCCTTGAAGGTCTGCATGTTCTCAACCTGAGTGTTAGTGATAGTACCATTGCCTGCTACTGTGCTGATGGCGGGAGCTGTTACAGAAGGAGCGCTAACGAGCAACTGCTCCTCGGCCTGAACATAACCCTTCTTAGCCCAAGGCATATCTTCTGCCAAAAGGAACTGCACCTTTGCGAAATATTCGCCACTTGCCTCCAGCTTGCTGAAGTCGTAAGGCATGGTGTAGACCATTTTCTGGCGAGGACCAAGTACCATGCGGGGACCCTGAATGGGCTGGTTCTTCTGGATGCACTTGCCATCCTTCCACAATGACCATACAATCTGGTACTCATTGAGAGGCTCGTAGTAGTTCTTGTTGAAGATTTCTACCTTGCCCTTCTTGGTATCAAGCATCTTCACACCTACATACTGGTAAACCTTCTTAACCTCGTAGTACTGAGGCTTGGGCTCGCGGTCGCCGAAGATGATACCGTTCATTACGAACTGACCATCGTTGGGAGTATCACCGAAGTTACCACCATAAGCCAGATAGCGAGTGCCGTCCTTCTCATAGTTGTACATTGACTGGTCAACCCAGTCCCAGATGGCACCACCACAGAAGAAGTTGGTGCTCTCCATAGCATCCCAGTAGTCAACCAGGTTACCAACGGCATTACCCATTGAGTGTGCATACTCGGAGATATGGAAGGGATACTTGATATTATACTTACCTGTTACTGCACCGCGTGTCCAGCCGATAGAGGGATACTGGTTAGAACCCATATCCACGATGTCGTTGTTACGCTCGTACTGTACGGGACGAGTAGCGTCGAATGCCTTCAGTGCATCATAAGCAGCAACGAAGTTCTTACCAGGACCTGCCTCATTACCCAAAGACCAGATAACGATACAAGCATTGTTCACGTTGGCATGAGCCATTTCCATTACACGAGCAACGTGTGCCTTCTTCCACTCCTCGGGGTGAGAAAGAGATGCATCGCCATAGTAGTACTCGTGGCTCTCAATGTTAGCCTCATCCTCCAGGTAGATACCATACTTGTCGCAAAGGAAGTACCAGTAGGGATCGCAGGGATAGTGAGAGTTGCGAACATGGTTGATGTTAGCGCGCTTCATCATCATCACCTCTTCAGTCTGCATTTCGCGAGTAATGGCATGACCAACGGCTGGATGGCTCTCGTGGCGGTTTACACCCTTCAACTTCACGGTCTTGCCGTTGATGTAATAGTAGCGACCAGCCAAACCGAACTCATCGTCCTCAGCCTTAGTGTCCTTAATCTCTACCTCGCGGAAACCTACGATTGTAGAAACGGTTTCCAGAACCTTACCCTTCTTGTCCAACAACTCACCAACGAGAGTGTAGCGATATGGAGCCTCGGCAGTCCACTTCTTGGGGTTAACCATCTTCAACTCGGTGTTGATAACGGTCTTGCCTGTGAGCTTGTTCAGAGTAACAGGAGTGCTGATAGCAACTACATCAGTAGCCTTGTTGTCATCGTTGTAAAGCTCATGTGCATAGAGGCTATAACGCATGCTTGCACCCTTGACGTTCTTCTTTGATGTGTTGAGCAACTCAGCGCTGATGTTAAGCACACCATTCTGGTAGTTCTCGTCCAAATCGGGCTTAACAACCAGGTCGCGTACTCTTACAGAGGGACGGCTTTGGATAGCCACGGTGCGGAAGATACCAGGCAGACGGAACATGTCCTGAGCCTCAAGGAATGAACCGTCGCTTGAACGGTAGACCTCTACTGCTACGGTATTCTCACCTTCTTCGTTCAAGTAGGGAGTGATGTTGAACTCTGCAGTGTTGCGTGAGTTCTTTGAGAAACCCACATACTTGCCATTGATCCAAAGATAGAAGAATGAGTCAACACCATCGAATGAGATAAACACCTCGCGACCCTTCCAATCGGCAGGTACGCTGAAGGTACGCAGATATGAACCCACCTCGTTGCGGTGCTTGTAGGTTGTCCAATGTGTTGGAGGAGTGCGCATAACGCCACCCTTCCAGTCGCCTACAGCTACACGATGCTGGAAAATAACGGGCTGGTTAACATAGATGGGGGTACCATACTTCTGTGTACCATCCTTCTGCAAACCAACAATGTTCCATGAAGAGGGAACAGGGATGTTGTCCCAATTGGTAGCATCAAAGCCTACCTCGTGGAAGTTAGCAGGACGCTCGTCGGGATTGGGAGCCCAGTGGAACTTCCATGTGCCGTTAAGCGATTGCCAGTACTTACTGTTTTCGGGCAATACCTTACGAGCTTTTTCTACGCTCTCAAAAGAGAAAAACCATGCATGTGGTTGTTCCTTGTTGAGCGAGAGTTCTTCTACTGATTCCCATTCCTTGCCAGAGGGAGCAGTTTGGTTGCCATAGAGGAAACCTTCGAGGGCGGGACTCTGTGCCGCCATGTGCATGCAGGCAAAACCTGCCGCAACTACAGAAAGAAATCTTCTCATGATTAGGTTATTTGTTGTTTTATAGTTATACTCGTTTCGTGCAAAGATAATAATAATTTTCTATAAATATAGAATTGTTTTCAGTTCATTGCTCGTAATATGGCTTTTCTGGTGCAAATATGCGACTATTATGTATCTATCAGTGGATAAATGATGTGGCAAAGGTGTGCCAAGGAGGTAATTTATCGTTTTTCGGAAATAATAGCATTGTACAATTCGTAATTGAGTTTCTTGCGAAGTCGTTCTCTGCGTTTGCGTATGGTAGCCGGTGTAGTGTGACCGAGATGAGCTATTACCGTATTCGGATAACCGAGGTACATGTATAGTAAGCAAAGAAGCTCCTGGTCGTTAAGTTCGGCACTATCGAGCAGGAGGATACAGGCATCCTTGAACGAATCCAGTATAACGCCCTCCACTTGCCGTATCTGCTCATTATCAATGGAAAGCCATTCGCGTTCGCTCACTTTTGTTGAGCATATATCAGTATAGACAGAAGATTGTTCAAATGCCTTCCTGCCCTCGGCAAGAGCATTGCATAAAGTCCCTGTTTGGTTATTGTTTAGACGTCCCGACGAATCGGCCTTGACGTCGTATTGTCTAACCTCATTCAAAGTATTGTCTTTGATGCGACGTCGTATTGTCATAACCAAGACGATACAACCTATCACCGCAAGACCTGTTATGACATATATTGTAGTGCTGTTGTCAGTTTCTTCTTGTGCAATGATGTTGCTCTTGAGGGAACTTTTCAACTGCTCCATGGTCATCGGTTCGAACACGCGGCTCTCTCTAATCTTCATGTGTTTGTCTTTATGTTTCTGTGCTGAGTCGGGCATATTGCGCGTGTCGTATATGTTCCATAGGATATGGTGGCAGATATACTCTATCTGGTCGTTGGTGGTGTGTGGCGCCTCCAGAGCCATGCGCGCATAATGCATAGCAGAGTCGTGTGCACCGAAATGCCACAAGTCATCGGCCTTATATGCAAGGCATGTGGGGTAACTTTCATGCTCAGGACCAACGAGTTCAAGGTATTGGTTCAGGTATTGCAATGCCTGGTCATAATCGTGAGTGATATAGGCGGCAATCCATCGCAATGTGAATAGGGCATCGGCACGCAATGTGTCGTTTGCATCGTTGCGCACAACAATATTGGCAAAGTGGAAGGTTGCCTTGTTGAAGAGCCTCATGCGCTCCTTGTTTTCGTTGATACTTGTCTTGTTGGCTTGAGTCAGAAACTCATGAGCCAAATGTTGCTCTTCCTCTGGTGTACAAAGATTGTACTTGTTACCTATGCATGTACATAAGACAAGAAGACACAAAATCAGCAATGGAAGTTTGTAGAAATTCATGGTGTTGTGATATTATTTGATGGCAAAGATAGTCATTTTATAACGCACAATACCACTGATTGGTGTGAAAAAGGCGTGACAATGATGTGACAAGCGTGACAAGATACTCTCTTGCGAATAAATCAAGGGAGAATGCGCAATCACTTACATTCTCCCTTAATTTTAGTTTTCTATGAATAATAGAAACGCTATTTCTCTATCACTGTACCTTGGGTGGCCAGTATATCCATAAAATGAGTGATAACCACCCTTTTCACTCCTGCATCCAAACTTTCAAATGCATTATCAAGTTTTGGAATCATACCCCCCGACACAATACCATCTTCCTTCAACTGAGCATAGCTTTGTGTATTGATACTGGGTATAACGCTATCGTCGTCATCGGCATCAGCCATTACACCAGACTTCTCGAAACAGTAGGTCAGGGTTACCTCAAATTCCTCAGTAAGAGCCTTTGCTACGGTTGCCGCCATGGTGTCGGCATTGGTGTTGAGAATGTTGCCTTTTCCATCGTGTGTGAGGGGGGCTACCACAGGTATTATAGCCTCGTTTTCATTTGTAGGTTTGATAAGTGCAGCCAAACGATTGCCATTGGCATAATCAACATCGCCTACAAAACCAAAATCTACCAAATGCTTGGTTCCATCGTCCATGGTCACCATCTTTGGTTCTCGCTTGTGGCTTCGAATGATGTCCATATCGGCACCGGTAAGGCCAACGGCATTAACTCCTTTTGCCTGAAGAGCTGCAACGATACGCTTATTGACAAGTCCGCCATAAACCATAGTGACTACCTGTAGCATGTTCTCGTCGGTAATGCGACGTCCGCCTATCATTTGGCTCTCAAAACCAAGTTGGGCGGCAATTTTTGTTGCCGAGCGTCCACCACCATGCACCAGAACTTTATAACCTGGCATAGTGGCAAACTGGTTAATCAGTTCGTTCAGCGAAGTGCTGTCCTCTACAACAGCTCCGCCAACCTTTATGACATTTATTTTATCCATGTGGCGTATTATTCCAAATATGTATAGCCATAGAGACCAGCCCTATAGTTGCTGATAAACTCCTTGCCCTCGTTCTCGGTAATCTTTCCGTCCTTAATGGCCTTGCTTACCCAGATTTCCAGACGGCGCACCAGTTTCTTGGGTTCATATTGTACATATTCGAGCACATCTGCCACGGTTTCACCGTCAATAATCTGGTCTATGTCATATCCGCCATTATCATTGATGGAGATATGCACGGCATTGGTATCGCCGAACAGGTTGTGCATATTACCAAGGATTTCCTGATATGCACCTACGAGGAATACACCTATATAATAATGGTCGCCATGCTTTATGCTATGCAGGGGCAGATAACTTGTCTGCTGTGTGCCATTGACATAGGCTGAAATCTTGCCGTCCGAGTCGCAGGTAATATCTTGTAATGTTGCTGAGCGTGTTGGGCGTTCTTCTAGTCGTGCGATAGGCATGATGGGGAACAATTGGTCGATACCCCATGAGTCGGGCAAACTCTGGAACAGGGAGAAGTTGCAGAAGTACTTGTCCGCCATCTGCTTGTCTAAAGTGCGCAATTCATCGGGAACATGTTTCTGATGGTGTGCCAGCTCTGCCACTTCATGACTGATAGCCCAGTAAAGGCTCTCTATCTGTGCACGGGTCTTCAGGTCGATGATGCCATGGCGGAACAAGTCCAACGCCTCCTCACGGATATCCTCAGCATCATGCCAGTCCTCAAGCATGGAACGGTTTGACAGTTTGTCCCAAATCTCCGTCAGGTCATGTACCAGTTTGTGGTCTTCTGCTGTGGGTTGGAAATCCTCAGGCATCTGAGGTGCCGTCACGCTTTCCATAACATCCAGGATCAGTACTGAGTGATGAGCCGTAAGACTTCTGCCACCTTCGGTGATAAGGTTGGGATGAGGTATATTGTTTTTGTTTGCCGCCTCTACAAATGTGTAGACGCAGTCGTTGACATACTCCTGTATGCTGTAGTTCACGGAACTCTCTGAGTTGCTGCTTCGTGTACCGTCATAGTCAACACCAAGACCACCGCCACAATCGACAAACTTGATATTGTAACCCATGGCATGAAGCTGAACGTAGAACTGTGCTGCCTCCTTCAGGGCTGTGGATATACGACGTATTTTAGTAATCTGGCTACCAATATGGAAGTGGATGAATGTCAGACAATCCTTTAGGTTCATTTCCTCCAGAGTCTGCAAAGCTGTGAGCAATTCAGAACTGTTCAATCCGAACTTACTTGCATCGCCACCGCTCTCTTGCCATTTACCGCTACCGCTTGAGGCCAACTTGATACGTATGCCAAGATTGGGACGCACACCGAGTTTGGCCGCCGTGTCAGCAATTATCTTCAATTCGGGCAATTTCTCCACTACAAGGAACACACGCTTGCCCATCTTCTGCGCCAAGAGAGCCAGTTCTATGAAGTTCTGGTCCTTATGGCCATTGCAAATAATCAGGGAGTCGGAGTCCATGTGGGTAGCCAACACGGCATGAAGTTCGGGCTTTGAACCGGCCTCAAGTCCAAGGTTGTATCTCTTGCCATGGCTGATGATTTCTTCAACCACAGGACGCATTTGGTTTACCTTGATGGGAAATATAATGAAATGTTCGCCTTGATAGTTGTACTCTTTACCGGCCGAGCGGAAGCAAGCATCCGTTTTTTGGATTCTGCTATCAAGAATATCTGGGAAGCGGAGTAGCATAGGTGCTGCCACATGTTTGGTGGCAAGTCGGTCAACCACCTCTTTCAAGTCAATTCGTGTACCATTTTTCTTGGGTTCTACATAGACATGACCCTTCTCGTTGATGCCAAAGAAATTCACACCCCAACCCTTGATGTTGTAGAGTTCTTCCGAGTCCTCAATGCGCCACTTTTTCATTTATTCTGTAAAATAATCTGTTTGGAAATGTCCAAAGGTTATTGTAAAAGGTTGATTCTAAAGGTTATTGCTATATTCCGGTTGCCTCTCTCAGTACTCTTACACTATCTGCTACCTTTTCTCTTGAATTGAGAAGGTCGACATTGATTATGTGCTTTGCTTTCATATAGTATGGTTCGCGTTGGTCGAGCATCCCTTGTATGTAGTCGGTAAGTTCTTCCTCGCTCTTGCCAAGGATGAGTGGTCTGACCACCTTTCCCATCTTGAGGTGCGCCGCCAGAACCTCTGCAGAGGCTTTCAAGTAGATGGTGTCGCAGAGAGAGTTCATATAGTCTATGTTGTCGAAGAAGCATGGAGTGCCGCCTCCGCATGAGATAATGACATTCTCAAACTCTGCCACCTCGTGAAGCATGTTGCGTTCTATTTCTCTGAACCCTTCTTCACCTCGTTCTTCAAATATCTGTGCAACGGTTTTATGAAAACGCATCTCGATGTACCAGTCCAAATCGTAGAACTGTACCCCCAGGTTCTTGGCCAGAGCATGACCTATGGTGGTCTTGCCTGCTCCCATATATCCTATAAGGATGATGCTCTTCATGAACAGTTATTTCTTTTTTCTTGTAGGTTTGCTTGCTGGAGTAGGAGCGTTGTTGATGATCTCCATACATTCCTTATATGTGAGCTGCTCTGCTTTCTCGTGCAGATTTTTGGGCAACTTATAGTTTTGCTGCTTATAGGCAAGATATGGTCCATAGCGGCCAGCCATAACCTCAAGGTCTGCATCTTCCTCAAATGTTTTGAGGTGCTTTTTGGCTTCGTCCAGACGGTATTGGAGAATCATCTGCACGGCTTGCTCTAAACTCAAGGCAAGTGGGTCTGTTTCCTTTGGGATAGAGATATAAATGTTTCCGGTGTGGATGTAGGGACCAAATTTGCCTGCGCCAATTTTAACGGTTAAACCATCGAATTCTCCAAGTTCACGTGGTAGGTTGAATAGTTCTATCGCCTCCTCTAAGGTGATGGTCTCCAGACTTTGCTCCTTCTTTAGTTGTGCAAATCGAGGCTTTTTGTCGCTATCGGTGCTTCCGATTTGAGCGACAGGACCAAAGCGGCCTATTTTCACCATTACCGGTTCACCTGTTTTGGGATGTACGCCCAACAGGCGTTCGCCTACGCGATGCTCGTTGCGGCTGTTCATACTCTTTTCCACTAAGGGTTCGAAATTCTCGTAGAATTTGCGTATCATCTGTATCCATTCGGCCTTGCCTTCAGCAATGTCGTCAAACTCCTTCTCAACCTCGGCGGTGAAGTTATAGTCCATTATTTCGGGGAAACTATCCTTAAGGAAGTCGTTTACAACTATGCCGGTGTCGGTTGGTAGGAGCTTGCCCCTTTCGGCGCCAAGCGTGATTTCTTTCTGCTTTGAACTGATTGCTCCCTTTTTTAGTGAGATAACGGTGTAGGTAAACGATTCGCCCTGCTTGTCACCCTTTTGCACATATTCTCTTTCTTGTATGGTGGTGATGGTGGTGGCATAAGTTGAAGGACGACCTATGCCGAGTTCCTCCAATTTCTTTACCAGAGACGCTTCGTTGTATCTTGTTGGTCTTTGACTGAATCTTTCTGTGGCAAGTACTTCTACATTGTTGAGCATTTGCCCATTTTTAAGCATTGGCAATAGGTTCTCTCCACTCTCGTTGTCATCCTCTTCGGCCTGAGCATTGTGTGCCTGATAAACCTTCAAGAAACCTTCGAAAGTAATCACTTCGCCTGATGCAATGAACTGACAATCAGAGATACCACTGATGTTTATGGTTGCCTGCGTGCGCTCTATCTGAGCATCAGCCATCTGGCTTGCTATGGTGCGTTTCCAAATCAGGTTATAGAGGCGTCTTTCCTGCACAGAACCTTGTATCTCGGCATTTTCCATATAGGTGGGTCGGATAGCTTCATGAGCCTCTTGTGCACCTTTGCTGCTTGTTTGGTATTGGCGCAAAGAAACATACTCCTTACCCATTGTTTCGGTGATATGCTTTTGACTGGCATTAAGGCAAAGCTTCGAAAGATTCACGCTATCGGTACGCATGTATGTAATCAAACCGTTTTCATACAAGCGTTGGGCTATCATCATGGTTTGTGCTACGCTTAGTCCTAACTTGTGAGCTGCCTCTTGTTGCAAAGTAGAGGTGGTAAATGGAGGTGCAGGACTTTTTTTAGCAGGTCTTTTGGTAACTTCCTGTATGCTGAAGGATGCCTCCTTGCATTTTTCAAGGAAGTTCTCTGCTTCTTCTTTGGTTTGGAAGCGCTTCGTCAGTTCAGCCTTCAAATCCTCACCGTTCTCGGTAAGGAACAATGCTGTTACTCTGTAAGATGCTTCACTTTTGAACGACAAAATCTCTCGCTCCTTCTCTACAATGAGGCGTACGGCAACACTCTGCACTCGTCCTGCTGACAAGGCGGGTTTAACTTTCCTCCACAAAACCGGGCTCAACTTGAAACCCACAATTCTGTCAAGCAAGCGTCTTGCCTGTTGTGCATTCACAAGGTTGTTGTCTATCTGTCGTGGATTTTTTATCGCCTCCAGAATAGCATTTTTTGTAATCTCATGAAACACAATACGTTTTGTTTGCTTGGGATCTAAATCCAAAACCTGTTGCAGATGCCACGAGATGGCTTCTCCTTCGCGGTCTTCATCGGAAGCCAACCATACGGTCTCGGCCTCAGAAGCCATTTTCTTTAGTGTTTGAACCAACTTTAGCTTGTCTGCAGGTATTTCATATTGTGGTGCGAAGGTATCGGTATCGATGCTGAAATTCTTTTTCTTAAGATCTCTGATGTGTCCGTAGGAGGACTGCACCTTGAAATCTTCGCCAAGAAACTTTTCAATTGTCTTTGCCTTGGCGGGACTCTCCACGATGACCAGGTTCTTATTCATAGATTGATGTCGTTTTTTCAGTGTTGGTCGCAAAGATAAGTTATTTTTTGCATTGTACATTATATATTTTGTAAAAACTTATTCAAAATTTTGTGCGCTGAAATCTTTTATTTATCTTTGTCTATGACAAAAGAAAATAAGTAATTATATAATGTATTCACCCTTTAACTACTAAAATATATGACAGACGCTTTTTATGCATGGTACAATGCGCTCGCATCCGGCCAGCAGGTATATTGGGCTATTGCTCTTATTACCTCTCTGCTATTTCTTATCCAGATGGTTTTGACCTTCATTGGTATTGGTGATGCCGATACTGATATGGATTTTGGAGGCGATGCGGACATTTCTGATGGTAGCACCTTGGACATGGGTGGAGCAATGCAGCTCTTCACTATCCGTAACTTTATCAACTTCCTGCTTGGTTTGGGTTGGGGTGGTGTTTGCCTCCATTCGCTTATTCCAAATCAGATGCTATTGGCCGCAGCCTCGTTTGTTGTAGGATTGTTGTTTGTATATGTATTCTTGCTTATCTATCGCCAGATGTCTAAGCTTGAGAAGGATGGCACTTTTCATATTGAGGATTGTGTAGGCTCGGTGGTGGATGTGTATCTCACCATACCAGCCGCACGTACTGGTGTCGGCAAGGTGCAGGTAAGCTTTCAGGGGTCCGTGCAGGAACTTATAGCTGTTACCGACGATGAGGCTCCGATACACTCTGGTGCCAAGGTTCGTGTTCTTGGTCTGCTTGATGCCTCAAGCGTTGTAGTCGAAAGAATCTGAACTACTTTTATTATAATATAAACTTAAACTCTAATATTTAAATTATACTATTATGGATCCAATTTATTTGATTGTTATTGCCGTAGTGGTGTTTGTTATGCTTGTTATGGCATTGCTCAACCGCTACCGCCGTTGTCCTTCTGACAAGATTCTGGTTGTCTATGGTTCTACTATGGGACGTAGCTCTGCCAAATGTGTACATGGTGGTGGTACTTTCGTATGGCCCGTTATTCAGGACTATGCTTACCTGTCGCTTACTCCCATAGGTATTGACGCTAATCTTACCAATGCTCTTTCGCGCCAGAATATTCGTGTAGACGTTCCTTGTCGTTTTACTGTAGGTATCAGCACTGAACCAGAGTCTATGCTTGCGGCGGCAGAGCGTTTGCTCGGTCTTCAGTCTTCTCAGATTCAAGAGATGGCTCGTGATATCCTATTCGGTCAGCTTCGTTTGGTTATTGCTACCATGAGTATTGAGGAGTTGAACTCTGACCGTGATAAGTTCCTTGAGGCTATAACCGCCAATGTTGAGGTTGAATTAAAGAAGATAGGTCTTCGACTCATCAACGTGAACGTTACCGACATTAAGGACGAAAGTGGATATATCGAGGCTCTTGGTCAAGAGGCAGCTGCAAAGGCTATCAACGAGGCTAAGGTACGTGTTGC
Source organism: Bacteroidaceae bacterium (assembly GCA_017547165.1). Lineage (GTDB taxonomy): Bacteria > Bacteroidota > Bacteroidia > Bacteroidales > Bacteroidaceae > Physcousia. Next base: position 347,405 of record JAFYQK010000025.1, read on the forward strand.
CGAGCAGGAGAAAGTTGGTGAAATCGGTAAGGCAGAGGCTGTTCGCGAAACCCGTATCCGTACGGCCGACGCCAATGCACAGGCCGTTCAGGGTGAGAACGAGGCAAAGATTGCCATTGCTAACTCTGATGCTAATCGTCGTGAGCGCGAGGCAGAGGCTCAGCGTAAGGCTATTGCTGCTGAAAAGGTTGCTCAAGCTCAGGCTCTGGAGGAGGCATATGCTGCTGAACAGAAAGCCGAGGATGCTCGTGCCGACCGCGACCGTGCAAGTCAAAATGCTAATGTTATTGTGGCACAGGAAATTGAGAAACGCCGTCTCGTAATTGCTGCTGAAGCCGAGGCTGAGCAGAAACGTGTAAATGCAAAGGGTGAGGCTGATGCAATATATGCGAAGATGGAGGCAGAGGCTAAGGGTCTGTATGAGATTCTTACCAAGCAGGCCGAGGGTTATGATCGCATGATTAAGGCAGCCGGTGGCGATGCTACCAAGGCTTATACCTTGCTCTTGCTTGAGAAATTGCCCGAACTTGTCAAGACTCAGGTTGATGCCATCAAGGGTATTAACATCGATAAGGTTACTGTGTGGGATGGCGGTGCAGGCAATGCCAATGGTCAGACCTCTACAGCTAACTTCCTCTCTGGTTTGATGAAGTCAGTACCTCCTTTGAACGATCTCTTTGATCAGGCTGGCATGGCGCTCCCCGAGTATCTTGCAAAGAAGAAGGATGAGGTAAAGCCTGCTGATACTAAGTAATATTTCAAAGTACTTAATCTTAATATATATAATATAAGGTGGACATTGCTTGTTTCTATCAAGAGTGTCCACCTTTGTCGTATCACACATAGCTCCTAAAAATGTTTCTTGACTGATTTTTGCAATTGTCCTTTGTCGCCAAGGCATTAAAATATTGTAAAATTCACTATAAAGATGGTTCGCAGTTTTTAATGAAAATGAAGTCTGTAAGAATAGACTGAAATGAAAATATGTATGCAAAAGCGTGTATTGGCTCATTTTCTCTTCCGGAAACAATATCTTCTTTTCATTATAAACATTATGAAGTTTTGCTTCATTCATCAGTATCTTTCTCCTTAATCAATGTATTCTTTTCCTTTAACTAAAGTTGCCTACCTCATAATAAGTGAATAATATTCGCATTATTGTCGGTATTATCATAAAAGCAGGTTAAAACTGTTTTCCGCCTCATTATACCGCTGATTGATGTAGAAAAGAATAAATTTGTGTCATTTTATTTGGCGGTTTCAAAAAAATACCATACCTTTGCACTCGCAAACAAGCCCAGATGGCGGAATAGGTAGACGCGTTGGTCTCAAACACCAATACCGCAAGGTGTGCCGGTTCGATCCCGGCTCTGGGTACGAAAAGGAGTTTCAGCGAAAACTGAAACTCCTTTTTCGGTATTTAGGACAGAAAATTAACATGAACCCTTTTAAAGCGAGCATGGGGTAGAATGGCTCGCCTTACAAGCATCTGTTTTCTTAGATTATAGGTAACAGGATATGTTGGCCGTCCTCGCATATTTTACGGAAGATGCCATTTTCCATCAAGAAGGCTTCACCGCGAATCTCTTCATAGCCGAACATGCTGTAAAGATAGGTGCCATCGGGGAATATGTAGAAGCGCTTTCCGATACTATCTTTTGCGGCCACCTCGTTGTAGACTTTCATGCCATCCAGTACAAAATCTTTCCACTCGTAGTAGTGGGGTAGGATTTGGATGTTAGTCAATCCCATGCCGGGGAAGAACCTCTTGTATTTCGGGTCGCGGATTTCTCCAGGGAGTTCGGGGATGGAATAGACGGTGTCGGCACAATTCATGCTACCTGCGCTAATGGTGATTAAAGTGCCTTTAAATTGCAAAAGGGATTCGCGAAGCTGCATCTCTGTGAAGAAACGGTGCTGAGTTGGGACGTGGCCGCCACCAAGTATGATAAGGTCTGATTCGCTCACCAGTCGATGCGACTCGGAAATGTTTCTCTTGTCAAGCAATGTCCATTGTATTATGTGTATGCCACAATTTTCTAAAGCGCTACGCAAACCATTGGAGGCACATTCGCTTCCGTAGAAATCGTCGGGGTCTGAAGTGATGTACAATCCTCGAACTTCTCCCTTAAGTTGGCGGAGAAGTTCCTCGCGGAACCTGTTCTTTTCAAATATGGCTCCATCGTGGCCACATGGGCTACTGGTTAGAAACAGAGTGAACATATATTGGGCAAAGATATTGCATTTATTTGGATTTTTCAAGCAAAATAGTTATTTTTGCAGTGCATATGCAGAAAAAGGAAGAAAAATGTAAGTTTAATACTTTGGTTCTGCAAATGCTTTTTATGGCAGAATTTACTATTCATTAAATAAGATTGCTATTATGAACTTCATTTTTATCTCTCCTAATTTTCCAGAGAACTATTGGAATTTCTGTGCAGCACTAAAAAAGAATGGTGTTACGGTATTTGGTATTGGTGATGCTCCATATGATCAATTGGATTCAAGGCTGAAGGACGCTTTAAAGGAGTATTACAAAGTAGATAATATGGAGGAATATGACCAGATGTATCGTGCGGTGGCACATTTTGCCGCTAAATATGGTCGTATTGATTGGATAGAAAGTAACAACGAGTACTGGTTGGAGCAGGATGCGCGTTTGCGCACAGACTTCAATGTGAACACAGGTCTTAAGACAGACAGGATATACAGCATCAAGGAAAAATCCGAGATGAAGAAGTATTATGCGGCGGGTGGTATCCGTACCGCTCGTCAGATAAAGGCGAGTGCTGGTTGGGACGCCATAATGAAGTTTGCATACGAGGCAGGTTATCCTGTTTTTGCAAAGCCAGACGTGGGTGTTGGTTCGGGTGGTGCTCACAAGATAGAGAGTGAATGGGCCTTGCGTGACTTTCTTGATAACACACCGCATGTCCATGACTATGTAATTGAGGAATTTGTTACGGGCAACATCTGCACCTACGATGCAATAATAGATTCCAAGGGCGAACCCTTGTTTGAAAGTATGTGTGTATGTCCTCCCTCTATAGCTGATATCGTCAACTATAACCTTGACAGTACCTATTATGTCCAGCAGCATATTAACGAAAATCTTCGCTTTTGGGGACGCCAGACCGTAAAGGCGTTTGATGTGCGCCAGCGTTTTGTGCATCTGGAGTTCTTCCAATTAGGTCGTGCTCATCGAGGTCTTGGCAACGAGGGTGACTTTGTAGCTCTTGAGGTGAATATGCGTCCAGGTGGTGGTTATACGCCTGATATGATTAACTATGCGCACAATGTGGATGTTTATCAGATATGGGCCGATATGGTAGCTTTTGACGCACGCAGACAATCAGATGCAAATGACGATTATTTCTGCGTATATGCCGGACGCCGTTCTGGGGTGGAATATCATTTGTCAGATACACAAATTTTGGACAAGTATGCGTATGCAATGAAGATGACTCCATACATTGACAAAGCACTTGCACCAGCCATGGGTGACTATGCCTATATTGCTCGTTTCCGTACTGAGATGGAGAGAGACGAGTTCTTATACGATGTCTGCAATAGAAAATAATCTACTCATACATATATCTTTATACGTAAACCAATGGAAGTAATTTATAACAAGCACTTCAGTAACCACCTGCAACGCGATATGGAATATAAGACATACGGCAAAAAGGGCCGTCCGGTGCTGATATTCCCTTCGCAAGATGGCCGATTCTTCGATTTCGAGAATTTTGGAATGATAGATGTGCTGTCACCATGGATAGAGAGCGGACAGATACGTGCTATCTGTGTAGATGGTATCGATGGCGAAACATGGAGCAACCGTTCGGCTGATAATCGTTGGCGAATAGAGCAACACGAGCGTTGGTATAACTATATCACAGAGGAACTTATTCCTCAGGTTCGTAAACGTAAGACGGAGAGTTTTATGGTGACCGGATGTTCGATGGGTGGTTTTCATGCAGGAAACTTTTTCTTCCGTCGTCCTGATATTTTTGATACCGTGATCGCACTTAGTGGGTTGTATACCGCAAGTTATGGTTTCCCTATGTATAGCGACGAACTTACATTCATGAATTCTCCAATTGATTTCATTAGAGAGATGCCGCAAGATCATCCTTGGATAGACCTATACAAGAAGCGTCGCATTTACATTTGTGTGGGGCAGGGACGATGGGAAGATGAATTGTTGGAGAGCACTCGTGCTTTGGATACTGTGCTTTGCGAAAAGGGTATTCCTGCAAATATGGACTATTGGGGTTTTGATGTGGATCATGATTGGTGTTGGTGGAAGAAGCAATTGCCTTATTTCATGGAAAAGGCACTTTCTAAGTGAACCAATTTGTTGTGATAAAACAAACAACAGGCGGAGGAGAACCTTCGCCTGTTGCCGTATTATATAGTACAGATGTAGTGTGAAATCTTAATTAAATTTTTATTTCGTCAAGATTCACCAGTCCGTTAACAATTGCATATATGGTTAAGCCTGCGGGAGAGTGGATGTTTAGTTTTTTAGAGATGTTGCGACGATGAGTCATGACGGTGTTAACGGAGATGAACATATTCTCGGCTATTTCCTTGTTAGAAAGTCCTTTAACAACTTCTATAATCACTTCCTTCTCGCGATCGGAGAGTGTGTTGTTTGATTCGTGTTGAGAGTGAGTAGGTGTGTATTCTTCTTGGGGACGTTTCAACCTGATTTCATCCTCAAGGCGATGAACCGACTCGGCAAACAACTGATCCTCCAAGCGGCAATGGCTTAGCATATCCTCCTCCATCATGTATATGTCCATAAGAACGTCGTTAAGCAACTGGATGTTGCTTTCGGAAGGATAGTATTTGATGATGATGTTCTTAAGTTCGGACGAACTGCGCTCAATGCTTCCGTGGTTGTCCTGGTGTCGGTGACACAGAGCATGAAAACCATGTTCGGACGAGGGAATACGTCCCTCAAGCAGTTGTTCGACATAGGGATGCACATACTCGTTTTCGTATTCCATGTGGCGAGAAACTTCGGCTGCATACTCGTCATAGAATTTCAGTATCAATACGGCGATCTGGTTGCTTGATACGCTCATAGCCTCAAGCAGTTTGCGCTTTATGGCAGGAAGACGAAAATTTATATAATAAGCGTGTGAGTGTTTAAGATAGTCCATTAATGCTCTTACATCAACATCGTCGATTAGCTCACTGATCTTTACGTATTCGCCATTTCTAATGAAATTAACCACGGCCAGAAATGTTGGCGCATCTACTCCACACTCCTTGCATACGGTATCTATTTTGGCATCTCCGAAACCAAAAGACATACCAAAGCGGCTGATTACTTGCAACATGCGGTAGTCGTCGCTTATTAAATCGCTCATAGGGTCGGTTGCCCTGTATTTTTCGGTCATATATAATAGGAACTTTTTTTGATACTGAACGTTGGTGAATAATTGTCCAACTTATTACTGTTGACAAAGTTATAAATAAAACCTCATCATTTGTGTGGCATTATTCATTTTTTTGTAACTTTGTGGCATGAAATACTCACAATTAAGTATTGCTGAACTTGGTGTGACGATAGAAATTTCGTCATTTTTACCTGTAAGTGGAACAAAAGAGTGGCATGCAATGCTACACGTTTCTTCAAACGGAACTTCTTTCGCTGATCAATACAGGAGGATATGTTTGGCTGAGGAACACCTAATGGCTTCCGATGAATTTAGCGAGGCGAAAATCGTCTTTAAACGCTATTTCCTTTCTGATAGCACTAACCAGCAGCCTCTAATGAACGATATTGGAGTGACGTGCAGTGTTAGTTTCATACAGCAACCTCCTCTTGATGGGAGCAAGGTTGCTCTATGGCTATATATACAAGAGGGTATGCAGGTGTTGAGGATGAGTCCGGACGGAGTCTCTGCCTTAGCTGAGAATAATGGTTATCAGCATATATGGACAATGGGATTGTCGGATAGCAATGGTGATAGTTTCCAGCAGACTCAAACCTTGTTGACACGTTATGAGCAGATACTGTCAACGCATCAGGCTTGTATTGCCGATAACTGCATACGCACCTGGTTTTTTGTGCGTGATGTGGATACGCAATATAATGGTCTGGTTGTTGCGCGCAAGCAATATTTCAATTACATAGGACTGACTTCTGATACCCACTATATTTCGTCTACTGGAATCGGAGGAAACCCTTCTGACCCCAAAGCGTTGATTCAGTTAGGTTGCTATGCGTTGAATGGTTTTATGCCAGAACAACAACGTTATCTCTATGCTCCCACACACCTGAACCGTACGAGTGATTATGGTGTAACCTTCGAGCGTGGAACTCTTATGCAGTATGGCGATAGAAACCATGCCTATATTTCAGGTACGGCCAGTATTGATAACAAGGGTGAGGTGGTTCATGTAGGAGATATATGTATGCAAACCGAACGTATGTGGGAGAATGTTGGATGCCTGCTTGATGAGGCTGGGATGACGATGGCCGATTGTGCTCAGATGATTGTTTATTTGAGAGATGTGGCAGATTATGGGGTTGTGAAGAAGATGTTTGCACAGCGTTTCCCAGATATCCCAACCATAATCACTTTGGCACCAGTATGCCGTCCAACATGGCTCATTGAGATGGAGTGTATAGCCGTCTCTGAAAGTAGCAATGAGCAATATCGCAATTATTAAATTCCTTAAATTATTGATTGCTATTATTACCCAAATATTTGGGTATAATTGTAATGGTTTGTTCGTATTTGGGTATTGCTACTAACGTATATTGCTATTCTTTTTTACATGCAGATCCTAACATAGTTATTATAGACAAAAGGCGAGGATGCACCCAGTTGGGAACATTCTCGCCTTGTTTTGTTAGGTTGTATGTAACTTATCTCCTTCGTCCAAAGATGCGCAATAAATAAAGGAAGAGATTAACGAAGTCAAGGTATAGTGTCAAGCTTCCCAAAAGCGCAATCTTGTTTGTTTGATCGTTAACACCATAGTGTTGAGCCTCAAGCATCATATTCTTGATTTTCTGTGTATCATATGCGGTGAGACCCACAAAGATGATAACGCCAACATAGTTAAGTATTGATGTAAACATATCGTTATCCCAAAATATGTTCACAATGCTTGCAACGATAAGACCAATAAGCGCCATAATAAGAATGCGTCCCATAGCAGAAAGGTCTTTCTTGATGAAGAAACCCACCAATGACATGCCACCAAAGGTTCCTGCTGTTACAAAGAAGGTTTGAGCTATACTTTCTTGAGTGTATGCCAGCATAATAATGGAAAGGGTAGCACCATTTATGATAGAGTAAATGGCAAACAGCAAACCTGCCGTAACGAATGATATTCGGTTAATCATAGAAGAGATGAAGAATACCAATCCTATTTCTGCGATTAGCAATAGCCAATACAAATTGGTATTGAAAATAGTATTGATTAGATTATAATCCTTTGCTATAATCATAGCAGTGAGTCCTGTCATCAATAGTCCACATGTCATCCATATGTATACATTGCGCATGAGTGTGGCAAAAACACTGGTTTGTGAATAAGAAGAGCTTTGGCTATAAGAATCGCCATATCCTTTGTCGTATCCCATAGTTTCAAATTTTACAAATGTTAATAATGTGATTAGATATTTCTTTTATTCGGGTAGCATCACCACGGTGATTTCATTCTTGCTTTTTAACAAGGTCTTTGCTACGTTGATGATGTCTTTTTGTGTTATGCTCTCTAGGGTTGGAATATAATCCTTGTGTACGTCTATGCCATAACGGTAATAGGTCTGCAGGTATGAAAGCCATACTCCGTTCTTGTTCTGACGCTCGTGATAGCTCTTTTGCATATATTCCTTCACTCTTTGCATATATTCGGCAGGAATGCCATTGGTCGCAACTTTTTCAAGTTCTTTTCGCATTACTACAACACAAGTGTCGTATAGGTCGGGTTTGACATTACCTTGTACGGTGAACTGATATTTCCATTTGCCGTCATGACCATCATAATGGTCAGCACTAGAACCTACACCATATGAGGCACCCATTTCTTCACGAATCACCTTAGTATATGTCATCTGCATTGCTTGTCCCAATATACTTGTTACAAGTTCGTCCTTGAGATTCTTCTTGTTTTTTGCAGGAGCATGCATCATGAACAATGCCAACGCTTGAGGCTGTTCCATTTTGGTCTTGTAGATGTTTTTTATGTTGCCGTTGCGTACGACCAAATCGGTATTTACAGGTTTGTCGTTGCGCTTGAGTGTTGGAAGGGTGGCCAAGTACTGGCAACAATATTTAGATAAGGTGTCTTCGTCAAAGGTGCCTGCGAAGAAGAAGGTGAAATCAGATGCATCAGCATAGCGGTCTGCCCAAATTTCGAGCGCGCGCTTGTAGTCTATCTGTTCAATATGTTCTTTGCGCAGAAGGACATTGCGCGGGTTATTTCCATAGCATGTTGTTGAGACACTATCGCTGAAGAAAGCCATAGGATTGTTCTCCTTACCTTTTAGCATAGTGTAATATTGTGTCAAGAGGTTCTGTGCAGCATCCACATCTGGTTCCAATGGTTGGAACTGCAGGTAGATGAGTTGCATCATTGTTTCCAGATCGTTGCGCGAAGAACCACCGCCCATTTGTTCGCTACGAGATCCAAGACTTGCGTTTACCTGAGCTTGTTTACCAGCGAGCATCTTGCGTATGTCTGTACGCTTGTATCCTCCTAATTTAGAAATGTTACACAATTCTTCTGCAGCTTCCAAAGTGATATAATCTTCGGCGCTATATCTGCTTGTCCCGCCAGGACTGTAGGCTTGCATGAGAATTTCATTGTCGTTGTGGGTTGTTGGTAACATAACTACTCGTACACCATTGGATAGTATCAGTTCCTTGCCTCCGAAATGCCCTTGTTTGCTCTTGACAATGCTACCTGGTGTGGGTAATTCTTTGATCAAATCACCTGTTTCGGTTTCATCTACGAAGGGAATTGTCTTTGCATCAAAACCAGCCTTTACCGCAAGAAAAAGACTATCAGCATTGGGTTGGATATAGCCTTCCTTTTCGGGGTTTATACAAAGCATAACCATATTTTTTGTGTTACGTGAGAATAATGTAGCATACAATGCGTTAACCTCTTCAAGAGTGATTGTTGGGAGAAGATGTTTGTAAATGCCTGTCTCAAATTCGATGGGAAGCATGGGCTCACCATTGAGATAATTGTTTAGGCATTCTTGTATAAATTCGGCATTCTCTCTTTTATTACGGTTCTGATATTTCAGGTCAAGTTTTGAGAGCATCTGCGAACGTCTTCTGTCTAATTCGCTTTGCAAGAAACCGTGGTCAAGTATAGTACACAATTCCTTTATTGCCGAAGTTATTGCCGCGTATGTCATTCCTTCTTTCGGAACGATATAGCTTTCGGTACACTTGGTAACCTTAGAGAGCAGGAAATCACTTTCATTAAAACTTGTTGCAAGGTATGGAGTTTCTGGTTTTAACAAGATTTCTTGCATGCGAGAAGAGAACATACCTTCAACCAAAGATTTTGCTATTTTATGTCGTAGATATTCAATGGAATTCTTTTTATTAGCCGGCCAAAGCTCTTTGTGCTTAAACATAAGTGACACAAGAGTCATTGTAAGTTCGGGGTCGTGATCTGTGACAATAATTGCTTCTTCATTGTCTTCTACTCCGTAGTATATGCGCTCAGCAGCATTTTGGGGCATTGCAATGGGAGAGAAAAATTCCTTTATCTTTGCTTCGGTGCGATCAACATCAATGTCGCCAATAACTATGATAGCCTGAAGATCAGGACGATACCATTTGTGGTAGTAGTCGCGCAAAGCTTGATACGGAAAGTTGTCGATTACTGACATCAAACCTATTGGAAGACGATTGCCAGGACGACTGTTTGACATCAGTGTTGGCAACTGACGGTTGAAAATTCGCATCTGTGCAGAATTGCCCTGACGCCACTCCTCGTGGATGACACCACGTTCCTTGTCAATCTCTGATTCTTCGAGGGCTAGATCGCAACTCCAGTCATGCAAAATAAGCAACACGCTATCAACGGTGGAAGTTCGTGCTGTTGGAACATTATTGATATTGTAAACTGTTTCGTCGATAGACGTATATGCATTTAACTGTTGGCCAAACTTTACTCCAATACCCTCGAGATATCTCAACAAAGCATCTCCGGGATAGTGCTTGGTGCCATTGAAGCACATGTGTTCCAAAAAGTGTGCCAAACCGCGTTGGTCCTCTTCTTCTTGAACGGATCCCACCTTTTGCGCAATGTAGAAATTAGCACTTCCTGGCGTTTTCACATTTTTTCTCACATAATAAGTTAATCCATTAGGCAACTGTCCTTTGCGGGTGACAGTGTCTTGTGGCAATGATTGTGCGCTTATGTTTGCTATAAAGCAAAGCATTAGCAACAAGGAAAATATTTTTTGCATGATTTAATAATTTAGTAATTTGGCACCAAATATATAAAGAACTCACGGAATAATAGTAATGATTCTGCAAAATAATGTACCTTTGCCACCAGATATGCAAAAAAAGAAGAAAAAAAGAAGGTTTAAAAGGTGGGTCAGGGTTGTCTTTTGGTCTTTTAGTATTGCCTTGTTGACATGGATATTATACTGGCCCGTTAAAGTTCTTAACGAATATTGGAGCAAGAGTCCTATTGAAGCAGAAACCTCATCCGTATGCGCGACAGATGCGATAGAGTTGTGCAATAAGGAGGATTCTGTTATGAAAGTGCGCCTCAAACGCTTTATTACGTCTCCTTGTCGGTTAGATACAAACGATATTGCGGTCTGTGTGTGGAATCTGACGACGGATACCCCTATTTTACGATGGCACGATAGAGAATTGATGACGCCAGCATCAAGTCTTAAATTGCTTACGGCAATATCTGCGCTGAAACGATTAGGGGTGTCTCACAGATACATAGAAAAGATTATGCTAACAGGCAATGTTAGTGGAGGTGTATTGCATGGCGATGTCATTTTTCAGTTTGATGACAATCCTATGGTGGAGGGGTTGGAAGAGTATGTAAGTGCTTTAAAAAGGAAAGGCGTTAGGAAGATAGATGGTCGTGTAGTAATAAATCTTATGCGAACCGATACATTGCGAGCTCATCATACCGCCAGCATATGGGACATGCCATATAACAAACTTCCCATTCTTTTGAAAGGTGCTCCCCGTATAGCACAAGAGCTGAGGTACCTGTTACAACAAATGAATATTGATTCGCCAAATCCCAGTGTAGAGTATGGATTAAGGATTTATCCGGTGTTGCATACCATATACTCTAAAGCTACATCGATTACAGACGTCATTGCTCCGATGTTAATTCATAGTTGCAACATCAAAGCAGATGCCTTACATTATCATACGATTCATTATGCCGATCGCTATAAAGGTCTTGTAGGTACGGGCGATACAGATTTGAATGTGTTCTTGAAGGAAAACCTTCGATATGACACGTCAGGATTTACCCTGAATGATGGTTCTGGCCTTTCGCCTAAAAATATGGTTAATGCGGATTTCCTGATATCTTTACTTCGCTTTGCCTGGAAGGAACCAGATATAAAATCGGTTCTTATAAGTGAGGCACTTGCTACTCCAGGACATTCTGAAAGGCGTGGTTCGTTGAGTTCACGAATGACTGAAAGCATTTATGAGAAGCGTATTTTTTGCAAGACAGGCACACTGATAAGCATCGGTGCTTCAAGTCTGAGTGGATATGCCCACGGAAGCAATGGGCATTGGTATGCCTTTGTTGTCATAAATCGCAATTCTCCGGTTGGAGAGAGTCGCTTGTATCAGGATATGCTATGCAAGGCCTTAGTTAAATAAGCCTTTTAGCACCCGCAACATCCTCCGCAATTACCATTGCAATTGTCGCAATCATTGCCACCTTTCTTTTTGAAAAGTCGGTAAATGGCATAAACTGTGACTATACCTAGGAATACTAAAAGAAGTATACTTTGTGTGTTCATAAAATCTGCGTGATGATGAATGCTACTAACCATGCTATGGCACATTGTGAGAATAGGACTATAATAGCCCAAATATTACCTAGTTCCCTGCGTATGGTAGCCATCGCCGCAATACATGGAGTATAGAGCAAACAGAATGCCATCATGGCATAGGCTGTTGTGGCATTGAATATTTCTGAAATGGATACACCTGCAAATAAGGTATTTAGGGTACTCACAACAACTTCTTTTGCCAACATCCCGCTTACAAGCGATGTTACTATGCGCCAATCGCCCAATCCTAATGGACTAAACAAAGGTACCACAACGCCAGCAATTTTTGCCAACATGCTTTCGTCCTCCATACCGGGTTCTACCATTTGCAATTGGAATGTGAATGTTTGCATAAACCAAATTACAATGGAGGCGAGAAAAATAACAGTAAATGCTCGTCGCAAAAAATCATTTGCCTTATCCCAAAGGAGTCGGAATACATTTTGTGGCACGGGCAAACGATAGTTGGGCAACTCCATTACAAAGGGAACAGCCTCACCGCGGAACCATGTGTGTTTCATGGCAAGAGCAACTATTATACCAATAGTTATTCCCAAGAAATACAGACTTAACATAACAAGTGCGGCATTTTCAGGGAAGAAGGTTGCCGCAAAGAAAGCATAGATTGGAATTTTTGCCGTACATGACATGAATGGGGTGAGCATGATAGTAAGGCGGCGGTCGCGAACGCTTGGCAAAGTTCGACTACTCATTACGCTTGGCACACTACACCCGAACCCTAATAGCAAGGGCACTATGCTTCGTCCCGAAAGTCCAAGTTTTCTCAATGGACGATCCATAACAAAGGCGATACGCGCCATGTATCCACTATCTTCCATTAGTGAAAGGGAAAAGAAAAGTATCAGGATAAGAGGCAGGAATACTATCACCGAACCAATACCCCCATAAATGCCATCAATGATGAGACTATGTATGGCTGGTGCAATGTCTATGGAAGTAAGGAAAGATTCGGTGATTTCTACAATCCATTCAACGCCCAACTCCACCTGCTCTTGCAACCATGCACCAATACCATCGAAGGTCAACCAAAAGACCAAGGCCATAATAATGACAAATGAAGGCAAGGCCGTCCATCGACCTGTGAGCAGTTTGTCGATCCATTGGCTTCGTACATATTCTTTTGTCTCGCGCGGGCGAACAACTGTGCGATGACAGATGCTCCTGATGAAATCAAATCTCATCGAAGCGATTGCCGCCTGACGGTCTAAACCCCGCTCTTCCTCCATTTGGCATAGGATGTGTTCTACCGTATCATGCTCATTCTGACTTAATGCAAGTGCCTCCATAACAAGACTATCTCCTTCAATGAGTTTTGCCGCAGCAAAGCGAATGGGTAGTTTTGCTCTTTGTGCGTGATCCTCAATTAGATGCATTATGGCATGGAAGCAGCGATGAACCGCACCTCCGTTTTCCTGTGGAGAACAATAATCGTGGCGCAAGGGCCCCTCTTGATAGCGTGCAACATGAATGGCATGGCGCACCACTTCGTCAACCCCCTCGTTACGCATAGCCGAAATAGGAACAACGGGTATGCCCAGGAGTTGCTCCAACTCGTTGATACGTATGCTTCCGTGGTTGTTCTTTATCTCATCCATCATATTCAAGGCCAATACCATAGGTTTGCCCAACTCCATCAGTTGCATAGTGAGATAAAGGTTACGTTCTATGCAAGTGGCATCAATGATATTTATTATGGCAGAAGGATTTTCCTCAAGGATAAACTTTCGACTTACTATCTCTTCGTTTGTGTATGGAGAAAGAGAGTATATGCCTGGCAAGTCGGTAACCATTGTGTTGGGATAACCCTTTATGGCACCATCCTTGCGGTCTACGGTGACTCCTGGGAAGTTTCCCACATGCTGATTAAAACCAGTAAGCTGATTAAAAAGAGTTGTCTTTCCTGTGTTTTGATTTCCCACCAAAGCAAAGGTTAAACGGCGATCCTTCTCGGGACGCGGATTATTAAGATCACGCCCCTCGGCTTTCTCCTGCTCCTCATGATAATGTCCTCCCTCACCCAAACCAGGATGTTGTGGTTCAGGAGAGGATGCAATGTCTTGCTCCTGTTTTGAAATAGGCGAGTGAAGTATTTTCCCAATCTCTATCTTGCGTGCATCGTCGCGACGAAGTGTGAGTTCGTAGTCATGTATTCTCAATTCCATCGGGTCGCCCATTGGAGCAAACTTCACCAGTGTCACTGGCACTCCAGGAAGAACTCCCATGTCGAGAAAATGTTGGCGGAGCGAACCATTACCACCTACACTTGATATCGTGGCCGTTTGTCCGGTTTTTAAATCAGCAAGAGTCATATTTCTCAATATGTGATATATGGTTTCTATTGTCAGTATTCTATTTTGTCATCTTTTAATTCCCAACATCGGAAAGCCTCCTGAGCCTCGTCACGCATCATCCCCCAAATTGGGATAAAACGATATTCGTATGGGGTATTTATTTCCCGATAGATGAAGTCATCACCAAATCCAATACTATCGGCATCCTGTTTAGTGTTGCCGTAGTATATAGCTTTAACCCCGGCCCAATATAAGGCCGAAAGGCACATTGGGCAAGGCTCGCACGAGGTGTAGCAAATACAATCATGTAATTTGAAGTTTCCTAAGGTTTGGCATGCTGCCCGAATAGCGCTCACTTCGGCATGGGCTGTTGGGTCATTTAGTGCCGTAACTCGATTTACTCCTGTTGCCACAACCTTGCCTTCGTGAACAATCACGGCCCCAAAAGGTCCACCACCATTCTTTACATTCTCAATGCTCAAATCAATGGCCATTTGCATAAATTTGCGGTCGGTTTCTGTAGGTTGCCTCTGTTTCATAATAGTGGGGTGTTAGGTATGACGATGTCAAAGTTACGATTATGTCCGGTATTTAGCAAAGGAAATCGGTTAAAATGCCAATAATCCTCAATAGTTTACCTTTAAAATCACTAATTTTAGGTATGGCAAAAGTCTCTTGATGACTAGGAATTAGGCATGACATATAATTGTAGTAGCAATATGTAAAAATGAATATTACAAGATAATTTGTATATTCGGGTTCATAGTTGTAACTTTGTGGGCATGGAAAAAATAATTTTAGAGAATGGTCTCAGGATTGTGTGCGCCTCGAGTCCAACCGATACTATATATTTAGGTCTGGCTATGGATGCTGGTACCAGAGACGAACTAGATTCAGAGAGCGGAATGGCGCATTTTGCCGAGCATCTAAGTTTCAAGGGAACTGACAAGCGTACTTCCCGCCAGATTATTACGAGAATGGAGTCGGTAGGCGGTGATTTGAATGCTTTCACCGGTAAGGAGGAAACAGTATATTATTGCACATGCCAGAAGGAACATTTTGCTCGTGCGGTAGATTTGTTGTTTGATGTTGTCTTCGGGAGTGTCTATCCTAAGGAGGAGATGGAGAAAGAGGTGGAGGTTGTTATTGATGAGATAGAGAGCTACAATGATTCTCCCTCCGAACTAATTTACGATGATTTTGAAGCAATGCTGTTTCCTGAGCATCCATTGGGTAGAAGCATTCTTGGCAATGCAGAACGTCTTCGCCAGTATCAAACGGATGATGTTGTGCGTTTTGCTCATCGAATGTATCTGCCTGAAAATGCAGTTCTATTTGTTTATGGAAATGTTGATATGAAGACAATACTTCGACGCCTCCCAAACAAAGCATTGTCTCGCCTCAAACACCATAATGTTTTGCCTCAATCACCGTATTGTCTTCTTTGCGACTATGTGCCGATGCATAAGGTGATACATAAAGACACCCATCAGGCTCATATAATGATGGGAGCTAGAGCATATGGAGGTGCCCATCCAAGTCATCTTGCTTTGTTCATGGCTAATAATATACTTGGCGGACCAGGACTGAGTAGTAGACTGAATTTGGCATTAAGGGAGAGATATGGTCTCGTCTATACTGTAGAGAGTTCCCTCACCACCTATACCGATACTGGCGTGTGGGCCGTATATTTCGGTTGCGATCATAAGGATGTTGACCATTGTAAACGATTGGTCAAAAATGAGTTGAAACGATTGTGTGCTGCTCCTCTTTCAGAAAAAGCCCTCAAGGCAGCTAAACGTCAGATTATAGGTCAGATTTCTCTTTCTTACGATAATTTTGAAAGTGTTGCCATAGGTATGGGTAAACGTATGCTTCATTATGGGAAGACCCAGACGAAGGAGGAATTTGTAGCACGTATTCAGGCACTAACGGCCGAAAAGGTATTGTGTGCGGCGAGGGAAATTTTCAATCCGGAACAACTAACCATTCTGGAGTACAAGTAAAACACATCTGCTTTTTGCTGACAGGGTGTAAGAATATGAGTTGTGAAGCGTTTAGCATTAAGCGTTCTGATGAGTTTAATGCTTTCAACACCTCTTCACTTGACAAGGATGAGGCGCCATTGCTGTTTGCTCCATATAGTCTGTCACCAAGTATTGGGTTGCCTAATCCCTTGGCCATGTGTACTCTCAACTGATGCGTGCGCCCTGTTAATGGCCAAAGCTTGATGTACGCATGACCATTAATGTTCTTTTCTACACGATAATGCGTCTTTGCGTCTTTGCCGTTTTTGAAATCAATAACCTGTTTGGGACGGTTGCTAATGTCAGGGCATAGAGGCAATGTAATCTCGCCTTCCTCTCCACAAGTCATCTCCCGCTCCAATACTGCATCGTATTGCTTCTTGGTGATACGTTGCTCAAACTGACTTCGGAGTTCTCGTTGTATATCAAGAGTTTTGGCCAAGACCATTAGTCCGCTGGTATCTTGGTCCAGACGGTGTACTGAAAGGCATTTTGTTATACTCTCAACCGAGGGAAGATTGTTTTTGCCAGGCACGGAAAGTAGCCCCGAAGGTTTTTCAATTACCATCAGAAACTCGTCTTCAAAAATAATCTTCAACCTCTCCATAAGGCTATTATAGTACATTAATCGAGGGTCTTCTTCAGCATTTAAACCCTTGAGCATGTGGGCAAGGATGGGACGGCAACGGCTTATGCATGGGGGATAGAACTTATTGTCAGCCGAGTTCCATTCGGCAATGGCAAGAGGTTTTATTCCTTTTCTGTAAGCTTCTTGTAATAATTTTGGAGCACAACAATCTCCCGCTCCTCCTGGTGGTACCGAGGGAGCAAACATATCAAGAAGATTTGTCTGCTCGCCACATGCATTGCTGATGGTGTATCTGCTAAAGAGCCACCGTTGAAGAGCTCGGGAACGGTTCTTGCGCTCAAAGCGTAATTCACATATTTCCCGGGCCGAAGCTTTGCCGGAATCCAAATGTTTGTTTATTGCACTTATTTCTGCCTCCTCCTTTAGGAAATATCTGCCATCTCCCTCTTGTATGTCAAAGATAGGAGGAACAAATCCTGGTTGGCACGTTTTGCCTCCTAGGGTGCCAGAAAAAGCAGCAAGATAGGATATGTCTTCTGCTACATCCTTATCCTTGTATATGAGTACACCAAACATCTTGCCTTCAGCAATGTCCTTTTGCCATTCTGGTTGTGAGAGATAATAATTTCTAACCTTTTCTATAGCAGGAAGGCAACGATCATCAAGTGAATATATTTTCATAAATAATAGACCGATTCAGGTCCCAAGTTGAACAGAAGATCAACGATACTAAGGTTAGGTATGAAACCGTGTTTAGAAGCAAATACCTGGTAATAAGGTATCTCAGTAGATACTGATTTTTTTAATAAAGGTAATGGATCGATGAGGCGCATTACGGTATGGTGTAGGTCCTCGTTGAAATGGGCTAAAAGTTCCCAATTGCGTTCGTGGTAGAAGGGATAAAAGTCCTCTTCGTAATACTCAAAATATGGTGTTTGCCTGTAACTGGAGACTAGCGCGTTCCAATGCTGGTGACGCCAATTGCCATGCTCTGATATCAAAATCTCACCAACTGGTGTGCGACCATGCGGATTCACTATGGGAATGGTCAAAGCTAAAGCGCCATTCGGCGAATCAATGCAACACCTGTTCATGTATGTTTGCTTGCGGTAGGCAACAGACAGATCAATAGTTTCCTGTCCGCGAAGTAATCTCTTGTAGTGCTCTATTGAACCTAAATATGCTGTGGTCATAAAGCAAAATTATAACATTTTATCACCTTGACAAAGAGAAAATGTGTCTTTTTATTAAAAGATGTGTTGTAAAATGACATTTTTAATATTTGAGCGGTAAAAAAGTATAATAAAAATGCTACCTTTGTGATGATTAATAGTTATATGCATACCATTCAATAATATGTCAGAACTTATCATAAAGCGAATCTCGTCAAAAAAGGATTTGAAGCATTTTGTTCGCTTCAACTTTACCTTGTATAAAGATTGCCCCCATGCTGTGCCCGACTTGTTAGAGGATACATTGAGCAGTTTTAATCGCAAGAAGAATGCGGCTTTTGATTTTTGTGATGCTGAATTCTTTTTGGCTATCAGAGAAGGTGCTATAGTGGGACGTGTGGTTGCTATAATCAACAACAGAGCCAATCAAAAGTGGGGGATGAAGAAGGTGCGCTTTGGCTGGATAGATTTTGTTGATGATAAAGAAGTGAGTAAGGCTCTGCTTGATGCTGTTGAAGAGTGGGGTAGAGAGCGTGGTATGGATACGATTGTTGGACCATTAGGTTTTACTGATCTTGACCCAGAGGGAATGTTGTTTGAAGGATACGATAGGGCAGGTTCTATGTATACCATCTATAATTATCCATATTATAACGAACATCTAAAAGCACTCGGTTTTGAGGAAGATGCTGTGTGGGTTGATAGAATCATCAGTGTTCCCCAAAAAGATGGTGAGCACTCGGCCAACCAACAGAAATTTTTCCGGGTGGCCAAACTTGTCCAGGACAGATATGGTTTTAAGATTCGCAAGTTCAAGAGTAAACAGGACTTGCGCAGTAGTGGATATGTCTTTAAGTTATTTGAGATAATAAATACTTCCTACAAAGACCTCTATGGATATAGCAATATGAGCAAGAGGCAGATGGAAAGTTATGCTCAGATCTATTTGCCTTTGTTGGATCATCGACTAATCTCTGTGGTTGAGAATAAGGAGGGGGAACCTATTGCAGTAGGTGTATGTATGCCAAATCTTACCAAAGCAATACAAAAGGCGAAATCTAAGTTATTCCCATTTGGATGGTGGCACATACTTAAGGCCCTAAAGTGGAAGCGTAGTAAAATTATTGATTTGCTGCTTATTGGTGCCTTGCCTGAATATCAGGATACAGGTTGTATAAGTTTGTTGTTTGCTGACCTTATTCCAACCGCACAGGATATGGGATTTGAGGTTGCCGAATGTTGCCCTCAGTTAGAATCCAATACTAAGGCCTTGAGTGTATGGCGTTCGTTGGATAGCGAGGTGATAAAGAGACGTCACACTTGGAAGAAGTCTATTGACTGACCAGTAAGTGTCCACTTAAAATAAAATACAGATAGAACTCGCATTAAGTCTTATCATGGAAGAACTCATAGAAGGAACCGAACAGGAACATATCATCTACGACGAGGAAAATATTCGCCACCTCTCGGATATGGAACACGTGCGTACTCGTCCTGGCATGTACATCGGCCGTTTGGGCGATGGACAGCAGGCTGAGGATGGTATTTATGTGCTTCTTAAGGAGGTTATCGATAATAGTATCGACGAATTCAAGATGAATGCTGGTAAACGCATTGAAGTAGAAATAGTAGATAAACTTCGTGCGAGTATTCGTGACTATGGTCGTGGTATACCTCAAGGCAAGTTAGTTGAGGCAGTTTCCATGCTCAACACTGGTGGTAAGTATGACTCAAAGGCATTCAAAAAGAGTGTCGGACTTAATGGTGTCGGTCTAAAAGCAGTTAATGCCCTAAGTAGTCACTTCGAAGCCCACTCATATCGCGATGGTCAAGTCAGGAAAACTGTTTTCGAAAAGGGAATTCTTGTTAGTGATGTCACCGAACCCACTCAGGATGAGAATGGTACATATATATTCTTCGAACCTGACCATACGCTCTTCAAGCACTATAAATTCAGAGATGAGTTTATAGAAACAATGCTACGCAACTATACTTATCTGAATATCGGTTTGACCATTATGTTTAATGGCAGAAGGATTCATTCGCGCGATGGATTGTCCGATTTGTTAAACGATAGGATGGACTATGATGCTCTCTATCCAATCTGTCATCTTCGTGGTGAGGATATAGAGATTGCTTTTACCCATACAAAGCAAAATGGTGAGGAGTATTACTCTTTCGTAAATGGTCAGCATACTACTCTTGGCGGTACTCATCAGGCGGCGTTCAAAAAATACGTAGCAGAAGTCATCAAAGATTACTCCGGTAAGAATTTCGAATATGTTGATATCCGTAATGGTATTGTGGCAGCTATAAGTATCAACATTCAGGAACCAATGTTTGAGAGTCAGACAAAAGTGAAATTAGGTTCACAGACTACGGCTCCTGAGGGTGGCATTAGCATTGATAAATTCATAGGTGATTTTGTAAAGGAGCAAGTTGATAATTTCTTGCACAAGAATACCGACATCGCCGACATCATCCTCGCCAAAGTTCAAGAAAGTGAGAAGATACGAAAGGAGATGGCTGGCGTTGCCAAGAAGGCGCGCGAGATGAGTAAGAAGGCCAATCTTCACAATAGAAAATTAAGAGATTGCCGAGTGCATTTATCTGATGCCCGTGGAACCCAACAGGAGGAGTCTTGTATATTCATCACCGAGGGTGACTCTGCGAGTGGTAGTATTACCAAGAGCCGAGATGTCAATACTCAGGCTGTATTCTCTTTGCGAGGCAAGCCCTTGAACTGTTTCGGAATGACCAAAAAGGTTTGTTACGAGAACGAGGAGTTTAATCTTCTTCAAGCTGCGTTGAATATTGAAGACGGATTAGATGGGCTTAGATATAATAAAGTTATTGTGGCAACCGATGCCGATGTCGATGGCATGCATATTCGTCTGCTGATGATTACGTTCTTTTTACAGTTTTTCCCCGAACTTGTAAAGAAGGGTCATGTGTATATTTTGCAGACCCCACTTTTCCGTATAAGAAACAAAAAGACAAGGGTAAGCAAAAAGAAAATAGAGGCCATAGAACAAGAGTTGAAGGCTTATGATGAAGGGAACGAACTTGAGTCTGAATCTGAGACGGGAAATTCTGGTCACAAAAGACACATTTCATTTGGCAATGATTTCATCACGCAATACTGCTATAGTGAGGAAGAGCGCCTTCAGGCTATTGCAGACCTTGGACCTGATCCAGAAATAACCCGATTCAAAGGTTTGGGTGAGATTAGTCCCGACGAGTTTAAAAATTTCATTGGTGCCGATATCCGTTTGGAAAAAGTTCGTCTCAACAAGAGCGATCAGGTGGCAGAACTACTCGAATATTATATGGGTAAGAATACCATGGAACGCCAGAACTTTATCATTGACAATTTGGTTATCGAGGAGGATATCGCAGAAGATTATGAATAAGGTCGTTTTCCCAGGATCTTTTGACCCCTTCACTATAGGTCATGCTAATTTGGTTGATAGGGCACAAAAGCTTTTTGACCAGGTTATTATAGCCATTGGTTATAATGAACAAAAGGCAGGTTGGTTACCTGTTGATGAGAGAGTGCGTGCCTTAAAAGAACTGTATAAGGACAATCCTCGTATTATTGTAGAGAAATACACTGGTCTTACCGTGGATTTTGCCCAATCTATTGGTTCTCGATTCATATTGCGAGGTGTGCGCTCTGTGAAGGATTATGAGTACGAACTGGGTATTGCAGATATTAATGCAAGATTGGCTGATGTTGAAACCGTAGTACTTCTTGCAGATCCCTCTATCTCGGGTATTTCCAGCAGTGTGGTGCGCGAATTGTTCCACTTTGGGCGCGATATCAACCCATGGTTGCCTCTTGGTTTAAATTATAAGATTTGAAGATGAAAAAAATACTTCTTTGCTTGTTGTTTCTCCTAGGATTCCACTGTTTTTCTTTGGGCCAGAAGAAGTTAGATGAGCAGATGCGCAAATTGATAATATCGGCGGTAACCATCAACGACCACTATGTTGACACCGTTGACACCGAGAAACTTGTAGAGGATGCTATACGTGGCATGCTTGAGAAATTAGATCCCCACTCGCAATATAGTACAGCAGAGGAGACAAGGCGGTTAAACGAACCACTGCAAGGATCGTTTGATGGAATAGGAGTCCAATTCAATATATTGGACGATACACTTATGGTAGTGCAAACCATAACAAACGGACCATCAGAGAAAGCGGGAGTAATGGCAGGAGACCGTATTGTCTCTGTAAACGATACGACCATTGCTGGCGTAAAGATGCCACAGGAAGAGATTGTAAAGCGTTTGCGCGGTCCGCGCAAGACATTGGCCCGTTTGGGTGTTTTGCGAGAGGGAATAGACGAAATAATTTATTTTGATGTGGTCCGCGACAAAATACCACTTAATTCCCTTGATGCGTCGTTTATGATAACTTCGCGCACGGGCCTTATTCGTTTTAGTAATTTTGCTATAACAACTCATTCCGAGGTAGTAGAGGCCATCGAGAAACTTCAATCACAGGGAATGCGTAATCTTATCATTGACCTTACCCAAAACGGAGGGGGGTATCTTCAGGCATCGGCCGAGATAGCAAGCGAATTTCTGCCAAAGGGCGATATGATTGTCTACACCGAAGGAAGAGCCTATGGTCGAAAGGAGTTTAGGAGTATTGGAGGGCATGCTTTTCAAGAAGGTAGGATTGTGGTTCTTGTTGATGAATATTCCGCTTCGGCATCAGAAATACTTGCTGGTGCCATACAAGATCAGGATAGAGGATTTGTTGTTGGTAGACGCACTTTTGGAAAGGGACTTGTGCAACGTCCTGTAGATTTGCCTGATGGTAGTATGATAAGGCTCACTATTTCCAAATACTATACACCTAGTGGACGGTGCATTCAAAAACCATTCGAAAAGGGTAAGGCTCAGGACTATCGCATGGATGTAATAAATCGCTTTAATAAGGGTGAACTTACCAATGCTGATAGCATACATTTTCCCGATTCGTTGAAGTATCAAACCTTAAAAAAGGCTCGTATTGTATATGGTGGCGGAGGTATAATGCCTGACTATTTCGTTCCTCTCGATACGACAAAGAACACTCTCTTGTATCGACAGATTCTCGCTAAACGAATTCTTGTTAGTGAGAATCTCCGATTTATGGCAAAGCATCGTAAGGAGTTGTTGAGGGAATATCCATCATTTGAGGAATTCAAGAATCATTTTGAGGTACCTGAAAAGATAGTGGAAAATATCGTTGTTGAGGGCCGTAAGAGTGTCAAGGAAGAGGTGTCTCCTGAGGATGAATCCAAAACCATCGGTTTGGTTCGTCGTATGCTCAAAGCCTTGATAGCTCGCGACCTTTGGGATATGAGCGAATACTTTGCTATAGTTTACCAAGATGACGATATGGTTGCCAAAGCACTCGAACTTATTGGGGAATAAAATTTGAGACTATGGTCACATATAATGCTCTTGGCGTAGAAATGCCACCGCTTGACCCGAATAAAGTTACTCAATGGGTGAATCTTGTAGCCAATCATTATGGCAAACGCATTGATGTTCTCAATTACATCTTTGTCAATGACGAAGAGATTTTGCGCATAAATCGTGAGTTTATTGGTCACGATTATTATACCGACCACATAGGGTTCGATACAAGTCAAGGCAAAATATTATCTGGTGATACCTATATTTCAATTGATACAGTACGCACTAATGCCCAAAAGTTCTCCACCACTTTCTCCAACGAGTTGCATCGTGTCATTATCCATAGCGTTCTGCACCTATGCGGATTAAACGATTACACCACCGAGGAGCGGACCGCCATGCAAGAGGCCGAAGACATGTGCCTGGAAATGCTTTCACGTTAACGCTATAGCTATGCAATAAATGGTTGTTATAGTCCCACTGCACTCTTATGTTTATTGCAGTATGCCCCAAAAATCATTAAAATGTAGTTGTAGGAATAAAGACTCAGGACTACTATAAGTTGGTTTCAAAAATTATTAATTTTAAGATAACACATGTTATGAAAAGATTTTTAGTTAGTGCAACAATGCTGCTATTTGCTTTGGGTGGGATGATGGCCCAAAACGATGCTTTCTCGAAGTCTACAGATAAAGTAGCTAATGCTGTACAAAAGTACAAAACTAAGCCCGAAGCGAAAAATAAAGAAAAGATGCTACAGGTGTTTCAGAAATCACTAATAGAAGATCCAGTTCAGGAACATTATATGTGGCGTTGTTTGGGTGAAGCATATTATCACACTAATCTTAAAGATGCAAGAAAATTTGACAAAGTCTATGAGTGCTACACTAAGGCACCCCTTCATGTGCATTGATCCAAGATTATAACAGCATAACGCGCGTTCTGCTCTAAGTGACTCTGGAGTCAATTCCAAGCATTGGCATATGAGTGGTTTGAAAAGTCTGCCCAAGCAGGATGACCTAATGCTAAAAGGAAATCCGAGTTCTATAAAAGATATGCAAAGTAAAGTAGGTTTGCTTGTATAAAGAAACTCTGTATCATAATACCAACCCCTCTTACCAGCAAGACTTTTTACTGAAGTAAGAGGGGGCGTTTTGCAGTGGGAATGTGGTGTATTTATATTTTTACAAATTGATGCTCGTTAGAACGCCATTCATCTGCACTCTACCTAAAAGTGAGATGTCTTCGGCTTTATCATAGTCGTAAAATCCATAGTCGTTAAGAACAACATTCAGATAGATGTCTGGCGGTGTAAGGCGCAAAGACATATCTGTATTGCGTTTCATCAGGATGAGAAGCGTATCGTAGGTGAGCGAAATGTAATTATTGCTCAACGCATTCCAACCCGATTGTAATTTGTTTGAAATGGAATTTTTCTTATTGATATTTTGAATGGTATCGCGTTGTTGGCGGTTACCTTCATCCCACTCATAGTTATCTAAGTTAACGGCAACCAGCATATCGCCTTCAGTTCGTACCACACGATCGAGTGGAAGACCATTACTGAAGGCTCCATCAATCAAAAGCATATCGCCATGTTCAACAGGAGTGAAAATCATCGGTATAGAAATGCTCGCACGGATGGCATCATAGAGACTGCCAGTACGAAATACTACCTCGTTACCGGTCTTTAAGTCAGTAGCCACGGCACAATAGGGTATAGGTAATTCCTCTATATTGCAATCGGGTACAATGGACTTTAATGCCTTTATTACCTTGTCTCCCTTGAGGAATGCATGGGGACTGAGAGTGAGGTCAGCAAGATTGTAGATGTCGCGGTCGGTGAGGTCGTACATCCATTCTTTAACTTTGTTAAGACCTCCCGCAGCATATATACCACCAATTAATGCCCCCATTGAAGCACCAGCAATTGATGTAATCTCATACCCCGAGTTTTCCAAAGCTTCAATAGCACCAATGTGTGCAAAGCCTTTTGCCCCGCCACTGGCAAGAACAAGAGCAACCTTTTGCTTTTCGGTCATAAAAAAAAGATTGGTGTAAGTAATAGTGAGGAAATTACTTTATATTATCCACCATGCGGAACAGACGATTCCATCTTACGGCATTCAGACCACCACGGTCGGGATCCATAGAAAGCCATATAACAATAGGTTTGCCTACAATGTGATCTTCTGGAACAAACCCCCAATAACGCGAGTCGGCACTATTGTGTCGATTGTCTCCCTGCATCCAGTAGTAGTCCATTTTAAAGGTGTATTCTGCAGTTTCCTCTCCGTTTATAAGAATGCGACCATCGTCTGTGACTTGTAGGTCATTGTTCTCGTACACACGGATGGGTCGTTCGTAGATAGGAAGATTATCTATTGTTAGTTTGATCGTTTTGCCCTTGGCTGGAATCCAAATAGGACCATAGTTGTCGCAAGTCCAACCAGTATGTCCATTTAGAGGATACAAGAACCCAGTCTCGTCCTGTGGGTGATATTTGATGCTCTCAACCAAATCTGTGCGTGCTTCGAGTACTGCCTTAGCCTTGGCGGTCAGTGGCATATTTCCTTGCTGCCTTAACGAAACGAGGTCTTCTTGTGATATCCCTAATTCCTGAATCAAAGATTCTGGCAAGGTATATTTCAATATTACATCATAGTTGTATTGAACATCGTCTGGCTCTTTGTTTGGTTGGCCATCAAGATAGATGATATGGTCTCGTATCTCAAGAGTCTGTCCGGGTAAACCGACACAACGCTTGACATAGTTTTCACGTCGGTCAACCGGGCGCCACGAAACTTCTCCAAATTGTCCAGGGTTATTTTTTATGTAATCGCTTCCAACTTGTATGGCATAGTTGTAGAAACGATATTGCTGCAATGTTGACAAACTATCAATGTTGGCTGGAACGTCTAAATTATACATATAAAGTTCCTTGCAGAAACGATAGTAGTCAGTGTTTTGATAGTTATATGCGATGGTGTCACCAGCGGGATAGTTGAAAACAACTATGTCGTTCAGTGTAATTTTTTTAGGTGTGACGCGCTTGTAGTCCCACTGCAGACTTTCAATATAACTCTTGCCAAGTCCTAAAGGCAGAGTGTGTTGACATAATGGAGCATGAAGCGGAGTTTGAGGTACACGAGGACCATATGACATCTTGCTTACAAAAAGATAATCACCCACTAACAAACTCTTCTCAAGCGAACTGGAAGGGATGGTGTAATTCTGGAAAAAATAGATGTTGACAAAATATACAGCCACCAAAGCGAACACGATAGCATCTATCCACGACATTACTGTACGCATAACGGGATCTTCAAGATCTTTCCACCAGCCCCAATTGATCTTCTTGGTGACATAGGCATCAAAGATGAAGGGGAGTACAATGACACCCCACCATGATTGAATCCAGACAAGGAAAACTATATACAAGGCACAGGCAACAATTCCTTTTAGCCAATTTATTTTATTAGGAGTGTATTTATTCATTATGACAATCAGCCTAACTTAATTAAAGATGTTGATTATTATTAAGTATTCAAAACTTAAACAAGTCTGACATTGTCAGCAATCCTTCGTGCATGGCTGTATATTCTGCTGCCAACACGGCACCAAGAGCAAAACCCTTTCGAGAGTGTGCGTTGTGTGTTATGCTGATGCAGTCCGCTTCGCTCTCCCATGTTATGGTGTGGATACCAGGTACCTCGTCGCGACGTACCGAATCAATGCGTAATTTGTCTTTTTCTACCTCTAATGTACCCTCTTGTGAATCGTCAGGATTTGTCAGCATACCAAACTCCCAACCGTTGAGACGTTCAACCTCTGCCACCAATTCCTCGCCCAAGGTGATACCTGTACCCGAAGGATGGTCGAGTTTGTGTATGTGGTGTACCTCCTCAAGAGTTGGAGTGTACGACTCATAACCATTCATAATACGAGCCAGATATCTGTTAACTGCACGGAAGATGGTAACTCCTAAACTGAAGTTGGAACTCCAAAAGAGAGTCTGTCCTTGTTCCTGGCACATCTTCTTTATCTCCTCTCCATGTTGGGGAATCCAACCTGTGCTTCCACTTACCACCTTCACATTGTGTTTGAAGCACTTTATGTAATTGTCATAGGCAGTATGGGGAGCAGTAAATTCAATTGCTACGTCAGCACCTTTGAATGCATCGCTATCAAAATCCTGTTGATTGTTGATATCTATGGTGCATACAATTTCGTGTCCTCGGTTCAGAGCTATTTCTTCTATCATACGGCCCATTTTACCGTACCCTATCAATGCTATTTTCATGTCTATGCTATTTTATTTACCGCACAAAATTACGATTAAGTGAGAGAAATACAAAATAATCGTTTATTTTTATTTCCGAACACCAGTAATTTCGAGGCGCCAGCCTCAATATTCCGACTAAGTGAGAGAAATGCAACGTAATTTTTTATTTTTAGTTCCAAAGATGAGTAATTTCACAATGCGCTTAAACAGTTGCTGGAAACCCTAAGGAATTGCATTACCTCTTCCAAAATAGTACTAAGATTTATTTCTAACGCTTCTTCGCTGTATTCACACTGAGAAAATTTATCAAAGCAAAATACTCAATATTATCAAAAATATACATTTCTGAACGTTTTGCCATTTTTTATTGTATCTTTGTCGTCAAAATGATATGTAAATATGGAGAAATTGCTCCACTATGTTTGGAAGCATCGACTTTTGCCATCAAAAGTGTTTAGTACTACTGATGGTCGTCCAGTAAGAGTTTTGGATCCAGGAAGGCACAATGTCAACCAAGGGCCCGACTTTCTTGATGCGCGTATTGAGTTGGATGGCATAGTATGGGCCGGAAATATTGAAATTCATACTTTTTCCGGCGATTGGTATGCTCATAAGCATCATTTGGACCCCGTATATAACACTACTATATTACATGTTGTAGAATGTGCTAACAAGGATATCTATACTGAAAATTCCACTCAAGTGCCCCAGGTTGTTCTGTCAGTTCCCTTGGATGTGCAAAATGGTTATGCAGAACTGCTTGCTACCACCGACTATCCCCGTTGTCACAAGTTTCTTCCCAATATACCAAGTATTAAGGTTCATGCCTGGTTTGATGCTCTTTTAGCCGAAAGATTGGAACTCCGTTCTCAGAAAATACTCTCTATGCTTAGAGATAATTGTGGCGATTGGGAGAAGACAACCTTTGTAGTCCTTGCGCGCAATTTCGGTTTTGGACTTAATGGTGATGCTTTTGAGATGTGGGCCAAGAACATTCCACTAAGTGCTGCCGCCAAGCATCGTGACAATCTCTTTCAAATAGAAAGTATGTTCTTGGGTATGGCTGGTTTGATTGAGAAGGTCGGTGATGAGCAGCTTTGCCATAGATTGCAGACTGAATATAAATTTCTCCAGAACAAGTTCAATTTGTCATCACCACCGATGCTACTCTCAATGTGGCAATATCTGCGTACCAGACCACAGAATTTTCCTCATGTGCGAATACGTCAGTTAGCTCGCCTTTTCAGTGAGGGTAAATGTGGTGTGCGTGCCTTACTTGAGTACGACACAATAAATGAGATAGAATTGCTTTTTATAGATATGGGAATAAGCAAGGGGAGTTGCAGACTGATAATAATAAACACCATCGTCACTCTGCTTTTTGCTTACGGCATATATCATAGCAACCACGAATATCGCCTTCGGGCAATAAATTTTTTGGAACAACTACCAAGCGAGAATAATCGCATTTTGCGCCAATGGCAAGAATGCGGACTTAGAGTTGGTTCTGCCTTCGATAGTCAGGCGCTACTACAACTTAAAAAGGAGTACTGTGAACCCACAAAATGTCTTGAATGCCGCTTTGGCTTTGAATATCTCTCTAATCGGATGAAGAACGATGAATGCTGAACTTCTATACATGATGGCGTTGACAAAGATTCCAAAACTGAATTTTTGCCACCAAAGGCAACTGCTTGAACTATTGGGTAGTGCCTGTGCAGTGTATGAAAATCGAAATAACATTCTTGACGTAATACCGGAAGCCTCACCTGCTCTCGGACAGCAAGTTGCTTTGATGGACTCATATTTGCAGCGATGTGAAGAGGAAATCCATTGGGCAAATTCTCATAGAGTGGAGTGCATCTCCATCAATGATAACCATTATCCCGTACGCCTTAAAGAGTGTTCCGATGCTCCACTAGTGTTATATTCCATGGGAAACGCTAATCTCAACACACGTAGGATAGTAAGCATTGTAGGGACTCGCAAGATCACTGATTATGGCAGGCGTTTGTGTGAGAAATTCATTGCAGAATTGTCTGAACTATGCCCCGATGTACTAGTAGTAAGTGGCTTGGCTTATGGAGTTGACATATATTCTCATCGTCAAGCATTGCAAAATCAGCTCAACACCATTGGTGTTTTAGCTCATGGACTTGACCAAATCTATCCTACCTTACATAGGCAAACGGCCAAAGAGATGCTCGAACATGGAGGTCTGCTTACAGAATTCATGTCGCAAACAACAATGTCTAAACGCTATTTCCTTCAGCGCAATCGTATAGTGGCAGGTTGCGCCGATGCCACCATTGTGGTTGAGAGCGCCTCGCACGGAGGAAGTCTTGTTACTGCCGAAATAGCGCAAGGCTATGGAAGAGAAGTTTTTGCCTTTCCTGGTCGAATCACCGATCATAATTCCGCAGGATGCAATACTTTAATTTCTACCAATGCGGCGGCAATGTTGCTCAGTGCCGAAGACTTTATCTATTCTATGGGGTGGCAAGAAGATGTAAAACTTAAAAAGAATCTCAGGGATGGGATTCAGCAAGAGCTTTTCCCACAATTCTCTGACGAGGAGCGACTAATAGTCAACCTTCTATCTAAACAAGACAAGATGCAATTCAATAGCATATTGTTAGTCACTGGTTTGCCAATTGGCAAACTAAGTGGTTTGCTCTTCACTCTCGAGATGAGGGGTGTTGTGCGTATGATGCCTGGAGGCATGTATGCTTTAAACATGTAGAAAATATATAAAATCATAAACATTGTTTGATTATAAATTAAAGTATTCGCAATATGAACAAACAGAAGCGTTTCTTCCTTTCTGAAGAAGAGATACCAACACAATGGTATAATATACAGGCAGATATGCCTAACAAACCAATGCCAATGCTTAATCCCCAAACAAAGCAACCGATGACGGCCGAGGATATGTTTCCCCTGTTTTCGCAAGAGGCCAGTCGTCAGGAGATGGATCAGGAGCATACATGGATAGATATCCCCGAAGCTGTACGTGAGCAATATAAATACTACCGCAGCACTCCTTTGGTGCGTGCCTATGGTTTGGAAAAGGCGCTTGGCACGCCGGCCCACATATATTTCAAGAATGAGAGCGTGAGCCCAATTGGAAGCCATAAACTAAATAGTGCTCTGGCTCAGGCATATTATTGTAAACAGGAGGGAGTCACTAACATTACCACCGAGACAGGTGCAGGTCAATGGGGATGTGCGTTGAGTTATGCTGCTAAGGTGTTTGGTTTGGAAGCTGCCGTATATCAAGTGAAGATAAGTTATGAGCAAAAACCATATCGCCGTGCTATCATGCAAAGTTATGGAGCTCAGGTTACCCCATCGCCTTCTATGTCTACACGTGCAGGTAAGGATGTGCTTACCGTCGATCCAAACAACAATGGTTCGCTTGGAACTGCGATTTCCGAGGCCGTGGAACTTGCTATGACCACTCCTAATTGTAAATACGTACTTGGTTCGGTAATGAGCCATGTTTCTTTGCATCAAACCATCATTGGACTAGAAGCAGAGAAACAGATGCAGATGGCTGGAGAGTATCCCGATGTTGTGATAGGATGTTTTGGTGGTGGCTCTAACTTTGCGGGAATCTCCTTCCCATTCATGCGTCATAATTTCTCTGGCGAGCGTAATACCCGTTTTATTGCCGCAGAACCAGCAAGTTGTCCCAAATTGACCAGGGGGCAATTTCAATATGATTATGGAGATCTTAGCGGACTAACTCCCATGATGCCTATGTATACATTGGGTCATAAATTCATGCCAGCCAACATTCATGCAGGAGGACTGCGATACCATGGAGCAGGTGTTATAGTATCCCAATTGCTTAAAGATGGTTTCATGGAGGCCGTAGATCTCAAGCAGAGTGAAACCTTCAAAGCAGGTTTGCTTTTTGCCAAGGAAGAAGGTATCATTCCTGCTCCCGAGTCTTGCCATGCCATTGCTGCCGCTATTGCCGAGGCAGAAAAGTGTAAACAAACTGGCGAGGAAAAGGTTATCCTCTTTTGTCTTTCGGGCCATGGGCTTATCGATATGGCTGCCTATACCCAATATCTATCCGGCAACCTTTTCGATATTGAGGTTTCTGACGAGGAGGTACAACGCAATGTCGACCAATTGGAGAAGATAATAAAGTAACTAATTATTTAAACTTTACCTCGCGTGCACATATTCATAATTTATAATTAGATATAGAGAGAACCGCACCAAACTAGAAAAATCCAAGAGTGGTGCGGTCTTTTTGTATGCAATTTTTTAAATATCTTTATGTTCTTCTTGGAACTTTTGGATTATCTCAACCACCTCGTCACACTCGTCGGAGAGAGCGAGCAGTAGGTTTTTGTATATACCTTTTTCCATCAAGTGCATGAGTAAAGGGTAGAAATGAGTTGTGTTGGTCCAGAACTCCGAATCAAGAAATACCATTGGACTGGCAAATCCGAAGGTAAGATAGTGGTTTTGTACTGCCTCTTGAAATACCTCTTGTATGGTTCCAGCTCTTCCTGGAGCATAAATGATGCCACCATAGGAAATGGTTAGCAGGGTATCCTCGCGCACACTATTCTCAAAGAGTTTTGTAATGTGCGTAGCAAACGGAGATGTCCATTCGTGTCCGTAAAGCCATGTGGGGATGCTTAAATTCTTGAAATTGGTTTGAGGATACTTGTCTATTATGTCAAACGCCACTTGCAGATATTTTTCCTCTTCTTGGGTAGGCACTTCTGCCAGCTCCGCTAAGGCTCGCTCAAACTCTTGCTCACTCCTTCCTGCCATCCATGCGCCAAAACCTGTCGCCTCCATTGCACCACTTCCTCCTCCGGAAATCATCAGCGAACCATCTTCGGTAAGTTTTTTGCTTATGAGTGCCACTTTGGCATAGGCTTCTTCGTCGCGTCGCATAGCATTGCCACCCATTACGGCTACCACCTTGCATTTGGGGTATTGGGCCACAAAACGCTTAAGGCTCTGCATTAAACAAAAATCGTGCAGATTTCGAGCCAGCGACTCCAAAGGGTTGTCTGTGACCTTGCCCTGTTCCAGAAAGTGTTTATACACTTGTTGGTCGTAGCATTGCTCAAAGGTTTCCGGTTTGGCAAGATTCAACCCTCGGTAGAGGGACTGAGCGCTATATAACTCTTGTGGGTCTACCATAAACGGCACTTCATTCAGATATTGGGCAATCACTGGTCCGTTGTGTGTGCGTCTTGTTATCATATCCCGTATAGTTAGTTTTAGAAATTATCCTAATTGCAAGTCAGCGCTCGGTATATTTCCTATACCTGATGGCTGGTATTCCCAACCCCATTATGGCAAAGGCTTTATGTCCCTTGGGTATGCCGAGTATTTTCGAGGCCCTTGTCGTTCCCATCATAAACATAGCCGTTTGCACAAAACCCATATATATTTGGCTGACCCCCAATGCCTCTGCCATAAGTGAAGCGTTCTGATAGGCCAGATTACAATCTTGTGACCCAAAAGCATATCCCTTTGGTGTAGAGAAAACTAGCAAGGCAGTAGAGTTGCATATCGATGGGCGCAGACCTTGTTTGAACTCCTTGTTCATGGTGAGTAGCGTAGGTATCTCGTCGTAGAGTTTGCGTAACCAGGGTTTCAATACCCATTTTATGGGAGGCAATGACATAAAGCGTGCCAGACGCATAAAGAAACGCAAGTTAGCCTTCTCGATATTGTATAGCATAACATCGTCCGTGATGAGATGCAGATTCACTTGTTGACTATTCTCTGCCGTTGGAGCATAGCGTGCTGCTTCAAGAATCATATCCAAAGACTTTTGCGGAATGGGTGTCGCTGTTATGGTTCGATTGCTACGGCGCGAGCGAATAAGTTCCATAACACTCTCTGGAGAAGGGAGGATGTCACGTTTAACTAAATGTATTTTCTCCTTAGGAAAAGCCGAATGTTCGTAAGCTCCTGTATGACAAACATCAATACAATGTCCACACGATATGCACACCTCAATGTTACGCAATCTGGGTTCTTCTCCCTTTTTTATTACTGGAATAAATGCAGGGCAAACCCTTTGGCATCTGCCGCATTTGCTACAAAGGCTGGTGTTTATGTTTATCATCGTTCAAAAGTGCTTTTTTTTGGACTGTTTCTCGTGCGAGAACTTCTGTAAAAAACAAGTTACTCCATGCTACTTTCTGTGTCGGTTAGGGGAGCATCTTCGGGGTGCTGGGAATAATACTCGTCCCATTGGCGTTGCACTTCCTGCCAATCTACTATCTCGCCTTCTGCTACAGCATCAGCCTGGCGCAACTGTTCGTCTCTAAGGCGTTTTTCTGCATGTCGTTGCTTCATGGCCTCTATGGTAGCATCGTCCAATATCTGTATGCGTCCCTTACGAACGCATTCTTCTAAATCCTCTGGTCCAAAGGCCTTGCCCTGTATGTTGAAATCTGCGATATTAAACTCGAAAGTGGTACGCAATGTATGGCGAACCATTTTCTGCTGGAAGCGAGTTCCTGCCATCTTACGACGCAATAGTTTACCTATTATTTCAATCTCTCGTTGTGAGAATTTTTTTCTACCCATGTGTGAGAACTTAAATTATATCACACGCAAAGATATAAATAAAAAGTGGAAAAGCAATGAGTGGGTTGTCATATAGTCTGCACAAAAACATTGTATTGATTGGACTTAAACAATACGTTGTTTTAGGCAAAACATAGTGTTGTCTAATGTAATGAATACCTTTTGGTGAGATAAAATGCTCTAAATACAGGTAGTAATCCTCTATTTCCTTCTTTTTAAACAACAACATATTAAAAGGTAGTCTTTTGTTGTTTTTTAATAATAATTGTATATCAATATATTGGGAATAAATGTTAGTAAATAATGCTTGCAGAAACCATTCAGTTTGCTCAGTTTCAGTCAATTTTAGGGAGGTGTAGACATCTCCCACCATCGTTGTGATACTTTTAGTCTTCGCTATTTAATTCATGATCATATTTGTTTTATTATAATTTAAGATTATCTATGAGTCCTACTAATCTTTACATTAATTATCATATTAGATCTCAAATATGGTAATAAATAGTTTTACATGATACTTGTCTAATCATAGAAATAAAACTGAATCTGAGCAAATTGAGCTCATGGCATGAAAATTCTTAGTATCTTTGCACATAATATAATATAAAGTATGTAACCTTACCAGACCAACTGAAGCTGAAAATTATTTATACCTTTGTACTTTTAAATAGAAATAACATTAAATATATTTTGATCTATGCGTAAGTTTTTATTGACATTGACGGCGGTGATATGCTCGCTCTTAGCGAGTGCCGATGAGGGTATGTGGATGCTCTCTCACATCAATCCAAAGACGGCTCAAAAGATGAAAGAGTTGGGTTTGGTACTGACTCCAGAGCAGTTGTACAACCCAGAGGGCAGAAGTTTGAAGGAGGCGGTGATAAATTTGGGCGACTTCTGCTCTGGTGTGGTAGTATCTCCCGAAGGTCTGTTCTTCACCAACCACCATTGTGGTTATGGTGCCATTCAGGCATTATCTACTCCTGAGGACGATATATTGAAGAATGGTTTCGTAGCAAAGAAACGTGAACAGGAACGTCCTGCCCGCGGACTCTATGTACGTTTCCTGGACAGAGTGGAGGATTGCACCGAGCGTGTCAATGAGGAACTCTCACGCCTTTATAAGGAAAAGGCCGGTGTGATGGATTCGGCACAGGTAGAAAGTGCTTACATTGATAGCATATGTGTTGAGTTGGAGCGAGAGTTTATGTTTGAGAAGAGAAACAAGGGATTAGATTGTCGTGTGGCTTCGTACTATGGCGGCAATGCTTTCTATGCCAACTTCTACAAGGTATACCATGACATACGTCTGGTATTCACCGCCACGGAGACCCTGGGTAAGTTCGGTGGCGACACCGACAACTGGATGTGGCCTCGCCAAACCTGCGACTTCTCCATGTTCCGTATCTACGCCAAGCCCGACGGCACACCTGCCGAGTACAGCGAGGACAACGTTCCCCTGAAGACTCCTGGGTATGCTCCCGTATCAATCAAAGGCTATGCTCCTGGCGACTATTGCATGACCATTGGTTATCCTGGCAGTACCGATCGTTACCTCTCCTCATGGGGTATAGTGGAGCGTACCGAGGCAACAAATCAAGCGGTGATAGATGTACGTACTGCCAAACAAAATGTGTGGAAGCACTGGATGGATGGAGATCGTGCCATCGAACTAAAGTATTCAAGCAAGTGGGCTCGTAGTAGCAACTACTGGAAGAACTCCATCGGTATGAACAAAGCGGTGAAGGACCTCGATGTAGTGGGACAGAAACAGAAAGTAGAGGAAAGTATTCGTCAGTGGTATGCCAAGGACGAAAGTCTTAAAGCTCAGTATGGTTTGGTGCTTCCTGCGTTGGAAAAAGCTTATACAGAACGCAAGGCAAATATGGCATTAATGACATATTTTAGCGAGGTATTCATGCGTGGTATTGAGTTACGTAGTTTGGCAGGCCGTTTGTCAAGATTGCCAATAGACGCATCAAGCGAGGATGCTTCGTTGTGTGTGCACGACTTGAAGGCTATCTACAAGGATTATGAACCTCGTGTCGACGAGGAAACAATGGGTACTTTATTGCAAGACTATCGCAAATGGTCAGGAAATCGTTTCTTGCCAAGGTTTTATCTGCTTATAGATAGTGTTTATGCAGGTGACACCAAGGCGTACGCCAAGGATGTTTTTGCAAAAACTTGTTTGCTTGATACCACATGCGTGGCAAAGGTAATAGCAGATAGTACCCAGAGAGATACCGATATGGCTATGCAATATGCCGATGCGCTTGTTGAGACCTACTACGAAATTTTGGCTTCGGTGCGTTCTACTATGGCAACTATAGACTACAACGAGCGCTTGCTCACTAAAGCTATCATTGAGATGGATACAGACAATGCTCACTATTCCAATGCCAATATGACCATGCGTCTTTCTTATGGTAGCATAAAGGATTATACTGCAGGTAGTACACACTACAATTATTTTACCAACCATCAAAGTCTCTTGGATAAGATTGCTCAGCAGAAGGAGATTGCCGACTATGTAATGGAACCAGAGATAACAAAACTACTGAAGAAAGGCAAATTTGGTAAGTATAAAGACAAAAATACTAAGCAGATGCATCTTTGTTTCTTGAGCAATAATGACATCACTGGAGGTAATAGTGGATCACCTATGTTCGATGCCAATGGTCATGTCATCGGTCTTGCTTTCGATGGTAATTGGGAGGCTATGGCCGGAGATATAAGTTTTGATCCCTCGTTACAGCGTTGCATCGGTGTTGACATCCGCTTTGTATTGTGGATCATCGACAGTTGGGGTGGCGGCAAGAACATCATCAAAGAATTGGGATTGTAATAAACGAAAAACGATTAGCGAAGTATTATCTAGAGATTCAAGAAGATGAGGAGTCGTTTCTTCGTATGGATGCCTCTCCCTCCAGAAAAAATGAAGATTGTTATTTTAGATGCTTACACGGCTAATCCCGGTGACTTGTCGTGGGATGGACTGAAGGCCTTGGGGGAGGTAGAGGTTTACGACCGTACCTCTCCTAGCGAAGTGTTGTCTCGTGCCGAAGGTGCTGAGGCGCTGTTGGTTAACAAGGTGAAAATCACCCGCGAGGTGATTGAGTCATTACCTAGTTTGCGCTATATAGGTGTGCTTGCCACGGGATATAATGTGGTGGACCTGGATGCCGCAAAGGAGCATGGTATAGTGGTCACAAATGTGCCTGCTTATAGCACTATGTCGGTGGCACAGATGGTGTTTGCCCATATACTTAACATCACTAATTCAGTGGCCCATTATTCTGCAGAGGTGGACAGTGGCAGATGGGCGTCATCCAAGGACTTCTGTTTCTACGACTCGGGGTTGACCGAACTGGACGGCAAGACCATGGGTGTTGTCGGATTGGGCAACATAGGTATGGCCGTGGCTCGCATAGGCATGGCCTTGGGGATGAATGTTATGGCCTTCAGTAGAAAGACTGAGGTAGAACTACGCGAATTGGGAATCCAAAAAGCATCGACCTATGAGGAACTATTCTCCGCTTCGGATATCCTCTCGCTACATTGTCCTCTCACCTATGACACTCATCATCTGGTGAATGCCGAGCGTCTGTCCTTGATGCGACCAGGTGCAATACTTATAAATACCGGTCGCGGTCCTTTGGTGGACGAGCAGGCCTTGGCAGATGCCCTGTCAGCAGGCAGAATAGCTGGTGCAGCTCTGGATGTCCTTGGTGATGAGCCTCCTGGACAGGAGAATCCCTTAGTTAGTCTGCCCAATTGCTACATCACGCCCCATATAGCATGGGCTACCGTTGAGGCAAGAGAGAGATTGATAAAGATCGTTGCTGACAACATAAAGGCCTTCATCATGGGCAAGCCAGTGAATGTGGTGAATGTTTAACGATGAGATATTAACGATTTTGGTCAGTTTTAACTTTTCTGTTTTCACCTTTATTCGCTGAAGTTCATCAAGTTTCGCAAGTCCGTTTTTGATACATGAAGTACAAAGATATATTCCTAGATTTCGACGATACGCTTTACGACACTCATGGTAATGCCGATATTGCTTTGAGTGAGTTGTTTGATGATTTTGAGTTGTACCGCCATTTTGATAAGTTCGAGGACTTCCATACTCCATATTGGCAGACCAATGTCGAGTTGTGGAGACAATATGCCAATGCCGAGATAACACGTGATACACTGATTTTGGAACGATTCCGCCGTCCTCTCTCACTTGGAAAAGGATTGGAAAATGTCAGTGCTGAGTTTTGTTTGAAAGTCAGCGACCATTTTCTGAACCTTTGCGCAGACAAACACGGAGTGATAGAGGGTGCGCACGAGCTAATGGAGTATTTGAGGTCGAGAGGCTATAGGTTGCACATGTGCAGCAATGGGTTTCACGAGGTGCAGTATCGTAAACTCAAGTCATGTGGCATGCTTGAGAGTTTTGATACCATTGTCCTCTCGGAGGATGCTGGTGCGAACAAGCCTTCTCCAGTATATTTCGAATATGCCTTCCGCATGACTGGAGCGTCAGCCGAAAGCACGCTGATGATTGGTGACAATTTCCAGACTGACATTCTTGGAGCTAAGGGCTCTGGTATGGATGTGATGTGGTTTAACCCTTCACCCACTCAAAACAAAGCGTCCGAACCCATCAATTATGAGATATCATCGCTCCGCGAGATTATGAAGATATTGTAGGGTTAATCTCCACTTATTAAACAGGCAGGAGTCCTTACAATTGGGGGCCTGCCTTCGTTTCTTTAGATTTTTTTTGGCTGTTTTTAGTTTAGCAAACTATCTCCTCATCAGTCGCTCGGCGGCCATCTGTTCGTATTTGGTACCGGGACGGCCATAGTTGGCATAGGGATAGATGGAAATGCCACCACGTGGGAGGAATATGCCTGTAACCTCAATGTATTTGGGGTTCATAAGACGTATAAGATCCTTCATGATGATGTTGACACAGTCTTCGTGAAAGGCACCATGGTTGCGGAAACTAAAAAGGTAGAGCTTGAGACTCTTGCTTTCAACCATTTTGATGTCGGGGATGTAGCATATGCGTATCTCGGCAAAGTCTGGTTGCCCGGTGATGGGACATAGGCTGGTGAATTCCGGACAGTTGAACTGTACCCAATAGTCATGTTCGGGGTGCTTGTTGTCAAAAGCTTCAAGCATTTCAGGAGCATAGTCTTGACGATATTGGGTGGCGTTGCCTAGCAAAGTTAGCTGGTCTTGAAGTTTTTCCATAGTTTATTTCCAAAATTTAAGAAAATTATAGGATATGTTCTCGTCGAAGACATCTATACCTTCTAT
This sequence comes from Bacteroidaceae bacterium, assembly GCA_017547165.1. Classification (GTDB taxonomy): domain Bacteria; phylum Bacteroidota; class Bacteroidia; order Bacteroidales; family Bacteroidaceae; genus Physcousia. The sequence continues at coordinate 387,157 of JAFYQK010000025.1, forward strand.
GCTTTTCAACTTGTTGACAACCCGTATGGTAACTGGAAGAACTATTACCTCGTACATGGTCTTTAGGACAATCTGTGTAAGCATAAGCATAAGTAGGTTAGGTAATGCAATAAGTCCGCCAAAGGCTATCGGAAAGAATATTATGGAGTCTACGGTTTCCCCAGCAAAAGTGGAAAGCACTGCACGCAGAGAGAAATGCCTGCCTTTGTGCGCAACCTTCATCTTGCTCATAGTGTATGCATTGGTAAACGAGCCAAGCAAGAATGCCAGTAGGCTGGCAAAAACTATTCGGGGCGTCAGTCCGAATATGAAGTTGAAATGCTCTTCGCCATCCCAATATGGTGCTGCAGGTAGTGCAACGGCCAACAGACCTACTGCAGCCAAAAAAATGTTCATGGCAAAACCCGTCCAAATAACTAATGTAATCCTGCGGAATCCCCACACTTCAGCAATGCAATCGTTGATAATATAGGAGATGGGAAAAACCAGCATTCCTGCCGTGATGGTGGTGATGTTGAAAAAATTGAGGACTTTTGTCTCAAGGAGATTTGCTGTAATGAGGCAGACAACAAAAACTACTGCCAACAGCATAAATAATACTGATACTTGCTGTTTCATATTTCCTGTTTTTAACGTGGTGTTCTGGAATACACGTTGGTGGAATAAGGATGGATTCTTCTTCGTTCACCATTGTCCTTAAACCATTCCGCTTGCAAATTTACGGCAAAGTTTTGATTTTTGCAAGACTCCTGAGGTATATAGGCAATATGTATTTATAGGTTTTGCATACAAAATGAATAGGAAATGCAGTATTTAATCATCAAAAAGACGAAAAAAATGCTCCAAATTAGATATATTTGCGGTGAAATTAACTGACTTAAGGTAAGTTTGTCAAAAAAAGCTATAAAAGGGCATTGATACTATACACATCTGAGATGGAGGGTAGTATAGAATTAAACCTTCGTGATTATGTTTTTGACCCAGCTGGGCTGGATTTCGTTATTCCTGATACTTGTTATGAAGATGCTTATTTTAGTTGTGAATGGATGAAGGTAGATATTAGGAATGACAGATTGAGGCTTGATTACAGATTCGAAGATGATCCTTGGGATAATTACTTTAGCTTTTCATTTAAGGTCAGAAACTCTTATCATTACGAAAACGAACTGACTTTTACCGTAATTTATGAAGAACCAACAGGTATATCGGAAGAAAAAGCAGAAAAAGCAGAAGCGAAACAAATATACAATCTGAGCGGTCAGCGCTTCACAAAGAAGGTGGAAGAACTGCAGCCTGGTGTATATATAATCAATGGAGTGAAAAGAATAGTCTTGAAGTGAGGCATTTTAACCCAAATCGGTTCATTAGGCAGTTTGCGCTAATGACCGAATTTATAGAAGTTACTTGAATAGGAAAGCAAGGGTTTATTTTTCGTTTACCTTTTGTTTGTAGGACAGTATTCTTTGCTTGATATTCTTGCGAAGGCACTCGCTATATACCCATGGTTCAATGCTGTGATAATCTCCCACATTCAATATGTCAAGGATATTGGGCAGATAACTGCCGTCAAAACCATCTAACACCAACACTTTATACTCAGTATTGAGGGTTACCGTGATTGTGTCATTAAGTATGGCAGGAGTTGAATCTGTACGCCAATTGACAGGATTAATACACATTACATTTGGAGAACTGATAATAGGTTTTGTGTGCTTGACGTTAGAAACAGAATTATAGCAAATAGTCACTCCTGTATCCATGGAATCTTTTGCCGCCACAATCCATGGAGCCGTAGAAATATCGTCTGGCGTTACTTTATAGCCAAGCACATAGGCTGCTACCATGCGGTTCCTGACCTCAGATGGCATTATCTTCATTAACTCTACAACAGATTTTCCTCCTTGGCTGAATCCTGCTAATATAAAAGGACGTCCGTTATTGAAGTTCTCAATGAAATATTCAAAAGCATTCCGCACATCAGGAAAAGACACACTGCTATATCTGTTTGATATTGTTTCTTCATCGAGTGTTGCCCATGTGTCAAGGGTAATGTGGCGATAAAAGGGTGAATAGAAATTATTACCATCTGCCATATAGTCGGAAACCTTCTTCATCTCAATGCCCATATTATCGGTGTGTTCTTTATTATACACATCTGCATAGTGGCAAATATTGCCTTCTGACGTAGTCCAATCATATTCCCATGTTGAAGGAATATAAAAAACATCTGCGCCATTTCCTATTGTATCGTTCAAGACATTGAACCACATTTTTTCAAGGCAATAGTCAGGAACCTCCGGTATAAATTGAGAATGTCCTGAATTTAAATCATTACTTGTGCAAGCAAAGAAAAGGCTTGCGAGGGAAACAAACGAGACAAAAAGTGTTTTCTTCATTTCTGTTGTGTTTTTATGAATTTAACCCAAATCTGTCATTAGCGAGTAACAGTCTAATGGACGATTTGGGTTAAATAATGCGGGATTGTCTCAATAAGTGTGGACGTTGCCATCTTTGAAGATAGCTCTCAGTTCTTTGTCTGAAATGTTCATTATTTTTTTGTTTTTCTCATTTAAAGATCTTATAAAATCCAGATCTTTCTTATATATAGTTAAACTACTAGACAACTGGTATAGAGCCAATTTTACATCTGCCTCTTGTATGGTTCTCTGAATATCCTGTCTGAGGCTGGTGTCATCTGTCAGGACAGGCTCAACATTTGTTACATAGGAAACAAAAGCTTGATCCATGCAGGAAGAGTATTTCTCTTTTTCTTTCTCTATCGCCGACATAAGATCAAAGCATATTCCGGTATACACTATAAAGTTCTTGTCTGATACATCCTGCCAAATCTCTATATTGCTATTGAAAATATTTTGGGTTGTACTATTATATTTCCAATCATGAAGAACAAAAAGCTTCTCATTGAAAAATTCCAATGTGCTATCGGCTATTTCTACGCTATCCTCTGATACATAATCCAATATAAAATCGTTTATTGAGTTTATCTCTTCCAATTTCTTTACAGTACTTTCAACGAGATTGCAATAGCTGTCGATATCATGAATCACCATCAAGGCTATATGTCGTTCGCGAGCTGCTTCTTGGCGTCCTTCTATCAAGTGTGATGTGCCAAAGGTCAATACAATACCAACAATTGTACCTATGGTACTGGCAAGGGTGTTGCTCCAAAAGTCTGATATGTGGAATTTCTTGGGACGGAATATGAACATAATTGTATTGTTTTTTGAGGTTGTAATAAATATAGTTACTTTTTCTTCTTTGGTTTGCGGCGGGCCCAGCCTTCTTCGGCAAAGTCGGGCATATCGCCTTTGAGGGGACTTGTGTCAGGATGCAGGAATTTCATCCAGTCATCCTTGGTATAGTGGTGCTGCTGGGGAGAGTCCTTCTGTGCAGAACGCTTGGCAGATGATCGTTTATCTGCGGTTTCGGTAGTGCGTTTTCCCCATTCTGCCTTCTCCTTTCTGCTCTCTCCTTTCCCCTTTCTGCTTTTCAGCCTTTCCCCTTTGTCGTTCTCTGTCTTGTCGGCAACGTCGCACACTACGCTACGGCCCTTTACGGTAACTCCGTGCTTCATGGCCTTGATAACGTCCTGTGCCTGTTCGGCAGCAACCTCAACGAAGGTAAAACTCTTCATGAGATCAATCTTGCCAACCTCCACCTGCATGCCCTTGGTGCTGCGGTTTATCAGTCCTATGACTTCCTTGGCATAGAATCCGTCTATTTTTCCTACATTGATGAACAGGCGGGTATATCCCTCCTCGGCTTGGCGCGGACCCTTGCCACCGCGTTTTGGGCGGTCGGCACCATTGCCGCCCTTGCCTTCCTTTACCTCCTCTATCTCTGGTGCATCGGCATAGTAAGCAAGGAAACGTCCGAATTCACGGCTGACTATACGTTTAATCAGTTCTTCCTTGTCCAACCATTCCCAACGGCGTACCACCTCGGGCATAACATCGGCAATTTCTTCTTCCATCACATCCACACGCTCGATGTCGTCAATGACACGATACAATTGCTTTTGGCATATTTCCTTACCCGAGGGTAGGGTGCCACGTTCAAAATTCTTCTGGATGGCCTTCTCTATGGTGCGGATCTTGCTCTTCTCGCGAATATGCACAATACTGATACTGGTACCTTTCTTTCCTGCTCGTCCGGTACGACCACTTCGGTGTGTATAGTTCTCTGTATCATCGGGCAGACCGTAATTGATAACATGTGTCAGGTCGTTCACATCTAAACCGCGTGCCGCTACATCGGTGGCAACGAGCAATTGGGTACGGTGCTGGCGGAACTTCTGCATGGTCAGGTCGCGCTGCTGCTGTGATAAATCGCCATGTAGAGCATCAGCATTGTATCCATCTTGAATTAGTTTGTCTGCAATCTCTTGGGTCTCCATTCTTGTGCGGCAGAACACAATACCGTAGATGCGTGGATAGTAGTCTACCACACGTTTTAGAGCAAGGTATTTGTCTTGTGCGCGCACCATATAATAAATATGGTTGACATGCTCGGCGCCCTCGTTGCGCGAACCAACTTGAATCTCCTTTGAGTTCTTGAGGTATTTTCGTGCGATGTTTTCGATCTCTTTGCTCATTGTGGCAGAGAACAACAAGGTGCGATGATCGTCAGGTATTGCACCAAGAATCTCGTTCAAATCGTCCTGAAACCCCATCGTCAGCATCTCGTCGGCCTCGTCAAGGACCACATTTCTTACAGTTGAGAGGTCTGCTGCACCGCGTTTCATCAAGTCGATGAGGCGTCCTGGGGTCGCTACTAAAATATTAACACCCCTCTTTAGGGCGCGAATTTGAGCATCGATATTCGTGCCACCATAAACGGGTAGGATATGCACATTATGGGAATACTTAGAGAAACCCTCAAGGTCATCTGCGATTTGCAGGCAAAGTTCTCGTGTGGGTGCAAGTATTAGTGAAACGGGATGCAATTTGGCTCCCTCAGTGAGTTGGACTATAGGCAGACCATAGGCGGCAGTTTTGCCTGTACCTGTTTGTGCAAGAGCGACCAGATCGCCTTGCCATCTATTCTCGTTCTTGTCCCCCAATAGAACTGGTATGACTGCCTCCTGAATGGGCATTGGATATTCGTAGCCCTGTTCTTTTATGGCTAAAAGAAGACTTTCGTTAAGTCCTAAATCTTCAAATGATTTCATTAGAAAAAATATTTTCAGAATGGTATTGTTGAGTGATGCTATAAAAACAACCTTGCAATTTACTAACGAAGGTTGTTATCTTTTCACAAAACCGCTATATTTCTAAAGTATACACATTAGTTTCTTTTTGTACGAAGCCCATGCTTCGATACAATGCGTTGGCTGCTATGCGTGCTGGTTTAGAGGTGAGTCCAACCTTATATTGTAGTCTAGTTGCTTTTAGTGTTTCTAATGCATGTTGAACAAGTTTGCGTCCCAATCCTATTCCTTGATATTCGGGTAATATAACGACATCCTCGATGCTTGCATGGCGCCCTGTTGGAATGGTGAAGCAACACACGGTTGTCATTCCCACGATATTATTTGCATCGTCTCTAATTACAAAAAGATATGTGTCTTTATTTTCCATAATCTCTGCAACCACTTTTCTGTTTGCTTTGCATGAGGTGGAGAGAACGTTTATAAGTTTCTCTATTTGTGAGAACTCGCTGTCAGAGCATGTGGTGAGTCTGGATATTTTCATCATTAGAGTTATTTTTGTTAAGACTTCATATTTAAGTTGAACTGCAAATTTATTATGTTGTAGTAGGTGTATTATGTTTTCTGTTTGTTGAGTACCACCATAATATGCCTGAGCAAAGTAGAGAGCATGTTAGTGCCAGGCACCATGCTATGGAGTATCCGCCAAAAGTTTCTACCAAACTGAAATCCCGTACTTTGTTTCCAAGTAAAGATACCTGCAAGCAAGCCAAAGAGTTATTCACGCAGTGCAACAATATGGGGAGCATGATTGAACCGCTACGCCAATAGAGCAATCCTAACATCATACCCATGGCTGAAGCAAAGAAAATCTGTATGGGGTTTGCATGTATAAGACCAAATAGTAATGCGCTTATTAATATAGCAATAAACGGACTATTTCCTTTTTGAAGTAAATGACCCATAATTCCCCATCGGAAGACAATTTCCTCTCCAATGGGAGCACCTATGGAAATAGCTGCAATGCCTAACGGATGTTGGCACATTTTTATTATTTGCAGTTCCATAATATTGGGTAATGCCAGTAATTCGCTCATTAGGTCTAACGCAAAAGTTCCTATAAAGCATGTTAGTAGAGCAATGGAGTTTCTAATTATTGATGTTTTCCTAAAAGGAGATTTCCAATTGTTATAATTGTTGCGATTGAAAAGATAGAGGCAGATACAAGTAATAAATACGTTAGATAATAGCGAAGATATACATAATGTTTGGGTATCAGTTGCAAAATTCATAATAGCCTCATTCACATTGATGTTGTTGGATATGGCGCTAATTGCGAGAACCCCTGCGGCACACAAGAATTGCACAACTACTAGCAGAAATAAAGCCAATAGAGGTCGTTTAAGGCTGAGAAATAAATTATTTATTTGAACTATCATGAGTATGCGACTATATCGCTATTTTAAATCAAAATAATGAGTAGACTACAAAAATATACAATTCCACACAAAAAAACAAGGATTTCTTGTATGTCTTTTAGGAATTATCTACATTTGTCTTCAGAATGCAGACACAAGATATTATTACCAGTGCGCAGAACCCTAAAATAAAGGCTCTGCTTCAGTTACAACAGAAATCATCGTTTCGCAGGCAACAACAGCTTTTTGTTGTTGAGGGGCGGCGCGAATTGATGCATTGTCTATCTAAAGGTTATAAGGCAGATACAATTTTTCTATGTCCCGAAATGTTGAAGGCAGAGAAGGAGTACGAGAGTCTTTTGTCTGCATTGCCTATGTGTAATACACTCAGTGTCAGTGCAAGGGTGTATGAGCGTATAGCCTATCGTGGTGGGACAGAAGGAGTGGTAGCAACCATTCGTATGAAGAATCATGGCCTGCAGACCCTTCCTAATGACACGCTCTCGCCTTTATATGTTGTTTTGGAGAGTGTAGAGAAACCTGGTAATTTGGGAGCTATCTTGCGAAGTGCTGATGCTGCCGGGGTGGATGCAGTGATTGTTTGCGACCCGTTGACCGATTTGTACAATCCAAATCTGATACGTGCCTCGTTGGGTGGATTTTTTTCTGTACCCACCGTGGTATGTAGCAGTCAAGAATGTATATCTTACTTCAAACAAAAGGGTATAAGAATTCTTACCGCACAATTGCAGGATTCGTCATTGTATTATGATACAGATATGACAAAGCCAACCGCTATCATAATGGGAACTGAGGCCACCGGACTTACCCCACAATGGCGCAAGGCGGCCGATGCTCATATCCGTATCCCAATGCTTGGTATTCTGGATTCTCTAAATGTTTCTGTTTCTGCTGCCATACTGATGTTTGAGGCGGTACGCCAACGTCAAAGTCTGTAAGACAAAATTTCATATCAAAGATAAAGCGCACTATATCGCTTGTTACACAAGGTGATAAGGTGCGCTATACTTTTTATCTGAAAAACTTTCCAATGACAGGTATGTTTTTTAGTGGCAGGTCGTGGTAAATGATATGTCCCACAAATGCAATTACTAATATGGTATTTATGCTCAATTGTAGCCATGACGGCCATTCTTGTGGTACCAATTGCATTATTACATAAAACAGTATGGTGATGGCGGTATATGTGGCCATACTCTTAATGGGATATGAAATGGGATTCTTCTTTTGACCTACTATATAGCTTAAAGCCATTGCTGTAGCATAACCGGCAAAACCTCCCCATGCACAAGCCATATAACTATACTTAGGAATGAAGATTATATTGACGGCAAATAAGACTATGCATCCAGCCAAAGAAAACCATGCGCCATAGATTGTCTTGTCGATGAGTTTATACCAAAACGAAAGGTTGAAGTATATACCCATCATTATTTCTGCTGCCATTACTATAGGTATCACGCGCAACCCTTCCCAATAATCGCTTCCAATCATATATTTTATTATGGGCAAGTAGGCAACCACACAAAGAAAGGCCAGCAAGGTGAATATAAGGAAGTACTTCATGCCTATGGCATATGTCTCGTTTTTGTCCTTGTCTTTGCTCTGTGCAAAAACGAATGGTTCGTAAGCATAGCGGAAAGCCTGTGTTATCATTGCCATAATCATTGCTATTTTCACACAAGCACCATAAATACCTAATTCTCTTACTCCTTGAGTATGGTCGGGGTAGATGAGTGGAAAAATCATTTTATCTGCAGCCTGATTAAGTATGCCAGCAATGCCAAGGATTAGTATAGGCCAAGAGTATGAGAGCATCCTCTTAATTAAGGAAAAACTAACACTCCACTTAATCTTTATAAAATCAGGAATGAAGAAAAGTGTTATAACTCCAGTACATACCAGGTTTAGTGTGAAGACATAAAGAACATCGGTCTGTTGTAATGAAACAAAATAAAATAGGTTCAGACCAATGTTTAGTATAATGAAGAGTAACTTAAGCGAAGCGAACTTTAATGCCTTCTTCTTGTATCGCAGAAAACTGAAGGGTATGGCTTGCAGAGCATCAAGTGCGACAACTGTAGCCATTACCAATATGTATTCGGGATGTTCGTCATATCCGAGCATCTGACTTAGCGGCGAGATACCAATAGTAATGCCCAACAGAAATAAACTTACCAACAAACCGATTACCGCTATAGATGAGGCAAAAACCGTGTCAGGGTTTTCATCCTCCTTGTTGGCAAAACGGAAAAAGGTTGTCTCCATGCCAAAGGTGAGTATCACCAGCAACAGGGCTACATAAGCATATAGGTTAGTGACTACACCATAGCCACCATTCTCGGCACTAATAACATGGGTGTATAGCGGCACGAGCAGGTAGTTTAAGAATCGGCCCACTATGCTTGATAACCCATATACAGCCGTATCCTTTGCTAAGGATTTTAGATTTGCCATACTCCCAGTTTTGTTTTCGTGTTATTGTGTTTTAGAACAAACCGTAAAGTCTCTGGTCTATCTCTTCGGTCACCTTGCGGAAATCATCGGGATTATCGCCAAACTTGCAAGTGTCACCGTCTATCACCAGCACTTGTCCTGGATAGTTCTTGATCCATTCTTCGTATCTGTCGTTCAAACCCTTCAGATAGTCAATTCGTATGCTCTGTTCGTAATCGCGTCCGCGCTTGCTGATTTGAGCTATGAGGTTGGGTATGGAACTCCTGATGTAAATCATCAAGTCGGGTAAACCAACAAGCGACATCATCAGGTCAAACAAATCGGTATAGTTCTCAAAGTCGCGGTCCGACATATATCCCTGCTCATGCAGGTTAGGGGCAAAGATGCGAGCATCCTCAAATATTGTGCGGTCCTGAATTATGGTGCGGTCCGTTGTCTTGCTTATTTCCACCACATCCTTAAAACGTTTGTTAAGGAAGTAAATCTGCAGGTTGAAACTCCAACGTGACATGTCTTTGTAAAAATCCTCAAGGTAAGGGTTTACATCAACAGGTTCAAAACGAGGTTCCCAACCATATCTCTTTGCCAACATCTTTGTCAGTGTGGTCTTTCCGCATCCTATGTTTCCTGCGATTGCTATATGCATATTTTTTATTTTTATGGAGATTTATGTAAGTATTAGTCTTCGGGGAACAAACTGTAACACACTCGGTCGATTTTCTCTGTTATGTAGAAGAAGTCGTCACGTTTGTTAAGGAAATCCAGATTGTCTACCTCAATGGTAAGAACTTTGCCCGTGTATTTGTTGTTTATGAAATCCTCGTATCTATCATTAAGATTCTGAAGGTAGTCGATGGGTATAGCCTGCTCGTAGCTTCTTCCTCTTTTCTGTATGTTGGCTACCAGATGTGGTATTGAAGCTTTCAGGTATATCATCAAGTCGGGGGTGCGCGCAACACTTGTCATTTGCTCAAAGAGTTCCATAAAGGTTTGGTAATCTCGCTGTTCCATATTGCCCATTGCTTGATTGTTGGCAGCAAAGACATGCACGCCCTCAAAAATGCTACGGTCTTGGATTACATCCTTATCTGTTTTTGATATTTCCAAAAGATCACGGAAACGTTCTTTTAAAAAGAAAGTCTCAAGACAGAAACTCCATCGATGGATATTCTTGTAGTAATCCTCCATATAAGGATTCTCTGCCACTACCTCAAACCTAGGCTCCCAACCATAGTGCTTTGCTAAAAGTCCGGTTAGTGTTGTTTTTCCGGCTCCTATGTTTCCTGCAACTGCTATGAACACGGTATTATGTATGTTTTGTTGTTCTTTCTGAACTTATTATCTGTTTGATGTTCTTGTTTCTTCTGACTTCGATATGTTTTGGTATTCAGAAATCGAAGAGGGTTTGCCCACCATCTCTCATTAAGGGAGTGCGTCCGAGATGTTCGTATGCAAGTTCTGTTACCTCTCTGCCTCGTGGGGTGCGTTTTATGAATCCTTCCTTTATTAGGAAAGGCTCGTATACTTCCTCCACTGTACCTCCATCTTCGCCAATTGCGGTAGCTATGGTGTTAATGCCCACAGGTCCTCCTTTGAACTTGTCTATTATAGTAAGTAGGATTTTGTTGTCAATTTCGTCCAATCCATAACGGTCAATGTTCAGAGCTTCCAGTGCAAAACGAGCTATGGCAATATCAATTTTTCCGTCACCCTTTACCTGCGCAAAATCTCTAACACGGCGCAATAGAGCATTGGCGATTCGTGGTGTGCCACGGCTTCGTCCTGCTATCTCTCCCGCCGCTTTAGTTTCAATAGGCACTCCCATTATGTTCGCGCTTCGCATGATAATCTTTTGCAGAGTGTTATTGTCGTAGTACTCTAAATGCAGATTTATGCCAAATCTTGCACGCAACGGAGCTGTGAGCAAGCCGCTTCGAGTGGTTGCTCCGACCAATGTAAATGGTGCCAGATCAATCTGTATAGAACGAGCCGATGGGCCTTTGTCGATCATTATGTCTATGCGATAGTCCTCCATAGCAGAGTAAAGATACTCTTCCACAACAGGACTTAGACGGTGTATCTCGTCGATGAACAGCACGTCGTTTGGTTCCAACGAGGTGAGTATGCCAGCAAGGTCGCCGGGCTTGTCCAGCACAGGACCCGATGTCAGTTTGAAACCGACACCCAGTTCGTTGGCTATGATGTTGCTCAATGTTGTCTTACCCAATCCTGGGGGACCATGTAGGAGGGTGTGATCCAGGGGTTCACCACGATATTTGGCGGCCTCAACAAATATGCTCAGGTTCTCCACCACCTTCTTCTGTCCGCTGAAATCCTGAAACTTCAGTGGTCGCAAGGCATTCTCGTAGTCTTTCTCGCGGATTTGCCCTTCGTGTCTTATATCAAAATCTTCCATAATAGACCGCAAATATAGCAAAATTATGGCAATAAACACGGTTCTCTCCAACAAAAACATGAGCACTGTGCCTAAAAGGCAAATAAAGCATCGCGTGCGCTGAAGGTGTCTGCTCTTATTCGTATATTTGTCAATCGAATGACAAATGAAGATTTTGTAATACAGCACCGTCATGATGATGTTCGTGTCCTTGCCTTGCGAAAAGCAGAGGAGGGAGTGGACATAAAATGGTGTCTGCAACAGATAGAGGGATGGCAGAAGGCTTGCGATAAGCTTCCCCAATGGGCAAAGCAGGATGGATTGTGGTATCCGCCAGCATTGTCCATGGAGCAATGTTCGAGCGAGCATACGGCAGAGTACAAGAAAAGTGTCGTGTCACGCCTTTTGCCCGATGCTTCGGAGCGTCTACGCTTTGCCGACCTTACAGGTGGCTATGGCATAGACTTCAGTTATATGGCATCCTTGTTTGCAGAGTCGTGCTATGTTGAGCGCAATGCAGAGCTATGCCGTGTGGCAGAGCATAATTTCAATGTCTTGTCCTTGACTGGTGCAAAGGTGGTTTGTGCCGATTCCACCGAGTATTTGCATAGCGCAACGGCAAACTACTCTCTTCTTTATCTCGACCCTGCCAGGCGTGATGGTGTGGGACGCAAGACGGTTGCCATAGGCGATTGTACCCCAGATATAGGTGCCATTCTTGATGATTTGCTTCGTGCCTCGCGCTATGTCGTAATAAAACTTTCTCCCATGCTCGATCTCAGTGCTGCTTTAGTGGTGCTGAAGTGTGTCAAGGAGATTCATGTGGTCAGCGTGAAGGGTGAGTGCAAAGAATTGTTGTTTGTTCTTGATGCCCGGTACGAGGGAATGCCTGCATATCATGCCATAAATCTTGCATCTGCCGACGAACCATTCATCTGCTCGCACGAACAGAAGATAGACACCGTATTGTCTGTGGCTGGACAATGTATTGTCTTGGCTCAAGGAATGTATCTCTTCGAACCCAACGCCAGTATCCTTAAAGCAGGGGTTCAGGATGTGCTTTGTCAATGCTATGGTGTTGCAAAGTTGCACCCGATGAGTAATCTTTTCATTTCCAAGGAACCTGTGGAAGGCTTTCCTGGTCGTGCCTTCAAGGTTGTCGATTATTGTGGTTTTAGTAAAAAGGAACTGCGTGCCATGTTGGGAGAAACAAAGCGTGCCAACCTTGCCATCCGTAACTTCCCCTCCACGGTGGCAGACTTGCGCAAGAAACTTCGTTTGGCCGAGGGTGGTGATGTGTATCTTTTTGCCACTACGCTTGCCGATGGTTCACACGTCCTTGTGCGTTGTGCCAAATAGCGATGAGGCTTGCCTGATGTCTTCCAGAATCTGTGCCTTCAGTTCCTCCAACGAGGCAAACTTCCTCTCCTCGCGTATGCGTTCAATGAATGAAAGATGCAGTTCCCGACCATACAGGTTGCCAGAATATCCAAAGATGTGCACCTCAACGGAAATGTTTGTGCCGTTGTTCAGCGTTGGTCTTCGGCCTATGTTCATTATTCCATGCCCCTGGTCTGTTTCCACAGCATATACTCCAGTTGCAGGGATTAGTTTGTTCGTCGCAATATTCAGGTTGGCAGTAGGGAATCCCAGCGTGCGTCCCACTTGGTGTCCGCTTCCCACCGTGCCTGTCAGTACATAGGGATGGCATAGCAGTCTTGTTGCATCAGTCACATTGCCTTCTGTCAGGAGTCGCCTTATCTCACTACTGCTGGCATAATGCTGTTCAAACTTTTTGGCAATAATCACCTTTATGCCGCATTCCTCACCCCAACGGATATAGTCCTTATGCTCACCGCCACCATGCCCGAATCTATGGTCATAACCCATCACCAGGGTGGAGACATGAAGTCTGTCGCGAAGTATCTCCTTCATGAATGCCGGTGCATCCATTTTTGCCATCTTGTGGTCGAAGGCAAGAACCTCCACATGGTCTATTCCGCTCTTTTTCAGCAGAGAAATCCTCTCCTCTGTTGTTGTCAGTAGGCATGGCACATAGTCCGTCTTAACGATAGTCTTGGGGTGACAGTCCATGGTGATGACCATAGATTGCAGACCCTCTTTCCGTGCCTGTTCCAATACTTGCGATATAAGGAAGCGATGTCCGCAATGCACCCCATCAAAAAAACCTATCGTTGCTACAAACATGATGCGAAGATACAAAAAAAAGTCGAATATCGTTTGCAGTATCAGAAAAATGTTATACCTTTGCACTCGCTAAGGAAAAATCCCGATGCTCGGACTTGTAGCTCAGTTGGTTAGAGCAACAGACTCATAATCTGGAGGTCCCTGGTTCAAGCCCAGGCTGGTCCACCTTAAAAATCAAGCAGTTACGAAAAATCGTAGCTGCTTTTTTCTTTATCTGCGTAAACAAACTGTTTGAGTTTGTGGACTTTCTATCAAACACTATTATAGAAACTCAATGATTGGATTTAGACTTATTGGTATCGCTCATGTTTATTGTTTCTATAAAATCTTTATAAGCGATTGCTTTCGTGTTGTATCCATACATTTTATAAACACAATTAGCTTTATTTCTTGTATTTCTATCATTGGTTACAAAATAATCACATGTTGAAGCGAAATATGCATGGTTAGCATCATACAAACGATTCATTGTTGACCCTTTGTTTATTTTATCCTGCCAAAACCCTAATGCATTTAGGATGTTAAAGCATGATAGAAAAACCTCTTGTTTACAATTGCATGTCTGCTCCACGAAAAAACATATGAGGTTACCATGTTTTTCTGCAATTTGTTCTGGTGTATAGTTGTTAATTTCTATTTTCTTTATGCCTAATTTCTCCATTAAAAACTTAGGATTGGAATCCACTTTCCAATGTACGCTAGCGTCATGTAATTTTTGTGATAGTAAATTGCTAATAGGATTTTCGATAATGCTATAAATATTTGTTGGATTAGCTTTATATAAGGTTGGTACATTATTATCACTGTTGAAAACACATCGTCCATCAGTTAAATTTTCTATAGTTGTGAATCGTATATTCTTAAGGTTGTCAAGGTTGTTTTTCGCTTCTTTTAATTCCTCCAAATGCACATAAGAATACACGTATTTAATAGATTTATTAAAAGGAAGAACTTTTAACCGCTTTTCATAATCAATGATGATATTATTATCAGGATAAACAAGCATGTTATTAGAGAATGCAACTATAGTTAAACATTTGAGACCTAGCTAATAGATAAAAAGAAGATGTGTGTATGTGTCTACGATTTCTTTGTTTTGATTTCTTCTTTAGCAATATTGATGGCAGCTAAATCAATGGTATCTTCGTTTTTAACAGTGTCAAGAACTTTGTCTGCTAACCATATAGTTAACATGTCATTGACATCCTGATGAAAATATTCGGCCATCTTTATAACCTGTTCTCTTTTTGCTTTACGATCGCCGCGTTCAATTTTACTGAACATTGGAGTGTCTATTTCTAATAATGCAGCTAATTGGCGTTGTAATACGCCTTGTTCGTCGCGGAGTTCTTTTATTTTTCTTCCAAATATCATTGTCAATCATTTTAGATTCGTATTATTCGCTCGTAAATTCGCTCGTAAATCGCTCGTAATTTTTATGATTTTACGAGCGACCAAATGGATTTATTCCCTTGTGTATTATTCTCTATTTTTTGTTCAGCTCTAAGTTTACGTAAAATGTTATCTACTTTATTTTCTTTCTGCTTATCCGAAAGTTTGTCCGACAACACATTCCATAGTAGATTTACTATTTCACGCTTAGTAAGTGTACCATGATCTTTGAGAGAATCCAATAAAAATGCTTCACACTTTTTTTCGTCAAGTCCTTTATGTTTTGAATACTCGACCTTTTGATCTACCGCATGGACCCAGCCCATTAGCCCGTCAATGCCATCTCCCTTTCCTTCAAAAGACTGTATCACCCGTACCATAAAATCAGGATTCCATCCTGCTATGCCGGCAACAAGATGGAACGACCATGCCCATCTCCACACATAATCCGTTTCTGCAAAGACAATTCCACCATCTTTTTTTACTGCAATAAAAGCCAACGACACAGCAAAATAATAGCCAGCACCATCATGCCCCAAACCTAATGGTTTGATGATCCCCTCATGCTTGGCCCAGTATGATGGTGACTCGCTGAACTCAAATTCACCAACATCTGCTTTTTCATTCAAGAAACAAACGACCTTGGTAAGCTCCTCTTGAGAATTCGGTATTATATTACGTCCGTTGAACATTACTTCTTTCATTTAGCAACGTCCTCTTCCTCAATGATATTCGTTACTTTATCCAACTCATATTTATTCCCACTATAATCACACATCACTTTCAGCAGACATGTATTTCCATAATCCTTTGGAGCATATACTTTTATTGTTTGTACAAGTTGAACATCATAAGGCGGTTTAATATTACCAATATTACTATATAGATGGTTATTCGCATCAATCTCTGTATAGCTACCTCCTGTAAAAGCAGTCTCAACAATCTCAATAAAAGGAACTTCAGATCCTCTCAATATCCATATGCTATTGGTAAAACCTGCCATCCCAAGGCTCAGAATCTTATGCCCATTATACATACGATTATCACCATCAACTGTTATCTTGTCCCTGAATTCATATAGTTCCAGTGCGTTTCCTATCTCAACAATAACATAGTCCTCCGGCAATTCTAGCTTATCAATCGCCTCTAGCAGGTCTTTCTGGTTTATACTGTAGCTAATAGAATACGGCATCATCGAAAAATCAGCTCGAAGGTATTCATTGAGCATCCTGAAATTCAGCTCATGTACCAAACTGCCCCCAAAGTTACCGAGTTCCTTCTTAGAACCTTTTGTGATAAATGGCTTTTCAATTCTGTTTGTTACTCTGATGGGCGTAGATGTGGTATTAAACTGTGTCTCATCCAGTACCTCATCGTCCACCTTCATCGGTATTGGACAATACCTGTTAGCATTATGCACAATCATTTCGTCCCTTATCACCTTCGCTTTATGTTCATCAACCTCGTCGTGCTCGTCTATCTCAATTATCTTCTGCTTTAGAACACCTATATACTCATCAAGTTTACTCTTGACAACATTAACATCAGGCACATTACTAAGTCCGAACTCAGTTACCAGTCCATTATTATACCAGCGCTCAACGTTTTTCTTCATCCACTCTACTCTGTTGATCATTCTTTCGTTATTTTCAACAAACTCTTCATCCGCTGCTGGCAAAATAAAAGGGTCGGCATAATTAATATTATAATCGTTATAGGTCCATAGCCTGATAATAAGGAGTGCCAAATACTGATATGTATAGCCCGCAATAGCATCATCAATCTTAGCTCCTTCTTCTAATCCCAAATACTGATATTTCTTGTATAATCCGAAAGGCTTTTCATTTAATTCATCGACGAGCCATACCATATCAAAAATCCTTCCTAGTGTGCCGGGGATTAGTTCAAACTTTCCTGGCTGTGACTGACTGAAACGCATGATATGCGTCAACCAATCATATCGTTTGAAGTAGATAAGCAAACCGCCTATCATCACATGATATCGGTAAAACTCTTTGAGATTGTTGTCGCTCAATGGAGTTCTTCCGTTTAATTTGTAAAATCTGTAGTATTGGTCTGCATAAGTCCAGTAATCTCTGAACCAACCTGTATTACCAGCCTTGGCCACCCTATTCACCATTTCCCATATCCTTAGTAAGGTATCCTGCGACAACCCTCCTTCCGAACTATGGTTATAAACAGTAGCCAATATACCAATATAGTTGTATCTATCATCGAATAAAGTCGGATCTCCAACACGTTTTGCAACTTTCGACAAGATATCATATAATTCTGGTGAGTATTCCACAGGCTTATCTTTGGGGGCTTTTTGTTGCTCTTCATAAAATAGAGATGCTATTTCTGAAAGACTATTCACATGCAACATGAAATCATCCGTCTTAGCTGCAAACTTTGCCAAATCAAGCAGAGCATCAGCATCCCTCTTCTTCGCATTTTTCTTTAGCATCCTGAGCAAATCCTTAGGCGAATAATAGTCAATGATTTGTTGTACAAGAAGAACCACGTCTATCATCAATAAGAGTATAAGGAAAACGGCAGCAGACACAACTCCATATTTCCACCATTCGTTATCAACGCATTCTAGCACATAAGCTAATATACCAACACAAGCAATGCAGACAATGATAAGAACATTAAATGCCTTAAACTGCCAACGTTTTCGTAAATCAGTAGATAAGACAGACGAAGTGTATTTCTGGTCAATCCTCTCAATGGCTTGCAATATGAGCGGATATGCCATACCAAACACTGCAGCAAATACAGTAATGGTCAGCGTATATGTATGATATAGGAAATCGAATTTCATTTGATTGTATTTTTGGGGCAACGACAACAACACGTGTCTATTGGCATCGTTGCCTTTGATTCATCATTTATTTTCTCTTTTTTCTCCTCTGTCTTTACAACCTTTTGGTTCTTATTCGTTGTATTCCCTGTTCTATAGCTGAATCTTCGATTGTCGTTATTGATTGTTATATTGGGGGTTATGTTCATCTTAAGTTCATTGTCAATTTTTTCCAAAGTCACGCCCAATTTTCCTATTTCCCCTTTCAATTCGTTATTGATAGTTATCAGCGCATCCATCTTGACTTCAGTAGGATTCAGGTTCTCATTAATCTCTGATTCTACTACCATCTTATTACATTTTATGAAGGTTGTAAGGCATATAAGTAAGGGTAAGCATCCTGCCAATAACCAGCCATACGCTTTGAGATTTTGGAAAGCGATGACACATGCTGTTTTAACCTTGGCAAAGATAGATGTCTTTTCTTCAGGCCTCTCTACATAGCTAATGAAGATGTTATTTACATCATCCTTATTTACCCAGTCTTGCAATAGAACTGGTGGCAGCCCATATTTCATTGCTACTTCTTCAAGAGACAGGGCGCCTTTCTTATATTCTTCAACGACCTTTTTCTTGAACTCTTCTGTATACTTGGTTTTAGAAGCCATATCTTATTTTCCATAAAAGTCTGTAGATCCGTTAATCTGTAATTCCGCAACTCCCATGAAGTGTGTTCCGTACTTCCGTCTATCCGAGATTCTTAATTCCGTTCTTACCTTCAAACTCACACCTCCATCAGCCATTTCCACACTGGCACCACGGGAATTCCCTCTTCCGTGCCCTCTTCATCGTAAGTAATCAGCAGGCACCTCCAGTCCTCGTGTGCCTTGGCATACTTAGCCAATGGCGGAACCTCCCTGTTGTAAGTGGTCTCATCCTTGATGCTGTAGGATACCTGAATGGCCAGCTTCTCGTCAGGCACAAGGAAGTCTATTTCCTTCTCCGCGTTCAGAAAATACACATTCTTCTTGCCAAACTGCCTGCACAGCTCCACCGCCACCATGTTCTCCAGCAACGAAGTCTCCGAATTCATCAAGAACAGGTTCAGCAACCCGTTGTCAATAAAGTAGTATTTCTTCTGCATTTCCTTCTCCGTCAGTTTCCCAACCTCATTCTCCATGGGCAGTATCAGCCAACTGTCAGAGGCGTAATCCGCATAGTCTATCGTAGTAGGCACACTGATGGGTGATCCCGTTGCCACTATCACGTTCTTCAGTCTGTTATACGACAGTGGTTGCTTCACGCTCTCTGCCATCTTCTTGATTAGTATGTTCAGCACCCTGTCATTCTTAATGTTATTTCGGGCGCAGATGTCGCCCAGATAAATCTTCTGATACAGGCTCGACAGCATAGCCCTTTTATTCTTAAACGACAATATCTCTGGCAGACCACCATAATAGAAGTACTCGTTCAGATGTCGCTTCACTTCGCTTCTCTGAATCGTGTCATACTCCCAATGCTCCCTAAGCTCCACCTGTTGCGCTGCCAGATATTCCTTGAATGAATATGGGTATGCATCATAGATAAAGAACCGTCCGCCCAACGTAGTTGCCACCTCCTTGCTCAGCATCTTCGCATTGCTGCCAGTCACATAGACCCTATATTTCGCATCAGTCAACCTTCGCACGAACTTATCCCAATGCGGAATGTTCTGCACCTCGTCCAGAAACACCACTGGCTTTTTACCATACAGTTCTAGATGGGCCTCCAGCAGACTGTTGAAGTCTTCCGTCTGGAATTCCGCCAGACGCTCATCCTCAAAGTCCACAAACAGAATCTCGTCCCATCCCTTTCCTGCAGCCTGCAACTGACGCACACGCTGATACAGCAGGTACGACTTACCCGAATGTCTCACGCCAACTATCACATAGTTGCCGTTCTCTTCGAATTCTATGGGACGGTTCACAATCACCGCCTCATCTACCTCGCGTTGCTTATTAATCAGGCACCGTTTAATGACATCCTTACTGATACTCATATAAATTATATTTAATAATAATTGAGTGACGTTATAAAGTTTGGTTTACAAAGTTAGGAATTTTCTATAAAACAAGATTAACAAACTCTGATTTTTGCAATATTTTCACACTGTTTTTATCACAATCCATGAGTTTTTGCCATTCTTGGTCAGGGTTTACCTATTGTATTGTGTCAAAAGCCATTATAGCATAGCCAAACTTACACACTCCATTCCTTACCTTACAGATGGAGCGGCAGAATTGCTTGATATGATCGGCAAGAACTTCTTGGATTCATTGGAAAGCAAGGGCTTAAATCCCAACAGGATTATTGTTACCTCTGTTTTGAGGACGCAAGAGGATATAAAGAAACTACAGAGATCTGGCAATCCTAATGCGGTCAGCAACTCAGCCCATTGCTATGCAACAACATTTGACATTACTTATGCTCGCTTTGACAAGATCAAGTACAGGAACTTCCTTAGGTATGAATCGGTAGAAAAGGCAATATTGAAGAACGTTTTGGGCGAGGTGCTTCGGGATTTGAGAAAGCAGAATAAATGCTATGTCAAGTATGAAGTGAAACAGAGATGTTTCCATATAACGACAAGGATGTGATTCCGCCACATTTATTTCGGTGTTTTTGGGCTTTTAAGGTTAGATTGTGTACGTTCCTATTCGCTTATGTCTGCGACACATCTGCCTTTAAAAATGATGTTAGGGAGAGTTTAGCCAGAACTGCACTATGCAAATGTTATAGGAGCGATATGCATAAGCAAAAAGAGTTCCGTCTATTTAATAGACTCAATATTGTGCCGCATTGTACCAAACATTGCGGAGCATTGTACTAAACGTTAAGTACAATTGTACTCAATATTGAGGACAAATTTATGAACACGTTTTTCATCGGTTTGTTTCCTTGTCTTAAGGCTTTTAGTAAGCGTACCTGGGGCTTTTAGGACAAAGTGGGTGTTTTATACAAATCACTCATTAGAGCATAAGATATTACGGATTCTAAGTTTAAATATCACATCTTTTTGCTAACTTTGCGTCATCGTTCTGCTACTACAGCGGTGGTACGGAATGACTTTATCGAAAAGGTGTTATTGAAATTATCTTCATTAGTGAAATTCTCGCAAAATTTGACTTGACACGAAGATGATAGCAGTAGCACCACATCATGGTTTGTACAGCCTTTTGGGCTAATTACATAACCTTTGGTGTGGGCTATTGTTTTATCCGTGTCAAAGGCAATGCGAGAAGCCTCACTAAAGGAGAAAACGGTTCGCCTAAGGCAACAATAGAAACTGACGATTCACGTTCATATTTTCTCATTGATATTCCTGCAAGGAAGGATTTTGTCCAAGATGCGGATAAGATAAAAGAGTCTGATATAGAGCGGATTAAACTCAATGTGTCCAAGATATGTCCATGAACGAATTAGGTTTATTGGCAATTTGTCTACTGAGAGCTCAAGAAGAAATTTCTGCTCAGGACATGCTGAATGGTATAGACCGGGTTTCTTTTAAGCAGAAGAGACGAAAGTACCTTGATAAGTTACTTGAAATGGGCGCAATTTCAATGACAATACCCGACAAACCAACCAGCAAAAAACAGAGGTACATACTTTCTGAGATTGGATACGACATAATTCATATGCTGTAAGAAGCCATTATGGCAGAATTATAAATATTTCCCGACCTCTGCCTTTTCGTTCAGCATTACTTAAATATATCCAACCGACCTCGCTATAGAGATAGGTTGGATTTATTAGCATTTGGTGTGGGGGTAGTAGTGATGCTTAAATCACTCCGCGTACCTTGTCGTCGAAGGCGGAGAGGGCAGCTTTGGCACCTTCGCCCATGGAGATGATAATCTGCTTGTAGGGTACGGAGGAGACATCGCCGGCGGCATAGACGCCTGGGATGCTTGTGCGGCAATGGGTGTCGATGATGATCTCTCCGATGCGGGATTTCTCCAATTCATCGAAAGGCTGACTATTGGCGCTGAGGCCTATCTGCACGAATACTCCGTCCAGGGGCAGGTTGTGCTCGGCATCGGTTGTGCGGTTCTTCAGGCGGAGGGCAGTAACTTTTTCTCCATTGCCAATGACCTGCATGGTTTGGGTTGAGGTGAGAATCTCTACGTTGGGCAGACTCTTTGCCTTGTCCTGCAGAACCTTGTCGGCCTTCAGTGTGTCCATGAACTCGAGGACGGTAACCTTCTTGCAGATTCCTGCCAGGTCTATTGCTGCCTCGACGCCCGAATTGCCACCGCCTACTACGGCAACTTCGCGTCCGGCATAGAAGGGGCCATCGCAATGAGGACAGAATGCAACACCGCGACCAATGTATTCCGCTTCGCCCTCCACATTGAGCCGGCGCCAACCGGCACCTGTGGCTATGATTACGGCTGGAGCAGAGAATACCTCGCCGCCCTTTACCGTGATTTCCTTCTCCTTGCCAAGCAGGGAGGTGTTCTCGATGCGACGGTTTTCGAACAGTTCTATGGTGGGGTAGTGGGCAAGATGGGTGCGCAGGTTGTCTGCCAGTTCGCTACCGGTGGTGTAGGGTATGGATATCAGATTCTCTATGCCCACGGTGTCCTTCACCTGTCCGCCAATACGCTCTGCCACCATGGCCACCTTCAGCCCCTTGCGTGCAGAGTATATGGCCGCCGATGCACCGGCAGGACCTCCACCAAGTACAATGACATCGAAATGTCGGTGGAAAGGGGCGTTTTCATCGCTTTCGGTTTCTTGTGATGGGGGAAATGCCTCCTCCAGTTTCTCCAGCAGTTCTCCCAGAGAACCACGTCCCACATGTATCATCTTGTCTTTGCAGAAGACGGCAGGAACTGCCTGCACGCCCAGTTTGTCCACCTCGCTCTGGAAGAGTGCGCCGTCCACCATTTCGTGACAGATGTTGGGGTTGAGCAGGGCAAAGATGTTTAGCGTCTGCACTACATCGGGACAGTTGGTACAGGTAAGCGAAACGAAGGTCTGCAGATGGATGTCGCCCTTCAGAGCACGGATGCGCCTTGCCACTCCCTCGTCGGGCAGGTTCTTGCCCTTGCCATCGGCATTCAGTATGGCCAGGAGCAGGGATGTGAACTCGTGCCCGTTGGGTATGCCACGGAAGGATATGCCGGTTTCTTCGCCATTTTTCAGCAGGGCAAAGCCAAAGGTGTAGTCATCGGTTTTATGAACCTCCACCTTGAGGTGGGATGATGTGCCCTGAAAGTCGTTCAGGAACTCTAACAGCTGCTTGCTTTCCTCTCTTAGGGGAGAATGGCTAATGCGAAGGGTATAGTGCGCTTCCAGAGTGCGGAAGACGTCGGTAACTTGTTGGAGAATGGAGGTATCTAACATATTTAATTTGCTTTTAAAGGTGGGTGTTTATGACGGGAGCGGACATCTGCCCGCTCCCAATTGTTGATATAAGACTTATAGTTTGCCTACAAGGTCGATGCTGGGTTTCAGAGTGTCGGCACCCTGCTTCCACTTGGCGGGGCAAACCTCGCCGGGGTGGTTGGCAACGAAGAGGGCTGCCTCAACCTTGCGTACCAGTTCCTCGGCATTGCGGCCGATGCTGTTGTCCTGAATCTCAGCAATCTTTATCTTGCCCTCGGGATTTACCAGGAAGGTGCCACGGTATGCCATGCCATCCTCCTCGATCATCACGCCGAAACCGCGAGAGAGAACGCCGGTGGGGTCGGCCAGCATGGGGTAGTTGATCTTGCGGATGCTCTCGGAAGCATCGTGCCATGCTTTGTGAACGAAATGAGAATCGGTGCTAACGGAATATACCTCTACGCCCAGGCTCTTGAGTTTGTCATACTGCTCTGCCAGGTCAACAAGTTCGGTAGGGCACACGAAGGTGAAGTCGGCAGGATAGAAGAAGAACACTGCCCATTTGCCCTTTACATCATTGCTGGATACTGTGGTGAAGCTGCCGTTGTGGAAAGCCTGTACGTTGAACTCGGGGAGAAGAGAATTGATAATAGGTGTCATAATCGTTTTCTTATTTTTTAGTGGTTAATTACTATTTGTTTTGTTTTCTCGATGCAAAAGTATAGCAATATTTCCGACTAAAGAAAGAAAAACGATTGAACGATTTTATGGGGTGATAGATGATATCTATAATGAGGGATAAACTGTTGGTTTTCAGCTTAGTGCTTAGGGGCGTGGAGTACAGATTCGTTCAACGCTCACCGTTAATCTACACCAGCACTTGCCCGGCATTAAGCTTTAGCATGCTCTTGGGTATGCATGCCTGTATCTCGCCAATGAGCACATTCAGTAGCGTCTGGCGTATGAAATTGCGGTTGGTGAGCAATACCAGTTCTCGTGTAGGTATGGGAATGGCAAACGGGCGAACCAGTTCCTTTTGCGAATCGCTTAGTTGCAGGGAGGCAAGTTCGGGTATGAATGTGATGCCCATGCCGCTTTCCACCATGCGCATGAAGGTTTCCATGCTGCCTAAGCCATATGCCAACTGGCTGGTTTGTGAAGCCTTCATCTGGCAGAAGCGCACCATCTGGTCGCGGAAGCAATGTCCCTCGTCCAGCAACCACAGCTGTCCGCTGCTCGCCACATCGGCGGTGCGGATGGAATCCTTGGCATACAAAGGGTCTTCTCGAGATACATATCCCACGTACCTTTCATAGAAGAGCGAGGTTTGAGCATAGTCCTCCAAACCGTCAATGGCGGCAAGTATGCCCGCATCTATGTCGCCCTGTAACAGGGCTCCCTTTATCTCGTGCGTCTTCATCTCTTTCACCCTAATGTCCAGTGCAGGGTATTTCTTCATCAGTTGCGGAAAGAAGCGCGGAAGCAGATAAGGGGCGATGGTAGGCAGGATGCCCAGGCGGAATGTGCCCTGCAAAGACTGCTGCTCCTCCAGGATAATGTCCTTGATGCTTTCTGCCTGCTCCAGCACTTCGCGTGCACGGAGTATGACCTTCTCCCCAACGGGGGTGGGACGAATGGGCTGACGGTTGCGGTCGAACAGTTTTGCTCCCACCTCCTCTTCCAATTTGCCTATCATGGCACTGAGCGTGGGTTGAGTAACAAAACAGGAGTCGGCTGCCCGTCCGAAGTGTCCGTAACGGGCAACAGCCAGGATATATTCAAATTGTTGCAGGGTCATAGTTGGGTAATATATATAATAAGGTGTACGTGTTTATTGGTATTACGTATGGTGCTTAGACAATTCTATATCTCCATCAGCCTTTGCTCAAACTCCCTCTTGGGATATAGGGCGATGGCATGGATGCGGCTTCTGTAGTTGTAGATGGTGGGCAGGGAGTAGTTAAGGAAATGTGCTATTTCTGCGATGTCCTTCACTCCAAGCCGGATGAGGGCGAAGATGCGCAGTTCTGGTGTAAGGTGTCCGCCTTTTGGTGGGGTTATCGTGTGTTCTGGTTGCAGAAGCGGTGGCACGATACTATTTTTGTCGTGTCACCGCAATGGTATTGCATCTATTCCTGATGTATTAGCCTATATGCCAAGGAACCTTTTGGGGGAGTGGCGGGACAGTTTTCACGAGTGAACCATGCGGCACGTTGTAGTTCACTTTCCTGAATATGTATCTCCCCGCTCTCATATTCTGCGGTAAAACCGAGCATGAGTTGGGATGGGAAAGGCCAACTTTGGCTGCCGAAATACCGGATGTTTTTTACAATTATGCCAGTTTCTTCCATAATCTCGCGTCTTACGGCCTGTTCGGCAGACTCGCCTGCTTCCATGAACCCGGCAATGCAGGAGTAGTACTTTGTGGTGCGGTGGCGATGAAGTGCAAGTAGTATTTCTTCTCCGCGCGTTACGAGTACGATGATGCATGGGTTTATGCGCGGAAAAATGATGTTTTCACACTCTCGGCATACAAGCGAGGATTCGTTTTCATTGCATCCTAAGAAGAGTTTGTTTCCGCATTGTGGACAGAAACGAGTCTGGGTTAGCCATTCGCAGAGAGCTTTTGCTCTGAAGTGGGGCATAGAAGGCTCTTCTCCGTATTGGGCAAAGTGGTCCCTCAAGGGGATGGACTGGTATTGTGTAGGGAGGGCGGTTGTGAGGGGTAGGCCTATGGCACAAATATTGGTTGATGTTTCCTCAAAGAAAATACTTTCTTGGAACACATCCTTCAGTTGCCTGATGTCATTAAAGGTGAGGCTTTTTCCATCGGTTCGAAGTATGGTGTTTGCTCCTTGAATGGCAATGCATTGGCATGTGGAGTGGGAAGGAGAAAGTGATATTGCCATAAGGTTGAGTGGTTGATGATTTTGATGGAATGTGCTCGCCTCTTATTTGGTAGTTCTCATAATGAGACGATATAGATTGCAACCGAGAAAATTTCCAGAAGCTATGGCAAACCAAAAGGTGAGGACCTCAGGTAGATGAGACAATGTGAAATT
Source organism: Bacteroidaceae bacterium (assembly GCA_017547165.1). Classification (GTDB taxonomy): domain Bacteria; phylum Bacteroidota; class Bacteroidia; order Bacteroidales; family Bacteroidaceae; genus Physcousia. The sequence continues at coordinate 413,456 of JAFYQK010000025.1, forward strand.
GGCTGGAACACAAAGGTAGAAGAAGGAGTCTGCCACGCAGTGTGGGAAACCGCAATTGATGAAGACTGGTATACCAAATAGCATCGGAAGATTCTTGCCTTCGCGTGCAAATGTGACAATGGTTGTCATTATGAAACCACATCCAATGGCGAGGATTCCACCTTTGATTGGGCCTAAAACCAGGCGCGCTTCCATGATACCTTGTGCCGTTTCCTGAAGTGGCATGGGGGAGCATCGCAAAATCAACGATATGGCACTGCAACCCAATATATTGCCGAAAAGTATTAGCAACACTTGGCCAAACTCTCCTTTCTTAAAGAAGCCAGCAGTGCCCGTGTATAGTTTCAAACTATAACCAACGACGGCAAGAAGTCCGAAAGAGAAGAGTACGGCACCGATAATGTTCTTTTCTGCCAAATATCCAAAACCAGCTATGCCAATACAAAGTCCGGCAATGAAGGCGGAGCGTAGTGTGAACCAAATGTCTTTTGTGGTCATGCGTATATAATAATGTGTAAAGATACTTTTTCCTGTATGCAAAGATACAACAAAGAAACGAAAGTGTCTCTAATTATATGGCGATGAAGTGTATTAATGTAGTGAAAACCCTTTTAAGTGTAGAGAAATTCCCTTTCGGTTTATGCTAAATCCCATAGAATTGTTTGTAATGTGACGTATCTTTGCGATGTGAGATAGAAAAAACAACATGAACTTTAATACTTACTACTATGAAAAGAATGATGATGATTTCTGCTTTAGCAATGTCAATGTTTATGGCAAGTTCAAATGTTAGTGCTCAGCCACGTAATAACAATCGTGATAGAAAACCCAAGATGGAGCATCGTGACTCAAGAGATAGAAGAGATTTCGTTGCACCCAAGCATAAAGCTGCACCAAAACCCAATCCCCGTCCTGTTCATGATAGATGCTATGCTCCAGCGCCTCCAAAGCGTCATCATGCTCCAGTACCTCCACGCCACCATTCTCATTGTCACCACTCGTCTTCCGGTGAGGTAGCTGCAGGAGTGGTTGCCGGTACAATATTAGGATGCATATTAGGAGCAGTTGCCAATTGATGAAAGTTAAAATTTATCAAATCATATTGCCCATGAGGTGAAAACAATTCTACGGGCGGGTGTATTAGTGCAAAAAGTTGTATATTTGCAATAAAGCGATACACTCGCCCGTTAATAGTATAGAAGTGCATAGATAATACCATGGATAGCAGAAATTATTGCCTTATTTTGGCTGGAGGCACAGGGCAGAGATTGTGGCCTGTGAGTCGTAGCACTAAGCCCAAGCAGTTTTTGGACCTATTTGGTACTGGCAGGACTTTGTTGCAACAGACTTATGATCGTGTTACGCGTTTTATTGATGCTGATAAGATATATGTCAGCACCAACCTGCAATATCTTCCTTTGGTTTATGAACAACTTCCACAGGTTGACGATATGCATATTTTGGAGGAACCGCTTAGTCGTGGCACTTTGGCTTCTGTTACTTGGGGTATGACAATGATATCGCAGTGTGATTCGGAGGCAAGGGTATTGGTGACGCCTTCAGATCAGTTGATTTTGAGAGAAGAGAAGTATGGGCGTGATGTGCTCGATGGCTTGGATTTCGTGGGCGAGCATCAGGGTATGCTTGTTATGGGCATTAAAGCTACTCGGGCAGAAACCGGTTATGGATACATACAAAAAGGCGGTGAAACCGCACAAAACGGTATTAGCAGAGTTAAGGCTTTTACGGAAAAACCGAGCAAGACCTTTGCTGAGATGTTTGTTAAAGATGGTGATTTTCTATGGAATACAGGATTGCAAGTGTTTAGGGCGGATGTTTTTTTGAAGACTATTACAACTTTAATTCCAGAATATCAAGCGAGTGTTCCGCGCATGCTTGAAGATGCTCAAAGTGATGATGCTAAGCTGGTGCCTGAGGTATTTCAAGTGTTGCCAAAGTATAGTTTGGCGGTGGGTTTGTTGGAACGCGCAAGTAATGTGTGCGTAAAGGAGTGTTCGTTTGATTGGGCCGATGTAGGCACATGGACATCAATAAGAGATAATCAGCCTGCTGATAATGATGGAAATGTGTTGATGAACACCCAAGCATACCTTTACGATTGTAGTGATAATATTATTAGATTACCCAACGGAAGAAAAGCCGTGGTTAAAGGTTTGCATGACTATGTTATAGCCGAGGAGGGAGACATATTAATGATTTGTCCTCGTGAGGATGTAGGTGCAATGCGCAAGATGCATACAGATACCAAATTTCAATAGAGCTCTAATTATAAAGTAATTAATAAAAATAAAATGTCGCACATAGATGGCCTATGTGCGACATTTTGTGTATGCAGCTATAGAGCATACTTCGCTTAAAGTTGAGCGCGAATGCTCTGGGCAATCTCGTTGAACTCTTCAGGTGTGAGTTGCAAATGTGGGTTTGTAAATCTTAGGTCGGCTTCGCTCTGCATTGGAACGAGGTGGATGTGTGCGTGTGGAACTTCGAGTCCTAATACACATTGACCTACTTTTACGCATGGAATAGCCTTGCGGATGGCGATGGCGATTTTTTTTGCAAAGACCTGAAGACCTGCGATTTCCTCATCGCTGAGGTCGAAGATATAGTCAACCTCATGCTTGGGGATGACAAGCGTGTGTCCCTTTTGCAATGGGTTAATGTCAAGGAAAGCAAAGTAATTCTCATCCTCGGCAATTTTGTAGCAAGGTATTTCGCCGGCAATAATGCGTGAAAAGATGCTCATGATGCTTTGTATTAGATGTCGTAGCTTATGCTTGTGATCTCAAGCTCTATCTCACCCTGGGGTACACGGATGCTGCTGATTTCACCAACCTTTTTGCCCAGGAGGCCTTGGGCAATGGGGGTTTCTACGCTAATCTTGCCAGCACGGTGGTCGGCCTCTGTTGCGCTCACAATGGTATATTTCATCTCCATGCCATTGCGGGTATTCTTAAGACCTACGGTTGCCATAATCTGAACGGTCTCTGTGTCAAGCAGATGTGTGTCAATGATTTTAGCATCCAAAATGGTTTGCTTCAGCAGGGCGATTTGTGTCTCGAGCTTGCTCTGCCATTCCTTGGCGGCATCGTATTCGGCATTCTCGCTAAGGTCGCCTTTATCGCGAGCTTCGGCAATGGCAGCACTTGCTGCAGGGCGGTCTACGCTCTCCATGTGCTGAAGTTTTGCTACGAGATCGTCGTAGCCTTTTTGTGACATGTATGCCATATTTTTCTTACTTGTATTGAGTTGTTAATATTGTTAGGTTAATTCTCTCGATTAAGGGTCTTGCGTTTTTGATGGTTGCAAAATAAAAGAATCCCAACCAAATGGCCAGAACCCTTGCTTTATTTCGCCTATTATCAAAAAACTGATGCAAAGGTATAACTTTAAAATGAATATACAACTATAAAGTCTTTGAAATCTTTGTATTTGACCTTTTTTAAGAATATTTATAATCTTTATATTATAATGTGTATTGGAGTTTTTAGTATCTTTGCAAAGAAATAGACGTTTTATACATATATACAAAACAATTAAGATGAATGTAATTACAAAGACTGTCTCTTTGCCTGATGGACGTACCATTAGCATCGAGACTGGAAAACTGGCAAAACAAGCCGATGGTGCCGTAATGTTGCGTATGAACAACACCGTGCTCCTGGCCACTGTTTGCGGTGCCAAGGATGCAGTTCCTGGCACAGATTTTATGCCTTTGCAGGTAGAGTATCGCGAGAAGTACAGCGCTGCTGGTCGTTTCCCTGGTGGATTCACCAAGCGTGAGGGTAAGGCAAATGACGAGGAAATTTTGACTTGTCGTTTGGTTGACCGCGCATTGCGCCCCTTGTTTCCCAGCGATTACCATGCTGAGGTTTATGTGAATGTTATTCTGTACTCTGCCGATGGTGTTGATATGCCTGATGCATTAGCAGGTTTTGCTGCTAGTGCGGCTTTGTGCTGTAGCGATATTCCTTTTGATGGTCCTATTAGTGAGGTTCGTGTTGCTCGCATCAATGGCGAGTTTGTAATCAACCCCACTTTTGCTCAGTTGGAGAAGGCTGATATGGACTTGATGGTAGGTGCTACCGAGGAGAATATCATGATGGTAGAGGGTGAGATGAAAGAAGTTAGCGAGCAGGACTTGCTTGCTGCTCTTAAGGCTGCTCACGAAGCTATCAAGCCCATGTGTCAGTTGCAGAAGGAGTTGGCGAAGGCTCTCGGTACTGATGTTAAGCGTGAATATTGCCATGAGGTTAACGACGAGGATTTGCGCAATCAGGTTAAGGCAGAGTGCTATCAGCCCGCATACGATGTTACCAAGCAGGCTCTTGAAAAGCACGCACGCGCAGAGGCTTTTGAGAAGATTCGCGAGGACTTCAAGTTGGAGTATGCTGCTGCTCACACAGAGTTGACCGATGATGAGTTGGCCGAGAAGAATGCTTTGATTGATCGTTACTATCACGATGTAGAGAAGGACGCAATGCGTCGTTGCATCCTTGACGAAGGTATCCGTCTTGATGGTCGTAAGACTACAGACATTCGTCCTATCTGGTGTGAAGTTAGTCCTCTGCCCATGCCTCATGGTAGCGCAATCTTCACTCGTGGTGAGACTCAGTCGTTGAGTACAACAACTCTTGGCACAAAGATGGACGAGAAGATGGTGGATAATGTGTTGGATAAGAGCTATATGCGTTTCCTCTTGCACTACAACTTCCCTCCCTTCTCAACAGGTGAGGCAAAGGCTCAGCGAGGTGTAGGACGTCGTGAAATCGGTCATGGTCACTTGGCATGGCGTGGTTTGAAGGGTCAGATTCCTGCTGATTATCCTTATACCGTTCGTGTTGTGAGCGATATCTTGGAGAGCAATGGCTCAAGCTCTATGGCTACAGTATGTGCTGGTTGCTTGTCATTGATGGATGCAGGCGTGCCTATGACTGCTCCCGTGAGCGGTATTGCAATGGGCCTTATCAAGAACCCTGGTGAAGACAAATATGCTGTATTGTCAGACATCTTGGGCGATGAGGACCACCTCGGAGATATGGACTTCAAGACTACAGGTACACCTAAGGGTCTTACTGCAACCCAAATGGATATCAAGTGTGACGGTCTTTCTTACGAAATCCTTGAGCAGGCTTTGATGCAGGCGAAGGCTGGTCGTGAGCACATCTTGGGTGAGATGATGAAGACATTATCAGAACCTCGTGCAGAATTGAAACCCCATGTTCCTCGCATTGAGCAGATAATTATTCCTAAGGAGTTTATCGGTGCTGTTATCGGCCCCGGTGGTAAGATTATCCAGGGCATGCAGGAGGAGACCGGTGCTGTCATCACCATCGAAGAGGCTGATGGCGTAGGCAAGGTTCAGGTTTCTGGTTCAAGCAAGTCTATTATCGATGCGGCTATGAGTAAGATAAAGGCTATTGTTGCCGTTCCTGAGATTGGCGAGGTATATGAGGGTACTGTACGTTCAGTAATGCCCTATGGTTGCTTTGTAGAGTTTATGCCAGGTAAGGACGGTTTGCTTCATATCAGCGAGATAGACTGGAAGCGTCTTGAGACCGTTGAAGAGGCTGGTATTAAGGAAGGTGACAAGTTGCAGGTTAAGTTGCTTGAAATTGATCCCAAGACTGGTAAGTTCAAACTTTCACGTCGTGTGCTAATCGAGAAGCCCGAAGGTTATGTAGAACGTGAGCGTCGTCCTCGTCCTGAGCGTCCAGTACGTGGTGAACGTTCTGAGCGTCCAATGCGTGGAGAAAGAGGAGAGCGTGGTGAACGTCGTCCTCGTCCACAGGAATCAGGTAACGAGGCTGTAGATGTAACCGAGTAATTAAAAGCAAGTTTAGACCTTTTCGGAATAGATAAGGAATAATACATAAAGTAAAAGTCAGTGCTCTCAAAGGACTGCCCTTTTTCGGAAGTGAATAACACAGTATTTCCGAATTGATTGATTGACAAAGTGTTAAGTTGTTAGACGGTGAAACGACTTTTCGTTAAAAAACCGTTTAAACCTTTATTTTACGAAGATTCTACTCTTCTTA
>JAFYQK010000026.1 GCA_017547165.1 Bacteroidaceae bacterium
GTTTGTATGCTGTCTGTTTATCTTCTTCTACATTTTCGTCAGTCGTTCATTTCCGTTGCCGTCTGCATTTCTGAGTACAGACATTGAAAGGGGAAAGGTTTTCGGACAGAATACTCTCCGCAGGAGGAAGATTCAGACCGAAACGGCTTGCCGCCTGACCTTTCAACTTTTAAGGGCTGATGTACTACCTTCGCAGACGAGCAAAGGAAAGGGACGAATGACGGAATCGGGAAACTCATATATCGCAGATTGATGATAGACCAATTTCAAATATTACCCTGCAATAATGAAAAATACACCGCCTTTTTGCTCGTTCATAAAAAAGTTGTACCTTTGTGTATCAGAAGTTATCTCATTGGTGCAAAACAATAAAGAACTCTGAAATAGGAACGGTTGCCATCTCGTTACCCAATTTCCATGCAACCCGAATAACCGTTTAATTCTAAGATAATTGCAAATTCTGCGATTTTTTCAGGAAAAAACCAAGTCTAAAATAGATAATTCCGAAAATTTTTGTCTGTTTATGCATCGGAAAGACTGGGACAAATTTTTTATTCCAAAGAAAATTCTATATCTTTGCCTAAATAAATAACGCTAATACATAATCCATGAGTTTATTGAGAGTATTGCTATGCATCATTTTCCCACCTTTGGCCGTATTGGATAAGGGGTGCGGTTCTGTACTTATCACATTCATCCTAACTTGTTGCGGGTGGGTACCTGGAGTGATTGCTGCACTAGTTATAAACAACAAATAACAAGAGACTAGCTTAATCGACGCCTTCCATTTTTAACCTAACTTTGTTAGTTTGAGTTTGCTACCACCTTAGAATTCAAGTAAATTTGACTCTTTTCGCCTACTCGCAATCTTATTCACCTTAGGTTCACCAAGTTACACAAGTCAGGTTTCCATTTTCACATTTCCATTTTCAAAGTCATGGCAAAGAAAAATAAAGAAGAATATCGCATCCAAAATGAAAAGTTCCTTGAGGATATAGCCCAGCAGGAGGGCGTTAAAGGTCTGCGCGGTGGTGTGTACTACAAGGTGCTGGAGGAAGGCAATGGTGGTGGCACCGTGGGACCTCGTAGCATAGTAACATGCCACTACAAGGGACAACTCATCAATGGCAAGGTGTTCGACAACTCCTTCAATCGTTCATGCCCCGAGGCCTTCCGCGTGAACGAACTCATCAGCGGTTTCCAGATAGCCCTGGTGAACATGCACATCGGCGACCATTGGGAGGTGTACATACCCTCGCACCTGGGTTATGGCCCAAAGAATGCAGGCCCCATCCCTGGCGACTCCACCCTTATCTTCGAAATCAAACTCATTGCCATAGGATAAACATACTTTAGACAGATTTCCTAAAAATTCGTCTAAAAGAATTTAGAACACACAATTCAACCATTCAGGAGAAGATGCTAAGCAAGGCACGCATAAAACAGATACACTCTCTCGAACAGAAGAAATACCGCCGACAGGAGGGACTCTTCGTAGCAGAGGGACACAAGTTGGTGGGCGAACTCTTAACCGCTGGTCATCGTCCAGTATATCTGTGCCACACCACACAATGGGAGGTTCCTTCCCTTGACTCAGGCACACTCTCCTGCCCCATCGACATCGTTAGCGAGGCAGAACTAAAGAGTGCATCCCTGCTTCAGCATCCTCAACAAGTGCTGGCTCTCTTTCCCCTGCCACAATGGGAATTGCCACATCCACAGACAGGTACCGAACGACTGATTCTTGCTCTGGACGGAGTGCAAGACCCAGGAAATCTAGGCACCATCTGCCGACTGGCCGACTGGTTTGGCATAGAGGACATCGTCTGCTCCACCGAGACCGCCGACATTTTCAACCCCAAGGCCATACAAGCCACCATGGGAGCCATCTCGCGCATCCGTGTGCACTATACCAACCTGCACGACTTCCTCTCCGAGGCATCCCTGCACTCCACCCCCATCTATGGCACCTTCCTTGATGGACTGAACATCTACGAGCGTCCCCTCACCCCCCACGGCATCATCGTTATGGGCAACGAGGGCAAAGGCATCAGCCACGAGATAGAAACCCTCGTCACCGACAAACTCTTCATCCCCTCCTACCCCCAGGACCGTCCCACCACCGAATCCCTCAACGTAGCCATGGCCACCGCCATCACCTGCGCTGAATTCAGAAGAAGAGGATGAAATATGGAGATATGACGTAAAACGAAGCATAAAGCTTGTATCCTATAGGGGGGTGACATTTGGTTACACCCCTATTTCGTATCATTAATTGGTTTTACTAATTCGACAAATATTTAGTTATAAAGAACGGTAATTGTTCTCATTTCATACAATAAAGCCACCACTTTATACAACGCACACCTTTATATATAGCAATTTGCAACAAAGGGTACTATCTTTGCAATGTCCAAATAAGCAAAAAAATATAAAACATCTATATGGAAGAACTCAAGCGCAAGGGATTCTGGATAGAGTTTTGAAAATGGAATAGCATCATTATACCTATTATATACATAAAACACCTCTAAAACAAATAGCTCTGCTCATCCACAAGGACAAGCTCGGCATAGACACCATCATGGGCAGCCACATCGATGTACTTAAACTCCAAACCAGCATGAACCTCTTCAACAAGGTAGCACCTGGTGGCATCTTCCAGGAGGTGCTGGATGCTTATTTTTTGAGAAAAAACTTAGTAATATGAAAAAATGGTTAACCATCCTTGGCATCATCATTATTGTGATTGCCTTGCCATTCACGCAGATTATCAAGGAAACACTCACGGCACAGACTGGTGCCGTTGGCGAAGTCCGTGAAGGCGATATCATCTTCCAAACATCCCTGTCGGAACAATCTCCATTGATACAGATTGGCACTCGCTCTAAAATAAGTCATTGCGGCATCATCGTGATGAGGGGAGGCAAACCCTATGTGCTCGAAACCTTGAAGACTCTGGTCCTGACTCCTGTGGACAAGTTCATTGCCCGTGGCGAAGATGGCAAGTATTGGATAAAGCGAAGCAAGAAAGAGAATATCAAGATAAAGTATGGAAAATATCTGGGCAAACGATATGACCTCGCCTTCAAGTTCGACAATGACAGATACTATTGCTCGGAACTTGTCTACGATATCTACAAGAATCAACTTGGCATAGAACTTGCCGCCCCCAAGCAAGTCAAGGATTACCTGATACTCTTCACCGACAGACATCCAAAAATAAAACGCGCCATGAAGCACCGTGGCATCAGCAAAGAACAATATGCCATTGCACCAGTAGACGTCTTCAACTCCAACTATCTTGATAGTGTTGATTGATTAAGAAAATCACAAGTCTACAATATACGCAATTTCTTACAAGATATAGAATGTCATATTGATCTCCGGTAAAAGTTATTTGACATCTAAAATTTGGCTGGCTCTTCTCACGAGGAATCAGCCCTTTTTGATTATCTCAATGCTGAGGCATGTGGGCTATTCGTTGACGCTAAGCATCGGTCAGTAGTATTGAACAAACACCTCGAAGTTTTGCTCTATGCGTGCCAACTGATATGGTTGGAGAACAAGTGAGAAGATACCTCGCACCTCGTCAAGAGCAAACGAGAGTCGTATTATGCTTGCCAGGTTGAAACTGTGTCCGTCGCCCTTCTTCATTAAGAAATGACAGGTTCTTATAAGCAAGGAGCGGTCGTGCTCGACATACCTCAATGCTTTGAGCAACATGAATGCCGATGCTGGATTCTGCATCTGAAGCAGATATGGAATCCATTGGGAGGCTTCTCTCAAGTGCAGGAGATTGAAAATGTGATTAACATCCTCGGGGGAACGTAGGGTTGGAAGTATGGTAAGAAGTATTTTTTTGCGGTCGACATCTGTCATCTCGTCAGAGAGTACGGATAGTATCTCGTCGTCCACCACATGATTCAGGAAATTTTCATCGGCATCTATAGCCTTTTGATTCTCAATACGCGTTGCCAATGCTTTTAGCAAAGTGCCGAGATATGCCTTGCGGTCGGCGATGAAGAGACGGGAAAAGAGTTGCCAGAAGACTTTGCTCGGCATGTCGTCGAGCATTCCACCGGCAAGCATCTGACTTGCCACCCTGAACTGCGAGTTGGTAAGCCCGTTGAGATAAGGCACCAAAGTGTCTGGTTCACTTATCAGTTCTCTTAATCTGCGTCTGTCAACAAGCATATTGTATTTGTTTTGTTTTCCTCACTACACTACTCTACACCACTCTGTTCAGGCAACTCTCAAGCGCACCCAAATTGACGAGGGTAGCAAGCGCCAGAAGAACACCAGAAGGCGGAATCGCCAATCTATGGTGAGCACCCTTTTTCTCTTTTGAATACCTTTTACTATGGAGGAGGCAACCTTGTCGACACTCATCATCATAGGGTAATGAAAATCGCGAGAGAGCATGTCGGTGTCAACAAAACCCGGACGAATGTCGGTGAAGGCGATGTTGATGCCGTTGATGCGTGCCAATTGCTCAAGAGCCTCGATATAGGTGTTGTTGAAACGCTTTGTTGCTGAATAAGATGGTGCTACGCCAATGCCTTTGGTGCCGGCTATGGAAGATACAACGGCAATGTGTCCGCCTCTCTGACCTGCAAAATAGTGGTAGGCATGGTTTAGCATGCGGGTGAATCCGAGCACATTGGTATTTACGGTTGCCAACTCGATGTCGCACTCCAAAGTTCTGTTCTGCTTGCCTATACCGCTCACATGCAGGTAGAGATCCATTCCTCCCAGTCGCTCTATCAAAGATTGCAGTTTTTTTGGAGCATCATCGCAGGTGATGTCTATCTGAGCATACGGACATGCGGATAGTTCTAAAGAGAGTTGCTTCAGATTTTCCAACCGGCGTCCGGCAATGCCGACAGCATGACCCGATTTGTGATACATACGTGCAAGTTCCTGCCCGATGCCTGAGGTGGCACCCATGATAATAACCCTCATAACCTATTATTCTGGATTTTTAGAGTCCATGACAATAGTCACAGGTCCGTCGTTGATGAGAGCGACCTGCATATCGGCGCCAAACTCGCCAGTAGGTACGCTCTTGCCCAATGTTGCCTGCATCTGAGCCACGAAATACTCATACAAGGGGATGGCTATTGGTGGGGTGGCGGCATGTATGTAGGATGGTCTGTTGCCCTTCTTGTACGATGCCATTAGTGTAAACTGACTAACGACGAGGACATCTCCACCGACATCCTGTACGGAGAGGTTCATCACTCCGTTCTCGTCGTCGAAGATACGCAATTTGCTAACTTTTGCCACGAGCCAATCGGCATCGGCTTTTGTGTCGTAGGGTGTTATGCCCAGCAATATCAGCATGCCTATACCTATCTTGCCAACCGTGCTACCCTCGATTTCTACACTTGCCTGCTTGACGCGTTGTATTACTATTCGCATTGTTTCTCTTTTGTTATATCAGAGGTTGTTGTGGGGAGGAGAAGACGAGTATCACTCTGCCGACACCTGCTTTTGGGGGAAGGTCTCACCCTTGAGGATGACCTCTACGGAGCGGAGTACAGCCGGATCGTCCTGATTAAGGAACTTCATGTAGTCGTTCATCTCACAAGAATTGTAGATGATACCCGAATATATGGCACGCTTGAAAAGTTTCTGGCTCTTTTGCAACATGAGGTTGCGGCGAGGCAGAGAACGCTTCTGACCGTATCTGGCAAAACTCTCAAGCATATTCTGCTTATCCATCCACTTCACCTTGTCTTCAAGTGTTTCCTGTTGTTTTAGTGTCTCGCGGTTCTGGTCGACCACATCGAAACAGAATTGAGCGATGAGTCCGCTGAAGGCAGCTGCCTTATAATAGGATGTTACACCGGTGCTATCGTCCGGAACAAAGATGTCGGGACGGATGCCGCCACCGCCGTAAACGGTACGTCCGTTTTTGGTGAAAAATTCGTCACCCTCCTGGCGGATAGAGTCCTCGACATAGAACTCGCCACGCTCGTAGCGCATCATCAGTTCGTTCTCGTAATCCTCGCCATGTCCCTTGACATAGGGTTTCTGGATGCAGCGTCCCGAAGGGGTGTGGTATCTTGCTATGGTGAGACGCACGATGCTTCCATCGGAAAACTCGAGTCCCTGTTGCACCAAACCCTTGCCAAACGAGCGACGGCCAATGACGATGCCACGATCGTTGTCCTGAATGGCACCGGCGAATATCTCGCTCGACGAGGCGCTCATCTCGTCGATAAGCACCACCAGCGGAATATGCTGGAACGAACCTTGTCCGTTTGAGTGATAATCCTCGCGCTCCACGCTTCGGCCTTCGGTATATACTATCAGTTGGTTCTTGGGCAGAAACTCATTAACCATCTGTATTGCCGTGTGCATATATCCACCTCTGTTTCCTCTCAGGTCGACAATCAGAGACCTCATGCCATTCACATGCAAACGGGCCAGGGCATAAAGCATCTCGGTGTAGGTTTGCTCGCCAAAGCTCTTCACACGCATGTAGCCGATGTTGTTGTCCATGACATAGCTTGCATCGATACTCTCGATGGGAATGTCTCCTCGCACAACAACAAAGGTAAGAGGTTTCTCGTGTCCATGCCTTACGATAGAGAGCTTCACCTCGCTATCCTTCTCTCCCTTCAGATGCTTCATCACGTCTTCCGACTTCATCTTGCACAGACTTTGTCCGTTGGCCGAGATGATACGGTCGCCAGCTATAAGACCCACCTTCTCGGCTGGTCCGCCATGCACCACGCTCATCACCGTGACGGTATCTTTCTCCATGCGGAAACTGATGCCAATGCCAGAGAACGAACCCTTGAGGTCTTCGTTTGCCACCTCAGCTTCCTTTGCCGGGATGTATGCCGAGTGAGGGTCGAGACTCTCCAATATGCGTGGCAAGGCTTCCTCTGCAATGGAGTCCACACTGATGGTGTCGACATATTTGTTCTCTATCAGTTGAAACAGATAGTTTATCTTGTTGTTTGACGAAGCGTTATAACTTACCCTGTCGGCGCCAAACCTGTATGTGAGATATATCCCCATCAGTATGCCGGCAACAATGCTCACACAGATGAGAATGGGTAGAAGTGACTTGTTTTTCATACTTCTTGTCTGTTATAATTGCTTTAAAACCATTTTCCTCGCCACTACTCCGCATCAATTGGCAAGAACTCCACAATGATGCCGGCTCGGCGAAGTAGGTCGACTCCATCGGTGAGGCGGTATTCACGCGAATACACCACTCGCTTTATACCAGCCTGTATTATCAACTTTGAACACTCAATGCATGGAGAGTCGGTAACATACAAGGTGGCGCCATCGGAGTTGTTTCCCGAGCGCGCTATCTTTGTTATGGCATTAGCCTCGGCATGAAGCACATAGGGGTGAGTGACATTGTTCTCATCCTCGCAAATGTTTGGAAAGCCACTTGGTGTGCCATTGAATCCGTCGGATATTATCATCTTGTCCTTAACGATAAGGGCACCCACCTGACGTCGTTGGCAATAACTGTTTTCGCTCCATATTGAGGCCATACGCAAATAGCGGCGGTCGAGCATCGAATTCTTGTCCTTAGTCATATTATTAAAAGTCTAATGTCTTGGGCTTAACTGAGTGGTGGGAATAGTTGGAGTAGTTGGAGTAATCGGAATAATCGGAGTAATCGGAGTGATCGGAGTGATCGGAGTAATCAGAGTAATCGGATGCTCTGGGTTATCCAATATCGTTTCTCTTTAGCAATGCATCAATGGTTGGTTCGCCACCACGGAAGTTTTTATACAGAGTCATCGGGTGCTCCGAACATCCACGCGAGAGAACCTCCTGTCGGAATCTTTTGGCCGTTTCTGTATTGAAGATACCCTCCTTCTGGAACACGCTGAAGGCATCGGCATCCAGCACCTCGGCCCATTTGTAGCTGTAGTATCCGGCCGAATATCCGCCAGACATGATGTGTCCGAAACGCACGCTCATGCAACTGTCGTCCAGGTTCTTCAGGATGATAGCATCCTTCCATGCCTTCTGCTCAAACGAGGGGATGTCCTCGGTAAGCGGTGTGTCCAATGTATAGTAGGCCATGTCCAGGAGGCAGAAACTCACCTGACGGCAACAGGCATATCCGCACTGGAAATTGCGACTCTTGCGTATGCGTTGAATCAGTTCCTGTGGCAAGGGTTCGTCGGTCTGGTAATGACGAGCGAAGGTTGACAAGAACTCTGGTTCAATGGCGTAATTCTCCATAAACTGAGATGGAAGTTCAACAAAGTCCCAGTAGACATTGGTGCACGAGAGAGCCTCATATCTCACTTGCGAGAAGATGGCATGCAAGGCATGACCAAACTCGTGAAGGAAGGTCTCCACCTCTCCCAGGGTGAGCAATGCCGGGCGGTCGCTCGTTGGTTTGGTGAAGTTCATCACAATGGACACTATCGGACGCACATTCTCACCGGTGCTATCCTCTATCCATTGCTCGCGATATGTTGTCATCCAGGCACCCGACTGCTTGTTGGCGCGCGGATGGAAGTCGGCATACAGCACGGCAAGGAACGACCCATCTGCATCCTTCACCCTATAGGCCACCACATCTTCGTGATACACAGGAAGGTCGTCGGCCTTCTCAAAGGTGATGCCATACAATCGGGTGGCCAGGGCAAACACGCCCTGTTGCACTTTCTCCAATTGCAGATACGGACGCAACATCTCGCTATCGATATTGTAGCGTTGCATCTTAAGAAGATAGCCATAGTGAGAGAAATCCCATGGTTGGATCTCGAAATCCTCACCCGCTATCTCCTTGGCAAGTTGCTCTATCTCGTCCACCTCCTTCAGTGCCACAGGTCTGTATGACGAGAGAAGCTTTTGCATGAGGTCGCTGACATGCTCCACATCCTGTGCCATGCGGCGCTCCAGCACGAAGTTGGCATAGCACTTGTGTCCCATCACCTGGGCCATTTTCTGGCGCAAGTTCACAAGTTGGCGTACATTCTCGAAATTGTTGTTCTCGTTGTCGTGGGTGCAAATCGAGTTCATGGCGCGATAGACTTTCTCTCTCAGGTCGCGGCGTTTGCTATATTGCATGAATGGTCCGTACGATGGTGCCTGAAGCGTGATCACCCACCCCTCCAGTCCTCGGTTCTCTGCCTCCTGGCGAGCTGCCGCTCTGGCACTCTCGGGCAAGCCCTCCAGTTCGTCCTCCTTGGTCAGGTGCATTGTCCATGCGTTGGTGTCGTGAAGTTCGTTTTGCGAAAACTGGAGTGAAAGTTGCGACAATTCCACTCGCAATTGTGCAAGTTCCTCTTTCTTGTCTTTAGGCAGGTTGGCACCAGTGCGCAGGAAACCGTCGTAAATCTTCTCCATAAGAATCTGCTGTTCGGCATCGAGTTGGTGACGATTCTCCCATACATGCTTTATGCGTTCGAAGAGACGCTCGTTCATGGTGATGCTGTTGGAGTGTTCGCTCAACAGCGGTGCCATCTTCTGCGAGAGTTCCTCCATCTCGGGAGAGTTGCATGCCGAAAGCAGGTTAAAGAAGACGCTGGTTACATTCTCTAGCATCTCACCCGTCTTTGGCAATATGGTATTCTCAAAGGTTGGTTCCTCTGGATTGTCGCACAAGCGGTCAATGGCCTCTTTCTCCAGGCGCATACCCTCGAGCATGGCGGGTTCGTAGTGTTCAAACTTTATCTTGTCAAAGGGTGGAACCTCGTGTGGTGTATTATATTTCTTACTGAAAAATGGATTTTCCATAGTACTCGTTAGTCGTTTTTCTTTCCTGTAATATGATTTCTGATACCACCGACATCATTGCATCTTTAGCAAGGTAATATGTCCGCGACCGATTCTGATGATGCCATTCTGCTCCAGTTGGTGCAAGGCTCTCGATACATTCAGTCGTGTCTCTCCAATAATGGAGGCAAGTGTTGTCATCTTTATTGAAAGATGCTTTGGCACGCTCTGTGTGTATGAAATCTCTCGGAAGAATTTCAGTATCTTCTCGCCGATGTTGTTACACTCACATTCGCGCGAGGCAAGATGGTAACGTTCGATGCGTGTTGCCATGCGGGTGAGCAGATTGAAGCGGAACACCTCGTTGCGCACCATTATCTGGTTTACGTTCTCACGGTTTATCACCACAAGTTTTCCCTCGGTCAGCGCACGATACGAGTGGTTATACGCTTGCGATATGCTCCACATGGCCTCCTCCTCTATTATGGCCGGTGCATGTATCTCCTCCTCCAGCCTGTAGTTTTCATGCTCTGTTATGCATAGCATCGTGCCGGACATCAACATGGTAAGTGTGTTGCATCTGCCTCCCCTCTTCAGCACATCTCCCTCTTCGGGTTCCACGCTCACGAGGCGTAGCGCACCTCGGTCTTGCAGCTGCCATATATCTTCCGCGCTCAAGCCCTGAAGCAGAGGTAACTGGGTTGCATACTGATAGAAGTCGGAATTCGGCTTTGTATTGAATCGTGTCATGACTAAAAAAAAACTATTTTGCCTGCTCAATATTTGTCCACACCTGATAGATGTCGGTGCTGTCTTCAGCACTGCATATGAAATAGGCCTGAAGGTCGTTGTTGCTCTCTACTATCTCTCTTGCTTTGTCCAATCCCATCACCATGAAGCTTGTGGCATAGGCGTCGGCCATGGCGCACGAGGGAGCCATCACGGTGCTCGAGAGGAGGTTGTGTCTCACTGGATATCCTGTTGTGGGGTCGATGGTGTGCGAGAGTTTGCGTCCCGTCTCGTCGATGTAATAATTGCGATAGTTTCCGCTTGTTGCCATAGCGCGATTGTGAACATCAACTATCTTGTGAACCTCGTTTCTCTGCACATCATTGTCTTCTATGGGTGTGTTTATGCCAATGTGCCATGCCTCTCCCTTGGGGTTGTTGCCTCGGCACACTATCTCACCGCCTATCTCCACCATGAAGTTCTCCACGTCATTCTCCTGCAAGAGGTTTGCCACCTGGTCGGTGCCATATCCCTTTGCTATGGCGCTGAGGTCGATAACCACATTTGGTATGGTCTTCTTTATGCGTCCGTCTTTGATGCTGATGCTCCTGTAGTCAACCAATGCACGGAGGCTGTCTACCTGCTCGGCGCTTGGCAGGGAGCTGTTCTTAAAGCCAAATCCCCATGCGTTCACCAATGGTGCCACCGTAATATCAAAGGCGCCTTCCGTTGCCTCCGAAACACTCAATGCCATTGGCAGAATGTATAGCAGGTGCTTGTCGAGCGTGTCGGTCTCGTTGCGGTTTATCCTCGACAGGGTACTATTGGGGTTGAACATCGACAACGAGGCGTCCACTCCCCTGAGACATGCCATTATGGTGTCGCGGAGGTCAACCGGTGCCATGTAGGTTATGTTCATAGTTGTTCCGAAAATCCTCTCGGTGAACTGGTGTGTGTCTTTAGCCTTTTTGGTGGTATTTCCACCGTTGTTTGTCATGGCCACATAAATGGTTCCTGCAATCAGCAGGAGCAGAAACAGTATCTGTCTTTTCTTCAATTTCATGTATTGTGTCTTATGTCTGTGGTGCATTTCAAATGCTTAAAGTTGATGTTTTGCGTTCTCAAAAGAGATGGTAAGGGAATGGTGTGTTGACTATTTTCCTTTCTTCATCGTTCGTCCGAAGTCGAATATCAGGTTCACCGTGCCACCCCAGCAGTTGGTGCCGTTAGGACCATATCCTGGTACATACCATGGTTGGCCAAATTCGTAGTGTTTTTGCGAGAATCGGAACTTATACCTTGCATTCCAACCAATGCGGACAAAGCTCCATATCTTTGTTTCGAAACCCAGCACTCCCTCTCCCCACATGGCGCTTGCCGGTATGTTCTTCATGTCAAGGGGTATCTCCTCTCCCCAGACGGGATCCTTCAGCGATGGTCCCACAAAGTCGTACTCAAACGAGCTGTAGCCAAAGCGGAACCCCACCATAAAGCGGTTCGAGGTGCGTTTCTTGTTCACGTTTATGTCAAAGCCGGCGCGGAAATATGGTGCCGAGGTGTGAAACTTGTTGTCCTTAGAGTTGCCTTCTCTGTTGCCTTCTGCCAAACCAATCTCAAAAATCGGGAACACCCTCTCCTTTATGTTCAGTCGGCCGGCTATCTCCATCTGTGAGAAGGTGCTGCCTGCAGCCTTCATCACAAAACCCACAACATCGATGCTGGCACTGAAACCCGAAATAAAGTATATCTTCTCCTTCTCGGGTCCGTCCCACTTTTTCGCACCGGGTCGTCCCGTTGGTTGCGAGGCGGTTGTTGTAGTGTCTGTCTTGGCCACCGAGGTATTCTCCTGAGCCATTGCCATTGCCGCTACCATGAGCAGCAAGGTTGTGGCCAATAGTATTTTTCTCTTCATCTCCTTGATTTCTTCAGTTGGTAGCAGGTATCAGATATGGTTTCACCATTAGTTGCAGATGGGTCACCTCGGTAAAGTCTACCTTCTGCTCAAGCAATTCCACCGCACTCACAAAATTATCCGTACAACGCACACCGTTTATCTTGTGCATCATCACCGTCGGACAGTCAGGCGACTCAAAATATATGTTGTTCGTCTTCTCCACAAAAAGTGTGTCCTCCACCGAATAGTCCTTGCCATAGCATCGCATCACGAAAGTGTCCACATCGTAGTGGTAGCTCAATGGCAAGAGTATCTCCCTCATGTTGGTACCTCTGTTGAGAAGCACGCTATCGGTGCCACAGGTGGTTATCGTCAGCGTGTCTGGCAGAGCAACCTTCTTTCCGTTTACATTACATACCTCAATGCGAAGCAACGACACCTCGGCCTGGGTGCAGTCAAGCAAGTCGCACGAACTCACGGCGAGCATCACCCCCATCAGCCAGCATCCTAATCCAAACTTCCTCATAGTGTCTTGCGGATGTGATACTTGTTGCGTTCAGACGAATTTCTGCTTATCAGCTCACCAAGGAATCCTGCCACAAACAGCTGAGTTCCCAGTATCATCGTTGTCAAGGCGATATAGAAATATGGCATGTCGGTAATTCTGGCATGCGGTATGTCCATCGACAGGCAATAGAGTTTGGTGCCTCCCACTATCAGTATGGCAACAAAGCCCAGGAAGAACATCAGCGACCCTATGAAACCAAAAATGTGCATGGGTTTCAAACCAAAACTGTTCAGGAACCACAGACTCAGCAAATCGAGGTATCCATTCACAAACCTGTTCCAACCCATGAACTTTGACTTGCCAAACTGGCGTGCCTGGTGCTTGACGGGTTTCTCGCCAATGTTGGCAAAACCGGCATTCTTGGCAAGATAAGGGATGTAGCGATGCATCTCGCCATAAACCTCAATGTTCTTCACCACCTCCTTGCGATAAGCCTTCAGTCCGCAGTTAAAATCGTGCAGATTGTGTATACCGCTCACGGCGCGTGCCGTAGCGTTGAAAAGCTTTGTGGGAATGGTCTTCGACAGAGGATCTCCCTTTCTGCGGTTCATCTTATAGCCCGAAACAAGATCATAGCCATCCTCCGTAATCATGCGGTACAGTTCGGGAATCTCGTCGGGAGAGTCCTGCAAGTCGGCATCCATGGTTATCACCACATCACCCTGCGCCGCCTCAAAACCGCAATACAAGGCAGGACTCTTGCCATAGTTGCGGCGGAAGCATATTCCGTGCACCGTATTTGGGTTCTCCTGATGCAATTCCTCTATCACCTTCCACGACTGGTCAGTGCTTCCATCGTTCACAAAGATAATCTCATAACAGAAACCATTCTCCGCCATAACCCTTTCAATCCATTCGTGCAAAGGTCTGAGACTCTCATCCTCGTTCCACAGAGGAACAATCACCGATATATCTATCTTCGATTCCATATCCCTATCAATATTGTTAAATCATACTTTCAAACGCGTACAAAGTTACAAAAAAGCCCCATATTATATATAATGTACCATGGTAAAATGATATTTTTTTGCAAAAAAATCACCAAAAAGTTTGGATGTTTCAAAATAACACCATACCTTTGCACTCGCAAACAGGGAACAACCCCATGCAACACGGGTAAGTCCTGTACGGCATGCTCCCTCGGAACTCCCCCAGGGCTTGACCGCAGCAAGGGTACTTGGTTGTAGCGGCGCGATATAGATCGCTTACCCACCCGCCTCTTTAGCTCAGTTGGCCAGAGCACGTGATTTGTAATCTCGGGGTCGTTGGTTCGAATCCGACAAGAGGCTCAAAAAAGGCATTTAGAGAGATCAGTAATGGTCTCTCTTTTTTGTTGTTTCACACCACCGACTCGCAAATATAACTATTGCATTTATAGAGAGTTACAAGCAGAGGTATGAAACAAGAGTTTAACTCGTGTAGGACAAACTGAAATGGACTGAAATGGACGGAAATGAACCAATGTGTACATTTTCAAGAATCGCAAATATACACACCGTCATCCTTCTCTCCTACCCCCAACAGCTTGTCTGCGGTATCATTTCCACTACGCATATAAAACACCCCTGTTGCAAGATGTTTGTTTTGCAACAGGGATGATTAGTTTTAGATGCTTGTGGGCGCGGAGGGATTAGTCACCGAGTCCGCCGCCTTCCTCGCCATCTTCGGGTTTCTCTTCGCCAGGCTTTATGGTGGCCTTGTCGTTGAGGGCAAGCTTCTCGGCCTTGCGAGCCTCGGCCTGACTCTCGCGCGAGCCTACATAGGTGAAGGTGGCCTCGTTGATGAGCGACTTGAACTGCGAACTGGGTCGCCAGCGCACATTGACATCCTTTATCAAGGAGGTGCTGAACGCTTCGGCATTGTCGGCACCCTCCGACTTCAGGCTCACATAGAAGGTGCCAAGGTCGCCAAGGTTAACGCGGTTGCCAAGCAGGAGCTGCTCTCGGATGCAGTCGACCAGCTGGGTTGCTACGGCCATGATATCGCCTTTGTTGTACTTACTGCCATGCGAAGCCATATGCTGCGCCATAGCCTTCATGTCGAGATTCTGCGCATACTGCGCCACAGGGAAAGTCTTGTTTTCAGACTCAGGTTCACCGGGTACGGTGTAACGAATTGCAAGAGAATAAGGTATTGACATAGTTAATGAGTAGTGAGTAGTGAGTAATGAGTTAATGAGTAATGAGTAATGAGTAGTGAGTAGTAAGTAATGAGTAATGAGTAATGAGTAATGAGTAGTGAGTAATTGGTAATGAGTTTTTTAGTGCTTTTTAGCAGCAGGGGTTGCGAGCCTTCCTCGCCCCCGGGGGCGGTGGTTCCTAGGTCTCCTAGGTATTTCTAGGTCTTCCTAGGGCTTCCTAGGGCTTCCTAGAGGTTCCTAGGGCTTCCTAGAGTTTCCTAGGCCTTCCTAGCCCCCTACATGCAGCTCGTCATGCCAAAGGTGGTGGCGATTGCGGTGAGCACGGTGATTACTACGTTGAGGATTTTACCCCAGAGAGTGTTGTTGTTGTAAGTTCCCATAGTTTTAAAAGGTTAAAGGTTAAAGGTTGATAATCTCAATAATAAGCGCTTATACAAACAGGAATTAGAAACTTCCAATAGAAAACCTGGTACCAATGGAGTTTTCCGTTTTCCGTTTTCACCTTTCCGTTCGCGATTTCTATTGCAAAGATACGACATCCCAATGGCGCTCGTATATTTAGCGATAATTAGAGATAATTAGAGAGAGATAGCGATAATTAGCGATAATTAGCGATAAATAATTTTACGAAAGAGCGATTATGACCTGCGATTGCTGGGGAAATTATATTATATCATCATTCTGCTGGCGCGGTGAGTTCTTGTCACGCAGATTGCGCCAAGGCGAATAAATCTGCGTGAAAAATAAAAAACATAGAGCGGTAGTCATCGTTAAATCCTTTGAATTTTCTTTACACATCCGAAAATAGTATTTTGTTCGAAAAATCGTTCTGTCGTCTGCGCCTCGTAGTCGGGTGGAATTTACTTGGTGAACATAGGGTGTGAGTGCCGACGATGTGGTAATGGCGGTTAATGAATATGTGGGCTCTCTCAGTGCTTTCGCTCCACCTTTGCAAACCTCGGAGAGGAGTTGTGGGTGGTAGTTGCAATCGTCTGTAAA
>JAFYQK010000001.1 GCA_017547165.1 Bacteroidaceae bacterium
AAGTTAAGCCCGTCCGCGCCGATGGTACTGCACACCCGTGGGAGAGTAGGTAGCCGCCGTTTTTAAGAAGAAGAGACCTTGCAAGCTGATGTTTGCAAGGTCTTTTTAATTTCTGCCCTATCTGATGTATATTTAGAAAATATGTTAAGTCTTGGTCTTTATTCATTTTTATATATCCTTAATTTGGCGTTTTTTATGTAACTTTGTACACATGCTAAGTATAATGGATAATATCAATATTGTATGAAGGTTATAAGTTCTCATATTTTTAGATCAATATGCTCTCTTCTTGTTGGTCTGTTGTTGTTTTTTAACTCCGAACAGATGGGCAGTATTATTGTACGTGTTATTGGTTTGTTGTTTTTATTACCAGGAATCATTGGCGTTATTGTTTATTTATTCACTAATTTAAGTAAAAATGCCATTGTTCGTACATCATTTCCAATACTCTCTATAGGTTCAATTTTGTTTGGAGTGTATCTTGAAATGTACCCCGACAGTTTTGTTAGATATCTCTTGATTTTATTAGGAATAATCTTGTTACTGGCAGGAATAAATCAATTCTCGTCAATGATTGTTAATCGTAAATTTTCACCATTTTCGTGGGCGTTAGTATGTATTCCTATAGTTCTTATTGGTGTAGGCATCTTTTGTATTATGCACAGTGCCGAGGCCTCTGCCACTTTGTTTAAGATCTTGGGATGTACTCTAGTATATTATGGATTAAGTGATGTTTTTCTAACTATTCGCACCAAACATTATGCTAAGATTTACGAGCGAGAACTTAAGAAGGCAGAAGAAGCTGAACGAAGGGCAAGAGAAGCTGAATATGTAGAATTCGAGGTAGTAAATGCAAATGATACAGATGATAACAAATAAAATATGAAGAAATACGAATTATTGCAAATTATATTATTTTTCATTTGCCTCTATGTTAATGCCGGCATTCCTGAGGGATATTATAACCATGCCAATGGAAAGTCTAAGGCAGAACTTAAGGCGGCTTTACATGACATTATAAGAACTGCATCAGTTTTAAGTTATGGCAGTGGTTCGGGGGCCACTTGGAGTGGCTTTTATTATACCGATCGCACCTCCGATAATTATTGTATTGACAGATACAGTGCAGAAAGACGTCAGTTCACATCCACTACTTCTGCTATTTCTGGTATGAATATTGAGCATTCCTTTGCCAAGAGCTGGTGGGGAGGCAGTAAGAATCAGGCTTATAAAGATTTGTTCAACTTGATGCCAAGTGACGCTGCAGCAAATTCTGCCAAGAGCAACTATGCTATGGGTAAGGTGACAAGTGCTACTTACAACAATGGAAGCATAAAGATAGGCTCCTGCAGGGAGATATCTAATAAGGTATGGGAACCAGAGGACAAATGGAAAGGCGATTTCGCCCGTAACTATATGTATATGGTAACATGCTATAGTGATTTGACGTGGACAAGTAATGGTTTGGACCAGTTGGACAACAATCAATGGCCTACATTTAATGATTGGACAACAAAACTTTTGCTTGAATGGTCGCGGCAAGATCCTGTAGACGAAATAGAGACAGCACGTAATGAGGCTGTCTATAAAATTCAAGGCAATCGTAATCCTTTTATTGATTTTCCCAACCTTTGTGAGTATATCTGGGGCGACAGCATCAACTATGTTTTTTCTATTGATGGCTCTGCCACACCCTCCGTTCCTCCAACAGATGACACTGACCCCACAATCATCGTATCAGAATCCTTAACAAACGGATTGGGCATTTTTCGTGATGTCGCCTATGACGGAACTTCTGGTACAATCTGGCGTAGTGACCTCAACTACGGAGCACTTGCCAATGCATATAGTTTGGGCAAATTGGCCGATAATTATCTTCTCGCCAACATTGATTTAACTGGTTATAAGAGTGCAACTCTTGAATTTGAACATCAAACAGGTTTCAATAAGGGGGTTAATGTAGAAAACAAGTATTTCTATATTCTCGTTACCGATGATTACAGTTACTCTCCAGAGGAAACTGCCTGGGAAGTGTTAGATGCAGATTTTCCTACTCCTCCCTCATCCAATTGGACCTCAACGCTTAATTCAGGTGTCATCGATCTTGATGTATTTGCAGGCAGAAAGATTACTTTAGCATTCAGGTACATCAGCAATAGTAGCGCATGCTATGGATGGGAAATACGTAACGTACAGATAAAGGGTGTTCCTATAAGTACAGGCATTAGTGATGTCATGTCTGGAGAGTCAAATACTATTTGCAACAAATCTTATGATATAACAGGACGTAGGATAAATACTCCAACAACCAAAGGCGTTTTCATCAAAAAAGGTAAGATTTATATAAGATAGTTACTTGTAGTTTATTGAGGAATATCTCCACCTAAACCTTACTCTAAACAATCTTTATATGCGTTATTTCATCACATTCTCTTACGACGGAACTGCGTATCACGGATGGCAGATTCAGCCTCATAGCAACAGCGTGCAGGAGGAATTACAGAAAGCCTTGTCTACATTGCTTCGAGAATCTGTAGAGGTGGTTGGCGCAGGGCGTACTGATACAGGTGTGCATGCACGCAAAATGATAGCACATTTTGATTTTAGGGAGATGGATTGCCATCAAGTTGTATACAAGTTAAACAAGATATTGCCCAAGGACATAGCTGTGCAAAGTATAGAACGGGTTGCAGATGATTTGCATGCTCGTTTCTCTGCTACATCAAGAACCTATCATTACTTTGTGCATCTCAAGAAGAATCCTTTCCACAGGGCCTATAGTTGGCTGGTATACGGAGAACTGGACTTTGATCTTATGAATCAGGCAGCAACAGTATTGATGAAGTATCAGGATTTTACGTCATTCTCTAAGAGCAATACCGACACCAAGACCAACAATTGTACCATCACCTACGCCAGATGGGATAGGGTAGATGATGATCAATGGCGCTTCACTATCACTGCTAATAGATTTCTCCGAAACATGGTGCGTGCTATTGTAGGTACATTGGTAGATGTAGGCAGAGGTAAGATTACAATGGATCAGATGAGAAAGATCATTGAGGCAAAAGACCGCTGTCAGGCAGGAGATAGTGTTCCTGGTAATGCACTTTTCCTTGTTGATGTGAAGTATTAAAAAATTAAATTATAAGGAGGTAAAGGACTATGTGGATTTTATTTGCTTTTGTCAGTGCCACTCTGTTGGGTTTTTATGATGTCTTTAAGAAGCAGTCGCTCAAAGGAAATGCTGTACTCACAGTTTTGCTGCTCAATTGCTTGTTTTCATCCATCATTTTCCTCCCCATGGTATGGTATGCACCTTTTGGAGGTTGGGAAGTTCAGAAATACATTGTTCTGAAAGCCTTTATTGTTCTGAGTTCATGGATATGTGGATATTATGCCATGAAACATCTGCCTATCACCATTGTTGGCCCAGTCAATGCCAGTCGTCCTATGCTGGTATTACTTGGAGCTATTTTTATATTTGGAGAGAAGCTCAACCTATTTCAGTGGGGCGGCGTTTTGTTAGCAATATCCTCATTCCTTTTGCTTAAGCGAGGTGGTAAGAAAGAAGGCATTGACTTCTTCCATAACCGTTGGGCATTGTGTCTGATTGCAGCGGCTCTCTTAGGTGCTTTCAGTGGATTGTACGACAAGTATCTTTTGTCTCCTGTAGCCGAAGGAGGCTTAGGCCTGAACAGACTCACTGTTCAAAGTTATTTCAACTTCTATCAATTGGCCATCATGCTTGTCGTGATATGGTTGGAACGTCGAAGCAATACAGAGTCTACCCCCTTTCAATGGCGTTGGACCATCCCCTTCATCAGCATTTTCATCTGTGCTGCTGATTTAGCATATTTCTATAGTCTTTCACTTGATGATGCCATGATAAGTGTTATCAGTATGGTGCGCCGTGGCAGTGTTATTGTAAGTTTCATGATGGGAGCATTCTTCTTCCACGAACGTAATCTCAAGAGCAAGGCTGTCGATTTGGTTCTTGTACTCTTGGGTTTAATCTTCCTCTACCTTGGTACTGTTGGTTATTAACATCAAAACGAAAAACATGTCACGATATCTCTTGGTCTGTGCCCTATTGTTATCCTCCATTTTGGCATCTGCACAAACACGCATGCGAAATATATTTGCAAATGTGCCAGATACCATTTTTCCTCTCCTTACTCTTAACAATAGATTAGATTGTATTGATTTTATTGAAAATAACATGGAGGCTCGAGTGAAGAACAAACTTGATGAGCATGTTGTTCTGGAAAACATTACCGACAATTACCTGAGAATAGAGTTAAGTGCCCACTCTGTTGTAGAAATGAAACTATTTTCTCAGGAGAAAGACACCTTTGTATGCGTTAATAAAATATATCGTGGCCCAGTAGAAGATAGTGAGGTACTTGTATACGATCTTGCATGGAAAAAGATACATACAATTCCCCGCCCTAAGGTTGAAAGTTTTCTAAATAAGGCATCCGCTTTAGAACTGAATACCGACACTATGTCTTTGCTTCACAAAGAAGCAGAGTATCTTCCTTTAATAAAAGCATCTCTGTCGCCAGTGGATGAATCACTGACATGGACTCTTCAGTCCGGGGAGTTTACTAAGGACATAAAAAAGGTTGCAGACAAGTATCTGCAACCCATTGTAGTCCCTTTGGCCAATAAATAGGAATGGTCTTTATTTATTTTTCTGTTTTCGGTCCTTTTTCACTCTTCATCAATTCCACCCCCAGGCAGTAAGATTATATTTACTCTCCACTTCATCCTCGATGTTATCGGGCAAATTGCAGAAGAAGTCGATACCAGTCTTTTCCTCCAGTTTGTCAATGCTTACTGCATATTTTTGAGGAATTGACTTGCCATTTGTAGTATCGCCTTCCCTATGCTCTATCCATAAGGCAATTGCTTTATAACCATGGGTCTGCGATTTCCCGGACTTGTAGAGCAATGCCATGTAGAAGTATTTGGGAACGATGATATTGTTTGTAGAACCGCAACTTGTATACCCCAATATATTGCTGCTATTGTCTATAGTACCACCCTTTACCACATATATGGTATCAGTTGCATTATATGTCTTTGTCCATCCTCCGTATAGCTTTCTCACGAGTTGCTCTGTATTCACCCACACGTAGCTGCCATTGTTGTCATAGCCATTAAATCTGCCATATTGCGGCTGCATGTTGGTCATGTAGAATGTTTGCTTATTGGCATCAACCGAGCATTGTCGGTCTTCGCTTGCCAGCATATGTCCACGTTGATAACCTTTAAAGTAACCCTCAACCCGATATTGGCTTATAATATCTGGATCGCCCATAAAGTCTCCCGCACGTCCACAATTGCTGTCGTAAGTATTGTCTATGTCCCAACGGAAGGCTGTCCATCTCGAAGATCTTTTCTTCAAGTCGTACTCAATGCAGAAGTTAACAAACATATCGGTTCTGTTATCCCTTAGTTTTGCCTTCTTCACTATGAACTGGTTTTCCTCACCATCTTTTAGTTTGGGTATTTCCAATCTGCTTGCTTCCACAAAGTTACTCTTATTAGCGTTGGTATTTATGTCTATAGAAGGTTTTTCCGGTTCAGGCAAATCATTGTTGCACGACCATATAAATAAACTTGCTCCAACTATTACCAATAGTTTGCAATAGTTATAGTACATAGAATTATGTAAAGTGTTTACAGAAGAATTTCTCATCATCAAAGTATTGTCCTATATACAAAGAAGATGTGCCATTTCTATAGCACATCTTCTTGTAAGTCTTTATAAAAGCTTTATTACGCTTTATCGCAATTACTTGCGGGTCTTTGCGTAACGGCTCATGAACTTGTCCACACGACCAGCGGTGTCCACCAACTTGTTCTTACCAGTGTAGAAGGGGTGAGAAGTGTTAGAGATTTCCAACTTAACTACGGGATATTCCTCGCCTTCGAAAACAACGGTATCAGTTGTCTTGCAGCAAGAACGGCTCAGGAACATGTCGCCATTGCTCATATCCTTGAACACAACGGGACGATAATTCTCGGGATGAAGTCCTTTTTTCATATCTGTATTTTATTTATTATTATCTTTTGGGTTATATAGCTGGTAACTATATATGTGTAATGGAGTGCTATTTCGGAGTGCAAAGATACGGCATTTTATCTTCACTGCCAAACATTTAAAGCAATAATTTCTCAAAAAAGCCGCCAAGTTAGATACTTAGCGGCTTTTTGTTGTTATATATATGTTGAGGTTAATCAACCTTTACCAATGACGCATCATCTACAAGGATATTCTGTGAAGTGTGGTAACTGCTGTTCTTGGGTGACATAACAACCAAGCATATAGTTGTCTCCTCGGTTAGAGTGAATTCATGTTCAACCAATGTCCATTCTGTAGCACTCAACGTTGCATAATCACCATATTTGTAGTTGCTACTATCAATAGTTCCGTCAGCCTTCATTGGCACATAGCCAACACGTGTCTGGCACTTGCTACCAGCATCGGTGTTTGTTCCCTTTGCCCAGAATGAGAATTTGTATGTGCCGGGAGCATAAGTTGTCTCCTTGTATGCCAAACGCTTGTTTGCGCTTGAAGCATATCCTACACTAACGGCATACGAACCACCATGAGCCTTGGTGCTTTGTGATAATGTTGCATTACCTGCACTAGAAGCACTTTTCCAGTTCAAAGGAGTATTGCTATCCCATGCTTCAAAGTCACCATTAGATAGAAGATTGCCTTCTGTTGGAGTATCGGGAGTGTCTGGTGTGTCCTCGCCACCTTCTTCGCCTTCGTTGCCACCCTCGTTATCACCGCCTTGGCTTCCGCCCAACTCAACGCCATTACGCTTTTGTGAGTAGATCATACCGCCCTGAGCAGTTTCAGGAGTGTTGCCCATATAGTTTACAAGAGAAGCATATACAATAACCTCGTCACCTACTTGCACATCATCTGACGATGTTATGTCTGCACCATTCAAACCCTTGGTGCGGAAGATGTAGAACTGAGTACCATTTGCACTGCCATCATCAGAGATATGGAATGTAGCGTTCTTGTATTGTGTACTGATGTCCATCTTGTTGCTCTCACAGACGATACC
The DNA here is from genome assembly GCA_017547165.1 of Bacteroidaceae bacterium. Taxonomy (GTDB): domain Bacteria; phylum Bacteroidota; class Bacteroidia; order Bacteroidales; family Bacteroidaceae; genus Physcousia. The sequence goes on from JAFYQK010000001.1 coordinate 7,095, forward strand.
CTTGATGTAGAACTTCTCTGTTGTTGCTTGGTCAGCAGGTAAAGCAGAAGTGTAGTTGAATGCAGCTGCAGCATTGAAAGGATTTTCAAGAGAACCATCACCTTGAGCACCCTCTGCAGGTGTATCATTACCACCTTCATCAGTATTTCCGCCATCGTCACTGGTTGGAGCAGTCAACGAGTACTTGCTGATTTCCTTCAAGCCAGGAGCACCGCAGTATTTAGTTGCTTTACCCTTCAGCCAAACTTCCTTGCCCAGCATGGCAGGATTCTCTTTTAGGTTTAGGTTAGCTCTTGCTGCAGAACCCGAAGGCAACTGCACGGGCGCACACTTACTATAATTTGTTTCGGCAGGATCGTCGGCAATACACATATTTGTATAATGCGCACCATCTGCAGTGAAGGTCATATTGCTCAATACTGTTGAAGCTGCGCCTTCAGGAATAGAACCTACGATGTAAGCATGTACCCAAACCTCTTTACCAGTCTGGTTTGCAATGGCCTGAGCTACGGTATAAGGTTTGTCCCATGTTCCACCATCCTCACTGGGTGTCTCGGGTGTATCAGGAGTTACCTCGCCACCAGGTTGGGTAGAAACATTCAAGTTGGTAAGCTCCCATGTTGATGCACCTTCGCTGTTACATTCATAACGGAATGCTATGCGGATGTTCTTGCCTAATAGTTCTGCAGGTATGCTCATTGTGTTGGCAGGATACATATCCCATGAACTTGTGTTTGAACGTTCCTTGGGAGCAAAAGGCAACTTCACCCAATTAGAAGTTGCAGGATCTGCGCTATTGTATTCTGTGCATACAAGCACCTGATGTCCAGCTTCCAATCCAAGTTTGTTTGTGTAGGCAATTACATAATTGAAGTCTACATAAACGTTTTCTGCATCGCCCAAGTTTATTTCTGGCGAAATCAGGTAAGTGATGGTAGTTGCAGTGGTTTTGTCAGCGCTATTGTATCCAGTAGCCTTAGCATATGAATTTCCTAAACTCCAAGCATTACCTGTTGGTGTATATACATCAAACCCAGTATTCAGACTTGCACTAACGAAGGGAAGACCATTTTCTTCGCTACCATTGCCACCTCCTGGAATCTCAGGTTCTACGAAAGGAGCAGGGACATCCTCACAACTTGCCAAACAGAATGCTGCAATAGTGGCAAGCATCATTGTTTTGAATAACTTTTTCATATGTATTTTATTTAGTTTTTATTAAATTTATGGGTTATATTTCAACAAGGTCGCTATTGGTGCGCATCAGAATCTGCCAAGTGCCATTGTAGTAGGTACATACACCAATCACCTTGACTTTACCAGTTGGTATGGGGCGGGTAGCAAAATCGCTGTATGTACTTGTGCGCAATACAATATTATTTGTACCTGCACCAATGATGTTACGGTTGGCGCAATTGCTTGTCAAACGAACACTGCCATCCTCTGGCGCCAAAGTCTGTGTACCCTCACCACTGATGGTTACATTATTCAGTTCAACTATTCTGCCTATCATGCTATTGTAGTCAGACGCTGGGGTGAATGGAATTATGTCAACCACAGAGTTCATCTTTATTGTTACAGGCTGATCATTCTCATCCAGACCGGCAACCTCATCACCCACGAGGCGCACACTCTTTTTCCATGTTGCCAGTTCCATACGACCAAGACCTCCGTTGTATTCTGAACCAATCTGTGCCATGCTGCCATATGTACCAACATACAGTCCTTTGAGGTTGATTACCAGTTTTTGTCCTACTGGCATCATAGCATACAGGTCGGTACCATTGATGCCGATGATGATACCACCAGTCTCGTCCTGAACGGAGATCTGCTTGTAAATATTGCCGCCCTGGTCATTGCCATTCACAACAACATGCAGTTGCAAGTCGTCGGTCACCTGTTGGAAACCACTTTTTTGACTGAAGACATTAGCATATTTGTTTTTCAGATCGGCAATGGTAATCTTCTTGCTTAAGCTTGCTACAATCTCATTGTTGCCATAAGGAGGGTTGTCTCCAAAATCGGGCGCCTGCCAATCCTCGTTCATGCACGCCGTCAAGCTAAGTGCCCCCAACAGTATTGCTACTAAAAACTTTATCTTTTTCATATCTTTCTATATTCCTATGTTATTATTAGAAACGGTAGTTCACATTCAGCATGAAGTTGAAGCCTTGTGCATAATACTTCTTGGGATTCTTTAAGAAGTTATATGTACGATTAGACATTTCACCATTGTTCACACTATAGTTCATGCGGCTCTGCTCATAACCGCCAGTGCAAAGACCAGTGTTATTAGTTATGTTGCTCAGGTTAAGATTCACGCTCAAAGGATTTTTTCCAAAGTAGAATTGTTTGCCTATAGAAGCATCCAGAACGAATCCACCCTTGCCTTTGGCCTGTTCGGGAATAGCGTATACCGAAGTTCCGTCTACGTCAATATATGCGCCACCGTAATTATTCTGTGCCCATAATTCTTGTACTGATTGTAGACGACTTACTGGACTATAGCTCAAATAAATGCGATCATAGTAGTTACCGGTGAGTCCAAGATACCAACCTTTAATTTTATAATTCAGTGCAAGACTTGCTGCAGCCAAAGGTGTTCCACTCTCTCGCATACCATTTGCAAAACATACTGTGCGCTTTAAGGTTCCGTTGTTAGAAAGCATATAATCAACATCAGTGTTTCCAACAATCATAGCGTCAGAATATGTTCCTAAAAGTGTAATGTCAAAGTTGCTCGTAATCTTGAACTTGGCACCAAGTTCTACACCATAATTGCGCTTTGTAATGTTCTGAGAACTAACATACATGAAGCTGCTCTCATTGTCATCGTAGAAGCATGACCATTCTGTACCATCATATCTATGGCTGAAATAACCTGTTACATTCAAGCGCAACCAATTGTTGTTCAGACCATAACTGATTTCTGCACTTGCAATCTTTTCGTTTTTTAGGTTATACACAAAATCATTGTTCTTCTCTGGGCAGATGAATGCATCACGAGCACTTGGGGTCTTTGCTTCGAAACCACCACCGATGCTGATAGAATGGCCGCTACCAAGATTTAGGGTGCTTGCAAATTTAACACCTCCGTCAATGAAACCAGCTGCCTCGCTCTCACCATAACTGTTATCGGCGAACAAACCATTCTTCATCTTGCCATCACGCCACATGCGTGTGCCACCCAAACGGGCTACCAGATAGTTGTGTGCCTTTCCTATGTTCTTTGTGTAAGAAGCATAGGCATTGAATTTCTGAACCATAATGTTGTAGTCATAACCATAGCGGTCACCCTCTCTTACGACTCTGTTGCGATTGTTCAGGTCATAATCGGCGCGTGGGTCAGTCTCCACGAATGTACCAACAAGATGGCGGTCAACATTATGGAAATATTCTCCACCCAGCAAATCTTCCAAAGTCTGGTAGTGCATGCCGGTAGTGTTGCTCAACTGAACACCCAAGTTCAATTTGCTGGTCTTGTCAATGTTCCAATTGAAATTGCTACCCAACGAAGCGGTCAGGTGGTCGTTGTGGCGAGCCTGAATCCAATATATGGCATCACTTTGGGTCTTGTTCAGCTGCTGGTTGGCAAAATACAATTCGTCGAAGTTTATCTGACGAGCATGAACACCACTCTGCCAATAATCTTTTGCGGCATAGTAAGCATCTATATCATTGTTACTGCCATCGGTGGTACCCCACACATCATAGTTATAAGAAGGGAAGTTCTTCCAATAGTCAGGAGCGGGATTAGTGCCACTATAATCCAACTTGGTGCTGCTATACATCTGATAACGCATCATGGCACTTGTGGTCAGTTTCATGTCGTCGTTAATTTGATAATCCCAGGTCAGCAATGCTGTTGGAGCATAGTCGTTAACGATACGACTTGAACGCTTTCTGCCGTTCTGGTAACCCCAATATGGGTTATACTGTCGGTCGTTTGCCAACCAATAAGCCTCGTCGGTGCTGGCACCCTGCTGAGCACGCTCTGTAGGATTACCCCATGTCGCAAGGTTAAGCGAATGACCATTGTTCCACTTCTTCTGAACCGATAGCAGATACGACAGACTATTATAGAATGTGCCGTCTACCGCAGCTGTTTCCATGTTGCCCCAACGATAGGCCAATGTTCCGTAGAAAGCCCAACCGTTCTTTGTTAAACCGGTGCCATGAGAGAAGATACCGCGTACAGTGTAGTTACGGTTCAAACCGCTCAATGTTAGCTTGCTGCCGGTGCTCATGCTTGAGGCGCGGAAATCGTAGTTTGTAGCACCGCCAAGTCCTGGCATTGCAAAAGTGTTGCTCTCAAAGGGATTTGATGCATCCTTGTTGCGCGCAGCATCGTTCATACCACCGATGTTAGAAAACTGGAAGCGTCCGTTCTCCACCTGATTAGCCGAAACACCATTTATGTACACATCGTTGTATTTGTTGTCCAAGGCGCGGAATTTGAAACGTGCGGCGCTCCATGTATATCCGATATTGCTTGTGTACAGGTTTGATGAAGACCCTACCTGTATTACGTCAGAAGTCATGTCATCATCTTCACCCAATTGAGACTCCGAAATGGTAAAATCACCAGCATCAATAGCCATGATGGTAGAGTCTTCTACCGACTCATATGTGCTTTGTGCATAACTGCAGATAGCAGATATCAAAGCAAGAGCCGTCAGTTGAAACTTTCTTTTCATAGTTTAGTATAAATTAGTATTATCTTTTTTCTCTCACAAAGTTCGTAAATTATACTCAATATACAATATTCGTAAATGCATTTTTTTTAGGAAAAAAGCGCTATTCTTGTAAAAAAGTGCTAACTTTGCGCTGTGTGATTATAGTGGGGTGTCATATCTTTATGCATTCTCATATAACGAAAAGATGTATATGAAAAGAAAATATGCCTTTCTTTTGATTTTGGGTGTGGTATTTTTTGTACAGCATTTGTTTGCCCAAGATCGTAAGTTGCAGATGCATGCTGTAGCATTCTACAATTTGGAAAATCTCTTTGACACTTGTCATGATGCAGGCAAAAACGATTGGGAGTTCTTGCCCAACGGAACAAATCACTGGACCAAGATAAAGTATGAACACAAACTTGCCAATATGGCCCGTGTCCTCAGTGAATTAGGTTCAGACAAACTGCCTTACGGGGCAAGCATCATAGGGGTCAGCGAGGTTGAAAATTCCAAGGCTCTTGACGACCTTATTGCACAACCCAAGATGCAAAAACGCGGTTTTCGTTATATCCACATCGAAGGTCCCGACAAGCGCGGTGTCGATTGTGCCTTGATATACAATCCACGTGCTTTTAAAATCACCAAGGCATTCAATAAGGACTATGTATATGAAAATGGTGATACAGTGCGTCGCACCCGTCCATTTTTCTGTGTCCAGGGCAAACTTGCTGGCGACAATGTCACTGTTATCGTATGCCATTGGCCCAGTCGCGCTGCCGAGGGCATTTTCCGTGAGTACGGCGGCCGTCAGGTACGAGCTCTTACCGACAGCATCAGCAAGGCCGATCCTAGTCAGCACATCATCGTTATGGGTGATATGAACGATGACCCAGATAATGCCTCTATGGCGCAATGTCTTGGTGCCAAGCGCAAGATGAGCGAAGTGGGGGAGGGCGATTTCTACAACCCTTGGTGGGATATTCTCCGCAAAAAGGGACAAGGAACGCTTAGTTATCAGGGAGCCTGGAACCTCTTCGATCAAATTGTTGTAAGTCGTAATCTCATAGAAGAGACTAAGTCAAAGTCATACAACGGACTCACCCTTCAGTCCTACCATATTTTCAAGAGAGATTATCTCTTTAATACAGAAGGAGCCTACAAGGGAACCCCTAAGCGCACCCACTCCCGTGGAGTATGGCTCAACGGATACAGCGATCACTTGCCTGTAGTTGTGTATCTGGTTAAGGAGCAAAAATAATATGATTTTAAACCGACCAAATAGAGAGAAATATACATTCAATTTATAACCCTTTAATAAATTATTTTAAAAATGACAAGTTACAAGGAATTGGGTTTGGTGAACACCCGTGAAATGTTCGCTAAGGCTGTAGCTGGTGGCTACGCTATCCCCGCATTCAACTTCAACACCATGGAGCAGATGCAGGCTATCGTTCAGGCTGCTGTAGAGTGCAAGTCTCCCGTTATCATGCAGGTATCTAAGGGTGCTCGTGCTTATGCTAATGGTACTATCCTCCGCTACATGGCTCAGGGTGCTGTTGAGTACGCTAAGGAGTTGGGTTGCGAGAATCCTCAGATTGTTCTTCACCTCGACCACGGTGACAGCTTCGAGATCTGTAAGGAGTGTATCGACAACGGTTTCTCTTCAGTTATGATCGACGGTTCTCACCTTCCCTACGAGGAGAACATCGCTCTTACCAAGAAGGTTGTTGAGTATGCACACGCACACGACGTAACCGTAGAGGCTGAGCTCGGTGTATTGGCAGGTGTTGAGGATGAGGTTTCTTCAGAGGTATCTCACTACACCAAGCCCGAGGAGGTTGTAGACTTCTCTACACGTTCAGGTTGCGACTCTTTGGCTATCTCTATCGGTACCAGCCACGGTGCTTACAAGTTCACTCGTGAGCAGTGCACAGTAGATCCTCAGACTGGCAAGCTCGTTCCTCCTCCATTGGCATTCGACATCTTGGCAGAGATCGAGAACCAGTTGCCCGGTTTCCCCATCGTATTGCACGGTTCTTCTTCAGTTCCTCAGGACGAGGTTGACACCATCAACCAGTTCGGTGGTAAGTTGCCCGACGCAGTAGGTATCCCCGAGGAGCAGCTCCGCAAGGCATCAGAGAGCGCAGTATGTAAGATTAACATCGACTCTGACTCTCGTTTGGCTATGACAGCTGCTATCCGCAAGCACTTTGCAGAGAACCCCGGTCACTTCGATCCCCGTCAGTACTTGAAGCCCGCTCGTGAGAACATGAAGAAGATGTACGTTCACAAGATCGTTAACGTACTTGGTTCTAACGACAAGCTCTAATATCCGGTCCACGGACAATAAAAAAGAGAGGATACGCATCCTCTCTTTTTTTATTGTTATTAGGGAAGAAAAAAGCTTAGGAACCCCTAGGAAAACCTAGGAACCCCTAGGACAGCCTAGGAAAGCCTAGTACATCCTTGCCCCCCCCCCCCTAGGGTTTCAATCCCATTCCTCCTCGTCGTAATCCTCTATCTCGTATTCGTCCTCGTCAAGGAATTCTATTTCATCGTCCTCGCCCTCATCCTGCATTTCATATTGCAGTTTGGCAATGTCCTTGTTGCGATGTACTATACTCTCTTCGTGAGTTATAGCCGCAATTTTGTTGCTCTCGGCATTGAGGGCACTCCAAAGTAAGTCTTTAAGTTCGGTGATACCCTTTTGTGCCACCGCAGAGATGAATACCACAGGCAAGTCTGTTGGAAGGTCCTCCGAAAGCATCTGTTGTAATTCGTCATCAAGCAAGTCACTCTTTGTGATAGCAAGTATGCGTTGCTTGTCCATCAGTTCCGGATTGAATGTCGCCACCTCATTAAGCAAGATCTCATACTCCTTCTTGATGTCGTCCGTATCGCCAGGCACCATAAACAACAGAAGAGAGTTACGCTCGATGTGTCGCAGGAACCTGAGTCCCAGTCCGCGTCCCTCGCTTGCACCCTCTATGATACCAGGTATATCAGCCATCACAAAAGACTGTCCGTTGCGATATGGCACAATACCCAGCGAAGGTTCCATTGTGGTGAAGGGGTAGTCCGCAATCTTTGGCTTGGCACTCGACAAACTTGAAAGCAAGGTACTCTTGCCAGCATTAGGGAATCCAACCAGACCCACGTCAGCCAGCAGTTTTAGTTCCATAATTACGGTCATCTCCTGCATCGGCTCACCAGGTTGTGCATAGCGAGGCGCCTGATTTGTTGAAGTGGCGAAATTCCAGTTACCTAATCCGCCACGGCCACCCTTCAGAAGAATAACCTCCTGTCCATCCTCCTTTACGTCACAGATGTATTCGCCTGTTTCTGCATTGTATACAACAGTTCCACAAGGCACATCAATATATTTGTCTATACCATTGGCACCAGTAGACTTGTTCTTGCCGCCATTCTCGCCATGAGTGGCAAATATATGGCGGTCATATCTTAAATGAAGCAATGTCCAGTAGTTGTGGTTGCCACGCAATATTACATGACCGCCACGTCCGCCATTGCCACCATCCGGTCCACCCATAGGAGCATACTTTGCTCGATGCATATGCATGGAGCCACGTCCGCCCTTGCCAGAGCGGCACACTATCTTGACATAGTCTACAAAATTACTTTCCATTTCTATATTGTTTCTGACGTATCACACTACGTCGCAACACATTATACGTTCGGCGTTAATCTTATTAACCGATTACCTAAAGCCCCTAAAATTCCTAAGGACCCTAAAGACCCTAAAGACCCTAGAGACCTTAAAGACCTTAAAGACCCTAGAGACCTTAAAGACCTTAAAGACCTTAAGGACACTATAGACTCTAACAACCTTCTTCGTTTATCCGCTCACCGCTTATGCCTGAGCGTCTATTGCATTGAAGATAGCTTCCAGCATACCCTCTTTGGTGCCAAGTTTGGCCCATTCAAAGGTGTTGCGCATACCTTCTTTCTCAAACCATTCAGAAAGAGGAGCAGTTTGAGAGTGATATACGGCAAAGCGCTTTTTAATGGTCTCTTCGTTATCGTCAGCGCGACCCTGTTCTTTAGCGCGATTCAGAAGACGTGCCATCAAAACATCCTCATCAACAACCAGCTCTATCATCATGCCCATGTCGTGGCCACGCTCTGCCAACATCTTTTTTAGTGCTTCAGCTTGTGGTATTGTGCGAGGGAAACCATCAAAGATAACACCCTTTCCTGCAGGGAACTGGTCGTATGCATCAGCAAGAATGTCAATCATCAGTTCGTCGGGTAGCAATTGTCCGTGGTCAATATAGCCCTGAGCAGTCTTGCCCAATTCTGTACCAGCCTTTATTTGAGCGCGCAACACATCGCCTGTGCTGATATGTCCCATGTTGTATTTTGCAACAATCTCGTCGCTATAAGTACCCTTTCCCGAACCAGGAGCACCAAAAATGATAATGTTCTTCATATTATTTATTATTATTATTTTTGTTCTATTTGCTATTCTTAAAATCTTTAGCCGTGGTTGCTGTAATTTATAATTTGCTAAGCGTAATTAGTAAGTCGTTCTTGAGCTTCCTCTCACCGCTCACCTCTCACCGCTCACCGCTCATCCTCTCACCGCTCATCCGCTCATCGCTCATCGCTCACCTCTCACCTCTCACTGCTCACCGCTCACCGCTCACCTCTCACCGCTCACCGCTCATCCACCAGCGTATAAATATCCTTCAGACCTCTGCCCAAACCATTGTAGTCCAAGCCATATCCCAGGATGAAATCGTTTGGAATCTCCATTGCCACATACTTGATGTCCAACTTCACTTCCAGTTTTTCAGGCTTCAGCAACAGAGTGCAGATCTCAATGCTTTTGGGATTCTGCTTCTTCAGGGTCTCTATCATGTGAGCCATTGTTATACCGCTCTCAACGATATCTTCCACAATAATTACCGGGCGGCCGGTAATGTCTGTATTCAGTCCAATAACCTCTCTTACCGTACCTGTTGAAGATGTTCCTTCATACGAAGCAAGCTTAACAAACGAAACTTCGTCTGACACCTTAATTTCTCGCATCAGGTCAGCAGCAAAGATGAACGCACCATTCAAAACCACCATAAACAAGGGAGACTCACCCTCGTAATCACGGTTTATTTCCGAAGCCACACGGCGTACCTGTTCCAGAATTTTTTCAGCAGGAATACTTGGGGCGAAGACTTTGTCAAGAACTTGGATTTTATTCATTTTATATTATATATATAATATTCTTTGTAGGCAAAGGTAGTAAAAAAACTTCAAAGTATTATCATCTTCTATCTTTGTTTTGATATTTTTCGTATCTTTGTTTCGAATTTAAACTATAGTAAAAACGCTGCATATGCAAAATAAACTATCCGTTATCCTAAGCAAGACACTGCTTTTGTGTGCTTTCATATTTACATCCGCAATAGTATCCGCCCAGACCCAGATAGAGAAATTCATTCCTGGTGCAACACTCGAAGGTGTATGCTATTATCTGCCCCGAACAGCTTTCCGTTTGATTATCACAACCGAGAAGACTGTTGTAAATCCGGGTAACTTCCATAATTATGCATACAAATATATGCGTATCCAGGACGTTCCTGTCAACTCCACCACCACATGGCAGCTCAAGAGCATAAAGCTCATTCCCTATGGCACTCCCGATCTTGACAAAGCCTATAGCCTCAAGCTAAAGCCACGCACCGTGGCACCTCTTCTCAGCCTCACATCCGACGGTCTTCTCCTTGGCATCAACACACAGGAGACAGAAACACATCTGCCTTCACTCCCAGAGTCAAGCATCGTCACACCCGCTATCAAGCAAGCAGATGTTCAGAAGTACATGACCCGCGAAATGCTTCAGGCAGGTTCTACGGCCAAGATGGCAGAACTTGTAGCACAAGAGATTTACGACATCCGTGAGAGTCGTGACGCTTTGCTCCGTGGCGAGGCCGACAACACCCCTAAGGATGGTGAGCAACTTAAACTTATGCTCGACAATCTCGAATTTCAGCAACAAGCTCTCACAAGTCTTTTCGTTGGCACCACCGAGGTGTCTCAGCATACCTATGCCATCGATGTTGTTCCCGGAGAACAAACCGATAAGATGCTCCTTTTCCGTTTCTCAAAGTGGACAGGCTTGGTTGATGCCGATGACATGTCTGGTGTGCCCTATTATCTTGGCATGAAAGTCATTGGTGAGCTTCCTGCCCAGTCTCTCGACGCACAGATCGAGGTTAAGCGAGGCAAGATGCAAAGTGCCGTTTACTATAATGTGCCAGCACAAACCGAGGTACGTATTTTCAACCCCACCGTCACTTTTGTTGATATGCAACTCCCAATGGCCCAGTTTGGATACACCGAGGTCCTTTCAGGAGTTCTGTTCGACAAGAAACCGCTCACCAAGGTAAGTTTCTATCAGGAAACAGGAGGCATCAAAGAGATTAAGGCAGATATCCTGAATTAGGTCCCCGAACTCCCTCTAAAAATGCTTATCTACGATACCCCCTCGTGGCTCTCTGCCGGCACCACCGGCAAGGGAGAGCAACTTGATGATGACCGAGCTTTTGGTAATGGCGCTCCTTTGGCACTTCCGCGCCAGACTCACTCCGCCAATGTTTGTCGTGTTGAGGCATCCTGCCGTCCCGACGACACCGATGCCGTCTTTACCGATGTTCCCGGCCTGTGCCTTGCCGTCAAGACAGCCGATTGCATCCCTGTTCTCCTTTTCGACCATCGCAAGCACACCATTGCCGCCATCCATGCCGGATGGAAGGGTACGGTTCAGTATATCGTCGAAAAGACTATCAAGGCAATGGAGTCCGACGGAGGCGACCTGTCCGCCATCATAGGTCCTGGCATCTCGCAAGATTCCTTCGAGGTAGGCGACGAGGTTTACGACCGTTTTCTCAAAGAAGGATTTCCCATGGAACGAATCGCATGCCGACAAGAAAAATGGCATATCAACCTATGGGAGGCCAACCGTTGGATATTGGAGCAATGCGGTGTTTCCGACATCCGCATTGCCGGCATCGATACCATGACCTCTCCGTTATATTATTCAGCTCGCCGCGAAACCATCAATACCGGCCGCAACTACAACTGGATTGTAATAAAAGAATACTAGGGTTTTGCTATGGTTTGCTAGGGTATCCTAGGCCTTCCTAGGTTTTCCTAGGCCTTCCTAGGTTTTCCTAGGGCTTCCTAGGGTGTCCTAGGGCTTCTAGTTTTCCTAGGTTCTCCCAGGCCTTCTTAGCCTCTTATCTCCCCCCTAAACGCTGCCAAGAGCCCCTTTTGCACCAGCATAGGGTCGCATGTTATTATCCTGGCAAGGTCGCCTGGCAACTCCTTGCTGTCACCACCAGTAAAGAATACATGCAATGTTGGATATTTTGCCAACATACATCTTATATACCCCTCAATCTCCCACATCATACCATTTATGGCACCGCTACGCATTGCCGAAGGAGTATCATATCCTAATACCGGATGATCACCTATAGCATCCAGCAAGGGTAGGGCAGCCGTATAGTCATGCATCGCCTTAAGCCTGAGATTGACACCAGGCGATATAGCACCACCAATTATAGTGCCATCGCTATCTATAACATCAAAGGTAAGGCAAGTACCAGCATCTATTATTAGCAATGGCTGCTCGGGATACATGCTCCTCGCCCCAATATCAGCCGCAACACGGTCGGCTCCAAGACCTGCCGGAATCTTTTTCAACCACTTCGTAGCCTCTGCCGATTCCCATGTCAGTATCCTGCATCCAGGGTGTTGTCTCACCTCCTCAGGCAAGGCACTCTCTCCCGCCACATTGCTCACCAGCACTCTATTTGCATGAGGCAAAATCTCCTGCCAGTTTTCAATAGCACGTATTTCATTACCCTCTATGGTGGAAACCTTCATCCTTGTGTTTCCAATGTCAAAAATCAGGGTCATAGTAGTTATACAAACTGAAAAGTTAATTAAACTGAGCCGATGTCAAGGCTCCGACTGGTTTTAAGGACTCTAAAGACTCTAAAGACTCTAACGACTCTAACGACTCTATGGACTCTAAGGACCTTAAGGACCTTAAAGACCTTAAAAACTCTAAAGACCTTACGCCCCTTTCTTCACCCTTCTTCGCCCATCCGCTCTAAGTCTTCCTCTCCTCCGGAACTTTCACCAGCGCACTCACCAGCACCGTCACCAGGCAACACACCATCACCCACCAGAAGAAGTTTGCGAAGCCCCACTGGTCGGCCAGATATCCCGCCATCATACCCGGTATCATCATTCCTAATGCTTGCAAGGCGGTGCATATGCTGAACACACTCGTGCTCTTCTCTCCTTTGGCAAAATACACAAGAAACAGCATATAAGCCGTAAATCCCAAACCATAGCCAAACTGCTCTATTGCCACACACCCGTTTATTATTGCCAACGAAGTCGGTTGTGCCATAGCCAGATAGATGTACACCGCATCAGGCAACGAAATGGCAGCTATCATAGGCCACCACCATCTCTTCAACCCATGCTTGCTCACAAGCCATCCGCCCAGAATACCACCCCCAAGCAGAGCTATAACACCCAATGTGCCATAGGTTATACCAACGGTTTCGGTACTAAGTCCCAAACCACCTTCCTCCGTATTCCTCAGCATAAAAGGTTGTGCCATCTTTGCCAGTTGTGCTTCGGGGAAACGGAACAATATCATAAACAATAGTGCCGGGCCTATGTTTTTCTTCGTGAAGAACGCCACCAGAGTCTCAACAAATGGCATAAATGGTTTCAGTATCCAACAGAGCTCCTTATCTTCCGCCCACGTTGGCATTACAGACTCTCCTTCTTCCGCTTTCGCCTTCTCCTTTCCCTTCGGCAATGCCAGTTTGTGCCATAGGGCCAATCCCACCATTATCGCACCCATCACCCCTAAGGTAATACTCCATGCCATGTCAATAGGGTAGTGCTTCTGTAGTTTTCCAGCCAGAAAAACCAAACCACCCTGACAGAATATTGTTCCAATGCGATAGAAGGTAGAGCGCAAACCCACATACAAGGCCTGCTCCTTCTCGTTCAATCCCAAAATGTAGAAGCCATCGGCGGCAATATCATGCGTGGCACTGCTGAATGCCATCAACCAGAAGAAAGCCAAAGTCATCTTTAGCCACATCTCCGTCTGCAATGTCAGCGCCACTCCTGCCAACGAAGCACCAACAACCACCTGCATCACCAGTATCCACCAGCGCTTCGTCTTCAGAGCGTCCACCACAGGACTCCATACAGGCTTTATCACCCAAGGCAGATATAGCCACGAGGTATACAGAGCCAACTCGGTATTCGACAATCCCATGTTGGTATACATCACCGTCGACAAGGCCATCACCGCCATATATGGCAATGCCTCGGCAAAATACAGCGAGCTTACCCAACTCAACGGACCAAGTTTTTTTATCTTTTTCATAATAGTTATCAAAAGAGGGTGGCCTCACCACCCTCTCTTTTGTGTAATCTGTCGTGGCTTTAGCCTGCGACAAATCTGATTACTTTAGCGTAAGCGTAGCAGGTGTGGTTGCTTTAATTCTTTTATAATCTGCTTCTTCGCGTAATCTGCGTGAAAATATAGCAATTAGTGGTGTGTGTATTGTTTTGGCACGTAGATTTCGCGAAGGGGCGAACTTAGAGACCTAAATCTATTATAATCTGCTCCTCTGCGTAATCTGCGTGGCAATAAATACACAGACAGGTGGAAAACTTTTGGGGCACGCAGATTCCGCGAAGAGAGAGATTGAGCAGAGAATATGGCGCTGTCGCTGAGATTAACTAATTTATCGCAAGCTTCGCTACGACAGAGAGCGCAGAGGACTTTGTTAAACATTAACCTCTCACCCCCTTCTCCGTGTAATCAGTCGTGGCTTGTGCCTGCGACTACTCTCCTTAATCCAGCGTAAGCGTGATTTACTTAGAAACTAAATCTATTATAATCTGCTCCTCTGCGTAATCTGCGTGGCAATAAATAAACATATAGCATGGAAAGTTTTCTTAGCACGCAGATTCCGCGAAGAGAGAGATTGAGCAGAGAATATGGCGCTTCGCTGAGATTAACTGATTTGTCGCAAGCTTCGCTACGACAGAGAACGCAGAGGGGGTTACGAACGGAAAACCACTCACTACTCACCGCTCACCACTCACCGCTCACCGCTCACCGCTCTTCGTTAATCGTTAGTCCGCTCACCTTTAATAAGACCTTGCTATCAGCACGCGAGCTACCGAAGGTTTGCCGCTCACCATGTCCACACCAGGAGTCTGCTCCACACCGAATGGCACACAACGGATTGTAGCCTGTGTCTCCTCCTTGATCTTCGCTTCAGTCTCGGCTGTGCCGTCCCAATGGCAGAGGAAGAAACCGCCATCCTTCACGCGCTCCTTGAACTCCTCGTAGTTGTCGCACTCATAGATACGAGCATCGCGAGCATCCTTAGCCTTCTTGAAGATGTTCTTCTGAATCTCGTCAAGCAAGTTCTTGACATACTCCTCGATACCCTCTACAGATCTGTTCTCCTTCTCCAATGTATCGCGGCGCATAACCTCTACCAAGCCCTGCTCCAGATCGCGAGCACCCAATACAAGGCGCACGGGCACACCTTTCAGCTCATAGTCGGCAAACTTGAAACCAGGACGCTTGTTGTCGGCATTGTCATACTTCACACTCACGCCCATAGCCTTCAGCTTGTTCATTATCTCGTTAGCCTTGGCATCAAGCTGCTCCATCTGTGCAGGCTTGCCAATCGGGATGATAACCACCTGAATGGGAGCCAAAGCAGGAGGCAGAACCAGGCCGTTATCGTCGGAGTGAGTCATAATCAGCGCACCCATCAAGCGTGTGCTAACACCCCAACTTGTAGCCCAAGCATACTCGGGCTTGTTCTCCTTGTTAAGGAACTGTACATCGAAAGCCTTGCCGAAGTTCTGACCCAGGAAGTGACTTGTACCGCTCTGCAAAGCCTTGCCGTCCTGCATCATAGCCTCAATGGTGTAGGTGTCCAAAGCACCAGCGAAACGCTCTGTCTCGCTCTTTACACCCTGCACCACAGGCACCGCCATGTAGTTCTCTGCAAAGTCGGCATAAACCTTCAGCATCTGCTTGGCACGCTCCTCAGCCTCCTCGCGAGTAGCATGTGCGGTATGACCCTCCTGCCACAAGAATTCCGCGGTACGAAGGAACAAGCGGGTACGCATCTCCCAACGCATTACATTACACCACTGGTTCACCAGCAAGGGAAGGTCACGGTACGACTGTATCCAGTTCTTGAAAGTATTCCAGATGATAGTCTCCGAAGTGGGACGAATGATGAGTTCCTCCTCCAGCTTGGCAGAGGGATCTACCACCACACCATCCTTGGTGTCGTTTGTCTTCAAGCGGTAGTGAGTCACCACTGCACATTCCTTGGCGAAACCCTCCACATGCTCAGCCTCTCTCGAGAGGAAGCTCTTGGGGATAAGCAAGGGGAAGTAAGCATTCTGCACACCCGTCTCCTTGAATTTGTCATCCAAAGCACGCTGCATCTTCTCCCAGATGGCATAGCCATAAGGCTTGATCACCATACAACCGCGCACATCACTCTGCTCAGCCAAGTCGGCCTTCACCACCAACTCGTTATACCATTTAGAGTAATCCTCACTTCTTTTTGTGAGGAAATCCAATTCTTTTGCCATATATAATAGTATATTTTAATTCCGCCTACAAAATTACGATTAAGTGAGCGATTTACCAAATTTATTTGAGGAAATCCGAATGTGAGTAATTTAGAGGCGCAGTCTCAAAGTTCGATTAAGTGAGCGATTTACCAAATTTATTTGAGTAAAACCGAGTTAGAGCAATTCCGATAATGATTTCAAAGCCGCTAAAAAGCGAGCAAAAGCCCAACTTCGCCAGCGGCTTTTATAGGATATCCTAGGGCTTCCTAGGGTGTCCTAGGTTTTCCTAGGCTCTCCTTGGCCTTCTATGGCCTCCAGCCTTTTCTTCAGCCTCTCTATTTCGGCTTTCAGGCGCTGGTTCTCTTCCTCCAGTTGTGCCATGTGCTCGTCCTGCAACTTACGATACCCTGTGCGAGCGGCATGCATGCGCTCCTTTATCCCCCCTTCGGTTACGAAGCGTTGCTCCAGTTTCTCCACATAGGCGCACATCATCTTGTCCGTCTGGTGGCAAAGGGTCAGGAGCAGGTTGGCGAACTCCTCGTCGTTCATCCTCTCTGCCAAGGGAGCATAGTCCTGGAAATCGTTGTGCGAGTGGCAGAAATCCCTCAACCGTCTCTGCCTTTCGCTATCGGCAGACCATAGCACAAGTTGGTGCGTGTTGATATAATCGACGTAATCCTCTCGCAGTTCCTGCAAACTGCTGCGAGCCACGTTCAGCAGTTTTATCTCCATCTCGGAACTGGTCATACCATCCTCGCTACCCTCTATGATATTCTGTTTTCCTGAGCGAGCAGCCTGCACCATCTGATCCACGGTACGGTCACCATGAGCAGGCAGGAAACGCTTGCAGAAATTCACCGTAAGCTGATATATAGCATCACTTTTGCGGTAGAAGTATAGGTTTTTCCAAACCACGGGCTTCTTAAGCACCGTTCCCTTGGTATTGTACTCCATAGTAAATAGGTTTTAAGAGGTAGCGAGCTAAGCATCGAAGTTTTATAGAGTCCAAGGTTTTCCTAGGGCTCCTAGGCCTCCTAGACTCTCCTAGGCTTTCCTAGGCTTTCTAGGCCTTCCTAGGGTGTCCTAGGCTCTCCTAGGCCCTCCTAGGGTGTTCTAGGCTTTCCTAGGCTTTCTAGGGCCTTTTTCCGCCTTCCTTTTCTCTCCGCTACCCATTGTTTTCCCAACAAAGGTACGATTTAGCGAGCAAAATACCAAACTTGTTTGAGTATTTTCGAGCGTGAGTACCTTCGACGCGCAGCGTCAAAGTTCGATTAAGCGAGAGAAAAGCAAAAAAGTTCTCTTTATCTTGCTTTTCCGAGCGATAGTCCCTTCGGGGCATTGCCCCAAAGTTCGATTAAGCCCAACTTCCCTGGACTTTCCTGTGGGGCCTAGTTTTTCCTAGGATTCCTAGGGTTTCTTAGGCCTTCCTAGGCCTTCCTAGGCTTTCCTAGGGTTTCTTAGACTTTCTAGGCCCTCCTAAGCCCTTCCAATCAAAAACACCGCCGGGTTTTATTAACCACGGCGGTGTTGCGTTATTTATTTGCTGTTAGCTTCTTACCAGCCCTGTTCCCATACATTGGGGCGGCTGGGTTTATCCTCACGACCAAGCTGACCGCCATCAGTGTTAGTGTCAACTGTTGTGTCGTTTAAGTCCAAGCTTGCTGCAAGCATGGTGGTTGCCTCCATTTTAAATACCTCTACTGAAGGCGCGATATATGTCTTTTTCATATTGTATTCTTTATTATTATATATATAATGTGTATTAAGGTATTGTGTGCGAAGCGGAGAGGTGTTACGCTCACCGCTTGCGCTCCACTATAGCTTTATTACTTAATCACCTTCTTGCCGTTTACGATGAAGATACCCTTCTGAGCGTTCTGCACACGACGGCCAGCGAGGTCATAAACCTCAGAGTTTGCATTTCCGTTTTCACCCTCTACGCTCTCAATGCCGGTTTCGTTGCCACCGAAGTCGAATACGAAGAAGCGAGAATTAGAACCTGCAGGCTTGGGTAAATATGCCTTGAAACCGTTGTTGAGCCATGAGGTATTGTCCTGCTGGTTCTTGGTAGCTGTGTAGAAACCAATTTCAGAATCAGCAGGCTTAGAGAGAACGTAAGCGTCGTCGCTGATGTAGGTTGCGGCCGCGGTACCATTCAACATGTTTGTAACTGCTGAAGCCTCACCACCAATAGTTAGGCTGTATTCATTAGGTTCACCCTGAAGGATAACACCGGTGTTTGCAGGAATAACAGCAGGAATAACAGCAGGGATAACATCTGTAATCGGAGTCATTTGAGCCTTACCATTATCTGTTGAAGCAACATAGTAAGCAGTCAAACCTTCGGGCAAAGTAACTGCTACGGGGCAGTAGAATGTTGCATAACCTGCTGCGCTGATAGTAATGGGGAGTTCCTCAACTGGTTCAAAGATCCATGCTGCGTTTGCATCATTATTTCCGTAAGTAGTTCTAGCACTAGTTAACCAATCTGAAAGATAATAATTGTCCTGACCTCCCTGCGCATATGTACCTAGCAAATCTCTGTTCTCAACAATTCTCCAGGATGTGGGTTCTGAACCGACCTCGCCAATGAGACCGACACCACCTTCTGCATCATAGTCATTTACATAAAGGCCAGAAGCATAACTGAGTATATTATCATTTGCAATATACATAATGCTTTTTGCATCAATATTTCTATCCAATTTAAGTCCAGTTCCATCTACATAATTTTGGACATACTGACCTTTCTTGGTATTATCATTGCCATTCATGCTCTTAATACGATAGAAACCTGCTGGAGGCATATTAAGTGTAAGAGCATCAACAGCGCTGCCATATTCATATAATGCATATACGGAATATCTTGCTTTCTCGATAGCCGATACTTCTTCCGGAAGTGCCAAAGCATTGAAACCATCTTTCATTTCCTCAGGCATACCCGAGTATTGGTTTGCACCAGTTCCTATCTCATGCTGTGTTAGAGTATTGAACTGTGAAGTCAGGTTGCTTTGCCATTGAGCCTCTATATCTTCAGTTACTTCTTCTATAAGCCATTGAGAGGCTGTTGAGCTACGCTGCCATCCTACAATTTGCTTAGAACCAGCCCAACTATACCAATGGAAGAAATCGCCATCTTGACCTCCAGCGTTAATGTTTGACGTTAAACAATGGAATACAAAGTGATTGTCTTCTATCTCTATCTTATATTTGCCGGCCTGTTCCTCTGTTTTGCTCATGTAAGTATCTTGATTTGTTGCTCTGATAGAACCAATATACCAATCGTAGTAGGGGTTGTACAGGTAGAAACACTGTTCTTCGTTAGTAGCCTTCAGCTCCCAGCAAAACCTATAGTCTATGTTAGAACCGTTCTTAGTTTGGTAAGAAATCCTCTTTGTTGTTGGTTCTTCAGAATTGTCCAACTTACCTCCTGAGAAATCTGCATAGATGTAGTCATTTGCATGATCTCTGTTCTTGATAAAGAACTTGTCTCCTTCCTTGAAATTGGATACAATGGCATATGTCAATGTTATGGTTTTACTTTCTTCGTCCAAAACAACATTTGTACATTCTTTTCCTGGAACTCTCTTGGCCGCTATGTCTGCATCTGTTAATGTGGCATTTGCAAAAATGTACTCGCCATTTGTATAGTTCTTTCCTTCGTAAACCGCTGCACCGTTGGTTTCTGTGGTTATAACTTTATACACAAGAGAAGCCTCGTGCAATTTGAGTTTCAGTTTTCTGTTTTCATCAGTTTGATTCACAAACAATGCGCTACCATTTGCATGTCCTTCATTACCAAGGAATCCGTTACGTTTTCCGCTGGTGTTTTCAAGCAACACATTATAACTGTCATTGTTTTTTACGAATGAAACTGCCCATGAGAACCCAGACTGATCTTCATTGACTTTTGTGTTCCATTGGCGATCATCTGGATATTGCCCCAAATAACTGCCACCATCAGCAGTGGTGTGTATTTTCCATGAATAGTTTTCTGCGGTGATATACAATGACTGCTTTTCGCTATTCAAGGACGCTAATTCATTGTAATCCGCCTGACCTGACTCCTGAGTAAGATTGTTGATATCAAGGAACAGCTTGTGAGTTGCATCGTATAGCACATACTCAACACTAGTCTTGGGTGTAAAACTTTCCAGAGCATCAAAAGCATTATTAATATCTTGTATTTCCTCATCTGTCAAATCACGAACAACCATAATCTGATGAACACTACCAGCATCTCCTGTGGATCTCAAACCACCTTCAGCATTGTTTCCTTTCCAGTTCGCTACACCAGGAGCAGCACCATGATTGAAATGGTTAATTGCGCCATAGTTATCGGTAGAGAATAGGAAGGGATAGTCGCTAACAGTACTGCTTACTATTTGTACATCATTCTGAGGCAATACCTGCATAGGATATCTTCCACCTTCATTAGTATTTTGACCAATAAACTTCTTGCCTTCAAGACTATAGAAATAGTATTTGTCGTTATTCTTGATAATAGCCCACTCCGCAGCAGTAGAAGTATTGGAGATATTTCCGTAAGCTACTGTTGATGACAACTGAGTAGGATTAGCGGAATTATACAGCAACGCACCACGCTTGCTTCTCAAATAGTATGCCTTGGTGTTATCCAAATTAGCAGTGGATGTAATTTGCTTAGCTTTTGCTATGGCTGTTGCAATGCTCTCTGAAAAATCGTTTTCTCCATTTTCTACACGAGTAACGGTAAAATACTGAGATGCTGCTTCTGTTTCAGAAAGCCATCTTACCATTTCTGCATAACCGAGACAACAACTTAAATTATGCGAATTAGATTTGAAGACGTAATATTCTCCATTTTTCACAATTTGCATGCCTGCGGATGGAACATTATCAGAAAATACTGCATAATTTCCGCTTTTGTCAGCAACGAATTTGTTGTTTCCCAAATTGTACAAGTAGGTCTTACCGAACAAGGTGAAAACATACCACTTTTCGCCATTTTCCACTGATGTTTGGCTATTGTTCTCATAACCACTAAGGGTAATACCGGTAAGAGCAACATTGTTAATACCATCTGCTGCACAAAGGGTGCCTCGTTTGTTGTAGACATTCTCGATGGTATAAACACCATCCTCTAGCCCCTCGAGCCCTGTCGCCCACGCACTCACCGTACCACACAGTACGGCAAGCGTAAGTAAAAGTTTTTTCATAAAAATTTAGTTTTAGTTTATATTTAGTTGTTTATTTTAGTTTCTTTGCTATGTTGTGGCCTGCCAAGGTGGGGCGGCAGGGTAGGGCACCGCTGTGCCTGTAGCTTGAATATACGACAAGACTAATATACAACATGCCGTGCTTCCCCGGTGTGAGTCATATCTGTCTATACACGGTTTAGTTTTATCTCAAATCAGTAGATATATGCGTATATTCTGCGCAAAGTTACGAGTTTTAAGAACATCTTCATAATATTTGCGCCCCAAAATGCGCTAAATTATTAAAAATGTGATAACTTTTTTGGCATGTCCTATATTTCAGCGTTGCAATAAATAAACAGACATAGATAAAGCTTTTTTGCACGCTTTTTTTATTTTGGCACGCAGATTTCGCGAAGGGGCAGATTGAGCAGAGGATATGACGAACGGAAAGGTGAAAGCTTTTTTTATTTTGGCACGCAGATTTCGCGAAGGGGCAGATTGAGCAGAGGATATGACGAACGGAAAGGTGAAAGCTTTTTTTTATTTTGGCACGCAGATTTCGCGAAGGGGCGGATTTGGCAGAGAATATGGCGCTTCGCTGAGATTAACAAATTTGTCGCAAGCTTCGCTACGACAGAGGGCGCAGAGGGTTTTGTTAAACATTAAATTCTAAGTTCTCCTCCTTCTTTGCGTAATCAGTCGTGGCTATTGCCTGCGACAACTCTCCTTAATCCAGCGTAAGCGTAATGTCATGAAAACCTAAATCTTTTATAATCTGCTTCTCTGCGTAATCTGCGTGGTAATAAATAAACATATAGCGTGGAAAACTATTTTGGCACGCAGATTCCGCGAAGAGGCGGATTGAGCAGAGAATATGGCGCTTCGCTGGGATTAACTGATTTGTCGCAAGCTTCGCTACGACGGAGAGCGCAGAGTTTTTTTCAGATGATTTGTATTTGTATCTGTTTTTTACTATTTTTGCTAAGCGGATTAAATAAATTATTTTATGAGAAGTATAGATGAGTTGTCCTATAATGTTATTGGGTGTGCCATGGAAGTACATAAAAAACTTGGCCCAGGACTTTTAGAAAGTGTTTACGAACAAGCTCTTGTTCATGAGTTAAATTTGAGAGGCATATCCGTAAGAAGTCAAGTTGATATTGATGTTAATTATAAGGGACTTGTCATACCAAATGGTTTTAGATTGGATCTGATTGTGGATGATGAATTGATAGTAGAACTGAAATCCGTTGAAGACATAAGGCCCCTTTATCATAAGCAATTATTAACATACTTAAGAATAATGGATAAGCGTATAGGTCTTCTTATCAACTTTAATACCACTAATCTGAGAGATGGTATCAAGCGTATCGTAAATAAATATTGATTTTCAGTTTTGCGTAATCTGCGTAGCAATAAATAAACATATAGCGTGGAAAGTTTTTTTGTCACGCAGATTCCGCGAAGGGAGAGATTTGGCAGAGAAATTGGCGCTTCGCTGAGATTAACTAATTTGTCGCAAGCTTCGCTACGACGGAGAGCGCAGAGGACTTTGTTAAACATTACCCTCTCCCCCCTTCTCCGTGTAATCAGTCGTGGCTTGTGCCTGCGACAACTCCCCTTAATCCAGCGTAAGCGTAGTGTACTTAAAAACTAATTCTTTTATAATCTGCTTCTCTGCGTAATCTGCGTGGTAATAAATAAATAGACAGCGTGGAAAGTTTTCTTGGCACGCAGATTTCGCGAAGAGGCGGATTTGGCAGAGAATATGGCGCTTCGCTGAGATTAACTGATTTGTCGCAAGCTTCGCTACGACAGAGAGCGCAGAGGGCTTTGAGATGTGAGTTATGAGCCACCTGTCTTAGGGGGATATAGTAAACTGAAAGGTGAAAACGGAAAACTATCCACCCCCTCCGCACTTCGCGCTCCCTCCGGGTCCAGCGTCGCAATGGAAATTGCGACCCTCAGAGAGCACAGAATGACATCAAGTCATTCTTCTAAAGACCCTCTTCGCCCACCTGTCTCAGGGGGACAGAGTAAATGGCAAACTTAACCGCTCACTGCTCACCACTCACCGCTCACCGCTCACCGCTCATCCGCTTGAGTAAACATTTTTCCTTATGCCTATTGGGGGTGTTGCAGGTTGGACGTTGCTTGTTCGCTGTTGAGCATGGCTTGTTGGCTGTTGGACATCGGCTGTTGAGCGGTTGGAGGGTGGGGGTACAGTAATATCTTGATAGTCAACGGTTAGTGGGGGAGGGGTGGCGCGTCGCTGTTATCTTGAAAATGCCTCTGTGTTGTCTTTGTTTTAGTGCCCCCCAATCTTCCGCTCGTGACATTACAATCTTCCGGCCCGAAGATTGTAATCTTGTGCCCCGAAGACAGTAATCTTATGCCCCGAAGATTAGGGCGCGTTTTGGGGTACATTCAGGCATAATTACGGTGTAAATATTTTTCGTGACATGTGAAGTCAGGCATCCCCCAATGCGAACATGTTATTTTTTTTATCAATTCTGTTGTTTTTACGGCGATGCTGTGGTAGAGCTCATACCTTTTTCCACCAAACGGAGCACGTTCCATGCTCCATTGCGATACGGGACGCGCAAAGCAGTCTATCGCCATACGTCTCAGTGTGGTGGCATCGGGCATGATTGCTGGTTGTGGCACCATGCTGTACACCAGCTGTGTGAAGGTCTCGTACATCCCTTCCTCCACAATGCCGTTGTCTGCAAAGGCACGATATACGGCATACCAGTGGCGCTTTATCCCAATCATGTGCGCTATGCTCTGAAGCACTCCGCCAACCTTCTCTTTCGAAGGCAGATGCCTGCCAGGCAGCTCTTTGCCAGCATCAATCCTTTGTCGGAGCAGTTCTGTTGCCACCCGTGGCGAGCGAAGGCTGTACCTTATCACCTTGCCGAGAATTTCTATGCCGCTGTCGCCATCGGCAGGGAATATCAGTGGCTCCTTGTCGTTGCAGGACACCAGCCACCCCTTGCCCTCGTTGTCGGTGTGGTATGCCAGCGCTATGAGAGTGCCGTTGTGCACTGCCACCACAATGTCGCCATTGCCGGCAAACGAGGAGAGCAGCACCTCCAGTTCGCAGTTGGGCTGGAATCCGGCGTCCTTCATGCTGTCGTCGTCGATGTATATCCTTACTGTCATGCGTTGTTGCAGTACGTGTTTTAGTACCGGCAACATGTTTTCCAATCTGTTTCTATTCATGTTTCAAATATTTGTTGTTTAGAAAAACTCCGCATGGGGGATGCCCGATTTGGGTTTAAAAAAGGTGGCAACCACCGTGAAGTGATTGCCACCTTATATATTATATATAATGTGTTATGAGGGAATGCGTGTTAGTCAACCAACACCCAGCCAAGGTCTTCATATCTCTTGAAGCTCATCTTCTCAACCACTCTGAAGCCTTCCTTCTTCACGCCCATAGCATAGCCGAAAGGAGTCTTGTCTACGAACTCAAGGATGATCTTGCACTCGCCCTTGCCAACCTTCTGGTACTCTTCGGGGCAGTAAACCTCCTTGGCAGTTACGAGATCCCACTCGCCAACGATAACGGTAACATTTTCGCTGCTCACCTTAGCCTTGGCCTTTTCATAAGCAGAAGGCTCCTCTGGAGTGCTGTTTGAAGAAGAGCGACGACTTGTAGAACTGCTGCTATAATCAGCATACTCAGCATCACCTTCAGCAATTTCGCCAACCTCTTCATTAGCAGAAGGATCTGGCAATAACATGTTTATCTTTACAGCAGCATATTCTTTCATATACTTTGGCAAAGACTCTTCCTTGTCGTTATCCTCCAACTCCTCAAGCAAGTCCTTGCGGCCCTTCTTTACCTCCTCGGTGAGGACATACTTCTGACCCTTCTCGGTCAGTGCAACCTTAGCAAAGTAATGATTATAATATTCTACAGATCTCCATCTCTTGCGAGCCTCAACAGCCTTGTCTACAGACAAGGTAATCACGCCGGCAGCCTGCAACTGCTGAAGAGCGGTAATATCGGACTCTTCAACCTCGTAATAACCGACACTGAAGGATCTTGTCTCAACAGGATTATCCCAATAAGCATCCTTCTTTACTGCATCCTTTGCCGAACCAGCGGTAAGTACAGTGTCGTCACATGATGTGAACAGTGCCATGATGGCAACTGGAACTAAAACCAATAATTTCTTCATAGTAAAAAGAATTTAAGTTTTGAATAATGGTTAGTTAATAAATGTTTACGAGGCAAATTTAGCAAAAATATCCTTTCCCTCCAAGGAATGAGACAAAAAACAACTCATGAGGAGGGAGGATGAGCGTTTAGAGATTAGGGAGTGAGTAATGAGTAATGAGTAGTGAGCGGTGAGTGGTGAGCGGTGAGTGGATGAGCGGATGAGAGTTTTCAGTTTTATTATTCACCTTTGGTTCATCAAGCTCCGCAAGTCCGTTTGCCTTTGCCTCTGCGCTCTCTGTCGTAGCTTTAGCTTGCGACCACTTTGTTAATCTAGCGAAGCGCACACTCCTAAAAAATCTGCATTTTCGCGAAATCTGCGTGGCAAAAAAGGTTTTCACATTTCCGTTCGTAACTTCCTCTGCTCAATCCACCCCTTTGCGGAATCTGCGTGCTAAGAAAACTTTCCACGCTGTCTATTTATTTATTTATTTATTGCCACGCAGATTACACAGAGGAGCAGATTATAAAAGAATTTAGTTTCCTATGTCCTATATAGCAATGTATCATCTATTGCTGTTATCATTTCTGTCGGTATATCATAGTCCTTTGCAATCGTTGACCACATGGATACAACATCGCAAATCTCATTAACAATCTCATTTGCTCGCTTAATATGCATTGCCTCGGCCACAGACAATAAATCCGCTCTTGTAATATCATCCCATTTGTTATTAATAGACATCTGGTGATGTGAGGTCCATTCTCCACTGGGATTGTATGCCCAAGATACATCATATGCTGGAGACAACCTCCAGGTTCCGCTCCTATCCATAAGGAATGAAATGTTTTTGGTATGGTCATCCTGATTACGGGCAATAACATTGAAGACCATTCGTCTGAACATTTGCTCGGCCTGCCCGTAAGGCAGACGAAGGCGTCGCATAATCTGGAAAGCCTGCTCATATGAATATGCGTGCAACATTTTATAGTCGTAATGGGCCAATCCACAAAGTGTCTGCATATGCACCTTCTCATTGCCTCCGATACGATCGAAGCGCTTTGTCATAAAGTGTGCCCGTCCGTTCTCCTCAAGCAGGCGACATTCACTCATCTCCAAACCTGCCTTCAAAGCCATAATGTAGTAAACATACTCGATCTTTCCATAGTGCTGCGGATCGCCAAGGGCTGCATTTGTCACACCATCTAATTTCAAGAGCCAATGGCAAAAACCATCAGGAGCCTCTACCTGCCCCGAACGTACCTCACCAGTCTCGTCATTATATGCTATAACAGCCTTTGCTCTTTGACCTCCTGCTGATGTACTTACCTTGATAATATTGACAAGCGCCTCCTTTGTATTCTCCTTCAAGTTGGTATCTAATTCCGCTTTGTTGGACAGAACCTCTGAAGCAACTTCAACCAACGAGCTAATCTCTATGGATGATGATTCCTCTAAATAATCATCTTTAGCAGGAACAAACTCCAACGCTCCCATCGAGCGTTTACCTTGGTAGCATAATCTCTCTACAGGATTGGCAAAAGTACGACCTAACGACGCAAGCCATCTGTCCAGCAATGCCTTTCCATATGCGTCTGGCAACGCATCTGCAAGCAGACCTGGCAATCCCATAAATGTTCCCCTAGACAATTCCCCGAATGCATAAGGGCTGTTGTCTTTCAACGGCATCATCAATGGCGACAATTCCCAACCGTTCTTAGAAAATGAAGGTTCGTATTCGAAAGTTGCTGTTCCTGTGCTTTCATTCCATAATACAGCCCCAGCATACTCTCCCCATATATATACTTTTGCCAGATTTACCATTCCGATTCAAATTTGTCGTTTTTAGTTTTATCAGAAGACGCTCGCTTGCGAGAAACTTGACTCTCTAATAGTTTGGCGTATGCAATCGGACTGAGTTCACGCTCTTTCAGAAATTCAGATAACATATGCAATGAATTGAGAGCCCTTAATAGAGGAATCAGTGTTTTAAGAGAGACACTCTCTCCTCGCTCAATAGCAGCAACACTGCTAATTGAAATACCAGCAGATGATGCCAGTTTCTTTTGACTGATATTCTGCTCAAGCCGTTGGCGTTTAATAAATTCTCCAATCATTGAGAGAATCATATTATCTGCAAGTGCATACACATCCATAATCATTGCTTTTTCAGTTATTACACCGCAAATATAGTAACAATCGTTGGATTTCCAATGATTAGACATACTATTTTTCAAGAAACAGAGTATTTTATTCCACTCCACCTTCAAAAGGTGAGAGTTTAATGTTGAGAGATCAACAAAAAACTCTGCGCCCTCTGTCGTAGCGAAGCTTGCGACCACTTTGTTAATCTAGCGAAGCGACATATTCTCTGCTCAATCTCTCCCTTTGCGTAATCTGCGTGCAAAAGAAGAAACAGTTTACCGTTCAACAAGTTAGCAGTGATACCTATTCATTTATTTGGTTTCACGCAGATTACGCTAAGACGCAGATTATAAAAGAATTAGACTTGTCAATCAGGCTACGCTTACGCTAAAGTAAGCAGATTAGTCGTAGGCTAAAGCCACGACAGATTACGCGGAGAGGCATTACCGATTTGGGTTAAATTTATTTGAGGAAATACTAACGAGAGTTATTTTTTTAGTCTTTTAGGCATCCGATAGGAATTACATACACACCATCTTCTCTTTGATATGCATAATTTCCTACTCCAATAATAACTGCCATAAAGGAAGGGGATGGCATCTTGTCTGTGTCTATGTTTCGAGAGAGTTTGATCAAGTTTGCAGCACCCTCATCAATGAGATCCTTGCCTCCAAGTTTCACTTCTAACACTGCATAGCTTCCGTTACGTCTATGTAGTACGGTGTCGCATTCAAGACCTGTACTATCTCTGTAGTGATATAACTTACCGTCCAGAACTTCTGCGTAAACACGAAGGTCTCTTACAACCATATCTTCAAAGAAGAAACCGAATGATTTCAAATCGTTAATTAGGTCTCTGGGACCGAGTCCTAATGATGCGGTTCCTATGCTTGGATCAACGAAATGACGAGTGTCTGCTGTCCTGATAGCGGCCTTACTGCGAATGTTTGGATTCCATGCGGTCAGATCCTCTATGACGAACAGTTTCTTCAAGGCTTTGATATAGTCAGCAACAGTATCTTCGTCCAAGGTACTTGAGTCGTTGGCAAGCATATCTTTTCTGATAGTTGAATATGGAATCTGCTGCGAAATGTTTCTTGCATATGAACGCAGAAGTAGCCTGGCACGTTCAGCACTGCGTTTGACACCATCAACACGTTGAATGTCCCTGTTGACTACAGAATCTACATAGTCAAACGCTTGGTCAAGGGCAACCTCCTTGGAAATCAGTGTTGCCCATGGCCATCCTCCGCGACAAGTCAGAAAAGCAAGGTCATCTATAGTCAAGTCATTAGTTTGTATATCGAAGGGTTTTCCTTCAAATAAATCAGACAGACTTACCCTGCCATTTGACTCGCCGGATTCATAAAGACTCATAGGACGCATCCTAATATAAGAGAATCTTCCTGTGCCGCTATGAATTGTCTCGTCTGCTTCGGCAAGGACAGACGAACCTGTCAAGATGAATTGTGATGGTTCTCCTCTTTTATCGACTTCACTGCGAATGGAATCCCAAATAGGAGGCAAGGCTTGCCATTCGTCAATCAACCTGGGTGTTTTGCCTTCCAGCAATGTCTTAGGACTTAAGTCAATCAATTGGGCACTTTGTTTCAAGACAGAGGAATCGCCAAGGTCAAGAATACTGTTGGAAAGTTGCTTTGCTGTAGTAGTCTTGCCACACCATTTAGGACCTTCTATCAATACAGCTCCCTTTCCAAGTACCTTGCGCTTAAGTATCCTGTCCGATATACGTTGTTTATATTTTGCCATAACTAATTATTTTGTGGCAAAATTAGTGTATGTATTTTAAAAAAACAAATAATTCAGTAGAAAATCGGTTATTTGAGGTTATTTTGTTCGGTTAAATGTTTGTATTCTGTTCGGTGGTTTGAGGCGCCTTTGTTCGGTAGTTTGTGGATTTTGGGTGGTTATGGGTGCCCAAAAACAACATCTCTCCTTTCTTACCTTATGGAAGTTCCGAAGGGGAAGGGGTAGATAAGTTTTCTGTTTTATTATTCACTTTTGGTTCATCAAGCTAAAGCAGTCGCTTTTGCTCATCAAGCTCCGTAAGTCCGTTTGCCTTTGCCTCTGCGTTCTCCGTCGTAGCGAAGCTTGCGACAAATCAGTTAATCTTAGCGAAGCGCCATATTCTCTGCTCAATCTCTCCCTTCGCGGAATCTGCGTGCCAAAATATTTTCACGCTGTCTATTTATCTATTACCACGCAGATTCCGCGAAGGGAGAGATTGAGCAGAGAATATGGCGCTGTCGCTGAGATTAACAAATTTGTCGCAAGCTTCGCTACGACGGAGAGCGCAGAGGGTTTTGTTAAACAGTAAACTCTCATCCGCTCATCCGCTCACCGCTCACCGCTCATCTGCTCACCGCTCATCCGCTCACCGCTCATCCGCTCACCACTCACTACTCACTACTCACCGCTCACCGCTCAATAAAAATGGGGGAGGGGAGGAGATTGTGTGGGGGAAAGTTTGCAAGTTTGTGTAATTTTTGTAAATTTGTGGCGTAATTGGCGAAATATCAGTAAAAAATAACATAACTAACTTAACTTAATCAGAATGAAGAAGACTTTTCTGACATTGGCTTTAGCTGCTTTGGCTCTTATGCCACAGACTCTGCAGGCCAAGGTGGAGCATTTGTTGCCCAAACCGCAACAGATTACCGTGAATGAAGGTGCTGCACCATTTGCTTTGGGTGGTAGCGTGACTATCTCCTACAATGGCGGTGCTGCTAAGTGTGAACTTCTGGAGGAGTTCTTCACCCAGAATGGTTGCACATTGGGCCAGGGTGGAACTACCGTTAGAGTCGACATTGTTGAAATTATCGATGGCGCATACGACTATGAGTTGTACGGCTATGAGAACGAGGCCTACATGTTGAAGGTGACAAGCAGTGGTATCACCATCAGTGCCGTTACCAACACTGGTGTTATCCGTGCCGCACAGACCTTGGTGCAGATGGCCGAGGGATGGGACGGAGCTGCGGCTCTGGAGGCTGTTACCGTGAAGGACTGGCCTGCATTTAAGGTGCGTGGTTATATGCACGACGTTGGTCGCTCGTTCATCAGTGCCGACGAGTTGGTGAAGCAGGTTGAGTTGTTCTCTCGCTTCAAGGTTAATACCTTCCACTGGCACATGACCGAGAATCAGGCATGGCGCTTTGAGGTGAAGGCTTATCCCGAGTTGACATCTTCAGAGAGCATGACACGCTTTGCCGGTCAGTACTACACCCAGGAGGATTGCAAGAAGGTGTTGGCAGCAGCCAAGAAGCACGGCATGATTGTTGTGCCCGAGATAGATATGCCCGGTCATAGCGAGGCTTTCGAGCGTGCAATGCACTTTGGCATGCAGACCGAAGAAGGCAAGGTGGTGTTGAAGAAGGTGCTTGACGAGGTATGCGAGCTCTTTGCCGATGCTCCCTATATCCACATTGGCGGTGACGAGGTTTCAACTTCCGCCGATTACCTGAACGAGATGATTGCTTATGTTGAGAGCAAAGGCAAGAAGTGTGAATTGTGGAACCCCATCAACGGTATCGGTCAGGATGCTTTGAACCACTCTTTGGCTCAGATGTGGGGTACTCGCGGTTATCTTGCTTCTGGCAAGGCAAACATCGACAGCCGTTACAACTATACCAACCACTTTGACGTATTTGCCGACCTGGTAGGTATCTACAAGAGCAATATCTACTATCACGAGAAGGGCACTCCCGAGGTGGCAGGTTCTATTTCCGGTTGCTGGAACGACCGCAAGGTAGCCGACGAGAAGGCTATCATGGCACAGAACAACGTGTGGGCCAATGTTATTGCTACAGCCGAGCGCACATGGATTGGTGGCGGCAAGCAGTATATCGATAACATGACAAACACTCCTGCCAACCTTAAGGCAGACGGCGGTCATGGCGGCGTCATGCTCCCCAACAGCGGTGAGGAATATGAGGAGTTCAAGAGCTGGGAGACCCGTTTCCTTTTCCATAAGGCAAACAGTTTGAAGAACGAGCCCATCCCCTACGTCAAGCAGACAAATGTGCGCTGGCGCATTACCGATGCCTTCCCCAACGGAGGTTCGGAAACAGCAGCCTTTGGTCCCGAAGCGGAAGGCAAGACCACTTCTACCGCCCTTCTTCCCGAGGTGTTCACACACGAGGGCAAGACATATTACACTGGTATGGCAACAGGTGCCGGCATCTATCTGGCACACACATGGGGCAACAGCATCATCGATGCATACTATGACAATCCTCAGTACAACCATACTGCCTACGCATGGACCTATGTTTACTCTCCAAAGGCACAGACAGTGGGTGCACAGATTGAGTTCCAGAACTACAGTCGTTCGGAGCAGGACGCTGCCGCACCAGCAGGTAAGTGGGACCACTTCGGTTCTAAGATTTGGGTGAATGGCGAGGAGATTGACGCTCCCGCATGGGACAATACCGGTGTGAGCATCAGCAGCAAGGAGGTGGAGTTGAAGAACGAGAACTTCCCCGGTCGCACTCCCGTCAAGGTGACTCTGAAAGAAGGTTGGAACAAGGTGTTCCTGAAGTTGCCCTATTTCAACAAGGGTTATCGTTTGAAGAAGTGGATGTTCACCTGTGTGTTCACCGACACCGAGGGTAAGAATGCCGTAGAGGGTTTGATATACTCTCCCAACCAGTGCAAGGATGAGGCAACAGAGATTGTTGCTGCCAAGGTTAGCGAGGTGAAGCGCCAGATGGGTCTGTACCTTAACGACAAGGTAGGTTGCTGGCCAGCATCACTGGGCGAATCATTGAATACCAAGATTGCAGAGATAGAGGCAACATATTCGGAGACAATGACACTGGCCGAGCGTGAGGCGCAGGTGGCAGAGATAGAGGCAGCTGCAGCTGTTGTGTTGGCATCTCTGACAGCCGAGAATATCAACAAACCCGTGGCAGGAAAAACATACAGAATGTACACTCCGCAACGCGGAAGCAGATATGTAACGTCATACGGCAATGGTCAGGCTGTCATTGGAGAGCAGAACCCAAGCACCAACTCTTCGGTGTGGAAGTTTGTGGTTCGTCAGGATGGTTCATACGATATCCAAAACTTTCACGACCTGACCTATATCTCACCAGCAAGTGCAAATAACACTGCCCTGAACACAGTCAAGGCCGCTCCAAATGCTGGTTGGACAGTAAACGCCGCCAGCGTGAAGGGTTTGGTGATCATAGTTAGCGGAAGCGCTCAGTTTAATCAAACAAATAGCGCACAGAACTATCAGGTTTATAACTGGGGTAGCGGCACCAACACCACCGATACCGGTTGTATGTACCAGATTGAGGAAGTAAGCGTGAACGCCGAAGAAGAGGGTGCAGGAGTCCCCGATGGTATAGAACCCCCTTTTAAGACTACCACTATCGTAAACGGAGAGTTCGCTCCCGGTACGGTATGGTACACAATGCAGATAGGTTCTTCTCAGCATATTATTTCGGACAACGGCACAGCCGACAAGATTTCTTTGCAGACAACGAAGACCGACCTGGCAGCTGCCGACCTTTGGTGTTTCGTAGGCAATGCCGAGAATGGTTATAAGATCTACAACAAGCAGGCTGGTGCTACAAAGGTGTTGGCATCGAGCAGCGAGATGAAGCCGTTGAGCGGTTATGGCGGCACTGGCGGTGCAACATATCCCACTCTCCAAACTGAAGCATCTCTGCCCAATGGTTACATAGGTGCGTGGGACCTTCAGGTTTCCGACGAGCTTGCTGACACAGAGGGATACTTTTTGGTGCTTCATGGCACACAGTATGCAGTGAACAACTTTGGCAATGTAGGCAATCTGGCTTTCTGGGCAGAGGGTAAGGATGCCGGTTCTACCGTAACCTTCGCTTTTGCCGAGGCAACAGTAGAGATTAATGCTGCCAATGGTGAGTTCACCGCCAGCAATGCCAACAAGACCTGGCATTCGAAGTGGGAGAGCAACCAGTTGGAGGGTTTCTCTCTGGGTTTGAATGCCAACAACATGCAGGCAAGCAACGGTTATCTTAATATCTTCTCTGGCCAGTCAGGTTCTTGCTCTATCACATTGACAGCTCCCGAGGGTGCTATTGTTGCCGAGTATGGTTTTGACTATGTAAACATTGAAACCGGTTATGAGTTGACACTCACCGTGGACGGTACTGCCTACAAGACCTCTACAACAAAGAAGAGCCTCAAGGTTACTGACGGTGAAACCCGTACTGCTTCGTTCACTCAATCCGGTGCCAACAAGGGTGTGACATACAGCAACTTCATGGTGACAGTGCGCCGCTCAACACAGGAGGCGGAACCTCAGTATGAGGTGTTCACCACCACAACAACTTCGGTGCCTTATCGTATTCCTGCCATTGCTCAGGCAAAGAACGGTAATTTGATAGCTGTGGCCGACTATCGTCATAGCGGTGCAGATATAGGTATGGCAACAAATGGTCGTATCGATATTCATGGCCGTATCAGTAAGGACAATGGTCAGACCTGGGGAGATGTCTTCCCCATCATAGAGGGTCAGGGTGCGGCAGCAGCAAATACCAACTCCATGTATGTGGCTTTTGGTGACCCATGTCTGGTTGCTGACAGCGAGAGCGACAAGGTGATGTTGCTGACTTGCTCGGGTAATGTAAGCTTCCCTAACGGTCAGCGCAACAACCACCAGGGTATAGCTCGTTTCTACTCTGAAGACGGTGGTGAGAACTGGGGTACTCCCGTTGATATCTCAGAAAGCATATATGAGCAGTTTGACCAGCGTGCCGATGGCGGTATCCGTTGCATGTTCATCGGTTCTGGCAAGATTTCACAGAGCAAGACAGTGAAGGTGGGCAGCCACTATCGTTTGTATTGCGCTCCTTTGGTGAAATTGACAAACGGTTCAAATGTGAACTTCGTTTTGTACTCTGACGACTTTGGCGGCACATGGAAGGTGCTTGGCGGTGTGGAGACAAGTCCTATCCCCAGCGGCGGTGACGAGCCCAAGGCCGATGAGTTGCCCGATGGCCGCATATTGATAAGTTCTCGTACCAGCGGTGGCCGTATCTACAACATCTACAGCTTTACAGATGTGGCAAAGGGCGAAGGAAGTTGGGGCGTAGCAGCATGGTCAAATGCTAACAACAATGGTACTGTAGCAACAAGCAACTCTACCAACGGTGAGATTATCTTCATCCCCGTTAAGCGTATTGAAGACCAGAAGCAGATGTATATGATGTTGCAATCAGTGCCTCTGGGTAGCGGTCGTGCCAATGTGGGTATCTACTACAAGGCATTGGAGAGCTTGAACGACTTTATGACTCCCGACAGTCTGGCAAAGGATTGGGATGGCCGTCATCAGTCAAGTTTCATTGGTTCGGCTTACTCTACTATGTGCTGGCAGGCCAATAATACTCTGGCTTTCGTATATGAGGAAGAAACACATTGCAATACTTCTCGCGGTGGTTACACCATTATATATAAGAACTACTCTATAGAGCAGATTACCGACAGTGCATTTACATACGATGCTTCTTCAAAGGCAGAGGATGTGGTAAAGGCAGGTATTGACAGTCGTAAGATTCAGGCTGGCGAAGGCAAGTATGTTGGCGAATACAAGGCTTCTTCTGTTGCTACTGTTGATGAGGCCGTTGAGGCTTACAAGACAGCACCAAGTGCCGAGAACTATGTAGCAATCAACAAGGCTTTGGCTTTGGCTGACCGTATAGAGGTTGAGGAAGGTCAGATGTATCGTCTGCGCAATATCTCCAGACAAAATGCCACATTGTATCTGGCTCCAGAGGACACACGCTTCACTGCCGCTGCAAGCAATGTTATGACTGCCGATCAGGTATTCACCTTCGTTCCTGCTGCCAACAAGGGCGAGTTCTATATGTACAACCCCAACTACAACCTGTATCTTGGCAAACTGGTTGCAACAGAGACCCAACCCGTGGTGATGAGCACCACAGAGAATGCCGGTACATGGAAGTTTGAGAGCAAGCCCAGTGGTGAGAGCAAGGTAATAAATGTTAACCGCGAGAGTGGTGGTAACGATGGCTTGCATCTTGCTGGTGACAACACCAGACTTGTGCCCTGGACAAGTGGTGCTGAAGCATCTCAGTGGTTCATTGAATTGGTTAAGGAAGTGCCTGCTGTAGTACCCGCCGAGGGTTATGTTACCGCTAATCTGCCCTTCGCCGTTAAGTTGCCTCAGGGACTGGTTGCCTATAAGGCGGTAGCTCCAGCAATGGTGAACGATGTGATGTGCATGTATATTGAAGAACTGGGCACTGAGGTGGTTCCTGCCAATACTCCCGTTGTGCTTGCTGGCGAGGCTGGTGTGCATATGTTGCAGTTCGTGAATTTGCCTGCTGCTGCAGAGGCTGCCTCTGAACAGGGTTGGAAGGGTACATTGCGTGCCACCACTTTGCAGGAGGAGTTCTTTGCTCTGCAGGGAGACCAGTTTGTGAAGACAACAGGCAACATTGCCGCCAACAAGGCTTACTATATTGGTGATGTTGATGTTGATGCAATGCCTGTATCTTTGGAAGATGGTACCGAGACTGGCATTGACGAACTGGAAGGTGAAAACGGAAAGGTGAAAACTGAAGTTTATGACCTGAGCGGTCGCCGTGTAGTAAAGCCCGTAAGCGGCATTTATGTGGTTGACGGCAAGAAAGTGCTTGTAAAGTAAGGAATAGGTGATATTTGTGATATGCCCCTTCCCTCGAATGGTGGGAGGGGGCATTGATTTTGGGGAGGAGAAGCAAGGAAAACCTTGGATGATTCAGGCTCCCCACAGGAGGGACAAGGATAAGATAGGATTTAAGAGAAAAAAGAAACAGAAATGACTATACTTAAACAACTGAGAACATTCTTGCGTTGGGCGGTGGGGGTGTTTTTCGTTTCCTCAATATTGGCAGTAGTTGTTTATAAATGGCTGCCAGTGCCAGTGACCCCATTGATGTTAATACGTTGTTGTCAGCAGATGGCGAGGGGAGAAAAAATACGCTTGAAACATCATTGGGTGAGTATGGAAGATGGTATGCCCCCTGACCTGGCTTTAGCTGTGGTGGCAAGTGAGGACCAGAGGTTTATGACACACCATGGTTTTGACTTTGAGGCAATATCCATGGCATGGGACGAACGCGTGGATGGAAAGAGAAGGCGCGGAGCAAGTACAATATCGCAGCAGACGGCAAAGAACGTGTTTCTGTGGCCTGGGGGAGGTTGCTTTAGAAAAGGACTTGAGGTGTATTTCACCATTTTGATAGAATTGGTGTGGGGGAAGGAAAGGATATTGGAGGTGTACCTCAACAGTATTGAGATGGGGGATGGTATTTATGGCGCTGATGCAGTGGCATGGCAACATTTTGGGAGAGAAGCAAAAA
The DNA here is from genome assembly GCA_017547165.1 of Bacteroidaceae bacterium. Taxonomy (GTDB): domain Bacteria; phylum Bacteroidota; class Bacteroidia; order Bacteroidales; family Bacteroidaceae; genus Physcousia. The sequence continues at coordinate 44,324 of JAFYQK010000001.1, forward strand.
GATTGACAAGGGCTAATTGTGCACTAATTGCTGCTACATTACCAAATCCGTTAAAGTTCAGCTCGAAAAATCCTTCAAGATATATGCTTAAACGTCAAACTAAGATATTGAGGGAGATGAGAAATTTAGGCAGCATATGAGCTAAAAGTGCATTTTTGTAACGTAGACTTTGCAAATTAAAGGAAAAAGTGTATCTTTGTCTGCGTAAATGTATATCTACGTAGCATGTTGGAGACCCTTTTTAGAACCCACCAATACTTATTGGAACATTTAGGTGAGCCTATCAGACGTTCGCTGATGGATGAGATAAACTGGCGCGATCGTTTGATTGGTATCAAGGGATGTCGTGGGGTAGGAAAGACGACTTTCCTATTGCAGTATGCCAAGGAGAATTATTCGGCAAAGGATACGCGTTGTTTGTATATCAATATGAACAGTTTCTTCTTCCAAACATATAGTTTGGTGAAGTTCGCGGGTGAATTCTATAAGGCCGGTGGTCAGGTGTTGCTGATAGACCAAATATTCAAACTTCCCAACTGGAGTCATGTCCTGCACGAGTGTTACGAGAAGTATCCCTTGCTACGCATAGTCTTTACTGGCAGTACAGTGATGAGACTAAAGGATGAGAATCCTGAACTCAATGGTATATGTCGCAGTTATAGTCTGAGAGGTTTCTCGTTTAGAGAATTTCTCAATATGAAGGCGGGACTTGATATTAAACCTTATACCTTGCGTGAATTGGAAAACAGGCATGAGCGTATAGCCAAGGAGGTTTGTGCAAAGTGCAATCCACTGGATTATTTCATGGCTTACCTGCATCATGGATATTATCCCTTCTTCCTGGAGAAGAGAAACTTCAGCGAGAACTTGCTGAAAACAATGAACATGATGATAGAGGTGGACATCCTTTTGATAAATCAGATGGAACAGAAGAACCTCAGCAGAATAAAAAAATTGTTCTTCTATTTGGCTACGCGTGGCACTGGAGCTCCAAACATAAGCCAGTTGGCTATTGATGTTCAGACTTCGAGAACAACAACAATGAACTATATCAAGTTCCTTGCTGATGCGCGATTGCTGAATATTATATACCGAAAGGGTGATGACTATCCGAAGAAGCCTGCGAGGGTGATGATGAACAATACAAACCTTATGTATGTTATGACACCAGGAAAGGTGAATAAGCATGAATTGATGGAAACTTATTTCCAGAATGCTGTTTGGGGAAAACATAAGGTGAAGGTGGCTGACAGGATTGGTACTTTCTTGTTAGATGATAAGTACAGATATAAAATTATGGATAGCATGCCTAAACGCAAGGCAACGGATGTGGTGTATGTGAATCCGGAAATATCTGTTGGTGAGGGACAGGAAATTCCTCTTTGGATGTTTGGGTTGCTGTATTGATAGCAGGAGGGGCTAGGAAGCCCTAGGAAAACCTAGGAAAACCTAGGAGGATATAGGAAACCTTAGGTTATAAAAAATAGATTAAATAATTTTTAACCGCAGTCAGGCTTTGGCCTGGCAATAAAACAATATATAACAATGGCAAAAGAAAAGAAATTTGTGACTTGGGATGGTAATACCTGTGCCGGACATGTTGCTTACATGTTTAGCGAGGTTGCTGCTATTTATCCCATCACTCCTTCGTCACCAATGGCAGAGCATGTTGACGAGTGGGCTGCTCAGGGCAGAAAGAATCTGTTTGGTGATACTGTGCTGGTACAGGAAATGCAGTCAGAGGGTGGTGCAGCAGGTGCTGTTCATGGTTCTTTGCAGGCTGGTGCTTTGACATCTACTTTTACTGCAAGTCAGGGCTTGTTGCTGATGATTCCAAATATGTACAAGATTGCTGGTGAGTTGCTTCCCAGCGTATTCCATGTGAGCGCTCGTACCGTGGCAACACACTCTTTGTGTATCTTTGGTGACCATAGCGACGTGATGGCTTGTCGTCAGACTGGTTTCGCTATGTTGGCAGAGGGCAGTGTGCAGGAGGTTATGGACCTCAGCGCTGTGGCTCATCTGGCTTCTATTGAGGCTCGTGTACCTTTCATCAACTTCTTCGACGGTTTCCGTACTTCTCATGAGTACCAGAAGGTTGAACTTATTGAGGACGACGATGTTCGTGACCTGGTGGACATGAAGGCTGTGAGCGAGTTCCGTTCTCGTGCCTTGACTCCCGAGCGTCCCATGGCAAAGGGTATGGCAGAGAATCCCGAGACTTTCTTTGCTCACAGAGAAAGCTGCAACCGCTACTATGATGCTGTTCCTGCCATCGTGGAGAAATACATGGCTGCTATCAGCGAGCGTACAGGTCGTAAGTATGACCTCTTTACATATTATGGTGCAGAGGATGCAGAGAATATCATCATCTTGATGGGTTCTGCTACCGAGGCTGCTCGTGAGGCTATCGACTATGCAAATGCCAATGGCAAGAAGTATGGTATGATCAGCGTTCATCTGTATCGTCCCTTCTCTGTTAAGCACTTGTTGAAGGCTGTACCTGCAAACTGCAAGCGTATTGCTGTGCTTGACCGTACAAAGGAACCCGGCAGCAACGGCGAACCTTTGTTGCTTGATGTGAAGGATGCTTTCTACGGTATGGAGAATGCTCCTTTGATCGTTGGCGGCCGTTATGGTTTGGGCAGTGCTGACGTTACTCCCACCATGATTCTGGGCGTATTCGAGAACCTCGAGTTGCCTATGCCCAAGGATCACTTCACCGTAGGTATCGTTGACGACCTAACCTTTACCTCTCTGCCCAAGAAGGAAGAGATGGCTTTGGGCGGCAAGGGTATCTTCGAGGCCAAGTTCTTCGGTTTGGGTGCTGATGGTACCGTAGGTGCCAACAAGAACTCTGTGAAGATTATCGGTGACAATACCAACAAGTACTGTCAGGCTTACTTCTCTTACGACTCAAAGAAGAGCGGTGGTTTCACCTGCTCGCACTTGCGTTTCGGCGACAGCCCAATCCGCAGCACATATCAGATCAAGACTCCAAACTTTGTGGCTTGCCATGTTCAGGCATACTTGCGCATGTATGATGTAATCCGTGGTTTGCAGCCCGGTGGCCAGTTCCTGCTGAACACTATCTTCGAGGGTGAGGAGTTGGTTAACTTCATCCCCAACAACCTGAAGAAGTATTTTGCTGAGAAGAACATTACCGTTTATTATATCAACGCTACCAAGATTGCTCAGGAGATTGGTTTGGGTAACCGTACCAACACCATTCTGCAGTCTGCATTCTTCCGCATCACCGAGGTTATCCCCGTGGAGCTCGCAGTAGAGCAGATGAAGAAGGCTATCGTGAAGTCTTATGGCAAGAAGGGTGAGGATGTTGTGAACATGAACTTTGCTGCCGTTGACCGCGGTGGTGAGTACAAGACTCTGGAGGTGGATCCTGCATGGGCTAACTTACCTGCTGATGAGGCTCCTAAGTATGAAGAACCTGAATATATCACAAGTCTGGTACGTCCTATCAATGCTCAGAATGGTGACTTGTTGCCAGTGAGTGCATACAAGGGTATCGAGGATGGTGCATGGGAGCAGGGCACTTCTGCTTTCGAGAAGCGTGGTGTAGCTGGTTTCGTACCTGTTTGGAACAGCGAGAACTGTATCCAGTGTAACAAGTGTGCATTCGTTTGTCCTCATGCTGCTATCCGTCCTATCGTTATGACCGACGAGGAGTTGGCTGGTTACGAGGGTGAGAGCATCGAGATGAAGGCTCCTGCTACTATGAAGGGCATGCACTTCGTTATTGCTGTTGACGACAAGGACTGTCTGGGTTGCGGCAACTGTGCCGATGTTTGTCCCGGCAATCCCAAGAAGGGCGTGGCTCTGACTATGAAGGCATACGATGATTCATCTGCGGAGGCAGTGAAGAATGCAGCAGACTGGAAGTACTTCATGCAGAAGGTTACAAGCAAGCAGCATTTGGTAGATATCAAGCAGAGTCCTAAGAACAGCCAGTTTGCACAACCATTGTTTGAGTTCAGCGGTGCTTGTGCAGGTTGTGGCGAGACTCCTTATGTGAAGCTCATCAGCCAGTTGTTCGGTGACCGTGAGATGGTAGCCAACGCTACAGGTTGCTCTTCTATCTACTCTGGTTCAATTCCTTCTACTCCCTATACCAAGAATGCAGAAGGTCAGGGTCCTGCATGGGCTAACTCATTGTTCGAGGACTTCTGTGAGTTCGGTTTGGGTATGGTATTGGCAACAAAGAAGATGAAGGCCCGTATCAATGCATTGCTCAGCGAGGCTATTGCCGGTGATGAGGCTCCTGCTGAATTCAAGGCTGCGGCACAACAGTGGATTGATGCACAGAATGATGCAGAAGGTTCCAAGGTTGCCGCAAACGCACTGAAGCCAATGATAGCTGCAGGCGTAGAGGCTGGTTGCCCATTGTGTGCGCAGTTGAAGGAGATGGAGCACTATCTTGTTAAGCGTAGCCAGTGGATTATTGGCGGTGATGGTGCTTCTTACGATATCGGTTATGGCGGTTTGGACCATGTTATCGGTTCTGGCGAGGATGTTAATATCTTCGTTCTCGACACCGAGGTTTACTCTAATACCGGTGGCCAGGCATCAAAGGCTACTCCTATTGGTGCTATCGCACAGTTTGCCGCTAACGGTAAGCGTGTTGGCAAGAAGGATCTTGGCTTGATGCAGGCAACATATGGCAATGTTTATGTGGCTCAGGTTGCTATGGGTGCCGACCAGGCTCAGTGTCTGAAGGCTTTGCGTGAGGCAGAGGCATGGAATGGTCCTTCACTGGTGATTGCTTATGCTCCTTGTATCAACCATGGTTTGAAGGCCAAGGGCGGTATGGGCAAGAGTCAGGCCGAGGAGGCTAAGGCTGTTGAATGCGGTTACTGGCACTTGTGGCGCTACAATCCCGCTTTGGGCGAAGAGGGCAAGAACCCCTTCCAGTTGGACAGCAAAGAACCTGCTTGGGACAAGTTCCAGGACTTCCTTGAGGGTGAGGTTCGCTTCCTCTCATTGAAGAAGGCTGCTCCTCAGGAGGCACAGGAACTCTTCGATGCTTGTAAGGAGGCTGCACAGCGCCGTTACAAGGCATATGTTCGCAAGACTCAGGAGGATTGGTCTTTGTAATAGTATGACAAAAAGCATATAATATTCACAGACACCTCTCCGCCATAAGCAGAGAGGTGTCTGTGCAAAAAAACTTCAGGATTCTGCGTTACATAGATTTGTTGATATGTTACTGTCCTTTGTTATTCCAGCTTATAATGCTGCAGATTATATAAAGTCATGTATCAAGAGTATATTCGCTCTTGACTTGCATGGGAGAGACTTTGAGGTTATTGTCGTGAACGACGGTTCTACAGACAATACTGCAGAGGTGCTGGAAGACTGTATGCGCGAATATGCTTTGAAGACTATCAGTCAGGACAACATGGGACCAAGTGTCGCACGGAATGCAGGCTTGTCATATGCTAAGGGCAAGTATGTCGCTTTTGTTGATGCTGATGATGAGCTGATAAGCACATCGGACATATCTTCCTTGATCTCTTTAATGGAGGGAGATGCTCCAGACATAATAGGTGTAAACCTAAGACAGCGTGATTTCAATGGTAAGGAGGCACCTTATCGCCGATATGTGCCCACCTACAACAAATGCTATGCTCCTGCTTATAAATTTATGACGGGGAGAAACATTTTTCCGTGTATACCGGCATATATGTTTAGAAAGGAATTCCTGGACAGGAAAGGACTCGAACTATTTCCAAAGAAATTTCATGAGGATGAGGAGTTCACACCAAGGGCCTTCGCATTGGCAGACAGTTTCGTGGCGTTGAATATTGACTGGTATCTTAGAATCCTTCGCAAAGAGAGTATTACCACAACAACCGATCCGGAGAAGCAGAAGAGAAACATCAGGGATATGTTGCGTATACTGGCGCGTATGACCGATTTCGCTATGAAGAGTCCCCATTTAAGGATTGCCATGTCATGTAAACTGGACTATATGGTGGTTGATTTACTTTTGTTACTGCATAAGCAAGGACATGATAAAGAATTTCAACGCGAAGTTTTAGCAGAATTAAGGAGAATGGGTTGTTTCCCATTGCGATGGAGAAACGATTTAAAGTATATGGCATTTAACCTATGGACAAGAATATTCCTGTGATATTGTCTGTCATAATTCCTGTGTACAAGACAGAGAAAACCTTGGACAGATGTATAGAAAGTGTGGTCCAACAGGGTGTAGAGGGTATGGAACTTATTCTTGTTGATGACGGCTCGCCTGACGGAAGTCCTGCCTTGTGTGATGCGTGGATGTCACGTAATGCCATGGTTAGGGTGCTGCATAAGTGCAATGGAGGCTTGAGTGATGCCCGAAATGCAGGAATAGATATAGCAAGGGGTAAGTATATCACTTTCGTTGACAGTGACGACTTCGTAGAGAAGGGTACCTACAAATCCTTGTTGGAATGGTTGAGGTGCAATGCCGAGTGTGATATACTTGAATTTCCAATCAAACATATAGGTACGGACCGGAGAGCAACACCACGTTTTACAGACAGGATATTTTCTTCTGCACGTCAATACTGGTATGTTACAGAAGCATGGGAGCACACTTATGCATGTAACAAAATATACAGAAGGTCAATGTTTGACGATGTGCGTTTTCCTGTGGGATGCGTTTTTGAGGATGTGTATACATTACCACAGTTGCTATGCAGAAATCCGAGGGTAGCCACGTCATCGCATGGGACTTATTGTTATGTTTGGAACGAAGAGGGAGTCTCTGCATTGGCATCGACAAATGTTGCACATACCAAGCAACATCTTGAGGCTTTGATAATGGCTGCCAAAAGAATGAAAATGACCCTCTGGAACAGAAATGGCTACAAGATTTATCTGTCGATGTTATACCGACAGATAGATATATATCGTATGGGTGGGGAAATACTTTTGGACTGGCCTTTTGTACGTTTGATTTGCTGGCTTCACAGCAAACTGAGGTAGAGCTGCTCGTATTGTCTGGCAACCTTGATGTAATCGTGATGGCGGTGTATGTATTCTATGCTTTGTTGTTTTAGTGAGGCAAGTTTTTCGGGGTGTAGTATGATATGTTCCAACTCGCTATAACAACTTTCGTATGTAGGAAGAACGTTTATGATGGGGCGTAGTTCTGTCTCGTCAAGAATCTGGTAGTTTTCTTCTTCACCACCACCAACATTCACAACTCCTTTGCTCATTGCCATGAGTGCATTCATAGCAGGGGTGTAGGAATAGAGTTGGTCAAGTATTAGGTCGCTATCCTCTACCATCTTTTGATATTGCTCAAAAGGGACACCGTTGACAATGGCAAGTTCTGCTTTTTCGTGATACTTGTCAACCAGGTCTTTGGCAGCCTTTAGCATAATGTCAGTGCCCTTGTACGCGGAACGTGATTTACTGATGCCAATGAAGATGCGAACTTTTTTATCTTCCGTCTTGCAGACTGCTGTGTGCTGTGGCATTTCTATTGGGAATGGAATGAAAGACATTTTCTCTCTGAGACCTGCCACTTCGTTGTATGTAGCCCAATACTCCTGAAGACCAGCAACAATCCAGTCTGAAGTAGTGGCAATATGTTTACTGAGTGTTTCTTTTGCGGTATTCACCCAATCGCGTCGTATGACTTCGGCTGTATCATCAGTACGTACGCAGTTACCAATATTAAAATCACTATATCTTAATGGTCTGATATCGGTATTTACCTTCACCCAATAATAATCGATGCCGAAAGCACCCAGAATAACGCGTTTGTTGTGGCGTTTCAGATACCTATATATATATATAATGTGTTCGGCCTTTAGTTCAAGGAACATTGGATTTATGAGCTGCACTATGTCATATCCTCGCATTTTGGGCAGACTGAACATCAATTTAAGGAGAAAAGATAGTGTTCCGAAAATTCCCTCCTTGCGTTCCAAATCAATGTCTCTTTCGTATTGCTTCCAGAAGTCACCATTGCTTGCAACAATACATTCGTGCCCAAGGGTTCTCAGACCTTTGGCAAGTGTGGCATGAACATTAGAGTATTCACCGAGGAGGAGTATTTTCATGTCAATTCATTTAAGTAATTAGACTATAGCGGTTCTATATAGTCTGTAGTCGTTTTGGTTTATGGAGCGAACAAGAATTTTAGATGTTTGTGACAATATGTTTATGACATCATTATTTTGCAGATACTCATTAAAGTATTTCCGGGTAGTGTGGGTTATAATTTTAAAGAATGATTGCAGAAGTTTCTCGTTGCCCAAGGTGCGTAAGTGGGAAGTTGTAGATAGTGCGTCTTTAATGTAATCAAGGAAAAGTTGTTGGGTGGCAGAGTTGCCTGTGGAGAAATAATCATTAAGAACTCTCAGACTCACCCACAGTGAGTCGATTGAACGGAATGTTCCCTGGAACGAATGCATTATTGAACCTGGGTTCTGTCTGTAGAAATAGTGCTTGCCTGGAACGAGTATTTTTTTCTTACATAGAGGATATAGATAAAAAATATTTATAGTGTCCTCGAACCAATAGTGTGGGGGAAAATGTATATTGCTAAAGAGTTTGGAATAATAGACCTTGCCCCATGCGAAACCATGTGATGATCCTGTGGTGAAATTACCTTCTGCGATTTCTGCATTGTTTTCTATTGCGGCATCCATAAGTGCTTTGATTGCTCCAGGCATAAGGGTGTCGTCGCTATCGACAAACATGATATATCGTCCACGAATGTTGTTGAGTGCCTTGTTACGAGCACACGATGGCCCTTGGTTGGGCTGATGTATGATTTCTATATTATCTTGATGCTCGGTGCCGTCAAGTGATGTGCGGAAGTTCTCAATTATCTGAGCACTGTTGTCGGTGCTTCCGTCGTTGATGATGCTGACAAAGACATCGTATCCGCTTTCTTGGTTAAAAACCGAATTGAGACAGTCGCCAAGATATGCGGCAGTGTTGTAGACGGGTATGATGATATGCAGGTCGTGGTCGGCAATGATTTTGTTGGTGCACAAGCAAGTTTCCCCCTTGTCGGGGTGTATGGAGGAGATGTGGTTCAGGGCTTCTTCATATGTGGTTGAAAGGTGTTTGGGGAAACGAAGTCCTGTGGTGTGGTAGAAAAGTGGAAATAGGGAATGACTTACTTCTTTGAACCGGTATTTGAGCATTTCCCTTATTTTTACAATATTGTATGAATGTTCCATTCTCAATTGGAGGAGTTATATTCTTTTTTGACACTCTTGGTGAGTGAATGGTAGGTATGTGTTGCGACAATAAGAATGAGTGGTATTCCTAATGCGTAACGTAGGATGTCAGTGCACGTCAGGCATAGTAGCATGGTGAAACATACAAGACATGATGTACTGATGATGTGGAACCAGTTTTTGCGTGTGATGCTGATGTTGTAGAAAAAACGGTTTACTATACTTAAAACCACTGTGTTTGATACTCCAACGGTAGAGAGGGCAATGCCAATGCCTTCGAGTCCCCAAAGACTATAGAGGTAGTATGTGGAAGTGATTAAAATAATGTTGTATGTTGCTTCAAGTAAAAAAAACATCCACGAATGTCCATGGGCCAAGGATACATATTCCAATGGAACTGTGATTGAACGGTGAAGTTGGAAAAGACCTGCCAAGGTGCACATGGTGATAATAGGGGAGAAGTCGGAGGTGAACAGCAGGTTTACGCTTAAGGGCAGTGCAATGATGAAAAGCATGACGATGGGAGTGCTGATGGAGAGACCGACATTTATTTGCTTGTTGACTGTCTCGTTCTTCTTTATCTTATCATTGCAGACACTTGTAAGCCGTGGAAAATAGTCGGTGGCGGTGGAACTGAGTATTACACCCATATAGTACATGATAAGTGCATAGCCTGCTTTGTAGAGACCAACTTGCTCGGTTGAGGTTATTATGTGGTATATGCAGGTGGTGGTGACAACTCCAATTATTGATGTGATGGCATAAGGAATGCCAAACTTTAATAGGGGAAGTCCCTTAACATATATTTCTTTCTCAAATAAGGCAACGCGGTATGGAAAACTTTGTGTGCAGAACCACAGGTGTACTGATGCTTCAATGATAAAGCAGATGTTCAGGCAAGGAATGATTCCTTTAAGTCCGAAGATGGAATATATAACTATTGTGGACAGAACAGTGAATATGGTACCAAGTACCTCTACTGTTGCCACGCGCTTAAGTTTGTGTGTTCCTTTAAGTATGGCACATTCTCCTATTGTTATGGGAATAAAGAATGCTGCAGGTATGAACATGAGAATTTCCCAATGGTGTTGGCCTTCCTTGAAAAATATATTTGAGGCAAAAAAGAATAGCGCAACGCAAATCAGGATATCAATAATAGCCATTAAGAGTGACCAACTGCGAATCACTCTTGCCATAATGATTACATCATCAATATGCTCTTTTTCGTCTATTTCGCTAAGCTGGCGTATACCTGCTGTTTCAAGACCAATGTTGGTGCATGAACGTATTAGTTCAAGAATATTTTGGTATATAGCAATAAGGCCAGTGCCAAAAGGACCGAGCAGAAGAGCTGTTACCTTGCCACGTGCGAGATTGGCTATTATCTTTAGCATCTCCACGCTACCAAAGATGCTAATGTATTTTAGTATATGATGTATTGAGGAATGTGGGTTGTTTTTCATGTATTATATCGTGCGAGGGTTAAAAGTTGGTGTAGACGCATTGGTAACCAACAATTCGGTCGTATCGTCCGCCAATTTCACGATAATAGATAAAGGTTTGATATTCATTTTCCGTCTGCCAGAAGTCGCCCATTGTCTGCAATGTGCTTCCATCAGAGGTGATATACAGGTATTCGTAGTATCCTTGCTTGAGAAGGATTGATGCTTCGTAGCATTGGTATTCTTCGTTGTAGAACATCTTACACGTTGGATCGAATTCACCATTAGTCCATTGACCGCTGACATAGACATCTTGATCAAGGCGCGGGATTTCAAGTGTGAAGTGAACAATGACATATTCAGATTGGGTAGAGTTGCTCTCCTGATCTTGTGTGCGAGGATAAAAGACACCATTGTTGTCTTGTGCAGAGAGGTAACTTTGAGAAAGGGTATTTATCCACAGGGTGGCATGGTGGTAGGGTTCGAACCAACGCATGTTGTCAACATTCATACCGGATTGGTAGACATTGAGCACTTCAAACTTGTGATACTCATTGCCTGCCGGGAATATAAGCTCGTTGTGGTGGTTCCATTCCAGTCCGTTTGCCTTATTGATATTTGGCTTGATGCCAGAGACCGTACGTGACGGACGTCGGTTCTGCATCACAACGGCATGAATCTGGTTGTAAGGGTCAAGTACCTTTAGAGGGCCGTAGTTGAGTTGTAATGTTACTTGTTGGTGGTGTTCGTTGAAATCAATGTCGGTATTGGAAGATACTTGCATTGAGAGTTTTGCTTCGTCTTCAACCACCATGAAACGTGCTTCAAGTATAGGGTCCGAATCCGTGTCGCCATTCTCATATACCAACAGTTTGTAGTTGCCACTAAGCAATACGTTGGCATTTCGGTTGGGAAATGTTAAGGAGTAGTGTGTGTAATTTTGTGTGGTGTTGAAGCTTGTCTCATAATCTTCGACAGGATTGTCGTTGGTGCCTCGGAGGTAGTCACTCTCAAAGATGTCTGTAGTAGGTTGCCAATCACGAGTGCAATGTTGGATGCGATAGGTGTAGTGGTGATAGTCATGCGACATATCATCCCACGAGATGGTGAGATAGGAAGAGTGGTTTAATTTCAATACCGGGGGAAGAAGAGGATTATTGTTGGTGGTGATTTGTAGCGAATGCACATTCTTGTCATATACAATGTGCTGACCATACAAACTAATGGTCAGACACAGTGCAATGAAGACGTGTGTGATTCGTTGAATCATGCTCAAAAACTATTCTCCCCTTACAATAGGCAAGTGCCAATGGAATTTAACAGCAAAGCATCTTACAGCTATAACAACGATGCTGGAGAGCATGGCACTGATGGCTGCGTCGAATCCAAGTGTGTGCATGATAGAGTAGACTATACCGCCTGCAACACATGCCAAGGCATATATCTCTTTGCGGAAGATAAGGGGCACCTCGTTGATGAGAACATCACGGATTACACCGCCGGCAGCACCGGTGACGGAACCCATTGTGATGGCAGTCCACATGGGGAATCCCATCTGTAATGTCTTTTCTATGCCAACCACATTAAACAGAGCCAAACCAACGGTGTCGAAGATGAACCATGTGTTCTTCTGCTTTACAAGGTATTTGGCAAAGATGTGTACAAAAAGTACGGCGAGGGCACACCAGATGAAGTATATCTCGTTTATCATCCAGAATGGATTTACTCCGAGCATGATATCGCGCAAGGTTCCTCCTCCAATAGCTGTTGCCATACCTACAATCCAAGCTCCAAAGACATCAAATTGTTTGGCACTTGCCAAACGGATACCAGAGAGGGCAAAGGCAAAGGTTCCGACAAATTCAATCATGATGAAGAATGAAGGAAGGTGCAAAGTGTCAGCCAAAGCATTAAACCAGTTTATGGCATCAAGCCAAATCTGTTCCATGTTGTTAAATTGAAGTTACAAATATAAATAAATCTATTCTGCTAATCCAATCTCTTTCCATTCCTGCATGGTGTGAAGAGCATCTTTGAGGGCTGTTTCTCTGTCAACCTCGTAGTTAGAGAGGAGTACTTCTGCCATATCGTCAGCAGAAAAATCCTTGTCGCATAGGGTTTGCCACATGAGGGCCGCAGATTCGTTGAGACTGATTATTTTGGAGAAATCAATGTTCTTCTCTCCATGTGCTATCACTATGTATTCTCCGCAAAGTTCGCGTAGTTCAAAACCTTCTTTTATTCTCATTTCTTTTGCAATGGTTAAATTTATATGATTGTTCGGTATATGAAAAGCAAATATCTCCTGAGGGGTAGTAACTTGTTCCACAAGATAATACTTTTAGTAAGTTGGGGCTTATCGGCAGGTATAATTCTATTTGGTCGAATGTAATGCGTTACTATACCGCAAAGATCCTTCCGCATGCATTGCTCAGTTTCTCTTATGTTGCCATCGCCCATAAGTGTTATCTCATCAAGATTTGAGTCCTGGGGATGGTGTTTTATGTTTATTATTCGATGCAGAACATATTTGCCTAGTGATATTTCTGCCAATACTGCATCGTATTTTTGGGCATTTTGGGGTGAGTCCAATTGTACCTTGTCGCGTATGTGCTCAAGAAAAGGACGCATGCTCCAACCTTTTACCATTATTGTTGCTGTATACCCTTGGCGGATACTATCTCTGACCGCGCCAAGAAGTATTTCGTTGGGAATCTCCTTGTGGGTAGCATGAGTCTGTGTACCGTTGCGTTTTCGGTAACAAATCCTAATAGGCAAGAACAACAGATGAAGTGCCTTATATATTACATTCTTTACAGATTGTGTCATGGCAAAGTTTTGCAGCCTCGTTATCTGGCAGACATCGCAGTTCCCAGATATTGCAATGTTGTATGAGCTTTGTTACACTGTCGCATATTCCGCTGTATACCCGCTTATCCCACTTCATATTGCTGCAGGCTGGCAAGATATATGTCATTGCTTCGATGGGTCGAAGTTGACGGATGACATTCTCGGAGTGCTGCTTGATACGCACTATGCCTCCGATGGGCACTTGTGTGTTGCGATAACAAGGTGTTTTCCCACTCCATGGAGATCCATAGACATATGGAGTTCCGTCGGGCAGTATTCTGATGATAGGGTTGTCGTCGTTTAATAATTCACAATTATTAATTGTGGTATACCAAAGATGTGTGTGGGTGCTTTTGCCTGTGCCGCTCGGAGCCGTCATGAGGTATCCCATGTTTTTGTGGCGTATCACACTTGAGTGTATCAGTATCGTGTCAAGAGTTGCCGTGGCAAAGGCAAAGGCCATCATTATGCAGTTGTTGAGCCCGTAGTGGCATTGCGCTTCTGTACCATCGTAGATTTTTACTTTACACAATGTAAAAAGGGAGTCAGAATGCATTGTAGCACACAGATGTCCGAGAGAATCGTGCAAATCAAATCTATAACCGCCGAATGGTGTTCGGTAGACCCCGTAATCGCATCCGCCAACATCAAAAAGTCCAACTTCGGTGATGCCGTCTTCTTCTGGGAGTGTATCTGTTACGATGACTGACAGAATAAAGTCTTCCTCTTCAGAACATGAAAATGGAATGAGATTGGGCAACAGAACTTCGTCGTGGGTGATGTGGCCGAAATCTATAGATATATTATGTCCTGCAATTTTATAGGTTTTCATGTTCGGTCCATTCTATTGGAGTGAATTTGAATTCTCCGGCATCAAGGACTTTAAGGTATGTGGATTTGTCTTTAAGATTTTTGTCTCTGACCTTGATATATTTCTTCTCTAAGGAATTTCTCTTTTTACTGAAGAATATGGTGCATGTAGTATTTGGCTGTTTCTTGAAATGCTCAATCCAAATCTGCAACTGTTGCGAATAGATACTTCGGTCGTAAAGAAAACCGGTTTTGGTTTCTATGTATGCAGGGTTAATCACCTGAATGTCGGTGATGTATGTGATGGAGTCGGTAAAATTTGTGCTTACTCCAAAAATATAGACTTTTTGCGCTTTAGGCTTTGCTTCGGCATTTATGACATGCAGCGACAGAATAGCTATGAGGCTAATGCAAAGAATTTTGCTCCAATTTTTCATTTTAGTATATTATTATTTTGTGCAAAGTTACAAAATTAAGTGGAGAATAGAAAACGCTTGCTATTAAAACATTGATTTAACAGGTTATTTGTCGGAAATGTATGCTGCAAAAGTGTTTAGAAAAAGGAAAGGAGGATGTAGTCTGTGCCACATCCTCCTGAATGCATATATGTATAGGTTTATTCTTCTGCTAGATCAATAACAAAGCTTTGCTTTCTGCCACTTGGGGCAATGGCCTTGATCCAAAGGGTACGGTCAGAACTCTGGTTGGTTGTTTTAATGACTTTTTCCCAGTCTTCTGTGGTTTCAAGTCGTGTGTCATTGATATCAAGGATAATGGTGCCTTTGGTTACTCCTGCCTTTTGCATTTTGCCTTTGCGTATTGCCTTGACAACAAGGCCATATGGCAAGCCCAGACGTGATTTCTCGTCCTGAGAAAGTTCCGCAAGTGAAACTCCCATTTCGTCGACATCTACTTCTTGGATGACCTTGGTAGAGCCTTGACTGTTTTTTAAAGTGACAGTTTGGGTATGTTTTTGTTTGTTGCGTAGCCATGTTATGCTGACTTTATCACCTGGGCGATGCTGGGTGATAGCTTCCTGAAGTTCTGACATCTTGTGAACTTCCTTGCCATTGAAATGTGTGATGGCATCTCCTTGCTGGAGACCGGCCTCTTCTGCCGCAGAACCTTGTGACACTTCGTTGACCCATATACCAGTGAGAGTGCCAAGATCGGGGGTGTTTCCTTTGGCTTTTTCGGCATCGATGTAGTTTGTTACGTCGCCACCAGAAACACCAAGAATGGCACGTTGCACTGTTCCGAAGGTTTTGAGATCGTAAACAACCTTGTTCATTATGGAAGTTGGAATAGCAAAACCATAACCGCTATAGCTACCTGTTTGCGAATATAGCATGGCATTGATGCCAACAAGTTCTCCGCGTGCATTGACAAGGGCTCCACCAGAGTTGCCTTGGTTAATGGCGGCGTCGGTTTGAATGAAACTCTCAATACCATTAGCTCCAAGACTTCTTGCCTTGGCTGAAACAATACCTGCTGTAACGGTGCTTGTAAGATTGAATGGATTGCCAACGGCAAGAACCCATTCGCCAATCTTGAGATTATCGCTGTTTCCAATGGGAAGTGTTGGAAAGTCTTTGCCTTCAATCTTAATGAGAGCAAGGTCGGTGATGGGATCAAGTCCAATAATTCGGCCTGAGAACTCGCGGTTGTCATTCAGTTTTACAAGTATTTCGTCCGCACCGCCTACGACATGGTTGTTTGTTACGATGTAGCCGTCGCTTGAGATGATGACACCAGAACCGGAACCACGACTGTCTGGTTCTTTATATTCGCGTTGCTGAGGAGTGTATCCGCGTTGACCGAAAAAGTCTCCAAAGAATTCGGCAAAAGGGTCGCGGTAGGTTATCTTGTGTGTCTTGCCGGTTTTTGTGACTTTGATATATACTACGGCGTTTACGCTCTTCTCGGCTGCATAGGTTAAATCCACATAACCTTGGGGTACCGCCATGGAAACTGTCTTTTCTTCTGTAGACTTAATGTTTGCTGGTTCTGCCGCACTCTCAGCTTTTCCTGTGCATGACATCAGGGTTGAAGCTAAAAGGATAATCAGTGTTTTCTTCATAATTATATAGATGTTTAATGTGTTTTATTTCGGGAAATGGGAAGTCGTGGTGATTGTGTTGGCAAAAGTATGAAGAAATCGATTAGGTTGTCATTTTCGTTGTCTTTATTTAACCTTTTAATGGTGTGGGTTTTGCCATTTTAAGGAATATTCGTAAATTTGCACACAAAGAAACAGTGGTTTGGCTTGTCGCTGGTCTTTTTGATTTTTAAGAAAGACGAGAGGAAAGTCCGGGCAACACAGGACAATCCGCTACCTAACGGGTAGGAACCAGTGATGGTTGGTCAGTGCAGAAGAAAATAACCGCCTATGTTTCATGGGTAAGGGTGAGAAGGTGGGGTAAGGGCCCACCAGGCGTGTGGTGACATGCGTGCTGTGCACTCCGGATGTTGAAAGTTCGCGTATACCAGCGCAGATTCTTTTTGCAGAATTGTGAAAGGGCGAGAGGGCTGTCCGTCCGAGCTGGAGGGTAGAACGATAGAGGCTGATGGTGACATCAGTAGTGGATAAATGACAAGCGGCGACATGTATCAAGCGATTGTTTGCTATATTGACGTGCACAGAACCCGGCTTATAGAACCGCTGCTTCTTTTTCTAAATTATAAAAATAAAGAATTTATATGACTTTAGAAGAAAGAATGGAGATGTGGTGGAATATTGATGAGAGCCAATGCTGTTGTTTTAAGCGTTGGGCTCTTGTGCTTTTCAAACGTATCTATATCACCATAGAACATTTTATCAATAATAATCTTGGGTCATATGCCTCGGCTTTGACATATAACACCACTCTTGCTGTTGTGCCGGTTCTGGCCATTATCTTTGCCATAGCAAGGGGATTCGGGTTTGATAATTTAATTGAGGGACGACTCCGCTCGGCTTTGGCTTCTTTCAGTCCCGAGATGACAGAGATGGTGCTTGATTTTGTGGAGCGTTACCTGCAACATACCAAGAGTGGAGTATTCCTTGGCTTTGGTCTGCTGTTGTTGTTTTATACTTTGGTGAACCTTACATCCAACATAGAAACTGCATTCAATACTGTGTGGCAAGTTACAAACAGTCGTAATATATACAGAAGGATAACAGATTACATATCGGTGTTTTTGCTGTTGCCTATATTGATGATTATTACCAACGGTCTCAATGTAGTGATGCTGGCCTTGGAGACGTGGTTTGAGGTGACTTTGTCAATGGGTAGCACTTTCCATGTTATTGTGGTAATGTTGCCTGTCTTTGTCAGCAGTTTGGTTTTTGTGCTGCTTTATAAACTGATGCCGAATACCCATGTACGTTGGACGGCATGCATTGGTCCTGGCATTATTGCAGGCTTACTGTTCTTAGGATTGGAGTATTTTTACATTCATTATCAGATAAAACTTTCGTCATACAATGCCATTTATGGTTCGTTTGCAGCCATACCTTTGCTTTTGATTTTCATTCAGTTTACATGGTACATATGTCTAATTGGATGTCAGTTGACATATGCAAACCAGATGGTGAGGGAATATGCCTTCGAACGTTCGACAAGGGGCATGAGTAGACGGTTCAGAGATACTTTGTCTATCTTATTGGTGCGTCATATTTCAAAAGGCTTTGCAGAAGGAAAGCGTCCGCAAAGCCAACAGGAACTCTCGCACGCGACAAGATTGCCTAGTGCACTGGTAAGCGTTTTGCTGGAGGAGTTGGTTAGTGTCGGAGTATTGGCAGTGACATACAACAACTCTGGGACAGAAATGCTTTATACTCCTGCTGTTGATATTCATAAACTGACTGTGCGAATGGTGGTGAGCAAACTGGATGCTCGTGGTACAGAGGACTTCTCTCCATCATGGATGTTGCACAATTCAGAATGGAAACATATAAGGCATTACAGATATTACGATGTTGATGATGCCTTGATATTGGATATATAACTAATTAAAACAAATTGTTGACGTACCAACAATCCTTTTATGTAGTGTCATTAAAGAGTTGTTGATACGTCAACAAAGTTTTTATGTATGGTCGTAAAAATGACCTTTCGTAATTTAGAATTCGTGATTGTATTCTCCATCGTAATCCAACTCAAAAACAATCTCGCCAGATTCCGATGCATAAGGAAAGAATTTGCCAGAATAGTTTGTGGCATAGTTGATTTTCATAGGAACGTTGATGAAGTTCTGTTTGCCAAGTTCTTCTCCGTTGACATCTAAGGCAGCAACACTGATATTTATATTCGCACTGTCTTCCGGCAGGAAGAAGTAAGAAGATACATATTTTATTTTTGAAGGTTCAATATTCACATCAATTGTGCGACTGAAATCCTTTATGTTGGCACAATGTTTAGTTTCGCTATTAAGGACATTACCGGCATCGGAACTGCTGATGACAAATTTACTGAGATTTGATGGTATATGTTCGTCTTTTAGATATACTGCAAAACGTGCAGTGCATCTTTTGAGGGATAGTGTGCGTGTATCAGAATAACTTTCGCTTACAACAATATTTTGCCGGCATAGCAGAGTGTTGGGAACCCATCCTTCACTGAAATATATACTGTCAGAACTTGCTACATGGCATTGTTGGCTGCCGTCCCATCCTAATGCAAGGATGGTGTACTTGCCATATTTCAATGTGCGGGAGAACTTGCCAAACGAGTAGTCGTCTTTGTCTTGATATTCGATACTATCAAGCAGGTTTCCATTCAGGTCATATATGCCCAAAAGTAGGTTGTCGGTGCCAGACTTTTCTGTAGCTCGTGTATCAAGTTCCTCAAAACTGTCAAGGTTAAATCCAGTGACTTTAAAGTGCATGAGTTTTTCTCCCCTTGAAGAGTCTGGTGTGCTATCTTCTTCTTCAAAACTCATAATCTGGCACGAACAGACAAACAGCATGCAACCTAAAATATATAGGAAGTGTTTTGTGAGCATTGATAAGGTTCTATTCATGGTATTATATTAAGTAAGGTATAAAAAACACACACATAAGAAGTGTTTGGTTCTTAATGTGTGTGTAATGATTATTTGGTTTAACTTCCCGATTCTTTCTTGATGGCAAACACTAGAGCTACTATACTTGAGGCTAAACCGAGTATACTCGCGCCAGCACCGAGGAAAGTGTAGAAAGCACTGCTCTTAACGCCAAGACTCTTATTGGGTTCTATGTATATCATGTCGTTTTGTTGTACATAGAAAGCAGGACTATTGAAAATGTCAACATTTGTTAGATCTAAGGTAAACATTTCTCTCTTTCCATCTGTTTCGCGGAACAATTTGACTTTGGTACGAATGGAGGATTCGCTCAAATCGCCACATTGTGCCAAAACATCTATGATTGTGTTGCGTTCACTTGTTAGATTTACCGTTTTAGGACTCTTTACGGAACCTATAACAGTCACACGTGCATTCTGTAGACGAACAGTCACTTCGGGGTCATTGATGATTTTCAGTTCCTTAACTTTATTCTCAATTGCGATAGCAGCCTCTTCGCATGTCATGTTGCCGACATAAATTCTACCAATAACAGGGAGAATGACATAACCGCCAGTGCTAACGGTGTAGGCATATTGGTTTGATATACTATTGCCTTGCGTCATTGACGTATTGCCAGATTGACCAATTGTTACATCCTGAGAAAAAATACTCAGTAGTTCTGGTTCTGACAGACAAGTCATTTTAACCATAATCTGGTCGGCTGGTTTTAGTCTCATTTCGTAGGCTTGGCCAATTTGTTGTGCGTTGGCATATAACTGGTCAGAACCTTGGAAGTAAACAAGTTTCTTTTGACTGACGCAACTTGTAGTAATCAGGATTGTTGCCAGAAGAAACATCTGTGTCCAAAATAACAATGACTTCTTCATAGTAGTTGTTTTTATAAATCTATATTTTATTTGTCTATTGCTTTTGATTACGATGAGATTTTAGAATTGCCACCACTTTCGCTTATTTTGTGCATGTGCATGGTTTAAACCTTCATCAAAAGAAAGAAGTTCTGTGAGTGTCTTCTTTTCTGAGATTAAGCGATAAATTGTTCCCCAATCAGGCAAACCTCCAACATTTCTATCATCAATCCATACGTCTGCCTTAAGCTTACGTGAATAGTGGTTGTTGTACTCTTGTTCCTCCTCTGGATAATCTTTGTTTATAGCATAGAATTCAACACCGCGTTCCTTGCACCATTGAACAGCCTCCTCCAAAAGTCTATCCTCGCGCACCGTCCAAAGAATCAACCGATGCCCATCGTTGGCAAGCATTTTCAGTGTCTGTGTGGCAAAGGGTATTTCCTTTCCTATTTTGGGATACTCGTGTGTGACGATAGTACCATCAAAATCAACAGCGATAGTCATTCCTTTTGCTATTTTGCGTATGCTACTGAACGGGTTTCACGAATTACCGTGATTTTAACCTGTCCGGGGTAGGTCATCTCATTTTGAATGCGTGTGGCTATTTCCCCAGAGAGTTTTTCTGTCTGTATGTCGTCAATCTTGTCTGCGCCGACAATGACACGTAACTCACGACCTGCTTGAATAGCATATGTCTTGGTTACGCCAGGGTACGACATCGCAATATTCTCAAGGTCTTTCAGTCGTTTGATGTATGCTTCTACAATTTCACGACGAGCACCTGGACGTGCACCACTTATGGCATCACACACCTGAACAATGGGAGCGATTAGTGATGTCATCTCCATCTCTTCATGGTGTGCCCCGATAGCATTGCAAATCTCTGCCTTTTCTTTGTATTTCTCTGCAAGCTTGGCACCATAAAGAGCATGTGGCATTTCAGGTTCCTCGTCGGGTACCTTGCCAATATCATGAAGAAGGCCTGCACGCTTAGCCTTTTTGGGATTCAGACCCAATTCACTTGCCATAACTGCACACAGGTTTGCTGTTTCGCGAGCGTGTTGCAAGAGGTTCTGACCGTATGAACTACGATACTTCATTTTGCCGACAATACGTATGAGTTCTGGGTGCAGGCCATGAATACCTAGGTCGATGGCAGTACGCTTACCAGTTTCCATAACCTCTTCGTCAACCTGTTTCTTGACTTTTGCTACAACCTCTTCAATGCGTGCGGGATGTATTCTTCCATCGGAAACCAACTGATGCAGCGCGAGGCGGCAAATTTCGCGACGAACTGGATCGAAAGCACTAATGACAATGGCTTCGGGTGTGTCATCAACAACGATCTCCACACCAGTTGCATTCTCAAGAGCACGGATGTTACGACCTTCTCGACCAATTACTCGTCCCTTAACCTCATCATTATCGATATGGAACACTGTTACACTATTCTCTACAGCAGTTTCAGTAGCTACGCGCTGAATGCTTTGTATTATGATGCGCTTTGCCTCCTTGTTGGCATTTATCTTAGCCTCATCCATGATGTCGTTTATATATGCCTGGGCATTGGTGCGTGCCTCATCTTTCATGGATTCTATTAGTTGTTGCTTGGCATCTTCTGCTGATAAACCAGAAAGTTCTTCAAGTTTAGTGCGCTCCTTATTTATTAAATCGGCCTGACGAGCGGTAAGCTCTTCCTCTTTCTTTTCAAGCATTCCTTGCTGGTTCTCAAGGCGGGTACGAAGAGTTTCTGCTTCCTGCTTACGGCGGTTAAGCTCATCTTGACGCTGGTTGAGTGTCATTTCGCGCTGTTTGTTGCGGTTTTCAGCCTGTTGCAACTGTTGGGTGCGTTGGTGTACCTCCTTATCTAGTTCATTTTTCTTTGCAAGGAACTTCTCTTTTACTTCCAATAGTTTCTTCTGTTTTAGGACTTCTGCTTCTTTCTTAACTTCTGCTTCCATCCTTTTCTGTTTCTGGGGCACTACAGCAAAGTACCATATGGCCCACCAAGCAATGGCAATGGCAATGCCACTAGCGATTCCAATTATTATTTCGATCATTTTGATTTAAGTGATAAATATGTTTATATAAAGGATTATTTTTTTTCTAATTTTTGTTCTATATCATCAATCAATGGTTTTAACCTCTCAATGATAGAGGAGTCGTTGTTTGACTCAAGTGCATGCTGAAGTCTTACCGCAATATCAAGCATACTCAATATCATATAGCGCTCTGTCGCAAGTCCCTTATAGTTGTTGGTGTAGAAAGCATAGCGTTCCTTCATCAACTTTTCTGCATTGCGATAAAGGTGCTCATCCTTGCGATTTACGGTCATTGGTAAATCCCATGAACCAAATCTGATGGTAATTTTCTGCTTGTCTTCCATAAATTATTGGACCTTAAGGGTTGCTAAACATTTATCAACTGACGCAATCATCTTATTGATGCGTTTGCGTGTACTGCGCAATTCATCATCATCAACCATGTCAATCAGTCTTGCCATTTTAAGTCGTGCATATTTTTCTTCAAGGTTATGATTTTCTTCTTCCAGACTTTGGCAACGTTGTCTTTGTTCTGCAAGTTTTTCTTCGGTTTCTTGAAGTTGTTTCTGCAACTTGTCATATTGCAGAAGCATCTGGCGTGTACGTGTCTCTAAACGAGTGACTATTGCTATGGTTTCCTGATTCATGCTTATTCTGCGTTTTTAGGTCTGTCTTCTTTTTTATAGAGCATAACAAGTGTGTATGCGTATTCACTCATCCATGCTTCGCTATAAGATAATGAGGTTTGATATTTGCGTATAGAAATACATGAGCGACGTACAGCCTCGTCCTTCCAGTCATTACGAGTCATAATCTCGTGGACTTGTTTCTCTACCATCGTGCGTAAGGCTTTGCGGAAGAAGCTTGGGATTCTTGATTTCCATTGCATAAGGTTTCCCATCAGCATCATGAGCTCTTGCGCGAATCCTTGGAACTGGATGAGGTATGATTGTGCATCTTGTGGGGTGCGGCAACGTTTTTTGATGCTTAAATCAATTTCTTTAAATAGGTTGTCGCTGACTTTGTAGATGCTCTGCAACATCTTCTGACATTGTTTTTTTTCGGCCAAACCTATTTTGTTATTTTGGGTGGTAATGTGGTAGGTTTGTTTGAAAATGCGAAGATCACGTAAAACGGTAAGATTGTTTAATCCTGTTTGTGCAGCCAAAGTGGCCTGATAGTAAACACTAAACAAAAGCATGAAGTCTTCCAATCCTCCGGTCTTTTCTTTCGTGTTTTTACTAAAAAGTTTACTGAATATGTTCATAGTTTGATGTATGATTATTGGTTAAGGAATCTTGTATGTCATCCTCAAAATGTATATATTTATCTACAAAATCTACTAAATTTTCATTGTCGTTTGTTGTCTCAAACTTTGCTTGCCCTTCTTCGTGGAGAGACTCGTCGTCTAAATTCTGCGTATTGTCGTGTATTTCAACGTATGTGGTATCGTTTTTGAGAATTAAATCTTCATGCCTTTCAAATTCAACTCTTTCTTCTTTTAATTCATATAGATTCCACAAGGATAACTGTCCTAGGAGGATGTTGACAGCAATCGGAGTCTTGTTTAGAAAAGGGTTATCAAATATTGTGCGACTTTTGCGGAAAAACATGAGGATGGTTTCTTTGTCTTCTATTATCACATGCCTTAATTCAAGAATAGATTTTCCTGTTGCAGAATGTGTAGTCCTGATTGCAATAGTGGCAAGAATAAAAATAATCGGGAAGAATGTTAGTAGAAAAATCATGGATATAGCAATATCTGTGATTTTTTTTACAGCGCGATTTAAAATGCTGTCAAGCCAATGCATGTTGGCTAAACGCATAGAAAAATATTTAATTGTTAACAATGATACAACATTGGCCACAATTAAATAACCTGTCCAATCCCAATCATGAATAGCCCAAAATGCAATCAATATACAGACTGCGTTCAAAATCGTGATATCGCAAGCTGCAATTAAAAGGCCTTTCGGGGTGAATATGTTGAATGTAAGTTTGTTCATTATTTCACAAAGGTAGGAAAAAACATTTAACTTAGCTTTATTTTTACTTCTTTTTTGATAAATATGTGTTTTTTTTGAGTGCAAAGTATTATTTGTGCTTGAAATATATTGTATATTTGTTGCGTAAAATGGACTCTCTGTGCGTTTTTGACTACGAGAAATTAAAAGAAAAAACTATGTCTGAAGTTAAAGAGAAGGATTTCCTTGTGGAGGAAGAAGAGAGAAAGAGTGTATTTAATTTAAGTAACATTTGGACTCTTTTTTGTTTAAATTGGTATTGGGTATTATTGTCTTTGGTAGTCTGTATGGCTTCCGCATGGCTATATCTTAAATACACAGCCCCAGTTTATTCTTCTTCTATGAAAGTGTTGGTGAAGGATTCCGAACAAAAAAGAGGAGGATATTCGAGTATTGCTCTTGACGAGATGGGTTTTATGTCTAATTCTAATGGCTTCGATAACGAGTTGGAAATTATTAAAAGCGTTGCCGTGGCCAAGAGAGTCGTCAAAAGACTGAAACTTTATGTCACATATTTTGCGGAAGGTAGTTTTAAAAATGAGGAGTTGTATAAAGAGAGTCCTGTTTTTGTGGATATAGTAGAGGAGGATTTAGAAAAACTATCGTTTCCTTTGCGCATGAATCTTGGATTCTCTAAGGATGGAGTGGTACTAGATACATATTTTGATGCCAAAAATCCCGAGAAAGTTACATCTTCAATAAAAATCGATCAATTACCAGATACTATTGCAACAAAATATGGTAGAATTGTGTTGGCACATAATCCGGAGCCTATGTTGGAAGATTCTTTTGTTAGCTCTCCATCAAAAGTGATGGTTTCTGTTTATCCGATTAAGGACATTGCTCGTTCATATGCAGGAAGATTAAGTGCAAGTCCCACATCTAAAACCACAACTGTTGCTAATATTGGTTTCGTGGATACCAAAACCAGAAGAGCGCTTGACTATTTGCGTGAATTGGTTAATTGCTATAACGATGATGCTAATGAGGATAAGAATGAGGTCGCTCGTAAAACTGAAGAGTTTCTCTCCGATCGTTTGCAAAACATCCGTATTGAATTGGATGAGGCAGAGGGAGGTATGGAATCTTATAAGCGTGAAAACGAACTTATAAATCTCTCAAATGATGCAACAACAGCTCTTTCAAATTATACCAGCTATCAAAAGGAGAAAGTGCAGATACAGACTCAGATGTCTTTGGTTAAAGCTCTTATAGACTATATGAATGACGCTGATAACTATTTGCAGATAATACCAGCAAACCTTGGGTTGAATAATGCATCTTTGGTTAGTATGATTTCTGAGTACAATGAACTTGTTTTGAAACGCAACAGGTATCTCAAGGGCAGTAGTGAGGAAAATCCTTTAGTACAACAGTTGACTCGACAGATGTCTGACATATGGCCTTCCATTAAGGAGAATATGAGTAGTGTTTATATGAATATGGAAATGCAAAACAAGAGTATTGAGCAACAGTTTAAGCATTTTTCTGGACGTATTGCGCAAACACCTACTCAGGAGCGTGTGCTGACAAATATTGACCGTCAACGTCAATTGAAATCGGATCTGTATCTTACCCTGTTGCAGAAACGTGAAGAAAATTACATCCAGTTGTATAGTACTGCATCAAAGGCTCGTGTTATTGATGAACCAATTGTAGCAGGTAAGATCAGTCCTAAGAATCAAATGATTTATGCTGGTGCATTTGCTTTTGGTGTCGGTTTCCCAATTGCTTTATTTTTGGGTTTAAGTCTGTTGAGGTATCGTATCGAGGGACGTGAGGACGTTGAACAACTTACCAAACTCCCAATTTTGGCGGACATTCCTTTAAATCACCATATTAAAGATAGTAAACATAGTATAGTTGTGAGAAGAAATCGCAACGATATGATGGAAGAGGCATTCAGGGGACTGAGAACTAATTTGAATTTTATTTTAAAATCTCCTGAAAAGGTAGTTTTAGTTACCTCTTGTATCCCTGGAGAGGGAAAGACATTTGTGTCTACAAACTTGGCAATGTCAATGGCACTTTTGAATAAGAAGGTTTTGATAGTTGGATTGGATATAAGAAAACCTCGTTTGGTGAATTTGTTTGGACTTGTTGCAGACAATAGGGGTATAGTTAATTTCCTTAATGCAACCGAAGCTGATTTTAAATTGCTGGAGGATCAAATTACGCAAACCAACATAAATCCCAATATGTATGTTTTGCCTGCTGGCATCATACCGCCTAATCCTGCGGAATTGTTGGCGAGTCCTTTATTGGTTCAGGGTATAGAATATTTGTCTAACATCTATGACTATATAATACTTGACACTCCGCCCGTAGGTTTGGTTGCGGACACATTGTCTGTTGGCCACATCGCTAATACAACATTGTTCATAGTACGTGCTGATTTTAGTCATAAGATAAATTTCTCTTTGATTAACGATATAGCAAAGAGCGAAAAAATGCCAAAATGTAATATTGTACTTAATTCAATAGACCTAAAGAAACGTAAATATGGACATTATTACGGAACTGGTAGCTATAGTAAATATGGTTCTTATGGCAGATATGGTCACTATGGAGTTTATGGTAAGTATGGCCATAGTGAAGGAGATTCTTGCCATACCGAGAAATAAATAGTATGCGACTACGACTGTCTGTTTTATTGGTAATTTTATATATCTGTCACTTCTCGTTTGCCCAAACTGAGAAGTGGCAGGTTTATCCTTCATATACGGAGGCTGTTCAGGTTGAGGCAGCAGGTAATCGTATATATGCTATTATGAAGGGTAGTGGGACTGTTAATTCTACTTCCGGAAATTTAGTTTGTTATGATATAGAGGATGGCAGTGTCAAAACATATGATTGTCTTCATGATTTGAGTGACAAGGAAATAGCACACATATCATATAACAAGGCTACAGACAGATTAGTAATAGTATATGTAAATGGTAATATTGATTTACTTGATGCCGATGATAATGTTTATAATATTTCGGCATTGAAGGAAAAATCGCTTACAGCAGAAAATATAAATGGTATAAGCCATATTAATAGGCTTACTTATATATGTATTGGAAGTAGTATTGTTGAGTTAAATACCCAAGATGTTGTTGTGAATGAGACATATACTTTCATAAATGGTAATGTGTACAGTATTGTGCTCCTACAGAATCATTATTATGTGTCAACAAACTTAGGACTTTTTAAATTTGCAACTTCCGTAAATTTTCATGATGTAAATATTTGGAAACACCCGATAAGTAAAACTGTATATACGAAACTTGCGATTCATGATTCGCATTTATTTGGTTGTAAATTAAAAGGAGTTGATGAAATAAATTTAGATGGAACTCCTTTAGAAATTTTGGCAAGTACGTTGACTTTTTTTCTTTCTACAGATGACAAACTTCTTTTTGGAGTCCCTACACGAATTTTTATTTATGAAGGAGAATATACAAGTAGATGGAAAAATATAAATTTTATTACTCCGATTAGAATGGAGGGTGTCACTTGCGCAAATGATGTTTTCTATATCGCTTCTAAGGAAAATGGATTGAATAGTTGTGTTCAAAAGGATAATAGTTTTCAGGATATAACAAAAATATTTTATTCAAATTCTCCTTCGCGTGATCTTTTTTACCACATGAATTATGTGGGTGACAGATTGCTTGTTGCTGGAGGTATTAATACACAGTCCGGAACATATTATCCTGCCACGTTTATGTTTCTTGATGACGTAAAAACTCCTAAGTGGACTATATTTGACGAAAAAACTGCCAAAACAGTTTATCCCGATTTAACACATTATAATAGTGTTGATTTGGTTCAGGATCCTTTAGACGGCGGACATTTTTTTGGAGCGGTTTATAGGAACGGACTGCATGAATATAGGCTTAATGAGAAAGGGGAGGTTATTTTTGAACGATTATACAATTACACAAACTCTCCACTGCGTACAATTAACGTGAATGTGTCTAATCCTGGGAATTATTGTACTTGTACTGCTCTGCAATATGATAATAAAGGAAATCTTTGGATGGCAAACCAGCAGACTGATACAATTGTAAGGATTATGCGCCCAGACGGGAAATGGGTATCGTTGTTTTATCCAGAAGTTGTTGAAGCAACAAATGTTTATCAGTATCTCTTTAGTTCACATGGCATAAATTTTATGGTTTCCCATCAAGGTGAACCTCGTGGTTTCTTTGGTTTTGATACAAATGGTACTTTAAATATTGTAGACGATGATAGTCATCTTCTCCGTACCTCAATAACAAATCAGGATGGCAAGACGGTTATACCTTATCAATTTTATTGTATGACTGAGGACCAAGACCGACAAATATGGTGTGGTACTAATGAAGGACTTTTTGTTATCACTCGTCCACAGGATTGGTTTGAAGACGATTTTACATTTCATCAAATTAAGAGAAACAGAAACGATGGAAGCGGTTTCGCCGATTATCTCTTGGCTGGTGTAAATGTAACTTGCATAGCGGTAGATCCTGCCAATCGGAAGTGGATTGGTACAATGGATAATGGATTGTATCTTGTAAGTCACGACGGACAGGAAACAATTTATCATTTTACTGCCGACAATTCTTCATTATTGTCTAACCAAATACATAGCATAGCAATAAATGCCAATTCAGGTAAAGTTATGATTGGTACTGATTTTGGCTTGTGTAGTTTCGAAGAACAGGTTACAGAGTCTGAGAATGTCCTTACAAAAGAAAATATTATTGTGTATCCCAATCCAGTAAGACCTTCAACAAATGAAATTGTGACAATAGAGGGATTAGTAGATGGAACTGTTGTTAAAATTCTTTCTTCATCTGGTCGTTCTATCTGGTCAGCAACAAGTATTGGTGGCAGTGTACGATGGAATTGTTGTGATATGTCAGGCAATAGGGTTGCCAGTGGAGTCTATCATATTGTATGTAATGCTAAAGATTCGGGCAACAGTGTTGTTTCAAGGATTATAGTTTTAAAATAGGTATAATGCTTAGGAAGTTCTTTTTCTTAATATTTTTATTTGTTTCTTTGTGTTGCAATGCTCAGTTATCGCATTTAACAGAAAATATAAAGTACTCTTTTTCTGCTCAAGGTGCTGCAGGTGGAGGCGATAACGCTCCTTTTTGGTTTACCAATAACCGTTATGGTCTTGGAACGACAGATAATTATTCTGGTTTGGCAAGGGTTGCCTTATGGCGTGACGTTGAAACAGATTCTTTGTGGTTTTGGCGAACAGGTTATGGAATAGATTTGGCATCACCGATAAATAGCGAGAATGGATATTTCTGTATTCAGCAGGCATATCTAGATATAGAGTGGAAGATGTTACGATTAAGTCTTGGACAAAAGGAACGTCCATCTGAACTCAAAAATCCATTTTTATCAACAGCTGGAATGACATTGGGCATTAATGCTCGGCCGATTCCTCAAGTTAGACTGGAGATGCCAGATTTCTGGGCTATTCCTGGAACACGTGGCATTTTCTCCTTCAAAGGTCATATCGCTTATGGTATGTATACCGATGCAAAGTGGCAGAAGAAATTCAATAATGGAACGCAGAATCCATATACTTCTGGAAGTATGTTTCATTCTAAAGCATTGTTTATTCGTTTGGGTAACAGAGAATTATTTCCATTGGAGATTACAGGCGGTTTAGAGATGGCTTGCCAATTTGGAGGAACAGGATGGAATTTAAGTCAGTATGGTGGCGGAGCGATGGATCAAGGTATAAATCTTGGGGGTAATTTGTGGACTGCATTCCTTCCTGGTGGAGGAGATGTTAATGATGAGAATTACACAAATGCAGCTGGTAACCATGTTGGTTCTTGGCATTTGCGTTTAGATTGGAGAGAAAAGAACTGGAGTATAGGTGCTTATATGGAGCATTTTTTTGAAGACCATAGCCAAATGTTCCCTCAGTATGGATGGAAAGACATGTTGTTGGGATTAGAGGTTAATTTACCCAAGAATCCATTTTTGTCAACATTCTTGTTTGAATATAATAGTACCATGCATCAATCCGGTCCTATTTACCATGATAAGACAGAAGAAAATACTCAGCAGATAAGTGCAAGGGATAGTTATTATTCGAATCATATCTATGGGGCATGGCAGATGGGGGGCTTTGTTTTGGGTAATCCTCTAATATTGTCGCCCATATATAATACTTATTTTGGTTCCCAAGGAGATCTGGCTCCCCGTCACGATAGGGTTAGGGTGCATCACCTTGGTCTGCAAGGTTCTCCAACAAATGAGTGGACTTGGAGAGTTTTATATACCCATCAAACAAGTTTAGGCACATATATGAGGCCCTTAGATGATCCAAGTAGTGCTAATTACATGCTATTAGAGTCTTCCTATAAACCCGCTTGGGGTCGTGGTCTCTCGTTTTCATTTGCATATGGCCATAATGATGGCTCGTTAATAGGCAGATCTAATGCGGCGATGTTAACTGTTCGTTTTGATGGATGGATTAATAGGACTCAATGGTAAATAAAAGAGGGTAGACATGAGGAAATATTGTTTCATTTTTGTAATTATAACATTCTGTTTTGCATTCAACCTTTCTTGCGATAAGATGGATTGTAATAACGGTTTGGACGGCCAGTGGCAAATGTACGAATGGACCTCTCCAAGCGGAGAGTATTTAGGAGGCAAGGAAATGAAAATCTATTATAGTTTTCAGCTTCAGATGATGATGTTTCAAAAACTCTCATACTCTTCTGGATATTTGCTCTCATCGTTTGAAAACAAAGGCACATATATTCGTGTTTATGATCCAATAAAATATAAAGGTAATGGACATGATGATATATTATCAATGGATACACTTGCTCAGTATGGAGTACCTTTTGATGGATTAATGAACATAGAGCAATTGACATCGGATAATCTGGTGCTGAAAAGTGACAACTCAGGCACATTAAAGTTTAGGAAATATTAATTAATCATTTTGCGTCTGCTCATACAGAATAAAATTTAGATGTTTATGTTTAGTAATGCCTTTATGGAAAGAAAAATAGCACTAACTTATGCTACTGTAATATGTTTTGGGGTTATAATTTTATTATTATCAATTCCTGCAGGATATGAACGTGATTATTATTCAGAAACATTATTTGTAACAAGTTTTATACAGTCTATTCCACTATCATTAGGTATAACTTTATTAAGTATTAGATTTCGAAAAATATTTTTCTGCATAATATCAACTCTACTTATTCTGTTTGTTATCGAAACATTTTGTTTCTTTATACTCAGTTCTCGACTTAATGCAAATATTTGGTTGTTGATTTTGCAAACAAATGCAAACGAAGCTATAGGTTTTTTTAAAACTTATGTAAGTAATTGGTACATAATATTAGCATTGTTGATTTTTATTACCATAGTTAGTTTATTGTATAAAAACTTATTTAAGTTTACAAAGTCTATTTTTTTTATTAAGACTAAATACCTTATCATCTTATTTTTATTATCTTGGCCTTTATTCTTTTTGTATAGTTATAGGTTACCGATACCAATCGGCAAGTCTACTGTTTCTGAGATTTATTCATCATATATTTTCTTGCATGAAGTTCAAAATGATATAGAGTCAATTCATGCAATGAATGAGAAAATAGATATCATTGATTTAAAAGACTCTATAGCTACGGTTGTCTTTATAATAGGTGAATCACATACCAAACATCATTCATCACTGTACGGCTATTATCTGAAGACCAATCCTGTCTTAGAAAATGAGAAATTATCGGGAAGATTAATTCTTTTTGAAAATGCAATGTCTCCAACCAATGTGACTTATGCTGCTATGAGATATATGTTTACTCAAAAAGGTTGCGAAAAAGAAGCTTCAGGTGCCTCCAACGTTTTAATGCCAGTGGTTTTTAGAAAAGCAGGTTTTGATATAGTCTATTTAGATAATCAATATACAAGAGAGAAATGTGGTATATTTGATATAAAATGTGGATATTTTTTGAATACCCATGAAGTTCATAATTATTGCTTTAATTATAGAAATTTTAAAACATATCAATATGACGGAGATTTTATTGATCATGAGAAAAATCATCTATTAAAACATCCCAAATCATTAAATATAATCCATATTCAAGGGCAACATTTAGGGGCTGTAGAAAGGTATCCTCAAAAGTTTGGCAAATTTACCATTACAGACATAAAACGTGATGACTTGGATGACGATGAACGTCAACTTATTGCAGAATATGACAATGCTACATTATATAATGATTTTGTAATGGGTAAGATTGTAAATGAATATATTGACCAAAATGCTGTTATAGTTTACGTTTCCGATCATGGAGAGTCTGTTTTTGATAATGGAATCAGAAGTTATGGAAGAGCCCCAGGAAGCAGAGATATACATCGTGTAAAAAATGAGTTACATGTCCCAATGTGGATTTGGGTAAGCGATAAGTTTATTAATTCTAACAAAAAACGTTATGAAAAAATATTAAATTCCTCGTCTCGCCCATTTTGTACAGCTGACATTCCATATCTTCTGTATGATCTCATCGGTCTGGATTTTAATTTCAACGATAAAACAAAAAGTTTGATAAGTGACACATTTGTGCCACATGAGACAGTATATTAGATTTTATTTAGCTGGGTTCTGTAAATTAGCCTTAAAGAGGTTCTGACTATTCGCCAATGATTAATTGAATTTATAGAACCTCCCTAATATACACCGCGATTTTAATTAACGACCTTTGCCAAACAAACTTTATTCCTAATATGGAGGGACAGTATTTGGACTATGTTGTTCAGTGCTAAGCAATGTAGTTTTTGCAAATAGTCAATATGTATAAGACTATGCTGTCTCAACTAAATAGAAGAGTATTTTTATGTGTGATTGTTTTCTGCTATTTTCCATTTAAATAAAATTAATATTATATTAGAGCAATAAATAAGTTCGATGACACGTTATTATTTAAATGAAAATGCAAAATATTTATTGCAAAAATAATGCTTGATTACATATATATTTTTATAGCTTTTTTGTCATCAATGTTGGTAGCTATGGTTCTTTTCCCATGGGTACTTAGGCAAGCGTATCTACGGAACTTTAATAAGCAGATTACGGGAGGAGATGAAAATACTAACAGAGTCTTGCGTTTAGGAGGATCAGTTTTGCTTCCTTGTGTTTTTATTGGTGTTACATCATCAATGATAATCATGAGTGAAGGTGGTGATATGAGTCAAAGCATTAAAACTACAACCCTGATTTTGGGGACAGGTGTAATGCTTGTATATCTTATTGGCTTGTTTGATGATTTGTTTGGTATTTCAAAAAAGATTAGATTTGCTATTCAAATACTATCGGCAGCAACGTTGCCTTTATGTGATTTGTACTTGAATAATTTATATGGTTTTTGCGGAATAGAGTTCCTGCCCATTTACTTATCTGTTTTATTGACTATTCTTGTGGTAGTTCTAGTTATTAATGCAGTAAATATAATAGATGGAATAGACGGACTGCTTTCTATTTTCGCGATGTTGTGTTTGACCTGTTTTGGAGTATGTTTTGCTAATTCTGGAAATCAAATATATTGTATTATAACAGCATCTATGATAGGGGCTATTATAGTATTTTTCTGTTATAATATGTTTGGAACACTAGAGAGAAAGACTAAAACTTATATGGGAGATAGCGGCTCAATGATGATAGGATTCTCCCTTGCTTATCTCGCATTGAAATTTGTTATAGCAGAGGATAAAAGTACGTTTGATGCTCTAGAACGTATGCTTATCTGTTTTTCATTACTATTTGTGCCATGTATAGATCTTGTTCGCGTTTTCTTTGAACGCATTCTTCAAGCAGATATGCCTTTTTCTTCCGATCAACGACATCTTCATCATTTGTTCATTAAGACTGGTATATTTGGACGTATGACACTCCTTGCGATGATGTCTCTCATTCTGCTTTTTCTATTGGCAAATTTGGCATTTTCGTTAATGGGAATCTCTTTGACTTGGATTGCGATTATAGATATTTCATGTTACACCTTGTTAATTGGAGTGTTGAAACATAGAGTTCGTATTTTCAGCAACAAGATGGCTCAGTTAGATAATATCCAGGAACGTTTTCGACAGAATGCCTTGTCAGCAAAGAAGATATGTATTCTCACTCCACGTTTCCCCTTGCCTGAGAATGGTGGTGATGTTCTTCGAATCAATAATATAGCTCGCCAACTAAAGCGTGAAGGGTATCAGTTAGTCTTAGTTAGTTTTGAAGATGATGGAGCACCACAAATATATGAAGCAGAGCGTATCTATGACAAGGTTTATTCCGTACATCGTAGTAAAACATACAGTTTGTGGCAATCCCTAATTCACCTCTTGTCTGGTCGTGCATTGCAATGTGGATATTATTATTCTGGGAAATATAAACGCATGCTGAAGCATGTGATTAAGACTGAGAAACCTGATTTGTATATTGCACATTTGTTGCGTATGATGCCATACTTGGATGAATTAGGTCTACAAGATCGTTCTATTATAGAAATGACCGATGCTTTATCAAAGACCTACTCTCTTAGTTCTGAAAGTAAGGGAGGTGGCGTTCTAAAATATATTTATACTATAGAGCGTCATCTCATACGCCGTGCGGAGCAATATTCCATGTTATATTTCCCTGTGAACGTTTTAGTATCCCAAGCAGATATAGACTATCTGGGTACACTCTCCCCTCATGTTTCTGGTTTGCGTTTGCGCACTAATGGTGTGGATATGATAGAAAATCCTTCCCATAAGTACAATCCCAACAAGATAGTATTCGTTGGCAACATGCGCACTTTACAGAATCAGGATGCAGTGTTATTCTTCGTTCGAGAGGTGTTCCCTCGCATTCTCAACAAGCAACCCAATGCAGTTTTCTATATCGTCGGGGCGCAACCTCCTCAGAAAATCCTTGAACTTGCATGCCAAAACATTATAGTTACAGGTTTCGTGGATAACCTTAATGCGACTATTTCAGATGCTGCTGTTGCTGTGGCACCAGTACGTGTTGCTGCAGGCATACAAAACAAGGTTCTTGTAGCCATGGGATGTGGTATACCTGTAGTGTTGACCACTTTGATTTCCCGGGCAATACCAGAACTCAAGGATGAGTATAACTGCATTATTCGCGATGAGGTAGCAACTATCGCAGAGGCATGCTTGCGATTGATGAATAATCTTGAGTACCGTACAGCTTTGGCCCAAGCAGGTTATAATATGGTACATAACCATTATGGGTGGGCGGAGAAACTCAGAGGTTATGTCGTGGAAAATTGAACAAAGATATTTTTCTATCCAGAACGAAAAAATATAGAATCATGGTAAAAACAATAATGCTTGTTTTTGGAACACGACCAGAGGCAATCAAAATGTGTCCATTAGTAAAGGAGTTCCAAAAACATCCCAATGATTTTCAAACTGTGGTATGTGTTACAGGTCAGCATCGTGAGATGCTGGATCAGGTTTTGTCTATTTTTGACGTAAAACCAGACTATGACCTTAACATTATGAAACAGGGGCAAGACTTGACGGATGTCACTGCTCGTGTATTGACTGGTATGAGGGATGTGTTTGCAAAATGTAGACCAGATGTTGTTCTGGTTCATGGCGACACAACAACCAGCACAGCTGCTGCTATGGCAGCATTTTATCAGCAGATACCTGTTGGTCATGTAGAGGCTGGCTTGCGTACACATAATATATATAGTCCATGGCCAGAAGAAATGAATCGTCAGATAACTGGACGTATTGCCACGTATAATTTCTCTCCAACCCCTTTGTCAAAGGAGAATCTCGTTCAAGAGTCTGCTATGGGACAGATATATGTTACAGGTAATACTGTGATAGATGCATTGCATATGGTTGTTGGTAGACTTAAGGAGGATGTGTCTTTGCGTACCCAACAAGAGAAGATCTTGTATGATGCAGGTTATGATGTTAGCAGGTTGAGTGGTACAGATCGTCGTTTGGTTTTGATTACAGGTCATAGACGTGAAAATTTTGGTACAGGCTTTATTAATATGTGTACAGCTATACGAGATTTGACAAGGAAGTATCCCAATGTTGATTTTGTATATCCTATGCATCTTAATCCCAATGTTCGCAAACCCATACACGAAGTATTCGGGGAAGATTTGTCCAATTTAGGTAATATGTTCTTCATTGAACCTTTGCAATATCTTGAATTTGTTTATCTGATGGAGAAGTCTACAATTGTATTGACGGATTCCGGTGGAATACAAGAAGAGGCGCCTGGTCTTGGAAAACCAGTGCTTGTAATGCGAGATACAACGGAAAGACCAGAAGCATTGGAGAGCGGTACGGTTCGTTTGGTTGGTACTGACTACGACATGATTGTTTCTGAAGTGTCAACTCTATTGGATGATGCTTCTGTATACGAATCAATGTCTAAGGCTGTTAATCCTTATGGAGATGGTAAGGCATGTGAGAGGATTGTAAAAACGCTCATGTCATAAGTGTTGTTATTTGTTATTCACCGTCTTAGATAACCACGCACATTGTTCTATGAAGATACTATTAGTAGATGAATGTTATCCGTTGAATACAAGGAATGTAAAGATCTTGTCCTCTTTGGGTAGACTTTATCCTGAATCAGAGATACATGTTATAACCTGGGATAGGGCTGGAGATTTTGATGCTAATTGTGTTGTGGATAATAGATGGAATTGGCATCTCTATATGCGTTCAGCCAGGTATGGAAATAAACTCCAGAAATTATTTGGCTTGTTTGGATATCGCTCTTTTTGCAAGAATGAAGTAAGGAGTATAAACCCGGATGTCATTATTGCTTCGCATTGGAACAATCTTTTAATGCTTCCTCGTTTGGATTATGATAAGCAGATGTTGATATATGAGAATTTAGATGCTCCAACAGGACCTTTCTTTATTCGATATATACTTAGATGTATTGAATGTTCTTATATGTCAAACGCATTGACAATACATGCATCTCGCTTTTATACAGCTATATATCCAAAGAAGTATAGGCAATTAGTATTAGAAAACAAACCTGTATTCAATACTGTACCAATAGACTATTCTCCTCAGTCACCATTACGTATAGCATATCTGGGTAATATTAGGTATATAGATATTTTGAAGAACCTTGCAGATGCTGTCAAGGGAGATGGCAGATTCTGTTTGTCATATCATGGTGGTGGCCCTGACTACGAAAATTTGAGTGAATATGTCGCAGGTATATCAAATATATCTTTGACAGGACCGTATAAATATGAGGACATTGAGCAACTATATAGAAATGCCGATGTTATATGGGCGGCATATCCTAATAGGGATTTCAATGTTCAATATGCAATATCAAATAAGTTTCACGAGTCATTGGCTTATGCTATACCTTCCATATATGCAGATAAAACGCGGTTGGGTGAATATGTTGTCGCTCATTCATTGGGTTGTCAGGTTAATCCATATAGTGTAGAGGATATCCGTTCTCTTTTGATAACACTTTCTTCTAATAAGGAGCAGTTGTTGCAAATCCATAAATCTCTAAGAACGCAAATAAAGGAAGAGACCTCTTGGGATGATGATTTTAGTGCACTGAAAACAGAAATAGATGCGTTTTTTTCTTGTTAGTATATATATTCTATTGTTTGTTTCTTCGTCGTTGGGTGCCCAAGAAACATATACAACCTTATTTGGTCACAACGATGCTCTGCTTCATGGTCGTTATTGGAGTGATAGTCCCCAAGGTCGTATAGGTAAGAAAAAGAAGCAGCTTATGCCAGATGTCTATCAAGTTTGTAAGGCATATCCAGGGTTGTTGTCAACAGATCTGGATGGATTGGAACTTGGTAGAGAGATTTATTGGGGAGGCGTCACATTTGAAAAGATGCGTACTTCAATTATCAGACAGCACAAGTCTGGAGGCAAGATTACCATCTCATGGCATGTAAGGAATCCGGAACATGGTTTGTCCTATTTTTATAGAGAGGAGAATAAGGGAACCGTTGCCCGTATATTAAGACGTGAAGGTGCAACTTACCAGACATTCATGCAATACTTGGGTCGTGTGGCAGATTTCCTTTTGACTCTTCGTGATGATGACGGTCAATTGATTCCTATATTCTTTCGTCCGTGGCATGAATGTAATGGTCATTGGTTCTGGTGGGGGACTACCGATTGTTCTAAGGAAGAGTTTGTTGCTTTGTGGCATATGACACACCACTATCTTGCAGAACGTGGTTTGACTAATTTGCAATATGTTTTTTCACCAGGCTCTTGGTTTAAGAATGATGAAGAATACTTGTCGCGCTTTCCTGGTGAAGAATATGTCGATATTATAGGAATTGAGTGTTATCGTTATAATGCCAATAGCATTGAAGAAGCAAGGATAAATTTTATCAATCACCTTCAAAAAAATCTTGAAATAGCCAAAAAAGTAGCAGAACATTTGGGTAAATTTTATGCACTTACCGAAACAGGAATGCAACCCAATAGTGATCCCCAATGGTGGACAAAAGGATTAATGCCTGCACTTGAAGGTTATAGTCCATTATTTGTTAATGTTTGGAGTAATCAATGGAATGTAATCGTCCCAGAAGGTGGTACGTGGTGTACATATCCAGGAGAAATCTCGGCCAAGGATTTCCGTAAGTTCTACAAGAAAAACAAGAAAATGTTTATAAAGAAATTGAAAAGGCTGTAGAATGGATATTTTTTACTATCTTTGTAGACAAGATTATATTTTAAACAGGTAAACGTAATAATATATATATGAAAGCTTGTTTTATGGGCTTGGGCTATATAGGCTTGCCTACTGCAATTATATCCGCAAAGCATGGTGTGGATGTAGTTGGTGTTGATATAAATCCTCGTGTGGTAGATGTTACGAATCAAGGTAAACTTCACATTATAGAGCCAGGGATGGAAGAAATGCTTAAGGAAGTCCTTGAGGATGGTAAGTTCAAGGCTTATACAGAACCATTAGTTTCCGACGCATACTTTATTGTGGTACCTACTCCATTTAAAGGTGATCATGAACCGGACATATCTTATGTTGAGGCTGCAACCAAAATGGTGATTCCTTTGCTGAAGGAGGGTGACCTGTATGTTATTGAGTCAACTTCTCCCATTGGTACAACAGAAAAGATGGCAGAACTTATTTTCACCCTACGTCCAGAGCTTGAGAACAAGATATATATAGCCTATTGTCCAGAGAGAGTATTGCCAGGTAATGTTATATATGAATTGATTCACAACGATCGCGTAATTGGCGGTCTGAACCTTGAGTCAACAAATAAGGCAATAGAATTCTACTCACAATTCGTCAAGGGACAATTGCATAAGACAAATTGCCGTACTGCTGAGATGTGCAAGCTGACGGAAAATTCTAGCCGTGATGTCCAGATTGCTTTTGCAAACGAATTATCTCTGATTTGTGACAAGGCGGGCATTAATGTTTGGGAATTGATAGAACTGGCCAACAAGCATCCACGAGTTAATATTCTGCAGCCAGGATGTGGCGTAGGTGGACATTGTATAGCAGTTGATCCATATTTTATAACGGCAGATTATCCCACGGAGTCCAAAATTATAGCAACAGCCAGAGACATAAATAATTACAAGTCTTTTTGGTGTGCAGAAAAGGTAAAGACCACCATTCTTGAGTTTGAATTAAAAAATAGACGTAGGCCTGTAGTTGCAATGATGGGCTTGGCATTCAAACCCAATATAGACGATCTTCGTGAGTCTCCTGCAAAAAACATAGTCAGCAGAGTGATACAAATTTGCAACAATGCAGAAATCCTCATTGTTGAGCCTAATGTAATGGAACATAATCAGTTTAAGTTGACAGATTATATGACAGCTTATGAAAAAGCTGACATTGTTGTTATGCTCACGGCACATGACCAGTTCAAGACTTTGGTATACGACGAAAGTAAAGTGATTTTGGATTTCTGTGGAGTGTATAAGAGAGGATAGAGAATTTTGACTGTATAAGCAATCCCTAGTTAACCAGTAAAGGTGTATTGGTTGACTAGGGTTTTGTATAAAGTTTGAAAGCATATACTATGCAAGAAAATACGAACAGGGCAATAGTACTTAATTCTATTATTCTATATGCACGATTGATAGTTACGACTCTGTGTAGCTTGTTGACCGTTAGATTTGCTTTTAAGGCATTGGGAGTGGCTGATTATGGCTTATATTCTATGGTTGCAAGTGTCATATCACTCATTGCAATAATCAATACAATAATGGCTGGTACGACAAGACGCTTTATCGCTGTTGCAATAGGGAAATCAGACATCCTCGAGGCGAACAAACAGTTTAATGTCAATCTGGTAATACAAATGGTTGTTGCCGTCGTCTTTTTATTGGTTGCTATTCTTGTGGGTCGATGGTACGTATTCAATTATGTCAATTACGAAGGTTCTCTTACAGCTGCATTTTATGTTTATTGCATCAGTATAGTAGGCGCTGCAATATCTTTTGCTGGTGTAGCTTATCATGGATTATTGACGGCAAAGGAAAACTTTCTAGTATTTAGTGTCGTTGACGTCATTTCGCAGATTTGCAAACTTTTGGTAAGTTTGCTATTGGTATATTGTTTCCAGGATAAATTGCTAATCTATGCCTTTGCCATGTCTGTTTTCACGGCAGCACCAGTTGCCTATTATGCATGGTATTGTTATAGGCATTATTATCCGATAGCACAGTTCCGATTAGTCAGGGAAAGGAAAATGTATTATGATGTGCTTACCTTTGCCAAATGGAATTCCTATGGTGCTGTTGCATGGGTGGCAAAAGAACAGGGGACTGGTATGCTGATAAATTTGTTTTTCAATACCCTTGTGAATGCGGCTTTGGGTATCGCTAATACCATCAATGGCTTTATTACCATGTTTTCACAGAACCTGACAAATCCGATATCTCCTCAGATAACCAAGTCTTATGCATCGGGTGACTATGCTCGTTCCTTAAGTTTGCTTACTGTTTGTACCAAGTTGTCGTATCTGGTAATGTACTTGATATCGGTACCATTTCTGGTAGGAACGGAGTTTATCCTAGAGATTTGGTTGGGTGAAGTGCCTGCGTATGCTGTTCTTTTTACGCAATTACTGATTATAGAGCGTTTGATAGATTCCTTAAATAATGGTATTGCAGAAATCGTCTTTGCTGATGGCAATATATCTTTCTACCAGGTATCAACCAATACAATCAGACTCTTATCCATTGCTGCTGGTTTTATCTTCCTATATGCAGGCTATCCTCCTTATAGTTTATTGTATTGTTATATTACAGCAACAGTTCTTATCGTTATATTCAAACATATATCTTTATCTAGGATTTCAAATATAAACAGCAAATATATATACAGGGATTCCTACTTCCCTTCTGTTATTGTAACTCTTCTTACCTTGCCAATATTCTTTATTCAAATATTTGAATACCCTTTTGGGGATATTTGTGTAAAAGAATTATATGTTATGATGGTAATTTTCCTTATAGGATTGAGTAAGCAAGAGCAGCAGAAAATAATGCAGACATTAAAAAAGAAGTAAAAGTTAATATTATTATAAAAGTATGGAAGGTAAAAGAATTAGAATATGTGACATAGTTAGAAATTCAGTGTGGTTTGACCCCCGTGTAATTAAGCAGATACATGAATATGATAAGGCTGGCTTTGACTTGTGTATTGTTGGGGAAGAGGATGAAAGGTATAATGAAGCAGAAATTTTGCGTATGCCAGGTTCTGTAACCATAGTGCCAATCAAAAGTAAGTATAAAAGATTCAAGAATAAATTCAATACAGTGCTTAAAGAGTTTTCCTTATATCGAGGATTAGTTAACGCAATAGTGAGATATAAACCTGATATCATTCATGCAAATGATTTGGATGCTCTTTTAGCGGCCTATTTGGCTTCAAGGAAATTACGTTGTAAGGTTATCTTCGATTCTCATGAGATATATGTTGACAATATAGGCTTTAACTCTTCTTTTGTAAAGAAGATATTGTGGGCAATAGTTGAGAAGTGGATAATAAAAAGGGTTGATTTGGTAGTAAGTGTAAGTAATGCTGCTGCCGATTTCATTTCAGAAAAGTATGGAATAAAGAAACCGTTGGTGGTTACAAACTGCACGAGGAAACAGATAGAAACTTCGGTTGAATCAACAAAGGCAAGAAGGTTTGAGGTTTTGAACCATGGACAGTTTTATGAGGGACGCGGTTATGATTTGATGGTTTCTGCAGGTGCAGTTACAAGTAATCCCAATATAGCATATGTATTAAGGGGGTTCGGTAAACTGGAACCAGAGTTGAGGGCAGAGGCAAAGGAGAAACAACTAACAAATATCATCTTTGCTCCGCCAGTAAAAACTCCGGAATTGATATCTGCGGCAAGAATGTCTCATGTTGGTGTCGCTATTACTTTGCCAATATGTTTAAATTATAAACTTTCTGTTTCCAATAAGATTTTTGAATACGCAGCGGCTGGGTTGCCAGTAATTATGTCAGACATTCCCGAACACAGATATTTGAACGAGAAGTATAATTTTGGCATCATACTAAAGGAGAATACGGCAGAGTGTTTGAGAGACGCAGTAATGACGTTGTATGAGAATGAAGAACTATACAAACAATATGCTGCGAATGCTAAAATATTGTCAGAAGAACTAAATTGGGAGACGGAGTTTGCCAAACTGATTGCAATAGAAAAACAGATGCAGTTGTAGTGCCAGTACCATTATGTAGAAACAGTAGTTTCCTGCAGAGGAAACTACTGTTGTCATATATGAAAACTACAGTTTTGCAACGGTGGTACTGACATGATGCACGGGTTGGAATACAGAAGTTGCACCAAAGGTGCCGGTAAAGTCGTGGTATTGTAGTATGCTTTGTTATGAATATACGTCTCTTTAATATAGTCCCCTTACCTTATTTATATAATAATATAGTCTTGGACAATAGAGCCGCACTTTTCTTAGTATTGTGCTGATAAGGTATTTATTGGGGATGTTTCGTTTTACAAAGAGGAGATAGTCCTTATCGGAATGGGTGGGGTGGTATACATATTTCCGTCTTTCGCTTAGTGTCATTCGTATGAGTCTTTCGCACTCTTCCTTTTCGCTAAAGTGGTCGTATTCGCATTCTCCGATAATTTGCGCGGTTATCAAGGCAGGCATCCCGGCTTTACGAACTTGCATGCAGTAGTCTAAGTCGGCAGCTCCATGAATGTATCCGTTGTGGAAAATGCCTATTTTGTTTACCACCTCCTGAGGCACTAACAGAATGTTTGCATTGCATTGGTCAACCATCTGTGGTTCGATGGCTGGTCCAAGTCTGTGCCATTTCCCTTTCGCTCCACTTTCAAAAACGTCACCACTGTAGGTAATGGTTTCGGGATGTCCTGTTGCACATGTTATGCCGGAATAGATACCTTGCTCCCCATATTTATCAATACAATATCTGTGGGTATCTATAAGTTCTTCCAAGGCATAGGGGTATAGTGTGGTGTCATCGTTTAGAAGCAGAAAAAAATCCCATGTATGTTTGTGATTGATAGCTTCCTTCCATGCTGCTCTCATTCCACCTGCCCAAAACATATGACCATTGCCTTGAATGATGTGTATATCTTCTCTTTGACACACTTCTAAAGCTGCCTGTGCTGTACCGTCTGTACATGCATCATCAGTAAGGAATATTGATATGTTCGCCTGATCATTAGTGGTGTTATTATAATTCTTTACCGTCAACAACAAACTTTTTAGACATGCAACGGTTTTATTCTTGCGATTGAAACAAGTCAGTAGGACGGCAATCTTTGGCATCTGTTTATTTATAGTTTGGTGTGTTTGTGTATTTGTAGTTTAACATTTAAGAGGGCAAAACTACTTGGTTGTTATAATGGTGGCGTATAAGTATTGATGTACAAAAACCTATTAGGGCAAAATAGAACTCCTCCTGTATGAACGTGCTACTGAAAAACATCTTCAGTACTGTTGCGCATGTCAGGAGCAGGATGAACTCCTTTTCTATTCTGTGGTTGCTGACTATATGTGCCTTACATATAATGTATGCGACAATAAGCATAAGCAGTCCTCCTATCATGTATCCGAATGTATAGAAGAAGTCAAGAATATAGTCATGCGGGTAGTGCCAGGTGAAATGCTCGCAGGAATACAGACCAAATCCCCAAAAGGAATCTGTCGTTTCTAATATATCATACAGTTTCACTTTAATGTAGTCTCTACCTGTGCTATGCGTCAAACCACCGGTCAGCATCCTGTCAATAATGCGTGTACTCATGTCCACGGAAGACAAAGTTTCCTGCAGA
Organism: Bacteroidaceae bacterium; assembly: GCA_017547165.1. Classification (GTDB taxonomy): domain Bacteria; phylum Bacteroidota; class Bacteroidia; order Bacteroidales; family Bacteroidaceae; genus Physcousia. Next base: position 88,937 of record JAFYQK010000001.1, read on the forward strand.
AATAACAGTATCTGTTGGGTAAAGACAGAAAGTAATGCCACAAGACATATTATGCCTCCTTTAATCCAAATGGCAAATTTAAAATTTGCATAGAAGAAGAAATATATTATGCAGAATACTCCGAGGCATGCAAGTGGTCCTCTTGTGCCGTATGCTATGATGAGGAACAAACCAAGAATGGACACAACGAATTTCCATAGCTTAAATGCTCTCATTGTCTGCCAGAAAAGTAACATAACATGTGGCAGAAGTTTGTATGATTCATGCATATAGTATTCTCCCGCATATCTTTCAGCCATTTTTGCCGGATTTCTCATGTAGATGAGAAAGTAAAAGGCACTTAATGCTATGCATAGAGTGGAGATGAATAGCATTGGTTTTAAATACTTGTTTATGTCCAGCAAGCGCCCCATCACAAAGTATGGGATTACTATGCATAGGGTAGAGAACATGTTCTCTATAAGGAAATCATAATTATTGTGGAATATTCCTAAATTGAGAATGTAGATACATAGACAACTGGCAAGAAATAGCCAGTCTATAGCTGCCATCCTGTTAATCACAGAAGGAAGGGCTGCCAGAAAGATACATACTACCAGTACAATTTGCACTTCCATCTGATAATTGCCAAGACCAGGTACCATTCCAATGAATCCACGAAAGAATGATAACAAAAGGTGTCCCCACATCAGTAGTATGAGCAGGTTGAGGAACACTTCTCTGGTTATGATAATCTCCTTGAATAATTTCATCTCTCCTTAGTGGGTGATGAGTAGCTCTGGGGAGGGGCTAGTCGTTTGTCTTCTTGTTTGAAAAGAAAACAATAGTGCTATATAGTTCTGTTTTAAGAATCTTGCAGGATGTTATGATTGTGGCAAGTATCAGCATGCCCAGGCAGAAGAACATACGCTTTGGCGCAGAAGGGCGTAAGGGAACGGAAGCATTCTGCAAGGTTGTGAAGGCAGGTGTCTTCTCTTGCAATTTCTGCTTAGCATTTTCCGCTTGCGCACTGGTTGCTTGGTATTTGTTTAGGGCAATGGAACATTCGACCTCAAGTTTGTCACGTTCGGACATTACAGCCTGCGAAGTCATGTTTCTGTGACTGTCACAAAAGTTGCTGTATTCTAATTGGGCCTTTTCGAAATCTTTTTGAGCATCCCTCACCAAGGTTTCATAGTGTTCCAAGTCAATACGTGCTTTGCTGGTGCGGTACTCTGTTATGAAATTCTGGAGCCTTGCGCATACTGAGTCTGCAAGATTGGCAGCAACCAAGGGGTCTTGTGCATTGACCTTAATGGATATGACGCTTGTAAGTTGGTCAACATTACATATGATATTGCTTTTCAGGTTTTCAACAATATTGAATTGCTGTTCAGTCAGGAATGAGGCGTTTACCCTTCCTTCCTCACCTCCACCGCCGGTTCTCTGCTTGTCAAAGAGCTTCTTGAACTGACTTTTTACCCAATATATCGGCTTCATATAGAAAGTCTTCTTTTGGTGCTTGAGCATGTAGGTGTAGAGGTCTGTCTGTATCTCTCCGTCAATTGTTTTTACCTGTACGTCAAAGAGACTTACTATGAAATCGTTTGAAGAAAGTAAATCTGGGTATAGGGTGGGGTAGATGGCATCAACCGAGCCTCCTTCTCCTAGGTTGAAACCAAAGGAAGATGCAATTGCAGACAGTCCTCCCATCTCGTCACCGCTTGCCATTTCTGGTGCCAAAAGTGTGCTTGCGCTATATGTGCGTGGTTGAGGTACGATGTAGGCAACTGATAATATAAACGTAATTATCCAAACCTTGAGGAAAAGGAACTTCTTTGCCCAAAGTTTATTGAATATGTTTTTTGCAGGAATGATCTTGTTGTCTGTGCTCATCTTTTTGTAACTTATTTTTTTACTGCATTCAACAAGGCTACGATAATGCTGCCTAGTGCGGCTATGCCTGTGCCGATGCCGATGATTTCTGTTGTGGATAATTTCTTTTGACTGTTCTTCTGTGGCACTACGATTTCCATTCCTGGTTCTATGGCCTTTACAGAATTGCTGCCAAGTTTTACCACCGATCCATTTTGATTTACACCATAGATTTTTCTTTTGGATGCCATATTGGTGTATCCGCCAGCATTACTGATGTAGTAACTGAGGTTCTTGCCTTTTTCATAAACGATAGAGGCGGGATGCATTACCTCGCCGCTGATTTTTATGATGTTGCTTTTCTCTGGAATAGAAAGTACGTCACCTTTGCGGAGGATGATATCATCAATGGAACCTGGGTTGGTCAAGGCTTTTTCTAGGTCTATGGCAACGGCATAGGTGTTTGATGTGTTGTTTTTAAGGCTTAGAAGGGAGTCTGCTATTTGGATATTGAAATCTTTGCCGTCCTTAGCAGCCTGTTCAAACAATTGTATTTGTGCTTTTAGATTGGCAAGGTCACGTTGTTCTTTCTCTTCCAAAGTCATGGCACGTGTCAGCTTGGCGCCATGTAGATTTGCTATTTGGGTAAATCCGCCGCATGCTTTGATAAGATCAGAAAGGCGATAGTTCTTTTTTGTGAGCGAATATTCTCCTGCAAAGGTAACCTCTCCACGTGCGTATACGTTTTGCTGTTCTTCGTATGAGGGACTTCTGCGTACGACAACGATGTCATAGGGATGAAGATAGAATGTGGTGTCTTCAACAGTGCTGAAGTCTTCGTTCAGTGAGAATTTGAAGTTGATGGAGTGATTCTCGCCGGCTTCCAGGGCTTTGTTGTCCCTGATGCGACGGAATACCTCTATTCTTGCCAGTGAACCTGCTTCGGTGAGACCGCCTGTTTGCAGGATAATGTCCTGTATGGTGGTGTTGTCTGCAAACGGGTATTCCCCGGGGTAGACAACTTCGCCCTTTACTTCAATGGTCCTGTCGCCTAGCATGTCAGTCTTGCTGGGGATGAAGAGCACGTCGTTCTTTTTGAGAGGGATGTCGCTGGTGGTGCCGGCTATGATGCCGTGAATGTCCACGTTTATCATGCGTAAGGTCAAGTCGTCATTCTCACGGTGCATGATGGCTCTGCCTTCGTAGGCATCCTCGCTTAATCCTTCTGCCGCCAGAAGCAGGTCGCGTACGCTCTGTATTTTGCCACCAAGTTCAAAGAGACCTGGGTGCTTGGCGGCACCTCTTACCTCCACCTTGTTGCTGAAGCGTGCTCTGATGCTGTCTACTTGAATCATGTCCTCGTCGGCCAAAGCAAAGCTGCCCATCTGGAATTCGTCGATGGTGTGTATGCTATACTCTTCTCCCGACTTGCGTGTTAGGCGCACGTTCTTGGTGTAGGCGTTGCCGGTGAAGGAGCCGGCATAGGTGAGCAGGTCCTTGACGGTTTCCGATTTCTTCATCTCATACCACATGGGGCGCTTCACGTTGCCTTTGATCTGTACCAGACAATCGTATGCTCCCACTACGATCACGTCGTTGTCCTCCAAACGGATGTCGCCACGGCTGTTGCCGTTCAATATGTAGTCGTATACGTCTATGTTGCTGATGTTCTTTCCGCCACGGTACACTTTGATGTCACGTAGTGTACCTATCTTGCTGATGCCGCCTGCCATGTACAGGGCATTGAAGGCGGTTGAGAGACTGCTCAGGGTGTATGTGCCTGGCACTTTCACTTCGCCCATGACCTGTACCTGAATGCTTCGGGTTTCAGACAACGAAAGGTCAATGCTGCAATCGCTGTAATACTGGCCCAATTTGTTGCGAAGCACGCTCTTAGCACGCTCTACGCTTAACCCTGCCAGTTTGATGGGGCCAACACTCTCCACCACGATGTATCCGTCGGAGGAAACTTCGCTCTCGATTGTTTGCTGACTGGCGCCCCAGATGTTGATGGTGACCATGTCGCCAGGGCCTATGGTATAGTTGGCCGGAGTTGCCAGGTTTGCCGAGGGTTGGAAGGTGAGGTTCTTGGCATTGAAGATGTTTCTGCCGAAAACCTGGCGTTGGTCTTCCTCGGTAATGCCGAGAATATCGTTAGTACTTTCGCCCAAATGTTCGTCATCGCTCTGCTCTAAGCCAAGTTCTTTGGCACGGCTCTCCGATGCGTCCATGTATAGTTCTTCATCGTCCTTTTTGCCTTTCTTGTCCTTTTTCTGGCCTTTCTTGCTGCTGCTGCCTGCCTCTTCGCGGAGCTTTTCGGCCTTTTTGCGGACGCGTTGCAACTGAGTGGATGTAACGCCCTTTTTCAGCAGTTCGGCGGCCATCTTCTGTTGCGATGTGCCCTTCTGGGTTTCTGTAACCAGATACTTCAGCACCTGGTCGTCTGTCATTGATGATTGTGCCATCGCACTCATGCTGATGAGCAGGATGGTGGCAAAGGCAATGAGTTTGTTTTTCATATCTGTGTTTTGTTTTTATTTCCTTGGTTAGGTTAGGGTGTTGTGTTCTCTTGGTATAGAACGTTTGTCGTTCCGTATATATTGCCATTTAAGGTCAATATCATGGCAAAGATAGGAAAAATGGTTTGAATTGCCATATTGTGTTGGCATTTTCTATGCCTCAGTGTCTGGTGGATTGGTGATTTCTTTATAGAAATTTGTTTTTTCGCTCACTTATTCGTACCTTTGACCCTCGTTCGAAGGTACTACCGTTCGGATTTATGTAAATTAATTTGCTAAATCGTTCACTTATTCGTACCTTTGTCCCTGCAAATGACATTGGGGCTGACATGGATTTGACAGCAGGATGAGATGTCATGTAAGCACGCAGAGAGTTGTTGGCCGCTCTCTATAATATCAGACCTTCAAGAATTTATCTGGCGAAAACACTTACGCTCTCGCTGCCTAATCGAAGTACAGTAGATTACCGGCTTAATTTCGGCACCAGGTGCTGAAACGGGATGTCACTCTGAGGTTCACGCCCTGAAACTCTCAGGCTCAGTGGCACAGCAATTCGGGGATAGTCGTTGAGGACGCATCTACTCGGTGATGAAATTCTTAGATGCTAAGGTTGCGATTGGTGGTCCGGGTCTTGTCGCTTCCCTACAACCGAAGTCCGGAATAAGCGTGTAGAAAGCATGGGATGTCCCTGTTTGGACGAGGGTTCAATCCCCTCCAGCTCCACAAAATCCATATAGTCACTCCTTCATCCATAGAAGGGTGGCTATTTGTGTTTTAATGAGGAAATTTAATTTATAGTATAGAAATATATGAAGGAACTTGAATTGAAGTACGGTTGTAATCCCAACCAGAAACCTTCCCGCATTTTCATGGAAGAGGGTGAGTTGCCCATCGAGGTGTTGAACGGCCGTCCTGGTTACATCAACTTTTTGGATGCATTCAACTCCTGGCAGTTGGTAAAGGAATTGAAGAAGGCTACAGGTCTGCCTGCTGCTGCCAGTTTCAAGCACGTTAGCCCTGCAGGTGCTGCTGTGGGTCTGCCTTTGAACGACACCTTGAAGAAGGTTTATTTTGTCGACGATGCTCCTCTGCCACTCACTCCCATAGCATCTGCCTATGCCCGTGCCCGTGGTGCTGACCGCATGAGTTCTTATGGTGATTTCATTGCCCTGAGCGATGTGTGCGATGAGGCTACTGCTCGTCTTATCAACCGTGAGGTGAGCGACGGTGTTATCGCTCCTGGTTACACCCCCGAGGCTCTCGAGGTGTTGAGGGCAAAGCGCAAGGGTACATACAATGTCATCCAGATTGATCCCGAGTACATTCCTGCTCCCATCGAGCGCAAGCACTGTTTCGGCATCACCTTCGAGCAGGGACGCAACGAGATAGATCTTGCTGATCCCGCTTTGTTCGAGAATATCCCCACAAAGAACAAGACCTTTACCGAGGAGGCTCGTCGCGACCTGGTAATTGCCTTGATTACACTGAAATACACCCAGAGCAATAGCGTGTGCTATGTTAAGGATGGTCAGGCTATCGGTATCGGTGCTGGTCAGCAGAGCCGTATCCATTGCACCCGTTTGGCAGGCAACAAGGCCGACATCTGGTGGCTTCGTCAGCATCCCAAGGTGATGAACCTTCCCTTCGTGCCCGGTATCCGTCGTGCCGACCGCGATAACACCATCGATATCTACATCGGTCCCGAGCGCGAGGACGTTCTGCGCGACGGCGAGTGGCAGAAGTTCTTCACCGAATGCCCCGAACCTCTCACCGAGCAGGAGATGCAGGAGTGGTTGGCACAGAACACCGACGTATGTCTTGGTAGCGATGCCTTCTTCCCCTTCGGCGACAATATCGAGCGTGCTCACAAGAGCGGTGTTCAGTATGTTGCTCAGGCAGGTGGTAGTGTTCGTGACGACCATGTTATTGACACTTGCGACAAGTACGGCATTGCCATGGCATTCACCGGCGTGCGTTTGTTCCACCATTAATAAACGATAAACGATGAGCGATGAGCGTCTTGTAGTGGCTACCTATATTTATGCTATAGTAGTCGCTTACCTTTAACCGCTCACCTCTAACCGTTAGATATATGAACATGTTTGGAGGAGACGACATAGACGCCGTCATAATGGGTGGAGGCATTACCTTCAAGGGTGGTCCGAAAAGGGAGAAGAATCCCCGCGAGCCAGAGAAGGTAAAGACCAAGGCCAAGAAGAAACAATATATCACAGGTGCTCATGGTAGTGGTGCGGCCAAGAAGAAAGCCGATATCCGTCGCCAGAGAGCCAATCGCCATAAGAAATGAACCTTAGGAGTATTTTGCTTATACTCAATATAATTTTCCCTCTTCTGATATTTTCTCAGGAGAGGGACTCTATTATGGCACCTTCGCTTGAGTACGATAGTATATTTAGTATGTCTGAACTGAGTGTCTATGCTCGTCGTGCCGATGAAATTGTTCCCAGTCAGCGTCTTAGTGGCAAACGTTTGGAGGCACTCTCAACTCATTCTGTTGCTGATGCCTTGCGTTATTTTAGCGGAGTGCAGATAAAGGATTATGGTGGGGTAGGAGGTCTGAAGACCATAGATATTCGTAGTATGGGCACTAATCATATGGGAGTATTCTATGACGGAATACAATTAGGAAATGCCCAGAATGGATTAGTCGATCTCGGTCGTTTTTCTCTGGATAATGTAGAGGAAATAGCTTTGTACAACGGACAGAAAGCACAGATATTCCAACCAGCCCGAGATTATGGAACATCAGGCTCCGTATACATTCGTACGCGACGTCCTCGTTTTGACGAAGGTAAGAACTATAACTTGCGCACCACGCTCAAAGGTGGTAGTTTTGGACTTCTCAATCCCTCATTGGTGTGGGAACAAAAATGGAATTCCAGCATCACCTCCAGCATTAGTGCAGAGTATACCAATGCTTCTGGTAAGTATAAGTTTCGATATCGTCGTGTTCTTCCTTCCGGACAAGTGGCATGGGACACTACGGCTGTGCGACAGAATGGTGATATACAAGCCTATCGCATTGAGGGAGCTGTTTTTGGTAAAACTTCCGATGGAACATGGAATGCCAAAGCATATTACTACGACTCGGAACGAGGCATTCCTGGCGCTATTGTGAATAATGTATGGAACCATGCCCAACGGCAGTGGGACAAAAACTTTTTTGTACAAGCTCAGTGGACTAAACACATCAGCAATCGATACAAGTTTCAAATCAATGGCAAGTTTGCCAACGATCGCATGCGTTATCTTAATCCCGATACCACGCAAAGATACCAGGATAATCGTTTCTGTCAGAACGAGTTTTATCTAAGTACATCTCACTATGTGGAACTTTTGCCTGGGTGGCAGATGAACATGGCTGCAGATTATCAGTATAACAGTCTTTCGGCATCGCTTGCCAACTTTGCTCCTCCTCAGCGTCACACATTGCTCTTGGCCCTTGCAACTCAATACGAGTACGGTCGTATGCGCCTGATGGCATCGCTTCTCGGTACCAATGTATGGGATAGGGTAGATTTTGCTAACAATATCACCACGTCCGGTAATTTCCTCTCTCGTTGGTCACCAGCTCTATATCTTTCGTATAAGCCCTTAGCACAATTAGAAGATTTCTCTTTGCGTGCATTTTATAAGAGCATCTTCCGTTTGCCTACATTTAATGATTTATATTATACAGAGATAGGAAACACCCAACTCAAACCAGAGAATACCCATCAGTGGAATCTTGGCTTTATCTACGCTCGTGATTGGCATCAGGGGATATGTCGCCATATAGAGATAAAGTCAGATGCATATTTTAATCTTGTCGATAATAAAATCATTGGCGTGCCAAAAGGTTCGGGCCAATACCGATGGATGATGATGAATTTGGGTAAGGTGCATATATTTGGTATTGAGAGTACTGCCGAGACTGTTCTGCGTCTTCAACGCCACACAAACTTATTGCTTTCGGCCAACTATACCTATCAATCCGCTACCGACCATACCAATCCAACGGATAATGATCCATACTATGGCACTTATGGCGGTCAGATAGCTTACGTTCCTTGGCATAGTGCCAGTTTGGCAGGAACACTTTCGTGGAAATCTGCTTCTCTAAATTACTCGTTTATTTATGTAGGAGAACGCTACCATACAAGTGCTAACACAAGAGAAAACTACGAACAACCTTGGTATACCCACGATATTTCTGCCTCCTACCGATTGCAAAGGCGCAAGTTCACTCTTGTCTTCACTCTCGAGTGTAACAATCTCTTCAATCAACAATACGAAGTTATTCTTAATTATCCTATGCCGGGCAGAAGCTGGAAAGGAATATTAAGAGCTGAGTTTTAAAACGATAGAGGAAATGACCAGCAACACACGCATAGCATGAATATTTTCAAACACCTCAGGCTTATCCTAATAATTGGGATTATTTTTTCCTCCCTTTCATCGTGTCGCCACGATATTATTATCTGGCCCACTGACCAGGAGCAGATAGGTTCAAGTCAAACAACCAGTATTTCGGCATTCTATTTGCTTAATGAAGGCAATTGGGGAAGCAATAAATGCACCCTTGACCACTATGATTATGCCACGGCAACATATACGCGCAATATTTACTCATGGGCAAATCCGTCTGTTGTAGCCGGTTTGGGCGATGTCGGTAACGACCTTCAAGTTTATGGCTCTCGGCTTTGGGCAATAATAAACTGTAGCAACAAGATTGAGGTGATGGATGCACGAACTGCTTCTCGTGTGGGACAGGTAAACCTTGCCAGTCCGCGTTATATTGCTTTTCATCAAGGTTATGCTTATGTGACAAGTTATGCAGGACCTGTACAGGAAGGAAATTCATATAATCAATTAGGTATTGTCGTTAAGATTGATACACTTACTCTCGAGAAAGTAGATACTTGTGTTGTTGGTTTTCAACCTGACGGCATTGCTGTGGTTGGCAACAGACTTTATGTAGCGAATAGCGGTGGATATCTCGTGCCAAATTACGAAAACACTCTTTCGGTTATTGACCTTCAAACATTTTCCGAAACAGGGCGTATAGCCGTAGATACCAACCTGCATCGCATTTTACCCGACAAATATGGCAATCTGTGGGTATCCTCTCGAAGTGATTATTACGATAAACCAAGTGCCCTCTATCGCATCTCTAACCTGAACGATACTCCACTCATTAACCATATTTCGGCATCTAACTCAAGTAACATTGTTGTCTCCAATATGGCGCTCAAGGGGGACTCGCTCTTTGTGATAGGAAATGATTTCTCTTATACCACCAACCTCGCAACGCGCAATTTCGCAATCGTGAATGTTCGTACGGCTCAAGTGCTTACAACTAATTTTATCTCTGATGACACCGACAACGAAATACTTGATGCCTATGGTTTGGCGGTAAATCCTTATAGTGGAGAGATTTTCATCACCGACGCTAATGGATATGTCAATCCTGGAATACTAAGATGTTATTCTCCTCAAGGACTATTGCAATGGAAGATACGCACTGGCGATATTCCTGCACATATAGCGTTTATGCCCTAATAATATAGATTTAAACATAGTATCTCACAATACACCTTATTATATATATGAGCAATACACACCCACAACCATCCATACTTATAATCTATACAGGTGGTACTATAGGCATGATTGAGGATCCTGAAACTGGTGCCTTGCTAAATTTCGACTTTGAACATTTCCGTCATTATGTTCCCGAACTCAAACGCTTCGATTATCGTATAGAGTCCTACACCTTCTCTCCTCCAATCGATTCCAGCGACATGGAACCCAAGCATTGGGTCAAGATTGCTCAGGTTATCTCCGATAACTATAATCTTTACGATGGTTTTGTTGTTCTGCATGGTACGGATACTATGGCTTACACGGCTTCGGCTCTAAGTTTTATGCTTGAGAATCTCGGTAAGCCTGTCATCATCACAGGTGCGCAGTTGCCCATAGGTAAACTTCGTACCGACGGCAAGGAAAACCTTCTTACATCCATAGAAATCGCTGCAGCTCGCAATGCCGAGGGGTTGCCTATGGTACCCGAGGTGTGCATCTTCTTCGAGAATCGTTTGATGCGCGGCAATCGTACGACCAAAATCAATGCCGAGGGATTTAACGCTTTCCGTTCGTTTAACTTCCCCTCTCTTGCCGATGCTGGTATTCGCATAAAATATGATACGAAACTCATTCGTCGTCCGGTTGCTGGTGCTCCTTTGCGTGTTCATCATTTGTTAGATACCAGCATCTTTATTCTTACTCTTTTTCCTGGTATACAAAGGGAGTATGTTGATGCTGTTATGCAGATGCCCAATCTCCGTGCACTTGTTATAAAGACTTATGGTTCGGGCAATGCTCCCCAGAAACCTTGGCTTTTTGAGAAGTTACGACAGCTCGACCAGCGAGGTGTCATTATCGTTAATATCACCCAATGTTCTCAAGGTTCTGTTGAGATGCGCCGTTATGCAACGGGACTTCAACTTCTTCAGGCAGGTGTTGTCAATGGTTATGATGGAACCCTCGAGGGCACCGTCACCAAACTCATGTATCTTCTGGGACAAAACCTTACCAAGGCAGAGATACTCCAGCAACTCAATACTAATATTGCAGGTGAAATAACATTATCAGACGAAAATTCAATACCGAACTGATTTCTTTTTCATTTCATACATCAAACAAGGCATTTTGTACAACGCCCTCTTTTTTGCTTTGTCAACGGATAAAAGCGATATATCTTTGCAATGTCAAAACAGAACAACAACAGCTAAGACATAGCAAGATATAAAGTTTAACCCTATAAAACAAAAAAGTTATGAAAAAGATTTTTATTGCTCTTCTCACATGTGTAAGCCTCAATGCAAGTGCTGCAACCGATTTCGACAAGTGGTTTGGTATACTGAAGCAGGATCCAGTAGGTACCACCTATGGCGTAACCTCCAAGAAAAATGGTAATTTCGTCATTGCTACCCCAATCAAGACTTTCGAGGTAAAACGTACAGCCAAGAATACTTATGAGGTGCTGGGCATGACAGTTGGCGTGAAGCAGCACAATGCCCATACTTTCACATTAACCACACCTTTAGGCACTTGGAAGGTAGACACTCGCAAAGCTACGGTTGTTAAGACAGAGAAATAATCTTTGCGAAGTGCCAGAGTGTAAATATTTAGGTAGGTTCTATAAATTACCTTTGGTAAATGTTATCCGCCAGACTTGGACGTAATGCCAGGTGTGGCGGTTTGATGTTATAATTGAAATTCTAAAAAAGCTGTCTTCACACTTGAACCGAAATAAGATTCATATCTCACTTATATTCAACCATACAATGAAGGGAACCTTATGAATTGATACCATAACGTTCCCTTTGTTTTTGTTTTCCCTAAGAAGCAATCTTTTATAACAATATGTCGATTTGTTCTCGGTAAGTTGAAAAATAATAGAGTTACCGATAAAGAATCTACGGATTAAAAAAGAACATGTACAGCGGAACCGTACAAAGCGAAGTTGTACTTGATGATCTTTTTATAGAATAGCCAAAAATGTGATGGTCTCTTGTAGTATCTCTTATAATGATAGCAATAATTTTCTCAAAGATAGCATAAATTTTAGCATTTCGCCATACCTATGTCCTGCTAATCTCCTGAAGGGGGGTAAAAAACAAGGGAGTTCATTGTAACTCTCTGTAAACTTCCGTATATTTGTCTTTGTAAAAACGTATATCTATGCCAAAGAAAACATACACCACTTTGCCGGAACATTTTTCGGGATGTATTCATTCCGATTGCCCCATGGCAGCTGCATGCCTTCGTCAGCTAGCTTATTCCACGATGATGGAGGATGAGGATTTTCTTCGCATGGTAAACCCTCGCCATTGTTCTATGGACAAGGATTGTAAGTTCTACCGAGATGCCGCCCCCGCACGCTATGCCAAGGGATTTACCAATTTCCAGAAGAAGATGTTCCCAGAGCAGTATCGTGATTTTATGTCTACGCTCATTGTGCACTTTGGACGTTCGGCTTATTTCGAACGACGTAGTGGCGAAACACTCCTTTCTCCCACCGAACAGGAAATAGTTCTTGACGCCTTGCATCAGGTGGGTGTGAAAGAAGATTTCAAGTTTGATGACTATGTTGAATTATACAACTGGTTTAACTAAATCAGTTCTATAGTATTCCTTACCGTATTCCATAGAATAACGTACCGCACTCTTAATCCAGTCCTTTAGTATTCGGACTAGAGTCCTCCTATATTCGGACTGCAGTCCTTCAGCGTAAGGACTGCAGTTTGGGCGTAGTGGTACTGAAATAAGTCCTCTGTCCCCATAAGAGATGGACTTTGTGGAGCGTCAAGCGATTAATGGTAATGTGGAGCGGAGATTAATTGTCCACTTCGCACTTTGTGCTTGTCTCCCATAATTTCGGTGGATAGTCTTTGAGCGGTGAGCGGAAATAAAAAGTGAAGAGCACCTTGTGGCGAGAATATCAACAGGGTGCTCTATTAGTGTAATAAAAATGGTGTGAAGGTGCATTATCGGGTTGTGACTTGCACTTTTTTGCCTGTGTCGTGAGGTGTGATGGTGATTGTGGGGGATGATTGCTCGGAGAAGTGAATCTGCAAGGAGGCACTGGTGAGCCAGTCTGTCCAATGAAGCTGGATGTTGAGGGTGGTGGTGTCTGTCCAGCCGTAGGAACCCGACACGTGCCAGATAGTGGGAAGGTTGCTGAAGTTGCCCTGGAAGGGTGGGTTGTAGTAGGGAAGGGCATTGAACTCGCTTTCTATCCATTGGCCATGACCCAGGGCGATGGTGTATGCCTTTTCCTGGGTGTCCTGGATGTGCACGAACAGGGTGTCGGCATTGTTACCGAAACGCAGGCGTTTCCAATTCAGTGGGTTTTTGCTAAGGGTGAGCCATGTGCAGTCAAGAGGTTTGTGTGGTGCCTCTTCTCCTTGGGCAAGGGGTAGAGTATAGTCGCAGAAGGAGGTTACAAGGTTGCTCTGGGGCAGAGTATCAGCCTTACAATTGTCAACAAGCATAGTCTTTATCCACTCTTTCACGGGGGCAGATTTACCTGTGCATTGCGTCAGGCTTACCACCATGTCTGCCTCGGGGATGATGAAGATGTACTGACCATAAGCACCATTGGCTTCTGCCCAACCGGGGTATTGTGTTTGCCAGATGTGGTAACTATATCGCCCGTTAGAGGTTTGCGGTTTCATCATTTCCCCCACCCACCACGAGGGTACGATTTCCTTGCCCATCCATGTGCCCTTATTCAAAAGCAATTGTCCGAGCATGGGCATTGTTTCGGGACGGATGTATAGTCCCCAACCTCCGCAGGTGATGCCTTCGGGGCTCTCTTCCCATAGAGCGTCGGTGATGCCGAGGGGGTGGAAGAGTCTTTCCTGGAGGAGGTCCATGAGAGTTTGTCCGGTGACTTTTTGTACTATGGCAGAAAGCAGGTAGGACATGATGCTGTCGTATGCCCATCGTGTGCCGGGGGCTGAGGTGGGTTTCTTGGAAAGGTAGGCATGGAGCCATTGGGTTTCGCGAATCCTCATCTTGGTATCCACGGGGATTCCGCTCTGCATGGTGAGCAGGTCGCGCACGGTGATGGTGCGTATGCCCTGGGAGGCATGGGGTGGGATGCTGAGGAACTTGCCAATGGTATCATTGAGGGCGATGAGGCTGTCTGCCAGGCACATGCCCACGGCCAGAGAGGTGAAGGTCTTGGAGATGGAGTAGGTGGTGTGGCGGTAGTCCTTGCGCCAGGGGTGGGGGTACATCTCGGCAACCACATGGCCGTGCCTCATGACGATGCACGAATGCACCTCGGTGCGAGAGTCCTGCATCAGGGTGTCCATGAACTCTTGTATGTAGGCAGATGAAATTCCCTGTACCTCAGGGATGGAGCGAGGCAAGAGATCTTCTGCGCTGGTCCTATTAAAAAACGCACTACCAATGAGTAGTGCGATTATAAAGTGTATGATGCGATATGGGGTATGCATAGAGTACAGATTGAGGTAGAGAAAGTGGGATTTATATCTTTTCTATACTTTATATAAGTTATCGGAGTACCTAAGAGAACCTAAGATGGCATGTTTTTTGCTCACTGCTCACTATTCAATTTCCATGGGTTCCGACTCGTTGCCAAAGTCGTCAAGTTTGGTTATTGCAAGGTGTTTGTTAAAAAGGCGTGCCATGAGTGTGTTATATTGTGGCTTGCCCCAAAAGATGCGCACGATATTCTCCGGATTGTTGGTGTCTACAGGATAAGTGTCCGAGGCATAAAGAACATATCGTGGCGTGCGTTTCTTTTCTGTTGGATATTCCTTCGTGTTCTTCAGCGGCGGATGCAAGGCTGGGGTAGTGTAGTAATGGTTACGCACCCATGTTTCCAATCCTTTAACATTTCTCAAAAGAAACTGAGCACGGAAGTATGCCGCTCCACCCATGTTCATTTGGCGAATGAACTGCAACTCGCGAGTGACTTCGTGGAGATCCCAATCCTTCTCTTCGGGAGCAAGGAAATAGATACCAAGACCAGGTGCTATAACCTTACCACTACTGCGCTCTTGCCAATCTGCAGCAAAGGGGAAGAAGTGATTACCCTTGAAATACATCATAGGCGAGATCATATCCATAATGCCCTCCTTAAGCCAAAGTGCCGCATCTTGATATACTGCATGGTACGCATTCCATCCACGAGCCGAGTATCTTGATACATCACGATATTTTCCCACTGGACTGCATGAGACCTTTATCCAAGGTTTCTCCTGTTTGATGGCGTGGTAGAGTTGGCGTACTATGCGCGTGATGTTATTGCGTCTCCAGTCCTCTTGGTTCTTCTCCGTTTTCTCGGGGTAGCGGATATAGTCAAAATGAATGCCGTCAATATCGTATCGGCTAGCTATTTCTCTGCATAGTCGCTCCAAATAATCTGCTGTCCCTTTTTTTGCGGGATCCATATAATAAGTCCCATTCTTCTTATATAGAAGTTCAGGATGAGTGTAAATGAGAGCTTTTTTGCCGAGGATTTTAGGGTTGGGGATTTTAAATGCCGGAATAGTTACTAACCAGGCATGGCACTCCATACCACGTTTGTGGCATTCGTCAATAGCAAATTGCAGAGGGTCGTAACCGGGATTCTTGTCATATTTTCCGGTAAGAGATATATCCCAGGGTTCTATGTTTGAAGGATATATGACTGCTCCTCGGGTGCGCGTTTGCAAATATATTGTGTTGATGCCATCTTGTTGCAGACGGTCGAGAATGGTGCAGAGTTCTTGTTGTTGTGCTTTGCGCCCAGCATCAGAATTTGCTTTTGCCTTAGGCCAATCAAGTGATTCTATAGTAGTGAGCCAAACGGCGCGAACCTCATGTTTAGGCATAGCATATACTGCCATGCTCCATAATATCATAAATAATGTAAAAAAGCATTTCATGTTGACAAAGGTAATAAAAAAGTTTGTATATTTGTTCCTAGAAACTAAAATAAGTGCTTCCATGTATGGAGTAAAATAAAACTAAGAAAATATAATATTGCTATGAAGAAAATTTTTATTCTTTTGATTGCTGTTGTTGTCAGCATAGGTGCAAAGGCTCAGTTTGAGAAGGGTACCCAATATGCAAATGCCAGTTTGACTGGTTTTGGTATTGGTTACGAGAAGGGATCGTTCGCCGTTGGCCTTTCAAGCGAATTAGGTTATTTCGTTGCTGATGGTTGGATGCTATCTGGTGCCTTAGGTTATAAGTATAAGAGTGGTGTTGGTGGTGACGCTGGTGGAGGTGTTTATGATCCTTCTGATGACGAGGAATGGGGAAGCCGTAATTTAGGAAGTGTATATGGTGCCAGTGGTTCTTCTCACTCTTTATTGCTGAAGGCTGCCTTTAGATACTCTTTCGTACAGAATGGTTTGAATTTAGGATGTGGTCTTCAATTTGAGCATGCAGGAACAGCTCAAAATTATATCCAGCTTTGTCCCCAATTCGGTTATACATTCTATTTGAACAACAAGGTAAGCATAGAACCTGCTCTTTATGCCGATTTGTGCATGAATGATTTCAAGTATGGCACAAGCGTTGGTCTTAAGGTAGGTGTTGGCTTGTACAATTTGTTCAAGAAAAAGTAATAATATCAAGTATCATATATAACAAAAACTCGTCTCATGTGAGGCGAGTTTTTGTTATATATAAGTCTGTATGATTTAGATTAGAGGCATACCAGCTTCGCGACATTTTGTACGCATCTCATCTGGCCATATGCTTGATTGTGTTTCACCGACATGGGCTTTGTGCAGGAGTATCATGCACAGACGACTTTGACCGATACCTCCGCCAATGCTTAAAGGCAATGTTCCGTCAAGAAGTCGTTTGTGGAAATAAAGATTTTTTCTCTCCTCCTTGCCTTGTATATCCAATTGATGCATCAGTGCCTTGGCATCAACACGTATACCCATTGATGATAGTTCTATGCTACGATTCAGAATTGGATACCAAATCAGTAAATCTCCATTAAGACCGATGTGTCCGTCGCTATTGGGAGTACTCCAGTCATCATAGTCAGGAGCACGGTTATCGTGAGGTTCGCCATTAGAAAGTTTGTTGCCAATGCCAATGATAAATACCGCTCCGTATTTTTGGCAAATCAGGTCTTCCCTTTCCTTTGCACTCTTGTTCGGATACATCTGTGCCAGTTCCTCGCTATGTATGAAGTAAATCTCTTCGGGGAGGAATGGACGAAGTTGTGGGTAAGTCTCGCAGATATAGAATTCTGTACGAAGTATGGTGCCGTAGATGCGGCGTACCATTTGTTTAAGGAATTCAACATTTCTTTGACCGGCGGTCATTGTTCGCTCCCAGTCCCATTGGTCTACATAGAGAGAGTGCAGGTTGTCCAATTCCTCATCGGCTCTGATGGCATTCATGTCTGTAATGATACCGTAGCCAGGCTCAACATTGTATTCTGCTAAAGTAACGCGTTTCCATTTTGCTAAAGAGTGCACTACTTCCGCCATGGATTCATTCATGTCCTTAATTGGAAACGAAACAGGGCGTTCTGTTCCATTTAGATCGTCGTTTAGACCAAGTCCGCGCAACACAAATAGCGGTGCAGTTACGCGACGAAGACGCAATTCTGTGGAGAAACTGCGTAGGAAGAAATCTTTTATCTGCTTTATTGCTAACTCTGTTTGTTTTAGGTCAAGAGCTGCATGATAATTCTCGGGGATAAGTAAATTACTCATTGTGCTTTTGTGTCAAATTGTCTACAAAGTTATGAAAAATAAATGAAATTGTACTCTATTGCTTCGTAATAATGCCAGTATATTATAAATATGAGTATTAAAATAGAAAAATGATATGCATTAGGTTCTTGCATAGATATGTTAATTTTAAACTTTTGCTGTTAATTTAATTTTATAAATAGGTAATTAACCTTGTCTTATTTATCCAGTTCATTTCTTTTTCGTAACTTTGCATCGTTTTAATCAAGAAATTGAAGAAATAATGAAGACAATGAAGTTTATGCTTATAGCTGCCGCAAGTGCTTTTGTATTGAGCAGCTGTGTTAGTAAGAAGGAATTGGTTGCAGCTCAGCAGAAGTTGCAGGAATGCCAGGATAATAGCAAGTCTCTTGGTCAGAAGTATTATGAATCTCAACTTCAGTTGACTGAGTATAAGACTAAAAATGAAAATCTACAGGCGCAGATTGATGATAAGAACGCATTGCTGAAGGAGAAGACCGAGGCTATGCAGATTATGCAGAAGACACTCGACCAGAGTATCTATCAGGGTGGAGCCAACATCAGTAAGCTTGTTGATGAGATCAATGCAAGCAACAAGTACATCAAGCAGTTGGTAGAAGCAAAGAGCAAGAGTGATTCGTTGAATGTTGCTTTGACAAACAATTTGACTCGCAGTCTGTCACGCGAGGAATTGAAGGATGTTGACATTCAAGTGTTAAAAGGTGTAGTGTACATTTCTTTGAATGACAATATGCTTTATAAGAGTGGTTCTTATGAGATAAGTCCTAAGGCAAGTGAGACTCTTGCTAAGATTGCAAAGATTATTACCGATTACGACGATTATGAGGTGCTGGTAGAGGGTAATACCGATAATGTACCCATCAGCCGTCAGAATATTCGTAACAACTGGGACCTCTCAGCATTACGCGCAAGTAGCGTTGTTCAGGAGTTACAGAACAAATATGGTGTTAATCCAAGTCGTTTGAGTGCTGCTGGTCGTGGTGAATATAATACCGTTGCAGATAATGACACTCCTGAGGGGCGTGCCAAGAACCGTCGCACACAGATAATAATCACTCCCAAATTGGATCAATTCCTTGAGTTGATTGACAAGGCTCCTGCTTCAGAACAGGTATCTGAAGTTACAGAATAATTGATTGTCTGGCATTAAATACTAACAAGCAAGCCAACTGATGAAGATGAAAAAAATATTGTCGTTAGTGATTTTGTCTGTTGTTATATTCGCGTCGTGCACAAAAAACGTCAGAACCGAAGAAAAACCAGAACCTTACAGACCTGTCACAACTGCATCCGGAAATGAAGTTCAGCGTATGCAAAGTCTTTGTCTGCAAGACACACTACTTGTTGGTAGTAATAAATATACATGGGTTGTGGAGCGTCAGCCTTGTGATTCATTAGGCATAATTGAAGACGAGATGGGAGACAAATATGCTGAAAACATATTGAAACTCAATGTCAAGAAAAATGGCAATGTACTATTATCACACACGTTCTACAAAAAGGAGTTTAAATCGTTGTTGGACAAGAAATTCTATTCTTATAGTATCATAGATGGGTGCAGGTTCCTTTATGTCAAGGAGGGCAAGATAGTGTTTTCTTTATGCTTGTCTTATCCTGATACCGATATGTCTCGCCCCTTCCATTTGATTATACATCCCGACGGAAGTTACAAGCTGGAGAAGGATGATATCATGGACGATGATTTTGTTACGGATACAATCACTTCATAACACAGAACATAAATAAATGAACAATAAAGGATGCCCAATCAGGCATCCTTTATTGATTTAAGTGACAATCATAAAATAACCAGCTCCGTTTTTAATGAATATGGTTTTATATGTAAGAATGTCTTTTAGCAGCTTTCTCTCTTGTTCACCAGTCAGACAGTCCGCTATGCTCCTTCTTTATAAGCGAAAAAACACAGTTTAAAGCGATGTGTCTTATTATTTTCAGGTCATTAAGTGGTGACTGATGTTTTTTTCTGCTTGTTGTTACTTTCAAAAAATCAGTTGCACGACATTTTTGCAAGTGTTTTCAGAAAACATTCGTGGTCAGGGAATACTATATCAGCTCCGGCATCATAAAGTATAGCATCGTCCAATGGACCAGTGTTTATCGCTACAGTGAATATTCCTGCTGCTTTTGCCGAATTGATGCCCAACGGTGCATTCTCCACAACAATGGCATCTTTTGCTTCTACTCCGGCCTTTTCCAGTCCCATCAAATAAGGTTCGGGATGAGGTTTGCCATGTTTCACATCAAATGCTGTCACCATCAGTTGTGGGGTGAATATGCCGGGGAAATTATTTTCGAGTCTCTCCAGCAAACTTTTTTGTCCACTGCCAGTTACAATGACACGTTGCATCCCAAGAGTTTTCACATATTGCAGAAGTTCCGCCGAACCTGATATCTGCTCAACATGGGGTAGGGTGTTGAAGATCTCGCTCTTTACCTTATATATATGTTCTTTCTCTTCATCGGTAGCTTCGCGTCCCCATTGTTCTTTTGCAAAAATGTCAATGGTGCCGGCTCCAGTCCTTCCCTCATTCATATAAACATCTTCACGCGACATTGTCAATCCGTTCTCTTTCATAGCTCTTACCCATGCTTCGGCATGATTCTTCATGCTGTCAAACAAGACTCCGTCCATGTCGAAGAGAAATGCTTTTGTGTGTCCGAGTTGGCAAGACATCTTATCAAGAAAGGAAGGGCAAATTGCCCTCCCTTTGCTATCTGTATTATAACTGTTCATCCTATATTATTAAAGGCGTGCCTTAATTGCTTCGGTTTCCGCTTCATAACCGGGCTTGCCGAGAAGAGCAAACATATTCTTTTTGTAAGCCTCTACACCAGGTTGGTCAAATGGGTTAACGCCCAAGACAATGCCACTGATACCACAGGCACGCTCAAACATATAAATCAACTGGCCAATGTGGTATTCGTCCAAACGGGTGATGCTGATTAGGATATTAGGTACACCGCCATCTACATGAGCCAATTTTGTTCCAAGTTCTGCCATCTTGTTTACCTGGTCGATGCGGCGTCCAGCAAGGAAGTTCAAACCATCAAGATTTTCCTCATCGCTTGGAACTTCAAGGCATGTGTTGGGTTGCTCTACACTGATAACTGTTTCGAAGATAGTGCGTTCACCATCCTGAATCCACTGTCCCATAGAGTGCAGGTCGGTGGTAAGGTCTACGCTTGCAGGGAAGATACCCTTGCCGTCCTTACCCTCGCTCTCGCCATAGAGCTGCTTCCACCATTCTCCAAGGTTGTGCAACTTGGGTTGGTAGTTGGCAAGGATCTCAATCTTCTTGCCCTGCTGATACAACGCATTACGGATAGCGGCGTATACGGCGGCAGGGTTCTCCATGAAGGGAATCTCGGGTGCGGTCTGTGCCTCCATGTCCTGTGCACCCTTCACCAAAGCTGTGATATCAAAACCAGCTACGGCAATGGGGAGCAAACCTACTGGGGTAAGAACGCTGAAACGTCCGCCTACATTGTCAGGAATGATGAATGACTTATAGCCTTCCTTGTCTGCAGTAATACGTGCAGCACCACGTTTAGCATCAGTTACAGCTACTATCACTTTTGCTGCTTCTTCCTTGCCACGCTGTTGCTCACAAAGAGTCTTCAACAAACGGAATGTAATGGCTGTTTCGGTGGTTGTACCGCTTTTTGAAATATTGATGATACCAAAGCGGACGGTCTTAAGGTATGCAATCAGTTCCGACAAATAATCCTCACCAATGTTATTACCGGCGAAAAGTATACGGGGATAGTTGCTGCTCTGCAACCAACCGAATGTGTTACTTAATGCATCAAGTACCATGCGAGCACCAAGGTATGAACCGCCGATGCCAGCTACAACAACAGCATCACATTCCTGTTGCAGAGTTTTTGCTGTCTCGTTGATTTCTGCAATGAATTCGGGGGTAATGCTGCTTGGCAAGTGCATCCAACCCAAATAGTCATTGCCTTTACATGTACCCTCTTCCAGAGCTTTCTGTGCCTCTGCTACAGGAGCTTCAAATTTAGCTATCGCATCGCAACCAAGAAACTGGGTTGCCTTTGAAATATCAAGTGTTACCATTTTGTTTTAATGTTATTCGATTTTATATTTATATTTTAAAGTTACTTTATTAAGGTGATATTATCTGAAAGATTCAGAGAGAAGTTTGATTTCTATATTTGGACTGATACGCTCGTACAATATGTTGTATACAGAGTCCAAAATGGGCATATTCACTCTAAGGTGTTTGTTGATGTCCTTCATGCACTTGGTGCCAAAATATCCCTCGGCAATCATTTCCATTTCCAATTGTGCGCTTTTTACCGAATAGCCTTTACCTATCATAGTTCCGAATACCCTGTTGCGGGAGAAATTTGAGTATCCCGTAACAAGCAGGTCACCGCAATAAACACTGTCGGTAATGTTTCTTTCCAATGGGAATACGGCGGTAAGCAGTCGCGTCATCTCCTGCAAGGCGTTAGAAATAAGTACAGCCTGGAAATTATCACCATATTTTAAACCATGACAGATACCAGATGCAATGCTGTATACATTCTTTAGCACGCTTGCATATTCAATGCCGACTACATCCTGCGAAATTTTTGTTTTGACATAGTGATTCTCAATGCAATTTGCAAAAGCCTGCGCCTTTTCTTTGTCAGTACATCCAATAGTAAGGTATGTTAACCTGTTCAGCGCAACTTCCTCTGCATGACTTGGACCACCTATAACAGCAAGATTCTCGTCAGGCACATTGTAAACCTGATGGAAGTATTCTGAGCAAATCAGGTTTTCGTCAGGCACGATACCCTTAATCGCTGTTACCAGGAACTTATCGCTCAAACGCACTTTAAGTTTCTTTAAGTGCCCCTTCAAATATGGTGAAGGTGTGACAAAAACAAGCGTTTGGCAATTCTTTACAACCTCGTTGATATCGGAGGAGAAAGTGATGCGGTTCACATCAAAATGAACACTTGTTAGATAGGCTGGGTTATGACCGAGGCGCTTGAATTCCTCAATGCGGTCGTCGCGTCTGAGATACCACCATATACGCTCGTTTTTCTCAAGCAATATCTTTGCGATAGCTGTGGCCCAACTTCCACCACCCATTACTGCTATTGTACCAATCATGTTTTGTCCTTCATTCTCACTCTGCCATAACTCCTTGATAAGAGTAGGGCAGAATGTAGTGTTTGTTAGTGAAAATGATTACTTGCTATCTTCTTCGTCTGCCTTTGGGGTATTTGCTGACGCAGAAGTTTTTTCGGGTTTCATCTGAGGGAAGAATAGAACTTCCTGGATGAAAGGTTTGCCAGTCATGAGCATTACCAGACGGTCGATGCCAATACCGATACCGCTGGTAGGAGGCATACCATACTGGAGTGCACGGAGGAAGTCCTGATCAATGATCATTGCCTCGTCGTCGCCCTTGTCGGCCAAGCGCATCTGCTCGCGGAAGCGCTCTTCTTGGTCGATGGGGTCGTTCAACTCGGAGTATGCATTTGCCAACTCCTTGCCGTTCACCATCAGCTCGAAACGCTCGGTCAGACCGGGCTTGGTGCGGTGCTTCTTGGTGAGGGGAGACATCTCTATGGGATAGTCGGTGATGAAGGTTGGCTGGATGAAAGTGCCCTCGCAGGTCTCGCCGAAGATTTCGTCTATCAGCTTGCCCTTGCCCATGGTAGAGTCAACCTCTACACCGCATTTCTTTGCCACCTCGCGCATCTCGTCCTCGCTCATTCCCTCCAGATCGTATCCGGTCTTTTCCTTGATAGCCTCAAGGATTGGCAGGCGGCGGAAGGGAGCCTTGAAGGAGATGACTTTACCGTCTATCTCTGTTTCGGGCTTGCCGTTTACGGCTATACAGATGCGTTCAAGAACCTTCTCGGTGAATGACATCATCCAGTTGTAGTCCTTGTACTGAACGTAAAGCTCCATGCAGGTGAACTCGGGGTTGTGGTTCTTGTCCATACCCTCGTTGCGGAAGTTCTTGCCAATCTCATATACACCCTCGAAACCACCAACGATGAGGCGCTTCAAGTACAATTCTGTGGCAATACGGCAATAGAGATCAATGTCCAGGCTGTTGTGGTGAGTGATAAATGGGCGTGCACTTGCACCGCCTGCAATGCTCTGCAAAATGGGAGTTTCCACCTCGGTGTAACCAGCTTCGTCCAGGCATTGGCGCAAGGTACTGATTACCTTTGTGCGCTTCAGGAAGGTTTCTTTCACGCCCTCGTTAACGATAAGGTCAACATAGCGCTGACGGAAACGGAGTTCGGGGTCGGAGAAGGCGTCAAATACATTACCCTCAGAGTCGGTCTTTACCACGGGAAGGGGGCGCAGGCTCTTTGCCAATACGGTCAGTTCCATACAATGGATGCTGATTTCTCCTGTCTTTGTGCGGAACACATAACCCTTCACACCGATGAAGTCACCAAGGTCGAGCAACTTCTTGAACACGGTGTTGTACATCGTTGTGTCTTCGGCATTGGGACAAAGAGCATCGCGAGTCACATATACTTGGATACGACCCTTGCTGTCCATAAGTTCCACGAAACTTGCCTTGCCCATAATACGGCGGCTCATCATACGACCTGCTACGCACACCATGCGACTATTCTCGGGTGTGGCAGGTGTGGGAACTTCCTCGCCCTGCTCGTTGGTCATTGTGGGCAGGTCAATAAACTCTGCCTTGATATCTGTAGAGAATGCATCGGTGGGATACTCGGCAGCAGGATATGGGTCAATGCCCAAGTCGCGCATCTGCTGAAGATTGCCACGACGGACTATCTCCTGTTCGCTTAATTCTTGTACACTCATATTTTGTTTTTTATTTATGTTACAATAATTATTACATATCGCGCACAAAGATACAAAAAAATGAACTAATTCCGAGGGTGAATCGTTAAATAATATTATCTTTGTCAATGCTTTGTAACAAAAACGTTAAAATATGAATATCAAACATGCAGCATTGGTCATTATTTTGGCCATATTTACAACCTCTTCAGTTAAGGCGCAGTTGGTGATGAACGAAGAGTTTATTGATGGATATGATCATTCCCTTCAAAACTATCTCACGGAGAAAATAGCCACTTGGAAATCGAAGGCGGAAGAAGCTGATAAGAAGAATACTGAGGGAAAAAAGAAGTGGAAGATTGCCGATTATGTCACTGTACCCAAGTTTGGCGGATATGTTGTAGCAACTTACAAATACGATAGCCAGGAGGGAAAAAATGGCGGTGATGGTTTTGGATTGCGTTATCTTCGCCTTTATCTTGATGGTAAGGTATTCAATGATTTTAGCTATCGTGTGCAGATGAATGTTTCAGGAGAACCAGGGACAAAGAATGGTGCTCGTGTCATTGATGCCTTTGTTGCGTGGCAGAAATGGAAATTCATCGGTGTTAAGATCGGTGAGTACAAAAGATGTTTCACCTTTGAGAATCCTATGAATCCATGGGATGTTTGTCTTGGTGACTATACCCAACTTACCAAGCATTTCGCTGGTATGGGTGGCGATTTTTATAAAGGTGCGGCAAATAGTGGTGGTCGCGACCTCGGTGTACAGATCTATGGTGATGCGATAAAGGTTGGCAAGACCCAGCATTATTTGCTACATTATCAGGCTGGTATCTATAATGGTCAAGGTATTAATACCTCTGATAAGGACAAGGAAAAGGATTATATCGCTACATTGCAGGTGCAACCCATTAAAGGACTTTATGTAGGTCTTTTTGGTTGGAGCGGTTCTTTCTTTGATGGTGCGCAGAGCAATTACTTCAAGCGTTGGGCTGCAGGCGTGTCATACGAAGGACTCTTTTCTGCCCGTGCCGAGTATGCAAGAAACATCTATGCCAATGGAGCAAACACCAATGGTCTCGGACAAAAATCAGATGCATGGTACATCCGTATGGGCATTCCCACATGGCGTTGGTTGCGTGTGAATCTGGGTTATGATGCTTATCGCTCTGATATGTCCAGTTGGACCTCGTTGAATTCTATCTATAGCCTTGCATTACAGGCTCGTCCCCACAAGAATCTTCAATTCCAGGTTCAGTGGAACTATTGCCACAACAATGGAGATGCAACTAAACTTGACAAGAACTACCATCAGTTGTGGACCCAAGCATATATCCGATTCTAAAGATAAAACAAAAAAAGAGAGGTTTGAGCCTCTCTTTTTTGTTTTTGGTTACATCCTCTATAAAGGATTGTTTAATCTCATTAGATTAGGGAACAAGCTACATTGATCTTTTCAAGTTCTTCTTCTGAGAAGGGCATACTATCTATAGCCTTAAGGTTTTGCGACAGCTGTGTGGTAGAACTTGCACCAACGATTACGCTGGTTATTAGTTTGTTGTTCAGAATCCAGGCTAAAGACATCTCCGCCAAACTTTGTCCGCGACTATCGGCAATATCGTTCAATGCCTTTATGCGTTTCAATGTAGTTTCTGTCAAGGAGTCCTTTTTTAGATGTCCGCCATTGGCTATGCGAGAGTTGTCGGGAATACCTTGCAAATATTTGTTTGTAAGTAGACCTTGTGCAAGTGGTGAGAAAGATATGAATCCGGCTCCATTGTCATGCGCTTGTTGCATAACACCGCTCTCTTCCGGTTCCCTGTCGAAGATATTGTATCGGCCTTGGAATATCAGGCAAGGCACATCTCTCTCCCTTAAATATTTGTATGCAAAGTCTGTTGCCTCATGAGGCCATCGCGATATACCTATATAAAGAGCCTTTCCCTGTTTTACTATATCTACAAGGGTTTGCAGAGTTTCTTCAAGAGGTGTAATCGGGTCATATCTGTGAATGTAGAATAGATCTACATACTCCAGATTCATGCGCTTTAGACTTTGGTTCAAACTTGCGATGAGATATTTCCTCGATCCCCAGTTTCCATACGGACCTTCCCACATGTCATATCCCGCTTTTGTAGAAATGAAAAGCTCGTCTCTAAATGGATGTAGCGAGGTCTTCATTATATTCCCGAAATTTTCCTCGGCAGCACCATATGGAGGTCCATAATTATTTGCAAGGTCGAAATGTGTTATGCCATTGTCGAAAGCATGGTGTATGATTTCAGCACACTCTGCATGACTTTTGCTTTTACCAAAGTTGTGCCAAAGTCCTAATGATATTTCTGGGAGCAATATTCCGCTTTTGCCGCATCTACGGTATTTCATCCCTCCGCTATATCTGTTTGTGCTGGGTATGTATTGTGAAATAGCCATACAAAGATGTGTGAAATAACTTTTAAATTCGTTTTGTGCGATTGATAAGATAGTAATCCAGAATGGTCATGGCCGTCATGGCTTCCACTATGGGAACGGCACGCGGAAGCACGCATGCATCGTGGCGGCCACGGGCTTTCAGTGTGGTGGATTGTCCGTCTTCGGTTATTGTGGGTTGTTCCATAAGGAGTGTGGCCACGGGTTTGAAGGCAACGCGGAAGTAGATGTCCTGTCCGTTTGAAATGCCTCCCTGTATGCCACCGCTACGGTTCGTTTGGGTGGTGATGCCTCCTATACCGTCTGGAATAAAGATGTCGTTCTGTTGACTTCCTCTAAGGTTCATGCCAGAGAACCCCATGCCATATTCAAAGCCCTTCACGGCATTTATGCTGAGCATGGCATGACCAAGGGCAGCATGCAATTTGCCGAAACATGGCTCGCCAAGACCTGTGGGACAACCTTTTACTACACATGTGATTATGCCTCCAATAGTGTCACCCTTTGCCTTCACCTCCATGATGAGGTCTGCCATGCGTTGGGCAATGTCAGGGTCGGGACATCGTACGGCATTTTCTTCGGCAAGTCCGAGGTTATAGTCCTGATATCCCCCAGGCAAGGCGATATCGCCTACCTGTGATGTGTAGGCACAAACGCTGATGCCAAGTTGCCTTAATGCCAATGTTGCAAAGGCTCCACCAACAACACGACTTATTGTTTCTCGTGCCGAGGAGCGTCCTCCTCCACGATGGTCGCGTATACCATATTTTGTAGCATAGGTATAGTCGGCATGCGATGGACGGAACACGTTGCGCATGTTCTCGTAATCGGAACTATGCTGATTGGTATTCCTTACCATGAAACCTATGGGGCAACCCGTGGTATGTCCTTCAAACACACCGCTGAGTATTTCCAGTTGGTCCTCCTCCTTGCGTGCAGTTGTAAGACGACTCTGTCCGGGGCGTCGGCGTGCCAATTCGCCCTGAATAAAATCAAGGTCCACTTCTATGCCGGCCGGCATGCCGTCAATAACGCCACCTACGGCTTCGCCATGGCTCTCACCAAAGGTGGTAAGGCGGAATATGTTGCCAAATGTGTTCACTTGTAAAAAATGCTTTTCTTAATTACAGCAACATCCTCCGTCACCGCACGAACCTCCGTCACCGCACGAACCTCCGCAATCGCCGCCTCCGCAACCGCCACATCCTCCGCAACCACCTTGACTATTCAGGTAGTCCTGGATTTCCTGGTTGGTGGCAAGACGATTCTCTGTAACACTGCCCTCAAAGGTTAGTTCCTTGCCAGCCAAGGGGTGGTTGAGGTCTACTACAACAACCTTCTCCTTTATCTCTGCTATGGTACCATTGAAACGTTCACCATCAGCATTCATCAAGGGAACAACGGCTCCCTCATAGATATGCTCGGTATCCAATTTGCCTTCGATGAAGAAAGCTTCGAGAGGAACCTCCTGTACACCCTCGGGAATGTAGGGACCATAAGCCTCGTCTTCGGTCAGTGTGATTTTGAAATTCTCGCCAGCTTGTAATGGCTGAAGTTTGTTTTCCAAAGCTTCAAGCACCATGCCCATGCCACTGATAAACTGGAAAGGCATGTCGGGGCGAGTTTCTTCAATCATTTCTATCTTTTTCTCCTCGCCCATGGGAGCGTAGAGCTTGTACTGAACTTTAATGTTACGATTTTCCATTTTTATTTTGACTAATTTAGTTTATGCATTCTTGTGCAAATATACGAAAAAACTCTCTATTCTATATTTTATGTTTGCCTAAAAACTCTTGATGTCATCTTTTTGAATGAAAAATAATACGCCTTCAGACAGACTTGACCAAAAAATATTAACTTTGTACCTTGATGAAATATGTATTGTTACTTGTGGTTTTCCTGATGGCCACCATTTGCGAGGCAAAGATGCCTTTGTCGGAAAAGAGCCTGAATGTAGTTGCGAATAGTAGTCAATCACCCAAAAGAGAATTTCGAGGTGCTTGGATTCAGTGTGTTAATAACCAATGGACAGGTATTGGTAGAGACCGTATGCAACAGACTCTTCTCATGCAACTCGATGAGCTTAAGCGTTGTGGTATCAATGCCATCATGTTTCAGGTGCGTGCCGAGGCTGATGCTCTTTATGAGAGTCAGTACGAACCCTGGAGCCGATATCTTACCGCCGAGCAGGGTAGTGCGCCTCTGCCTTACTGGGATCCTCTTGCCTGGATGGTAGAGGAATGTCATCGCCGTGGTATGGAATGTCATGCATGGATAAACCCATACCGTGCCAAGACTAAAGGAACTAAAAACCTTGCATCAAATCATCCTTATTTTAAGAATCCAGAGAGATTTTTCGAATACGATGGTTTGCTCCTTTTTGATCCCGGTATTCCCGAGAATTGCGAATACATCTGCACCATTGCAAAAGACATTGTTGAGAGGTACGATGTTGATGGTCTTCATATCGACGACTATTTCTACCCCTATCCTGCCAACGGACTTCCTATTCCAGACGATGCCTCTTACGCTAAATACGGCAATGGCATGTCGCGCGATGATTGGCGCCGTGATAATGTCAATAAGTTTATCAAGCAACTGAACGAGTCGGTAAAGAGCGTTAAACCCTGGTGCAAGTTCGGTGTAAGTCCTTTCGGTATATTCCGCAACAAGACTTCCGACCCCAATGGCTCCGATACCCGAGGATTGCAAAACTATGACGACCTATATGCCGATGTTCTCGAGTGGGTGCGCCAGGGTTGGGTTGATTACAATATTCCCCAGATATATTGGCAGATAGGACATCCTACCGCCGACTATGAAACCCTCATAAGGTGGTGGAGCGAAAATGCTGGTGCCCGACACCTGTATATCGGTCAGGATGTGGAACGTACCGTTAAGTACAACGATCTGCGCAATGCCAACGAGCATCAGATGCGTGCCAAGTATGACCTGCAACGCGAGTTGCCCGGAGTGGAGGGAAGTTGCCAATGGTATGCCAAAGCCGTGGTGGACAATATAGGCAACTATGCCACTATGCTCAAGAGTTCGTATCACCGTTATCCCGTTCTTGCGCCTCTTATGCCCTGGATAGACAACAAGGCTCCCAAGAAAGTGCGTAAGCCTGCCATCATAGCCACCAAGGATGGTCCTACACTCTTCTGGACAGCACCCAAGGCCAAGACGCCTATGGATCAGGCCGCATGGTATGCCGTTTACCGCTTCCGTAAGGGTGAGAAGCAGAATCTTGATGATGCCACCAAATTGGTGCATATTACACGCAATACATTCTATAATCTGCCTGATGATGCTTTGGGGCATGTGTATGTAATCACCGCTCTCGACCACATGCAGAATGAGAGCAAGGGTGTTAAGGTAAAGTTGTAGACTTTGAATCTTAACTCTTGAAAGTTTTTGGGTATTTTTTGCCAACTGCTAATAGCTAACCCCCAACCGCTATCCTATGGAAAGTATAAGTATTAAAGGCGCCAGGGTCAACAACCTGAAGAACATCGATGTGGAGATACCTCGTGACAAACTGATTGTTGTTACGGGTGTTTCTGGTTCCGGCAAGTCAAGTCTTGCCTTCGATACTTTGTATGCCGAGGGACAACGCCGTTATGTGGAAAGTCTTTCCAGTTATGCACGCCAGTTCCTTGGTCGCATGGGCAAACCCGAATGTGACTATATCAAGGGCATCCCCCCTGCCATTGCCATAGAACAGAAGGTCACCAGTCGCAATCCACGCTCCACCGTTGGCACCAGCACCGAGATATACGAATACATGCGCATGCTCTTTGCCAGAGTGGGTCATACTTTCAGTCCCATCAGTGGAGACGAGGTGAAGAAGCACGGAGTGGAGGATGTCTTGCGTTGTGTTATGTCATATACGCCAGGTACGCGCTATGTTGTTCTCTCGCCTTTGCATTTGTGTAAGGAAAAGGGAACTGCTTCCCTTCAGGAATGTTTAAAAAAATATCTCCAACAAGGTTTTGTTCGTATCGAAGCAAACGGACAGATAACCACCATCGAGGAATATCTTGCCTCTGCTGATGCAAAACCTACCGATGAGGTTCATCTGGTTATCGACCGACTCTCGGTGCGCGATGACAATGACTCTATCTCACGTCTTACCGATAGTGCAGAGACGGCCTTCTATGAGGGTGGGGGAGAGATGATGCTCAGGTTCCTTCCTGCCGGCATTCTTCATAAGTTCAATTCTCGTTTCGAGGCAGATGGCATCGTCTTTCAGGAACCCACCGACCAACTATTTGCCTTCAACTCCCCAATAGGAGCTTGTCCTGAATGCGAGGGATTTGGCAAGATTATGGGTATCGACGAGAAACTCGTTATCCCCAACTCGGCACTTTCTCTCTACGAAGGGTGTGTTCAGTGTTGGCGAGGCGAGAAGATGAGCGAGTGGAAGACATGGTTCATTCGTTTCAATTCCGAACGCGGTTTCCCCATCCACAAACCATACTACGAACTCACTCAAACCGAGAAAGATTGGCTTTGGCATGGTAAACCCAGCGACAGGCAGGCATCGGAATGGACTCTTACTCCCGAGGAAAAGGAGTGGGGACTTATTTCCATAGATGCATTTTTTGAAATGCTCAAGGCCGGGCAATATAAGATACAGAACCGTGTTATGCTCTCGCGCTATCGCGGCAAGACAACATGTCCCAAGTGCTGGGGTCGAAGATTGCGACCCGAGGCAGAGTATGTCCGTGTTGCAGGCCGAACCATTACCGATCTGGTTGAATGGCCTATATCCAAACTGCTCAAATGGTTCTCTGATGAGGTTGAACAGCATTTCACCGACGATGAGAAGAAAATAGCACATCGCCTTTTGCTAGAAATACGCTCACGCCTCCAGTTCCTTGTAGATGTAGGCTTGCCCTATCTTACACTCAACCGCTTGTCAAATACCTTATCAGGTGGTGAGTCCCAGCGCATCAACCTTGCCACCTCTTTAGGCTCTGCCCTCGTAGGAAGTCTCTATATCCTTGATGAACCCTCCATCGGTCTGCACTCACGCGATACGGAGAAACTTATCAAAGTGTTGACTCAATTGCGCAATCTGGGCAATACGGTTATTGTCGTCGAGCACGACGAGGAGATAATGCGAGCCGCCGACTGGATTATCGATGTAGGCCCCGAAGCAGGTCGCCTCGGAGGACGGATAGTCTATAACGGAAATCTCATCGCCCACCCTCTTTGTCGCCCTGAGACAGGGTGGACGAGCGAAGCGGAGGGGGTGGATAAAATCGCTCACCTCTCACCTCTCACCGCTATAAATTCCCACACTCTCGACTTCCTCACCGGCAAGGATAGCATCCCAGTCCCAGAAGGCCGTCGTCGTTGGAATAGATACATCGAAGTTTGCGGTGCACGCGCCAATAACCTGAAGGGCATAGATGTCCGTTTCCCCCTGAATGTGATGACATGCGTTACTGGTGTCTCTGGTTCTGGCAAGTCAAGTCTTGTGCGAGATATACTCTTCAATGCACTAAAGAGGCAGTTAGACGAGGTTGGCGACCGCCCAGGCGAGTTTGCTTCCCTTCGTGGAGATGTCTCTGCCATCCATGCCGTAGAGTTTGTCGACCAAAATCCTATAGGAAAGAGTTCGCGTTCCAATCCCGTCACCTATGTCAAAGCATGGGATGAGATTCGTAAGCTATATGCACAACAGGCCTTGGCTCAACAGATGGGCTTCACCGCCGCCTATTTTAGTTTCAATGCCTCGGGTGGACGATGCGAGGAGTGTAATGGCGAAGGCACCGTCACCGTCGAGATGCAATTCATGGCCGACCTTGTTCTTGAATGCGAGTCGTGCCATGGCAAGCGTTTCAAGGGAGAGGTGCTCGAGGTTCGTTTCCACGAAAAGAATGTCTTCGATATCCTTGATATGACCATAAACCAGGCCATCGAGTTCTTTACCGAGTGGAACGAAAAGAAGATAGTCAAACTCCTTAAACCCCTTCAGGATGTAGGATTGGGATACATCAAGTTGGGACAATCCAGCAGTACCCTCTCTGGTGGTGAGAATCAGCGCGTAAAGTTGGCATACTATCTTGGTATGGACAAGCACGCTCCCACAATGTTTATCTTCGACGAACCCACCACAGGTTTGCATTTCCACGACATCAAGAAACTCCTTGCCGCCTTCGATGCACTCATTCAGAAGGGGCATACCATAGTCATAATCGAGCACAATATGGATGTCATCAAGTGTGCCGATCA
Source organism: Bacteroidaceae bacterium (assembly GCA_017547165.1). Classification (GTDB taxonomy): domain Bacteria; phylum Bacteroidota; class Bacteroidia; order Bacteroidales; family Bacteroidaceae; genus Physcousia. The sequence goes on from JAFYQK010000001.1 coordinate 122,095, forward strand.
TATCATCGATATCGGTCCCGAAGGTGGTGAAAAGGGTGGCAACCTCGTCGTTTGTGGCACTCCCGAAGAAGTCTCACAATGCAATCAGAGCTATACCGCCCGCTTCTTGAAAGAGAAGCTATAATCCCAAATCTGCCAGAACGGTGAACGGTTAAAAATAAATCCGCTGAACTAAGACTCAGCGGATTTATTGGTTTATAATGGGCCTAAATGTAAGGTCTTACTTTATGAACTTTTTGCCATTCTGTATGTATATACCTTTCGTGGCATTCTGCACACGGCGGCCAGAGAGGTCGTAGACTGCGGTTTTCACATTTCCGTTTTCAGTTTTCACATCCTCAATTCCTGTCAGCACATCCTCGATGAAGAAGAACTCCTTCCATTGGTCGGCTGCCTGATAGGCACTCAGACTGTTCTGGGGAATCTTCAACACGCACTCCCACTTGTTGATGTCGTCCAATGCCATGCTGCCGCAGGTGGGAGGAACTTCGGCATAACTGATCAGCTTGGTCAGGTTGGTGCAATCCGAGAAGGCCTCGTCTCCTATGCTCTGCATGCCACTGCCAAAGTTGAAGTAGTCCAGATTGCTGCAACCCGAGAATGCCCAATTGCCAATCTTCTTCACGCCATCGCCCATGGTTACATTCTTCAGGTTGGTGCATCCATAGAACTCTTTGTTGTAGATTTCCTCCTCGTCCGTAATCACTATGGTACGCAGAGAGGTATTGCGATAGAAGGGGGAATAGCCACTTGAACTTGAGGTGTTGTACTTTATCTTACCACCGATGTAGACAGAATCCAAGGGACAAGAAGCGAACAAGGGAGAAGAACCATTTGAACCTAAAGTCAGTTCACTTGTGCGGTCCTCTATCACAACATCAGCCAGGCTGCTGCAATTATTAAAGGTATAGTTGCCAATGCTGGTAACACTTGCTGGAATAGAGATTTCGGGCATACTGCATCCGCTAAAGCAATACTGACCGATAGTTTTCAAACCATTACCCAAATCAATATTAGCGAGCAATGAGTTCCCTGAGAAGCAATATCCGCCCAATAAAGTTGTTTTGTTAGGAATTGTCACTTCAGCCAGTTTAGAACAGCCATAGAAGGAGTAATCCCCAATTGATTTGATACCTTCACCCAAGGTGATGCTTGAAAGATTGTTACATCCTCTGAATGCCTCATGGCCTATTGAAAGTGATGCATGTGCCCCTCCACCAACTAACTTGATATTAGAAACCTTCGCCTTGTCTTGACCACGGCTATTTGAATTGTCTTTAGAATATTTCACAACCAGTGTATGCGAACCGCTTCCTACTGTTTTTGTAAAAGTTCCGCTGTAGGTATCTCCGCTCTTATCTAAAATAGTAGTTCCGTCCAGTGTTACAATCAATTTGTCATAGCCAGCCTGGCTGCTTACCCACCAGTCAAAAGACAGGGTTGCTTCTCCATGTACAGTAAATGTGTAAGTTTTTGAACTGACAGAACCGTGTGCCGTATTTGTTGAAGTCCAATCGTCAAAAGTTAAAGGATCAGAAGTGTCTTCTGTGTCTTCTCCACTAACGATGTTGATTTCAGCAGTTTTTAGGTTAGTACACCCATAGAAAGCATAGTCGCCAATGCCGCATTTAGGTGAAAGATTTAATGTCTTGACGGTTGTTTGTCCATATGCCGTATAGGGCATAACATTCTCCACACTCATAGCAATTCCTTTATAGAAAACTATCTCGTCAATGCTTATGGATGTTACGGTGCTGTCGTAGCTGCATGAGATAGCATCACATGTTCGAGCGGAAGGATTCACAGGAACATATATTATGTTATTAACCTCAAAGTAGGAACTCAGGTATTTATATACCTTTATATTTGAAAGCTGTGTGTAGTTGTCATTAGCTACATAGTTTATAGTGCCTGCTAAATTTGCGTATCCATTGGGAGGTGTGTTAGTCAACCAAATAACCTTGGTGGGGTTTGACTGATTAGAACCAATGGACAAGACACCTGTGCCAATAATGAGATTCTTTAAATTACAACCACTGAAAGCATAATCCCCTATGCTCGTCACACTATTGGGGATAGTAACCGAGGTCAAACCAGAGCAATCATAGAAAGCATGAGACCCAATGATATAATTCTCTCCCTTATATTTTTCTGGTAGTTGGAGATTTGTATCCGTACCCATATAACCATACAATGCGTATGTGTTACCATTGGGAGCAAATACATAATTATCGATAAGTTCTGCATTATTTGCTACCACATAAGCATAATATCCAACATAACCGTAACCGCCACTTCCTTTGCTAATATTCAATTTTGAAAAATTAAGAACCTTCCTTAATGAAGAGCAACGTTCAAAAGCATAATCCCCAATGCTCGTCACACTATTACCAATAGTCACCGAGGTCAAACCAGAGCACCAATTGAAAGCAGAAGACCCTATGCTCGTCACACTATTGGGGATAGTAACCGAGGTCAAACCATCGCAATTAGAGAAAGCACCACGCTCTATGCTCGTCACACTATTGGGGATAGTCACCGAGGTCAAACCAGTGCAACCCAAGAAAGCATCCTTCCCTATGCTCGTCACACTATTGGGGATAGTAACCGAGGTCAAACGATCGCAAACATAGAAAGCTTCATCCCCTATGCTCGTCACACTATATTCCTTTCCTGAATATCTAACAGCAGAAGGAATAACAACATTGCCATAATATTCATGGATATAGTTTTCGGAGTATTCACCCCGATAAGTAACACTGACCTCTGTATTGGAGGTTCGGGTGTAATAAATTCCGTCCACCACAAAGTCGTGGGCGTTTGCTGTGATGCTGCACAATAGCACTGCTATCGTTGCCAGCCATGTTTTAATTGTTCTCATTAGCTTGTTATTTAAATTGTTTATAAAGTTTGTAAATATCATGTATGCTTTTTCCTATTCTTTCTTGATTGGAGTTGGGGAGGATGTGTTTGACACCATGGTCGTCTACGATATAGTCTATAGGGCGAATAGGCTCGGTAAGAAATGCTGATGCTTTTGTTGTCATCAATATGTTTAGTTCCTGGTCTGTAAGATATTCCTTCAGGGTGAGCAGAAAGCCAATTTGGGTACTAATTTTGATGGCATTTTGGTTAAGCAAATCAAGATAGTCGCATGGATGAGTTAGATCCTTCTCGCAAAACTCCCTAACGAATCTTCTTCTTGACGCTGGACTCTGACTGATCGTCCTTAAATCATACATATAGACACCTCCGATGCATTGCCCTATGCAAATCTTTATTTCTGCAAATGCACATTCAATCTGTCTTCTGAGTATTCTTTTACGATATTGTCCAGGAATATATACCATCACAATATGGAAGAATATTGCTGCCAGATAGCTGTAAGACAGGTTTAAGATGATTTCATTTATTGCTTCATGTCTGCTTGCCGAACCCAGGGGACGCCATTCCGTTAATTGTATAGTGACGATAGCGAAAATAGAGCATAGGGCAACAATCCACTTGATATATTCTGCTACTTCTAACGCTTTATCCCCATATTTGCGCTTTGCGAAACTTAAATTCTTCTTTATAAAAAGCAACATAATCTGCCACAATGCCCCTTCTCCCTATATGGCCCTAATCATGTTTCACTAACGGATATAAAAAGACGTGGGAGAAACTTCCTCGCTTATCCCACTCATCTGGCCTTCGCATTGCCTTTTCCTAACGAGATAAGCAACTCAGCCAGCCCACGCCAAAGGGTATTATATATGATGTATGAACATTGTTTCCCTATGGCATAGGGTACAATATGTGCATACGGGTATAATACACCCAGCATGGACGCCTCGTTGCGGTATCTTCTGTTAGGATCAAAGTTGCGAAGTTTGATGAGTAGAAGATAACGTCCGAAAACGTCCTTTTCTGCTCCTAATGGAGCATGTTCCAATAAGAATTGACCCACCCATCCCCTAAGGAACTGACTGAGTCGGTGCAAAGGTAGTGAAAAATATTATAGATAATTTAAAAAAGTTTAAGAAAATGATTTTTCGGCATAGTTTTATCCAAATCTGCCACCCTGGAAGAAATAGTCAAGTGCAAGCAGAGCTACATAGGGTCGTTTTATGAAAGAGAAACTGTTGTCGTGAGTTGTAGAGTTGTATGTAAATATTTTTCTGATATGTTTGGATGTCAGTATCAATAATGTCTAAATGTTTGATGTTGTTGAAGAATATGAAGAGAAGCTTTTTCTGCTTGTTTGCCAAAATAGATGTGGTGTTTGTGTAAGATGTTGTATATGAGTGTAATAGCTTGCTTTTATGTGTCTTTTCAAGATAATAACGACTATCTATTATGGTCATGGAAAAAGGTTCCCCTAATCTTCATGTAAAGACATTACATTCTTATGGGCAGAAGATTGTAATCTTATGAACGGAAGATTGTAATCTTACTGCCCGAAGATTAGGGCGTCTTTTAGAAAGGATTTGGATGTTCAGGCAATGTAAATATTTTGTACCATAAAAATGACATGTGCCTCATCCTTTGGAGGGGTGAGGCACATGGATTAGATATAGGTGTAAATTTTATTGTACGATTGTTGTCTTTCCATCGATGACATAGATGCCAGGAGCAAGACCATTGGTGCTCTGCAGGTAGGGAACCTGACGGCGTACCAGGATACCGCTCATTGTGTAGACATTTACAGGGCGGTTGATGTTGTTGGCAGAGGTGGCATCCTCGATGTCGGTGGGCTGACCATAGTCTTCGGGTTGAACGATGTCGGGTGAGATGTCGAACTTTGTCAGGTTGTTGAAGATGTAGTTAGCGCGATCTGTAATCCACTTCTTGCTTGTTTTGGCCTGTTTCTCGTAGTCGGTGTAGTTCATCTCGGAGATGTTGGCAGAGTTGTTGTGCAGGATGCTGGGCAGGGCAAACTGTGTGTAATCGTCGATATACTCGCATAATTCCTGCAGACGGCCTTCGGCCATGAAGTTCACCCACTCCTTGTAGTAGGCGCGTTGGCCAGCCTCGGTAGCGCGGATGGCGCTAAAGAACTTATTGCCAGCCTTGGGGGTAGAATATTCGAACTTGCTGTAAAGGTCTTCTTCGGCACCAGCTATGAAATAGGTATGTGTCTCTTCGTAACCGAATGCCCAGTCGAAGTCCCATGCAGGACCGAATTTCCACTTCTCGCCACCTGGTACATCGGGATTGAAGAGGTAGCAGCTCTTGGGGTGGTGTGTCTCGACATTGCGCACGAGGTCGTTGACGAGCCAGAACTTTGCCCATGACTCCATATCGATATGCTGGGTGATGTCGCCGCCGGCGTTGAGGGTGGACGCGAGGCTGTTGAATGAGTTCTTCACGTCGGTGAAGGTGATGAGACGCTCGTCATCTTCCTCGCCGAAGTCGGGGTCCTTGACATTTACGGGGAGGTTGTAGGTGGGGTCCTTGAAGCGGAAGTCCTCGTCGTAATAGTCGTCAAGCTCCAGAAGGCAACCTGTGGTTTCGTCGATGGCAACGCTATTGTCGGCAATGCCAATCTTCTCAGTGAAGCAATAAGAACCACGATAGTGACCGTTGATATACACATCCACGGGAATCATGTGGCAGAGAGCCTCGGCATCCACCATAGCGGCAACTTTCTGAGCAATGGAATTGGTTGTCATTGAACCGTTCTGCTTGTTGGCGATGAATACCCACTGGCGGTCTTGGGTAAGGTTGAAGGGAGCCTGTTTGTTTTTCTTGGGGAACTTGATGCGGAAGGGATTCTTGCTCATGTAGCTCCATGTCCAACTGCTATTGCCACGGCCACGTATCTCGCAACCTTCTACGGTGTCGATGTCGGGCCAGATGCCAGCACCGTCCAGACGGAAGGTACAATCCTCAATCCACTCTTCCTTGGTGTTGGTACCGTCAGGCAAGGTCATACCAATCCACTGACTGCTGTTCCAACTCACACCATCACCAAAAGTGACATAAATGGTTGGAATCTTGTATTCGCCAGTTGCATGGTCGGTGAGATACTTGACACTAACCTTGCATGGACGGCCGAATGGAACGAACTCCTTTTTAACAATCTTTTCGGAGCTGCGTGCCATGCTTTCGTCCTTGATGCAACTGAAGAGAGCAAACTCGGAGATGACCATGTAGTTTTTGTAGGAAGCCTTGGTGAGTTCGAATCGGACGTGAGAATACTCCTCGCCAAGAGTGTAGATGTTAGAAGAGAATTCGGTGAGGTAGGATTGAGGCAGATTGTCCTCGGATTGAGAAAGGGTGCCTATCTTGTCCCAACTGCCGGTGTTGGTGTTGTAGGCGGTGATGTACCAGCCTTGTGGGAAACGATCGTTATGAGAGGAGGTGGTGTAGGAGAAATAGAAGTTTTCGATAGCCTCCTCGAGTTCGATTTCGAGATAGGGCCACTCGGTGATGCCATCGCCCCAGGTGCCTCCATCTATCCAATTGAGCTTTTTATAATAACCGTCACCCCAGGTAGAGTGGTATAGGGTGCCCCAATTATTGTCCCAGATATTTTCCAGTCTCTGCTCGGTGTTATTGCTGGGTGCATTGGTGGTGGTGATGGATGAGATGTCTACTGGAGTTACTATCCAACCCTCGGTGCTGTTCTCTATATTGTCGTCGTCAGTCTCCTTGTCCTCCTCGTCGGTAACCTCGGTAACCTGGTAAATCCAGTGCTTGGGCTGAGCAAGAGTGTATACAACGGGTGAGGTGAAGCGTTGGCTTGACTGACCGCTGACCTGCTGTTCGTTGCCTACCCACATTGTGGCTCCCTCGCTGAGAGTGAACGAGGGACGCAGGCGCTTGCCAAGGACGGGAACATCGGCGCTGACGATGATGGTATCCTCCATCTCGGTGATGGTGGCTTTTACATCCTTGTAAACCTGATCGTTGTCGGCATGTGTGAATTCGAATGACTTAAGACTGGCATGAGTGCCAGTGTAGTTGTTGCTGATGCTGGCAATGTCGTCTGTAGAGTATACGAAGGTTGTATCGCCTTCAAGTGTGAGGGTGCATATACCTGCTTTCAACTCTTCCTTAAGGATATACTTTTCTGGAATGGCAACAACCTGACCATCCTTGAAGGTGAGGTAGCGATTGGAGTTGATGACGCTTCTTGTTGATTGTGCATTGGCACACAAACAAGATACCATGAGCATTAGCAATAGGGTAGAGAGTTGTTTCATGTTATTTGATTTTTAAGTTGTTTTGCTTATAGTGTTGTAGTTTAGTCTTTGTGGGTTTAGTGTGTTTCTCGTTTTGTGTTTAGGAGTTTTGGATGGTGGTGTGGTATTTGACAAATTTCTATAAATAATGTGTAAATATACACTTGTAGGCATGCAAATATATAAAAAATATGTACAAGCAATATTGTAGTGCCCTATTTTTTTATTTTTATTTAAAAAGTGCTATTTCTCGTCAGTATCGTTTTATATTTTTTTATATCTTTGCACCACTGATAAAATGCCCTAATCCGTAATGAAACGAATTGCCCTGATAATAACAACCTTTTTGCTCTGTACACTGAATGTGTTGGCCTATACCGTGGTCATCGATGCCGGGCATGGTGGCAGAGATGTTGGAGCATTGGGTGTTAAGGCAAGAGAAAAGGATATAAACCTGAAGGTGGCACTGGCTCTGGGAAAACTTATTAAACAGAACTATCCTGGCATAAATATCGTGTACACCCGCAGTACTGACAAGTTCGTTGAATTGGGACGCAGAGCAGCTATAGCCAACAAGGCAAAAGCCGACTTGTTTATCTCGATACATACAAACAGTACCGCCGCCGGAAAAAAGGGTACAAAGGCTCAGGGAACGGAGACATATACTTTAGGTATGCACCGCGCAGCAGACAACCTTGAGGTGGCAAAGCGCGAGAACTCCGTTATCACACTGGAGTCGGACTATAAGCAGAGATACGAGGATTTTGACCCCAATAGCAGCGAGTCGTATATCATCTTCGAATTCATGCAAGACCAGTATATGGCATCGAGTGTGAAATTTGCACAATTGATACAAAATCAGTTTGCAAAAACGGCAAAGCGCATCAACAAGGGTGTGCATCAGGCAGGTTTTCTTGTGTTGCGCGAGGTGAGCATGCCAAGCGTATTGGTGGAATTAGGATTTATAAACAACCGACAGGAAGAAAAATATCTTGCAAGCGAATGGGGGCAAAAGCAATTGGCCAAAAGCATATATAATGCCTTTGACGCTTACTATAGGAAATCGGAAAAGTAAAGGCGAAGACTATGAAAAAGGAATTTAAGATAGGTTTGGCTGGCATAGTGGCTTTAGTAACTTTATTCTTTGGCATAAAGTTTTTAAAGGGTAAGTCATTGTTCAGTGTTACAAATGAATACTATGTTACATTTGTGGATGCGAAGGGGCTGACGAAAAGCAGTACTGTGTTTGTTGATGGATTCGAAGCCGGTATAGTTTCCAATATCCAATACGACTATGCAAGACCCGGACATATCGTTGTTGAGGTAAGTCTTGATCCCAAGATGGTGTTGTGTGAGGGAACAAAGGTTATGCTTAATTCCGGTCTGATGGGCGGATGCCATATGAATATCGTGCCAGCACCTATAAGTGACAAGAGATATATGCCTGGCGATACCATTCCGGGTATGGAGGAATTCAGCCTGATGGGTGAGGCCGAAAACCTGGTTCCCAAAATAAACGACATTGCCAATAAACTGGATACGCTGATAACATCGTTGAATACCCTCGTTAACAATCCAAGTTTGCCTAAAATACTAAACAATGTTGAGCAGGTAACACAAGACCTCACGGTGACAACACATCACCTGAACACTATAGTAGGAAAGGACTTGCCAACTTTGACAAATACATATAACAAGGTGGGTGAGAATGTACTCGCTCTTACCGATAACCTAAAGTCGGTGGATTTCCATGCCACAATGGATAGCGTGAACATGACACTAAGCAATGTCAACGGCATCATGAAGCAGATTGCCAATCCCGAAGGCACACTTGGCGCTTTGATGTACGACCGAGGCTTGTACAACTCATTACACAAAACGGTGGGAAGCATCGATTCGCTCATGGTTGACATAAAGGCTCGTCCTAAACGCTATGTGCATTTCTCGGTATTCGGAAGCAAGACAAAATAATAAAGCCTGTTTCGCCGATGCCTTGAAAGTGGAGAGAAGAGGCAGTTGCCTTCCTTCCCCCCCTACACCTAAACAAACCCCATTACTCATCATCTTAAACGCGATAGATAATTGATGACAACTCCGCAAGATCAGTGGAAAAGGTGTCTGGAACTTATTCGCTCCAGACTGAACCAACAGCAATTCACCACTTGGTTTGACCCAATATCGTTCAAGTCGTACGATTTTCAAACCAAGGAGGTTGCCATATATGTGCCCAGCCAGTTCTTTTACGAGTATCTTGAGGAGCACTACCGACAGCTTATATATCTTGCCTTGTATCATGTGTTCGGCAAGGATACACGCCTGGTGTATCAGGTAGCCGTGATACAGAACGAGGTGGTGCGCGAGGAAGGCAATAGTGCCACTCTTTTGCGGGAACCTGCCTCTAGCCGTATGCATAACAGAGCCCCTGGAGTGATGCACACCATCATTCCGGCATCGGATTTTGAAAGTTATCTTAACCATGCGCAAAACTTTGATAACTTTCTTGAGGGTATGTCAAATCGTCTTCCAAGAAGTGTTGGTCAGAGTGTTGCTGATTATCCGGCCCGTAAGACTTTCAATCCTTTGTTTATATATGGTCCAAGCGGATGTGGTAAAACTCACTTGGTGAATGCCATTGGTGTTCGTCTTCGTCAGCAGCATCCCGAAAAAAGGGTGTTGTATGTATCAGCAAACCTTTTCCAGGTGCAATATGTAGATGCCCGACTCAATAACAAGACTAACGATTTCATCCACTTCTATCAAAGCATAGATTGCTTGATAGTTGATGATGTTCAGGAGTTTTCGGGCAAGGAGAAGACGATGGAGGCCTTCTTCCATATTTTCAACCATCTGCATCTTAACGGAAGACAGATTATAATGACCAGCGACCGTCCTCCTGTGGAACTGAAGGACGTGGAGGAGCGCATGCTGACTCGCTTCAAGTGGGGTATGCTTGCCGAGCTTGAGGCTCCAGACAAGCAGTTGCGCCGAGATATATTGACACGACTTGTTCGTAAGGATGGTTTGGATATTTCGGAGGATGTGATAGACTATGTTGCCGAGCATTTGCAGGACAATGTGCGTGAGCTGGAAGGCTTCGTAAACTCTATGCTTGCATATAGTGTGGTGAATGGTACACACATCGACCTGGAGTTTGCCAAAAAGATTCTCAAGGCCAATACAAGATATCGTCGCCGTGCTCTCACCATAGAGGATATTATGGAAGCTGTGTGCCGACAATATAAGGTTACCAACGAAGAGTTGTGCGGACAATCTCGCAAGGCCGAGTTTGTTATGGCTCGTCAGGTGGCAATGTATTTGGCGCAGAAGCATACGGGCGACACCGTAAAGCATATCGGACATATCATAGGTAGAAGAACTCATGCTACCGTGATTCACGGCATACAAACTATTGAGGCAAAGATAAAGTCGAACCCAACCTTCAAGAAGGAACTTAAGGATTTGGAGAAGAAGATGTAATTCTCTCTCACTCCCTATGTCCGGCAGAGTTTACTGAAGGAAGGTGCAACCATCTGTCATCTGTAACCATAGTCTTAAAAACAAAATGAGAGCATCTGTAAGAAAATATACTTCGCAACCTGTTAGCGACGAGTTGCTGAACTCTTTGTTGGAGGAGGCATTGCACACCCAAACTATGGGCAATTTGCAATTGTATAGTGTTGTGGTAACACGCGATGAGGAAAAGAAGAGTATACTTGCTCCTGCTCATTTCTCCCAACCAATGGTGATGGGGGCACCTGTGGTGCTTACATTTTGTGCCGATTTTCGTCGTACTACGGATTGGGCTTTGAATCGTGATGCTCATCCAGGATACGACAATCTGATATCTTTTCAGAATGCCGCAACAGATGCTTTGCTCTTTTGCCAAAGATTTTGTGACCTGGCCGAAGCAAAGGGACTGGGCTTGTGTTTTTTGGGTACTACCATATATAACTCACAACAGATTGTAGAGGCGCTCGAATTGCCACAACTGACATTTCCCGTGGCAACAATAACGCTGGGGTGGCCTGCCGAACAACCCAAACCCTCCGATCGTCTTCCGCTTGAGGCTATTGTTCATCACGAAACTTATGCTCCATATACTCCGGAAAGAATAGACAAGTTTTATTCGCATAAGGAGTCGCTCGAAGAGAACAAACGGTTTGTTGAGATAAATGCAAAGGAAACTCTGGCACAGGTATTTACCGATATAAGATATACCGCTGAGGCTAATGAGACTTTCTCTGTTAACATGCTTGAGGCTATGCGTCGTCAGGGCTTCTTGAATGGCAATATGACAACCAAGAAGGTTGGTCGTCCGGAGATGTTGGAATGTGATGTTGTCAGATTCCAGAACAAGAAGGACCGTTGGGTTGCTTTTGTAGGTTTGCTTAACGGCCGTCCTTACGAAATATTTACAGGTATATTGGATGATGATGAGGGTATTATGGTGCCAAAAAGCGTTAGCGACGGATATATAATTCGCCGTGTCTTGCGCGATGGTTCTCGTAGATATGATTTCCAGTTTACCAACAAGCGTGGGTACAAGATTGTCATAGAAGGTCTTTCGGAGCGTTTTAACCCAGAATATTGGAACTATGCAAAGCTGATTTCGGGCATTTTGCGTTATGGTATGCCTCTTGACAATGTTATTTCTTTGGTTTCGTCGCTTCAATTGGACTCTGATAATATGAATACCTGGGTCTCTGGTGTTGCCAAGGCATTGAAACGCTATATTGCTCCTGCATCTGATGCAGAGGCAAATGTTTCAGATAGCGAGGAGGAAAATGATTAACACCATACACATAGAGCGTCTTGCGTTGCATGGATATCATGGCGTTATGTCTCAGGAGAGAAAGATAGGCGCCATGTTTTATGTAACTCTGCATATCGATGTAGAGGTAACGGATGAGGCTCTCCACAATGATAATCTTAATGGAACCGTTTCGTATGCCGATGTAATAGCATCGGTGCGCGAAGAGATGTCCACACCGGCAGCTCTGCTTGAGCACCTCGCATACAGGGTGGGGCAGAGATTGCTTTATGACTTTTCGGCAATAAAATCCTTGTCAGTCCGTATCGACAAGGAGAATCCCCCATGTGGTGTGTGTGTTGACAATATTGGAGTGTCCATGAATTTATGCAGATAAAAGAAAAGAGGAGATAAATTTTAGAATATATAATTTGTCGGCTAAATTTTGTTCTTTTATTTTTATTTTTTTCAATAGCTTTGCGTCGCATTTGGTTCGTTGGTTCGCTAACGATTAAAAGGGAATGGGGTGTGAGTCTGCGGGTAACGGATTGGCGAGAGGCAAGGTTTTAGTATTGTTGATTGACGCATTTCTGCGATAATTGGTTGATTCTTATATGTTGGACAACTAATTGAAGGCAGAGATGCGATATTTTTTTTGTAATAAGGGTACACAGGTCGTCGCACGACACGTCCGACAAAGGGTATATTCATTAAAAATGGTAGGAAGGTCGTGATGACCAGGTAAAAAATATATTTGTTATTTTGCTTATGTTTGCTCCACTCCTGTGCGGATTTAATCCTAAGGAGTGGAGCTTGTTTTGTTAGTGCGAGTCAAATTATTTGCTTTTTCACTCACTTATTTGTATCTTTGCCAACTCAAATAGGTGATTCGCTTATATATAATGTGTAAAATTGTCAATATTTGATGTTATTGCACAAAAAGTAAAAACAAAAATACACAAATAAAATGGAACATATGACTCTTGGACTGCAATTATTGGTAGTAGGTATGCTAACAGTATTTGCCATCCTTTTGATAGTAATTTTTGGAGGCAAGTTGTTGATCAGTTTGGTCAATATGATAGCTCCTGAGGAGGTCGTGTCTGCAAAAAAGAAGGTCGCTTCAGCAAACACAGACAATAGTGTGGATTCCTCTACCATGGCAATACTTCAGGAAGTAGTAAAGCAGATTACTGGTGGAAAGGGTAGAGTAGAGAGCGCAAAGAAAGTGTAATGTTGAACGGTTAGCGTTTAATGATAATAAGTCCTTAAGGTCCTTAAGGTCCTTATCCTCCCTAAATTAATAATTAGATAAAAAGAAAACAACAATATGAGAGAAGTAAAGTTTAGTTTAGTCTTCCGCGATATGTGGCAGAGTGCTGGTAAGTATCAGCCCCGTGTTGACCAATTGTTGAAAGTAGCTCCAGCTATCATACGCATGGGTTGCTTTGATCGTGTGGAGACAAATGGTGGTGGTTTTGAACAGGTGAATCTGCTCTATGGCGAGAATCCCAATAAGAGTGTGCGCGAGTGGACAAAGCCTTTCCATGAGGCTGGCATACAGACACACATGCTGGACCGTGCTTTGAACGGTCTGCGCATGAGTCCATGTCCCAAGGATCTCCGCAAACTCTTCTACAAGGTGAAGAAGGCGCAGGGAACTGACATCACCCGTATCTTCTGTGGTTTGAACGACGTGCGCAATGTAATCCCCTCAATCAAGTATGCTAAGGAGGCTGGTATGATAGCCCAGGCTTCTTTGAGTATCACCCATAGTCCCATACACACCGTAGAGTACTATGTGAACCTGGCAAAGACCTTCATCGATGCAGGTGCTGATGAGATCTGTTTGAAGGATATGGCTGGTATCGGTCGTCCTGTTAGTCTGGGCAAGATCGTGGAGGGTATCAAGGCATACAAAAAGGATATCATCATCCAGTACCACTCACATGCAGGTCCTGGTTTCTGTGTGGCATCTATCCTTGAAGTGGCAAAGGCTGGTTGCGACTATGTGGACACTGGTATGTCTCCGCTTGCTTGGGGTACAGGTCATGCCGACATCATCACTGTGCAGGAGATGCTGAAGGATGCCGGTTTCAAGGTTAAGGACATCAATATGGAGGCTTATATGGAGGCACGCACCCTGATTCAGGAGATGTACGACGACTTCCTCGGATACTATATCCCTGCACTCAATCATATCAACAATGCACTTCTTGTTAAGCCCGGTCTGCCTGGTGGTATGATGGGGTCGCTGATGACCGACCTGGAGGATAACCTCAAGAGTTTGAACAAGTGGAAGGCGAAGAATGGCCAGCCCGAACTGACCACCGACCAGTTGCTCGTGAAACTCTTCGATGAAGTGGCTTATGTATGGCCCAAGGTGGGTTATCCTTGTTTAGTTACTCCTTTCAGTCAGTATGTCAAGAATCTGGCTCTGATGAATGTCATTCAGATGGAGAAGGGTAAGGAGCGCTGGAGCATGATAGCTGACAACATCTGGGATATGATTCTCGGCAAGAGCGGTCAGTTGCCAGGTCCTGTAGCACCCGAAATAGTTGCTATGGCCAAGGAGCAGGGACGCGAGTTTGAGACCGACGATCCCCAGAACTACTATCCCGATGATTTGGAGGATTACAAGAAGAAGATGTTGGAGAAGGGTTGGGAACTTGGCGAGGACCTTGAGGAACTCTTCGAGTATTCCATGCACCCATCTCAGTATGAGGCATACAAGAGTGGCAAGGCAAAGGCTGACTTTGAGAAGGACCTTGCTGAGCGTAAGGCAAAGAAGAATGCTCCTGCTGCCGGTGTGGCAGAGTTGCCTAAGACCATCAAGGTGAGCGTGAACGGTCAGACCTACGAGGTGAACATTGCTTATGGTAACGAGGCACCTGCCGCCACATCTGCTGGTGCTCAGGCTCCCGTGGCAATGGGCGAGGGTGAGGATATCCTTGCACCTTTGGAGGGTAAGTTCTACCGTACCAAGGACACTCAGGAACAACCCATTCAGGTTGGCCAGGAGGTGAAGGTGGGTGACACACTCGGCTATATCGAGGCCATGAAGACCTACAATGCCATCCGTGCCGACTTTGACGGTATACTGACCGCCGTGGTGGTGAACTCTGGCGACTCCGTAGAGGAGGACGATGTGATAATGAAGGTACAGAGAAAGTAAAAATAGAGGAGGAATACGATTTATGTTTAACGAGATTCTGGAAAACCTCTATAGCATGACCGCCTTTCAGGCCATTGCCGAGAACCCTTTGTTTCTGGTGATGTACCTGTTGGCTTTCGTGCTCCTGTACTTGGGTATTGTAAAGAAGTACGAACCCCTGCTTCTGGTTCCCATCGCTTTCGGTGTGCTCATCGCCAACTTCCCTGGTGGAGGTATGGGCGTGACACAGGCAGATAGCGAGGGCATGGTGGAGTTCATGAAGAACGGAGTGATGGTAAAGAAGGACATATATTCCATGCCCCTGCACGAGATTGCACACGACCTGGGATTGATGAACTACCTCTACTATGCACTCATCAAGAGCGGTCTTCTGCCTCCCATCATCTTCATGGGTGTGGGTGCACTGACTGACTTTGGCCCTATGCTCCGCAACCTCAAGCTTGCTATCTTCGGTGCTGCCGCACAGATGGGTATCTTTGCCGTGCTCTTGGCGGCTCTGGCTCTTGGTTTCACACCTCAGGAGGCTGCTTCGCTGGGTATCATCGGTGGTGCTGATGGTCCTACCGCCATCTTCACAACCATCAAACTGGCTCCCCACTTGCTTGGCCCCATTGCCATTGCGGCATATAGTTACATGGCCCTTGTGCCAGTGATAATTCCCATGGTAGTCAAGGCTTTGTGTTCCGAGAAGGAACTGCGCATCAATATGAAGGAGCAGGACCGCCTTTATCCTGATGGAACAGAGATAAAGAACATGCGTGTGCTGAAGATTATCTTCCCTATAGCAGTTACCACCATCGTGGCTATTTTTGTACCATCTGCTGTTAGTTTGGTGGGTATGCTCATGTTTGGTAATTTGGTTAAAGAGATTGGTAATGACACTTCACGCTTGTTTGATGCTGCATCCAATGGTGTTATGAATGCCGCCACAATCTTCCTGGGCCTCTGTGTGGGTGCCACCATGACCGTGGAAGCCTTCATCAACGTGCAGACCCTGGGCATCGTTGCCGGTGGTTTCTGTGCCTTTGCACTGAGCATCGCTTCCGGTATCTGTATGGTGAAGGTATGGAACCTCTTTGCCAAGAAGAAGATTAATCCGCTTATCGGTGCTACTGGTCTCAGTGCTGTGCCCATGGCAAGCCGTGTGTGCAATATAATTTCTACTAAGTACGACCCCAAGAACCATGTGCTCAACTACTGCATGTCGTCCAACATATCTGGTGTTATCGGTTCGGCTGTAGCCGCAGGTGTGCTCATCTCCTTCCTGGGATAAAAGTGCAGACACTATGGAAATATCTAAGATAGGATTTTATACAGGCCTCTGTTGGAGTGCCTCGTTCATACTGGCCATGCTTAGCCTCACGCAACCAGCGTGGGGCTTTGCCGGTAATTTTTTGGGTGTGCTCAGTATCTGGGTAGCAGCTGTGCAATTGCGTGCTGCTCAGGCATCCATGCCCAAGGAGGAAAAACCTTGGGGAGTGCGCCAGCGTTGGCATAAATCCTTGCAGGTTCAGCTGCTGGCTGCCTTTGTGTGCACTTTTGTCCAGTACATCTATTTCCGCTATGTTGACAATGGGCGTATGCTTACTGCACTTACGGAAGTGTACATGAATCCCGAATATACAGAACTGATGAAGCAGGCGATGCCCGAATACAAACCTCAGGATGTGCTCAACCTGCTTTCAGATATATCGCTTCGCGACCTGGCGGTCAACTTCATGCTAATGAACTCCTTTCTGGCCATCGTGCTCAGTATTCCTACTGCTTTCGTGGCAAGGTTCAGAAAGTAATAAGGTAAAATAATCTAAACATTCCATAATTATGAAGAAAATTCTTTCGCTTATCATGCTTTGTGCAACATCGTTTGTTGCCTCGGCACAGATTGCTGCGCTCAGTGAGGTTTCAACAGATAAGGCCTACACTTTGTACAACGAGCATTACACCACCTATGCTGTTTACAATTCCCAAAAGAGCACTTCTTTGGTATGGGCGGCAGGTATGACATCTCCTGACCATACCATTAGTGACAACAGTTACAAGCAGACTCCCGATCTTTCTGCTCCCTCTTCATCCTGGATGATAGTTGAGTTCCGTGGCCAGTGGTATGTCTATAATCTTGGAGCAAAAAAGTTTATGGCAGTAGGTTATGATGCTGAAAAGTCCGCTACAGCTTCTGCTAAGTTGCAAGATACTCCTGTTGCCGTAGAGTTTACCTCTAATGGCAATGGCGGATTCTATCTTCGTAGCTATGTTGGTGACAAGAACTTTCTTTGCGTAGCACCTCAATTGGCATATCCTATAAGTATATGGACTAACTCTGATAATGGTTCCACATGGCAAATTAAGGAAAATTCCAATGTTGAAGCTGACTATGAAACCTGTATCCAGAAGCTTGAGAATGCCTTCCCTGAAATGGTAAACCTTACTATTGATGCCCGCAATGGATATATGTGGAGCGGTTCTTCCAATGGAGCTTTACCCAATAGTATTCGCAAAGGACAGGATTTTACTTTTTATGTTCGTGCACGAGCAGGTTGGAATTGTAATGACGGTGTCATCATTAAGCATGGCACAGAAGAATATGTTGTAACCGAAATAAAACCAGGAGCAAATTATACTATGATAACTATTCCTGCAGAAAAGGTACATGATGACATAACAATCTCTGCCACATGGGAACGTGATGATACTTACACCAATGCCAGGGTACTTTCTTTCTGTGAGGAATTTGATGGTGAGGGCGAACCTACATCCGAGTGGTGGAAGCGTACCGAGCGTCAAGGTGCTACATGGAACCGCTGGTGCTCTAACTCTCCCTTGGTAGTGTACCAGGAAGGCGGTGCATTGCATTGCCGTGCCATTCCCAATCCCGACCGCAGTACTGACAATGTTCCAATGATTACCGGTGGTGTGAAGACTCAGGGTAAATTCTCCTTCCAATGGGGCAGGGTAGAGGCTCGCATCAAGACTATTCCCCACCGTGGCACCTTCCCCGCTTTTTGGATGATGCCTGCCGATAATAGCCTTGGATGGCCCAACAATGGTGAAATAGACATATGGGAAACCATAGACAACGGTGATGTCGCATACGGCACTGTACATACCAACTGGACTTATAATCTCAATATGGGTGGCAATGGTGGCAATATGGGTGGTATAGACTACTCATTGTGGCATGTATATGCTATTGAATGGAATGCAACATCCATTACATGGTATGTTGATGGAAAGAAAATGTGGACCTACAACAAAAGCTCGGACCAGAATGCTCTCAACAAGGGACAGTGGCCTTTTGATGCTCCCTTCTACATTATTCTAAACCAGAGTGTTGGTAATGGTTCATGGGCCGCTCCTGCCGATGAGTCCTTTACCTACGAAACACTTTTTGACTGGGTGCGTGTTTATCAGAATCCAGAGCACACCGCTATTGAAGACATCATTGATGATCCAAAGACATCGTCAGCATCTTTTTATGATTATTTTGATATGAGTGGTCGTAAACTTACATCACTTCCTTCTAAGGGTGTCTATATTCTCGATGGTAAGGTAGTTTTGAGATAGTAGTAATTGCTAATAATTTCGCATCAAAAGCTAATAAGGACCTGTTTTATGACAGGTCCTTATTTCTTTTTTATTGACTATAGTCTACCATAAAATAGTGATTATGCTATGACTGAATAGAACTTAACTTTACCATTTTTTGAGTATTGCGAGGTTTGGCGAATAGATGTAATTTTGCCGCCAGAAAATTTTGTACTTATGAACCGAGCAATATATTATATTTATCTTTGTTTCTTTATTCTCTTTATGAGAGTAAATGGCATTACAGCTCAAACGCATAGTGAGGCACAATTGAGCGGTAGTGTCACAGATGCGCGTACCTCTAAACCTTTGGAGGGTGTGATGATAGCTGTGCTGAATACTGGATTGTGGACTATCAGTGATGAGAAAGGTCAATTTCTAATAGATGGTATTCCGTATGCTAAATTCACCGTGAGGTTTAATCTTATGGGCTATAAGGAGGAAAAATATGATTTGACCTTTGTTCAGAGAGAAAACATAATGGATATCTCTATGCATGAAAAGACACTTTCGTTAAGTGAAGTAGTTGTAACGGCACAGAGAAGAGTTGAGACACAAACTACCTCCTATATCATTGACCGTCAAGCTTTGAACCACTCGCAGATTATCAATCTCAATCAGATTACAACCTTGTTGCCAGGAGGAAAAACTATTGGCGACCAGAATCTCGCCGGCCAGTCTTCCAGAGTAGCTTTGCATGCCGGCGTAGCAAGTGAAATGGGTAATGCTTCCTTTGGTACGGCAATAGAAGTGGATGGACAGCGACTTGAGAACAATGCTGTAATGAACGAGACAAAAGGTACTGACCTACGCAATGTAGGAACCTCTAATATAGAGTCCGTGGAGGTGGTATTAGGAATACCATCTGTGGAATATGGTGATATTTCAAATGGTATGGTGAAGATTAATACACGTAAAGGTCGTACTCCATTCATGGCAGAGGTAATGTTTGAACCAAAAACCAAGATGCTGGCTATAGGTAAGGGATTTTCCTTACCAGGTAAACTTGGTGTGCTTAATGTCAGTGCCGAACACACCCGTTCGGTGAACGACCTATCTTCGCCACATACCGCATACATGCGCAACAATATTGAGGTTGTATACTCAAATACTTTTCGCGATAAGGTCGGACGCCCACTATACATCTCGACTCAATTGGCAGGTAATATTGGAGGTTTCAATTCTAAGTCAGACCCAGACGAGTTTCTTAATAATTATACAAAGATAAGTGATAATATGCTCCGAGGTGGAGCAAAGATGAATTGGCTACTTAATAAGAGTTGGATATCTAACATTTCACTTCAGGCCAACTTTTCCTATCGCAATATGCAGGAGGAAACAAATGCCAATAAAAGTTCAGCATCTACTCAACCATATATTCACACAACAGAGTATGGTTATCATGTTGCACAGAGCTATGATGAGAATCCCAATGCAGACATAGTGTTGGGGCCGACGGGCTATTGGTATGTACGCTCTTTCACTGACTCCAGACCCTTGACATACTCGTTCAAGCTAAAGGCAGACTGGTCAAGAAAATGGAAAGACATCTCGAACCGTATGATGCTTGGTGTTGAAGTAAACGGAAGTGGTAATTTAGGTCGAGGACACTATTATGAAAACATGCGCACTGCACCCACATGGCGCGAATATCGCTATGATAGTTTGCCGTTTATGAATAACATTGCTCTGTTTTTTGAGGATAAGTTTAGTTCCAACATTGGCACGAAGTCCACTTTACACATTACCGCTGGTTTGCGAACCGATATGACTCTTATCAGCAATAGTGCCTATGGTGCCAAGCTGAATCTGTCTCCACGCCTAAATACGAAGTATGTCTTTTGGCAAGGACAAGAAGCTTTGATTAGCGACATGGCTATTTATGCTGGATGGGGACGCTCTGTAAAGCAACCCTCATTTACTGTTCTCTATCCTGCACCTACATATAGCGACAAACTCTCTTTTGCTCCAGGTACCACAGCAGACGGCCATACCTTCTATGCTTATTACACACAACCCGTCACTCCTGTTTATAATCCCAACTTGAAGTGGCAATCTACTCATCAGAGTGAAATAGGGATAGAGACAGCTATTGGTGGCACACGCATATCGTTGTCTGCCTATAACAACAAGACCTTCAATCCTTATATGAGTCGTACGCTCTATACTCCTTATTCCTATCGCCTGACTACGCAGGCAGATATTGAGGTTGGCTGTACTATACCATCTGCTAACAGACAATATCTCGTTGACAAGAATACAGGTATAGTAACCGTAAGAGATATCACCGGAAGGCATGCAGACCAGGTATTGGGATACAGGCAACAGAATACATTTGCTACACAAACGGAGTATACAAACGGCTCGCCCGTAGTAAGACGAGGTTTAGACTGGATTGTTGACTTTGCACAGATTCGTCCTTTGCGTACAAGCATTCGCATAGATGGAAACTTTTATCACTACAAGGGTGTGAATCAGACCATTGTTTCGTCGACAGGTTGGGCATCTGCATCTATGGATGGTACACCTTATAAATATATAGGGTACTATGCTGGCTCTTCAACGGCAAGTAATGGAAATCTTTCTCAGCAGCTTAATGCTAACCTTACACTGGTGACTCATATCCCAAAGATTCGTATGGTCTTTTCCTTGCGTTTGGAAAGTACTCTATATACCTATAGGCAAAACCTGTCGGAGTATGCAGATGGCAGTTTAAGGGGTTATCTGCTCGAAGCTGCCGATGATTTCCACGGTAGTCAGCAACAAGGTATTTACAATAAAGATGCATACGTAGCGGTATATCCAGAATACTATACATCGTGGAATGCACCAGAGGAAAAGGTTCCATTCTTAGAGAGGTTCATTTGGGCAAGAGAGAATGATAAGGAATTGTATCAAGATCTATCAAAACTGGTAGTGAAATCAAACACTTCGTACTATTTCAATGAAGAGCGTGTTACGGCATACTATGCCGCCAATTTGAATATAACAAAGGAGATTGGCAATGTGGCTTCCATAACCTTTTATGCCAGAAACTTCTTCTATCAGATGGGTAAGGTGAAGTCCTCTCAGACTGGACTTGAAAGTTCGCTATATGAAAGTAGACTTGTGCCTAAATTCTATTATGGATTGAGTTTGAGACTTAAACTATAGACAGACAAGGATTATAAACTAAATTAAATATATTACTACAATGAAAAACCTATTCACTTTATTTGTGTTTGCAACACTTCTATTTTCATTTTTGGCATGTACAGAGGAGGAATCACAGAATTATACCACATACGACGTATCGGTACGCCTCGTCGCTCCTGCAGAGATAACAGAAACTCCGTTTGAAGGTGTGGAAATCCAGGCACATGGAAATACCGGTCTGACATTGAAGGCAAAGACTAATGCCTTGGGGATAGCATCGTTTAGCTTGCCAGAAGACATATATAATTTCAGTGCCTCCCACAAGTTTACAGAAGGTGGTACCGTCTTTCAAGTAAACTACCAACTGCAGAGAGCTGTCACAAGGCAGGATTTTGTAAATACTGCTTCTTTAGTATTGGAAATGACTCCTATGCTTAGTCAGGGTTGGAAGCAAATTATTCTGAAGGAACTTTATGTCGGTGGATGTGCTAAAGACGATGGCTCGGGAAACTATCAGTATGACAAGTTTGTGGTAATCTATAATAATTCGGACAAGGTGGCGGAAGTACCCAATTTCTGTATTTCAAATGTAGGTCCATACAATGCACATGGCAATAATGCAAACTATGTTGATGGCAAACTCGTCTATGCCGAAGAAGATTATACTCCTGCTTATGCCTATGTGTTCTATTTGCCAAGAACGCTTGTAATGCAACCCTACACCTCGGCTACCATTGCTTTGAGCGGAGCTATTGACCACACTGCTACTTATACAAAATCTGTAGACTTGAGTGTGGCAGATTTGGTCTGCTATGATGCTGAAGACTTCTGGAGCACAAGTTATCATCCTGTTCCTTCGGAGAAAATTCCTTCAGAAAACTATATGCTTGCTTCAAAGTTATGTGCTGCCGGACAGAATGCTGCATCATGGAGTATGATAGCCCCAGGCATATTCATTTTCTCAACAGGCGACAATGATCCCTTGGCCTTTACCCAAAGTATGGATAACCGATACTATATGCCAGGTAAACAGGATAATCCCGTATATGCTTGTGCAAAGATTCCCAATGATTGGATCTTTGATGCCGTAGATATCTGGGGGGCAGATTATGTGGGTGAATCTATGCCACGCTTTTCTCCTTCACTTGAAAGTGGTTCAATCTACATGATTAACAAACAAGGTTATTCAATATATCGTAATGTGGATAGGGAGGCAACAGAGGCTTTGCCCGAGAATGAAGGAAAGTTGGTGTATAACTATAACCTCGGTACCACTGACAACCAGGGGGCTCCCTCAACAGACCTCAGTGGTATTGATGCCGAGACTTCCATTGCAAATGGTGCACATATAGTGTATATGGATACGAACAATTCCCAAAACGACTTTCATCAGCGCAGAACAGCAAGTTTGAAGTGATAAAAACACTAATTATATCGCATTGTATTAAGGACGAACTAATAATATGAAATGGAGATATCTTCCCACCTTACTCATCGTATGGACTCTAACAACCGGCATTATGGCTCTTGAACCAGAACGAAAGTCTGGTCTAAGAGTGGACTCGCTTGACTGGCAGCGTATATCTAAAATGCGTTCAGGACAGGGGTGCTTGCATAGCGAGAATGCGGCATGGCTTACGGACTTTAGTCAGAGGACGATGTCCGAAGTGAATTTGTATGGTAAGATGAATGGTGGAGATTTCAAGAACTACTTTACTTCTTCTTCCGAACTTTCTTTTGGTGTAGATGCCTCATCAATCTGTCGTTTGTCAAAGCGTGTAGCTTTGGAGGGTAGAGTTGGGTATTGCAATACGCAACACTCTGCTCTTGCTGGCTCTGCCTTTATTGACCCTACACAAACACCTTTCGACATAGTTGAATTTACCGATGAGAATCGTGGTGACAAGAAGACAGAGCAATATTCACTTCTCGGACGTGTGGGAGTAGATGTTTCCCAACGTATTGCTCTTGGTGCCTCTTTCTCCTATGTTGCGGCCAACTATGCAAAGTATAAGGATTTGCGTCATACAAATTCGTTGATGGCTATGGACCTTACATTAGGCACACTGTTCAGGCTGGGCAAGGGTGTAAGTGTGGGTTTGGATTATGCCTATACCCGTCGTATTGAGAGTATTAGCTTTAATACCTATGGAACTCAGGACAAGGCCTATGCATCACTCTTGAATTATGGAGCCTTCTTTGGTAAAAAAGAAGTGTTTGGTGATATGGGCTATACTAAGTCTGGGGAAACAAAACCCTTGCTTGATGTTTATCATGGAGGTGCGATACAGCTTTCGTGGGAGATTACAGAAAATTTGCGATGGTTCAACGAGGCTGGTTTTCGTACACGCAATGGCTATTACGGAAATCCCTCGCAAAGCACCGTGATGTATGCCGAGCATGGGGGGATGGAGTATTACTATAAGAGTGTGCTAAATACAATACATTTATTGAATCGACACAATGTATTCTTCGACCTCAGACACTACGGTGTCTCAACTCAGGAGAATGTATATGCCTTTCGCAACGAAGAAACGGGACTTGACTATATCGAGTATCTTGGACAAAGGGAAGTTGGTAATCGTAAACTAACAACGTTTTCTCTTGCTTACGAGGGATTTTTTCATGAAAGGAACGGCATTGCACAATGGCAGAGTTGTGCAAGGATGTATTATAATAATCGTGCCATTCATGCCTCAAATTATCCAGATTATCGTAAGCAAAACCTTAACTGGTGGAGCATAGAGGCTTCTGCCACGCGAAATATCGTGAACAAGGAGAAAAACTGCTACTCGCTATCTTTGCTCGCTCTTTATGGTGGTGGAGCAGGAAAACCTTATAATGACGGCAAGTATGTACAAACGGCAGATGGTGGCGCGCTGACCTATATGCGCAACGACCTATTGTATCAAGAATGGGAATACCTCACTGCCACACAAATCGGATATGGTGCCGCCATTGAATACTCGCGCCATCTTGGTAAGGCAATATTGAATGTTGCTCTTTCGGGTAATGTTCGTCATGCATTTAACACCCAGTATCTGACTAACCCAATGCGATACGAACTGGCTCTGAATATAGGTTGCAGATTTTAATTTTATATTTCTGCCTCAATAGAATAAAACAAATCAAAATAAATCAGACAAAATATATACAATTATGAAACTGAAAAACTTATTCATTTTGGCTATCTCAGCCATAGTGCTTGCTTCATGTGGAAGTAAGACAAACGAAAGTAAGAGTGAGGTAACGGAAGAACTGTCCTCCTCTCTCTCTGTAGATGATCTCCTTTTAAATGCCGATTCCTTGACTGATCAGGAAATTCTTATCGAAGGTATCTGCACACACACCTGTAAGCATGGTGCAACAAAAATCTTCGTGATGGGCAGCGACGATACAAAGACTATACGTGTGGAGGCGGCAAGTCTAGGTTCTTTCGACCAAAAATGCATCAACAGCATTGTTCGCATCAAAGGTATTCTTCGTGAGGAAAGGGTGGATGAGGCTTATCTGCAACGCTGGGAAGCGGCATCTTCCGTTCAGGCAGAACAGCATGGGGAGACTGAAGCGGGATGCGATACGGAGAAAGCTGCTCGTGGAGAAAAAGGCAATAGTGTAGTAGAGCGCATAGCTGATTTCCGCGCAAAGATAGCGGCACGCAAGGAAGTTTGTGGTAAGGAATACCTTTCTTTCTACTTTGTAGAGGCTTTGGCATATGAAATTCTCGAGTAGTAAGTTGCGCACATGGTGTCGCACCATTCATCGTGATTTGTCATACTTCTTCTCGGGTATGGTACTCATCTATGCTATTTCGGGATTGGTGATGAACCATCGCGACACTATAAATCCGCACTATTCAGTATCGCTTATCGAAAGACAGGTGCATGACCTCCCATCGCAAAGCGAATTCGGCCGTCCACAGGTGGAGGAACTTATGCTAATGGTTGGTGTGACGGAGCGCTATACGAAGCATTACTTCCCGCGACCTGGGCATTTGAAAGTCTTCCTCAAAGGAGGCTCTTCGTTGGAGGCGAACATAGTTACTGGTCATGTGGTGTACGAGTCCTTGACGCGTCGTCCTCTGCTCAGTACTATGACCACCTTGCATTATAACCCTGGCAAGTGGTGGACATGGTTTGGCGATGCTTTTGCCATTTCACTCGTGATGATCACCCTCACTGGCATTTTCATGATAAAAGGCAAGAAGGGGCTGTGGGGTAGAGGTGGAATAGAACTTGTGGTGGGTATGCTCATCCCTGTTCTTCTGATCTTATTCATTAAATAACAGTTTGTTTTCATAGGATTATGGAAAATATCATAGAATGCCGTAACCTTACACATTATTACGGTAAACGTTTGATTTACGAAAATCTTTCTTTCAATGTGCCTCGTGGTCGTATCCTTGGTCTTCTTGGAAAGAATGGTACAGGTAAGACAACGACGATAAACATACTGAGCGGTTTCCTACAACCTCGTAGCGGCGAATGCCGTATATTAGGTGAGAAGATAGGTGAGATGAATCCGTTCACACGACGTAAGATAGGTCTGCTCATTGAGGGACATGTTCAATATCAGTTCATGAATATCGAAGAGATAGAGCGTTTCTATGCCTCGTTCTATCCCAATTGGAAGCGTGAGGCGTACTACGAACTTATGAGCCGTCTGAAGGTGGCACCGCACCAGCGCATCAACCGTATGTCGTGCGGACAGCGGTCGCAAGTGGCACTGGGCCTCATTCTGGCTCAAGATCCAGAGGTACTTGTTTTGGACGATTTCTCTTTGGGACTCGACCCCGGCTATCGTCGTCTGTTCGTTGATTATATGCGTGAGTATGCCAAGGCCGAGGACAAGACAGTCTTCCTAACCTCTCACATTATACAGGACATGGAGCGATTGGTGGACGATTGCATAGTGATGGACTATGGCAAGATACTCGTGCAGATGCCGGTTAAGGAACTGCTTGGCACCTTCCGCAGATACACGGCACAGGTGGGTGATGGTTTTGAAATGCAGGAGATTCCAGACATGTACAATCCATCGGTTATACGTCAGACTTTGGAAGTTTTCTCTATGCATCCTGAAGATGAAGTGAAGGCACAACTCTCACTCTTGGGAGTAAACAATGTTCAGGCAGAACATGTTGGACTGGAGGATGCCTTCATCGGACTGACAGGTAAATACTAACAACTAATATTGCCAAAATCATGATAAAAGCTATATTTTATAAAGAATGGATAAAGACAAGGTGGTATCTGTTGCTTGCCTTTGTCGTATCCATGGGTTTTGCCATCTACGCTATGTTGCGCATATCTCGTGTATGCTCTTTAAAGGGAGTAGACCACTTGTGGGTGGTGATGATGCAGCGTGATGCCATATTCGTTGAACTATTACAATATGTTCCCATGATACTTGGTCTTATTCTTGCCATTGTCCAGTTTGCACCTGAGATGCACCATCGCTCGTTCAAACTGACATTGCATCTGCCCATCCGTGCTACCAAGGCACTTGCCTCCATGCTATCATTCGGAATGATGGTTTTGCTGCTGACGTTTCTTCCAGCCTTGTTGCTCATGTGGGGCTATTTGCAAACTATTCTCGCACCAGAACTCTATTGGCACATTCTGCTCAGTGTCTTGCCATGGTATCTTGCTGGTGTCGCGGCATATCTGCTTGCATGTTGGGTGGCATTAGAACCCACATGGGGCAGGAGGGTGTCAAATCTTGTAATCGGAATATTGTTGCTGCGCATGTACTTTCTTGCACCGGCACCAGAGGCATATAACGAGTTCTTGCCGCTTCTCGTTATAGTGACTTTATCTTATAGTCTATTGTCAGTGCTCTCTCTAACACGCTTCCGTGATGGTAGACAAGATTGAATAATCTGTATTAAACTAAACTTTTATGTTCAAGATAAGTAAAATATTATTTTCACTTATAGTCATGTTTCTGCTTGTATGGCAGCTGCCGGCATGCTATAACTTCTTTATGTCCACACCGGTAGACACTCCTTTTACCTTGTATAGCTCCATAGCTAGAGACTTTGCTTCTTTGCAAACAGATGAAAACAAGAAGATGCATTACAGAGATGCATCTGGCAATGAATACACCGAAGAGCAGTTCGACTCCATCCTGCCTGCCTTCTATTATCGTCAGTTGGTAACAGACGGCAGATTTCCGGACACAATCTGTGGTATTTCTGTCACTCCACGACAGATTCAGTTGGCAAATTTTACCATGCGCCTATCTCCTTTGGACCTTAATAAACCCAAATTGGGATTATGGCAGATGCTCGAAACCATGTCGGGACGCGTAGATTTGGAGTTACCCGACGATGCATTCCGTATTACCTCTGACGGCATTGAGTTTGTGAAGATGGAAACAAACACCGTGGACGTTGACAAGAGTCAGCGCTTTACCAAGGCGATGAAACAGAAAGGATTCGAGTTTCCTGCTCTATCTCTCTCGGGCAATCCTACCGACAGAAAGGAATATGACGAGGGATATGCCATGCTGGATGCAGTCAAGAAGCTGTACCATGTAAAGCAAACGGTAGGCCGTCCTTATGTCAAGGCAATCAGTTTGCCAGAAGGACTGGTGCCCCAGCATTTGTTTATCACAGAATTTCCTTCGCGAAAATGGTTGTGTTTCCTTACCGATGTTGAAGGTTATCTATGGGTGGTTGAGCGAGAATCCTATGCTGTCAAACCTACGGAGATTCCTTCGTTCAATCCCAGCGAGGAATCAGCACTCATCATCGGCAATATGTTTGACTGGACTGTTAAGGTAAACCGTGCCGAAAGAGAATGCTATTATGCTATCTCGGCAAAGGATTATTCTCTCATTGATTCCCTAAGCTATGAGACTCCGGTGCATCGCATGCTTGGCCTGACTTTCACCACCTCAAAGGATAAGTTTGTTAAACCACGATTTAAATAGCACTCCTAATTCTATACAGAAAACGGAAAACGCAGAACTTTCACATTCTCGTTTTCCGTTTTTCATTTAATGAACCTATATAGTTTTCGTTAATCTCGAACTGTTAAACTTTCCACGCTCACTCCAGATACTTCATTATATCACCCGAAATCTGGCGGAGGGAAATCTCGCATAGTTTGGTGTTGTACTGGGCTTCCAGGATGCGTTCTTCTGCATCGAGGAGCGATTGCTGGGCTTCGCGCATCTCTATACCAGAGAGTGAACCAAGCATATAGCGCTCGTGTGCAATGTAGTGGTTCTCTTTTGCTGTGATGAGGTTCTCACGCTCCAGAGAAAGCAAGCGAAGGTTGTTCTTGTAGGCCTGCCACAGGTCGGCAAGGTCGGAGCGCAGGGATTGCTCCAGTTGCATGCGTGCCAGGTCGGCATTCTCAATGTTCAGTCGTGCATTGCGCTTCTGGCTTGTACGCTTGCCGTCGAAGATATTATAGCCCACCTTCACACCGAAGTCCACACCACCTCGACCATTACCATCTATGGTATGCTGGTAGTTATATCCGGCATTGAGTTTGATGTATGGATAGTCGCGGCTCATTGTGGCCTTGTAATCCAGTTCTGCCAAACGAATGTCGTGCTTCTTGTTCAAAAGTTCGGCATTAAGTTGCATTGTTGCCTCAAGGAGAGAGTCGTGCATAAGGGTGGCATCAACCTCTATTGCTGAGTCGTTCAGCATCAAGGGGGTTTGCATATCCTTCACCGCCATCAGTTCGTAAAGACGAATGCGCGATGTTGCCATCAGTTCGTGTTGCTTCAAGCTCTGCGCACTATCGGCGTTGAAGTCCACCTGTGCCTGCTGGAGGTCAAGGCGCGAAGCACTACCTATGCTATAACGCTCGAGCACAATGCGCAGACGCTCCTTGGAGAGTTTTACGGCATTGTTGAGGTTGCGCATGCGAATCTTTTGCTGTATAAGGTTGTAGTACTCAGCTGTAAGTGTGGCCACATAATCCTCTATAGACAAGCGGGTGCGTGTGGCACCCTGGCGCTTCAGTTCCTGTAGTTTGCTATATGTTGCCTGTATCTTGAATCCGTCGAACAGAGTCCATTCGGCATTAACACCTGCCTGAAGGCCATGGCCCAGTTGTCCCTCCCCAGTGTCCAACGTGCCACTGTAGCCAACAGTGGCATTCACAGTGGGCAGGTATCCGGCATTTGCCGCGGTGGCATTGTTGGCACTGATTGCCTCCTCGTTGCGTGCTATCTTTAGGTTGTAGTTGTTCTCCAGACCAGTGGCTATAAAGTCGGCCAGTGTCTGTCCCCCCATCTTTCCGCATACGGGTATGGCGAGGACTATCAAAAGGTATCTAAGGTGTTTCATCTTTGTAGTTTCTTTTGGAGTGATGTTGCCACATATGAGTATATGGCTGGAACAACAAACATGGTGAGTACGGTGGAGATGAGCATACCGCCCACAACGGCCGTACCCATGGCCACACGTCCTGCCGAACCTTCGCCCGAGGCAAACATCAAGGGCAAGAGGCCCAGGATGGTTGAAACGGAGGTCATCAGAATGGGACGCAAGCGCTGAACCGAAGCCTCGCGTATGGCGGTCATCTTGTCCTCACCCATGCGCTGACGCTGGTTGGCAAACTCCACTATGAGAATACCGTTCTTCGCCACCAGACCTATGAGCATGATGATACCAATCTGGCTGAAGATGTTCATCGTCTGTCCGCCCACGAGCATGAATATCAATGCACCGGCAATGGCCAAAGGCACGGTGAGCATGATGACGAAGGGGTCCTTGAAACTCTCGAACTGAGCAGCCAGAATCAGATAGATGAGCACCAGTGCCAGACCGAAGGCAAAGAGCAGGCTTGATGAACTTTCGCGGAACTCCTTTGAGTCGCCCGACAGAGCTGTGCGGAAGGTATCGTCAAGCACATCCTTGGCAATCTTGTCCATCTCGTCTAGTCCGTCGCCTATGGTATGCCCGGGTGTGAGACCAGCCGAGATTGTGGCAGACACGAAACGGTTGTAGCGATACAGTTTTGGAGGAGCGATGCTCTCCACCAGGTCTACCAGGTTCTCCATCTGCACCATCTTGCCATCAGTAGAGCGCATGTATATGGCTTTGAGGTTGGTGGGGTCGTTGCGTTGCTGACGGTTTATCTCGCCCACGATTTCGTACTGCTTGCCGTTGAGATAGAGATAACCCATACGCTGACCGCTAAGACCATACTGAAGCGTCTGTGCTATGTCCTTGGTGGACACGCCCATGAGGTTGGCTTTCTCGCGGTTCACGCTCAGGCGCACCTCGGGTTTGGAGAATTTCAAGTCTACATCCGCCATCTGGAAGACTGGGTTGTCATACACACGAGCCATGAACTGAGGCAGAACCTTCTCCAACTTCTCAATGCTTGTGGCCTGAAGGACATACTGCACTGGCATGGAGCCGCGTCGTCCGCCAAAGGTGCTTTGCTGTTGCACGAAGGCACGCGCATCGGTCTTTCCTCTCACGGCCTTACTCAGCTTCTCTGCCACCTCCATCTGCGAATAGTCGCGTTCGGCAAGGTCCTTTAGCGTAATCTGTATGTTACCGCCACCGTCCGACACACGGGCCGTGATGAACTCGGCATCGGGCATGAGCGAGTCGGCCAGACGGTTGATGTCCTCGGTGTAATCGCGCATGTATTCGTAGGTCACACCCTCGGGACCCATAGTGCGTATGGTTATGCTGGAGCGGTCCTCCAAGGGGGCCATCTCCGAAGGCACGTTCATCCACATTGCCACACAGGCACCCAGAGCAACCACCATCAGGGGTATTGCCATCCAGCGGCGGCGCAGGAAGGCATTGAGGCATCTGGTGTAGATATTGTTCAGTCCCTCAAAGAAGGGTTCCGTCTTGCGGTAGAACCAGTTTTTCTCCTCTCTGTTCACCAGCAGTTTTGTTGCCAGCATGGGAGTGATGGTAAGGGCGGCAAACGAAGATATCACAACCGAACCAGCCACAACGAAACTGAACTCGCGGAAGAGTCGTCCTGTCTGTCCTTCCATAAACACGATGGGGAGGAACACCGCCAGCAGGGTTACGGTAGTTGATATTACAGCAAAGAAAATCTCCTTGGCACCCTCAATACCGGCCTCAAACGGACGCATGCCTCGCTCTATTCGTATGTAGATGTTCTCCGTCATCACAATGGCATCGTCCACCACCAGACCCACCGAAAGCACCACGGCCAGCATGGAGAGCACATTGATGGAGAAGTCGAGCAGATACATCACGAAGAATGCACCGATGAGCGACACGGGGATAACGAGGCATGGGATGAGCGTCACACGCCAGTCTCTGAGGAACAGGAAGATGATGATGATAACGAGCACGAAGGCCTCGTACACGGTTGTCTCTACCTCGGCAATTGAGGCGCGTATGAACTTTGTGTTATCAAAGCCATAGTCGTAGTGCACATCCTCGGGCAGGTCCTTTTCCATCATTGCCATGCGCTCGTGCACGGCATCGGAGATGTCGATGTGGTTTGCACCGGGCTGGGGGATAACAACCACACCCACCATGGGCACACCGTTCATCTTCATGTAACTCTTTATGTCGCGGGCCGAGAGTTCGGCACGACCAATGTCGCTGAAGCGAATGATACGGCCTTCGGACTCCTTGATTACAAGGTTATTGAACTCCTCGGTGGTGGACATCTGACCCATGGTGCGGATGCTCAGTTCTCGGGTGTTGCCCTCGATAGAACCAGAGGGAAGTTCCACATTCTCTCTGTCTAGAGCGCTCTTCACGTCCATGGGTGTCACACCATAGCCCGACATCTTCACAGGGTCGAGCCATAGGCGCATGCAATATTTCTTCTCACCCCATATCATCACGCTCGATACATCGGGGATGGTCTGCAACTGCTCCTTCACCGTAAGGTCGGCAATCTCGCTCAGCTCAAGCAAGTTTCGCTTGTCGCTCTGCAAGGCAACCATCAGGATGGGCATGGCATCGGCATCGGCCTTTGACACGGTGGGAGGGTCGCAATCTCGAGGCAGGAAGCGCTGTGCACGCGAAACCTTGTCGCGCACGTCGTTGGCAGCCGTTTCCAGGTCTACCGAGAGTTCAAACTCTACTGTTATTCGGCACGAACCCTGCTGGCTCACACTCGTCAGCGAGCGAATGCCGGGTATACCGTTGATATTCTGCTCCAGGGGTTCCGTTATCTGGTTCTCTATCACATCGGCATTGGCACCGGGATATGAGCACGATACGGAGATTATCGGGTTGTCCACCGAGGGGTATTCCCTCACGCCCAGCGACATATAGCCCACGGCACCGAAGATGAGTATGAGCAGTGTCATCACCGTGGCAAGCACCGGTCGTCGGATGGAAAGTTCAGATATGTTCATCTGTTATTGATTTTTAGAGTTTAGGGTTTTCTAGGTTCTCTTAGGGTGTCCTAGGCTTTCCTGGAATTTCCTAATAAAATCGCTCAGCGCTCATCTCTCACCATTTACAGATACCCTCACTGCCTGTCCAGCGCGCAACTGCATGGTGCCGCTAGTTATCACGGTGTCGCCCACGCTGAGACCGCGCAATACCTGCACCTGTGCATCGGTGCGGAGTCCCTTTGTTATCTCCACGGGTTCTGCCTTGCCATTGCGATACAGATACACCTTGTCTATACCCATTTCCGAAACGATAGCCTCGCTGGGTACTGCCAGGGCATTGGAGTATTCGCGTGTTGTCAGGCGCACGCTGGCATAGCGTCCGGGCACCAGTTTGCCGTCCTTGTTGTCATACAAGGCACGCACGGTAAAGGTGCGGGTGTTCTCGTCCACACGAGAGTCAGAGGCATATACCTTGGCCATGCGAGGTGTCAGGTCGCCCTCCACGGTAAACTCCAGCGAAGCACCGTCGGGCAGAGTGCCGGCATAGCGCTCGGGCACACTGAACTCCACCTTCAGCGGACTGCGCTTGGTGAGCATTGCCACGGCCGTCTGTGTGGTGGCATAGGCACCCACGCTGACCTGGCGCAAACCTATCACACCAGAGAAGGGTGCTCTCAGTTCAGTCTGTGCTATCTCGGCCTTCACACCGTCAATCTCCGCCTTCAGGGCAGAGAGGTTTGCTTCTGCCTCCTGGAAAGCCTCCTTACTCACCGCCTCCTTCTCCAACAGAGCCTTGGCACGGAACACACGGTCCTGCATCAGTCGCAACTGTGCTTCCTTGCGGCGCAATTCCGCTTGCAGAGGAGCATCGTTTATCTTTGCCAGCAACTGACCCTTCTCCACCATCGAACCCTCCTTGAAGTAGATGTCTGTTATCTTGCCCGAAGTTTCGAACGACAGACTAACCTCCTCATCGGGAACCAGCGAACCGCTCATTGCCAGAGCATCGGTTATCAACTGCTCACCTATTACCACGCCTCTCACATTGAGAGCCTGGCCCTGTTGTTTGCGCTCCTTTGCCGGAGCCTCTTTCAAATCACTGTTCTCCTTAGGCATGAAAGCGTTGTATGCCAAAGCGGCACAGCCCACCACAATAATGCCTATGATACTGATTTTTGTAATTTTGTTCATTTTTTTGCTCGTATGTTCAAGGTTTCCCTAGGTTATCCTAGAATATCCTAGAATATCCTAGGTTTCCTATACCAACAGTTCACCGCTCACCGTTTATTTAAGGAATTCCGCAAATGCCTTTATGCAGTTCTCGTGATCCTGAACGCTTGCTGTCTCGCGGGCAGAGTGCATACCCCAGATGGGATTGCCCATGTCCACACCCTTCACGGGGAAGGAAGAGGACAGTATGTTGCCCAGAGTGCTGCCACCAGCCACATCGCTATGGTTCACGAAGGTCTGATAAGGCGAACCAGCCTTCTTGCAAGCCTGCATGAACACGCTGGCACCCACGGCATCGCTCAGGTACTTCTGGCTGGCATTGTACTTAATCACAGGACCGCCGCCCATCACGGGATGGTTCGTGGGGTCGTACTTCTCGCTATAGTTGGGATGCCATGCATGAGCATTGTCGGCACTCACCATGAACGACTTCTCTACGCACATGGCAAAGCCCTCGAAACCATCGCCCTCTGCCTGACGTGCCACCAATCTCTGCACTAGCGAAGCAAAGAAGGGAGAACCTGCACCCTGCTTTGTCTGGCTTCCTGTCTCCTCATTGTCGAAGATGGCCAGGCACTTTGTCACCTCGGGTGTATCGGTCTCTGTAAGCAAGGCCTCCATACCGGCATGCGCCATGCTCAGGTCGTCCAGGCGGCCGCTCTGTATCAGTTCGCCATACAGACCCACGCGCTGAGCAGGTGTGGTATCGTACAGATAGAGGTCGAAGTCCAGAATCTCCCCGGCATCCACACCCAGTTCCTCAGCAACCAGGTTCTTCAGTATGCCACCGCTCACCGCTCCACGCTCACCGCTCACCGATAGCTGGGTTGTCAACACCGGCAACATATCCTTCTGCTTGGAGAGCGCCACGCCATCGTTCACCTGACGGTTGAAGTGAATGGCCAGATTGGGGATGGTGAGTATGGGGCGCTCTATGCGAACCAGGCGCACCACAGGCTCGGTGATGTTGCCCTCTGCCGAAGCCAGCACCACACGACCTGCCAACGACAGGGGACGGTCCATCCAGGTGGACATTATGGCACCGCCATATAGTTCGGTGTTCAGTTTCACCAAACCGCCCTCGCACTTGATCTCTGCATTGGGTTTCACACGGAAACAAGGACTGTCCGAGTGTGCCGAAATGATGCGCATGCCACCCTCAGCCAATGTCTTCTTGCCCATATGGAAAGCGAAGATGGCAGAACCGTTCTTCGTAACGAAGAGCTTGTCGCCCTCCTTCACCTCGGGACAAGTCTCCTCGGCCCTCCACTCCTTGTAACCAGCCTCGCAGAGGCACTTCTTTATTGTCTCCACCGCAAAGAAGTTCACGGGCGAGGCATTCATAAAATCTTCAAGTCTCATATCTTGTATGTTTTTATTGTTTTAGGTTATGATACGAAATATCAAATATTTGATTGCTAAGATACAAAAAAGTTTACCTACAACCATAATAAATTAGGATTTATTAAGAAAAAGGATTGTAGGTGCCATTCTTGAAAATGTAATCGCCTTGTCTTGCGTATAATAACAAGTACCTATCAATTATGTAAGATGCATTAAAATTAAAGAAAGCAGGAAGATGCCTTTGTGACGATCTTCCTGCATAAAAATAGTGACCTCGCTGGGACTCTAACCCAGGACCTTCGGAACCGGAATCCGACGCTCTATACAACTAAGCTACGAGGCCGTTATCGAACGGAAAACGGAAAGGTGAAAACGGAAAGGTGAAAACGGAAAGGTGTAGTTAATCGCTCATCCGCTCACCGCTCATCCGTTCACCGTTTACTTCATACTGTCCTTAAAGTGGTTTACCAACTGGCGGAAGAGGTGGTTGCGGGTGTTGCCGCCATAGATGGAGTGGTTGCGGTTGGTGTAGGTGAGCTGGCGGAAGTCCTTGTCGGCATGAACGAGGGCTTCGGTGTACTCTGCCACATTGCGGTAGTGGACGTTGTCGTCGGCAGAGCCGTGGATGATGAGCAGGCTGCCGCTTAGGTTCTTGGCACGTGAGATAGGACTGCAATCATAGCCTTCGGGGTTCTCCTTAGGTGTGCGCATGAAACGCTCGGTGTACACCGTGTCGTAGTAGCGCCATGAGGTGGGAGGTGCCACCGCCACACCGGCGTAGAACACGGGGCGTCCCTCGGACATGCTCATCAGTGTGTTGAAACCACCGAAACTCCATCCCCAGATGCCTATGTGCTTGGCATCAACCCAGGGCTGCTTGCCGAGGTAGATGGCTGTCTCCACCTGGTCGTGGCTCTCCAGCTGACCCAGTTTGAGGTAGGTCTGCTTCTCGAACTCGGCACCACGGCCGCCTGTGCCGCGTCCGTCGACGATGACGCTGACGAAACCTTCCTGTGCCAGGTATCTCTCCAGAAGGGCAGCAGAGCAGTTGCCTGCATACCATGAGTCCTGTACCTGCTGAGAACCAGGACCGCTATACTGGAAGAGGATGACGGGGTACTTCTTGCTGGCGTCGAAGTTGGCTGGCTTCACCATTATGCCGTTGAGGTCTACGCCATCCTGAGTCTGGAAGTTGAAGAACTCTATGCTTGCAAGGTTCATGCCGTCTATCTTCTGTTTCAGGGGTGCATTGTCCTGGAGTGTCTTTGTCACCTTGCCCTTGGCATCGCGAAGGGTGTAGGTGGGAGGTGTGGTGGCAGAATGGTGTGTGAGCATCAGGTGCTTGAAATTCTTGGAGAATATGGCAGAGTTCTGGCCGGCCTCGGTGCTGATGGGAGTTACCTTGCTTTTGGCATCGCACTTGTACACACCGGTGCGCAGAGGACCGCCGTCCTTGGCCTGATAGTAGTAGGTGCCTGTATTCTCGTCATAACCGTAGAAATCGGTGATGATGTCGGTACCCTTGCCAATCTCGCGCTTCTGTGTGCCCAAGAGGTTGTACTGATACAGATGGGCATAGCCGGAGCGCTCGCTGAGCAGGATGAAACCGTCCTGTATGGTGGTGAAGTGGGTATAGGCATTGTCGGCAACATAGGGCTTCACCTCGTCTGTCACGATGCAACGGCACTCGGCAGAGCGTGGGTTGGCAACCCATACCTTCAGGTTGTCCTGATGACGGTTCTGTGTGAGGATGAGCAACTTGTCGGGGTCGCTGCTGAACTTGATGCGTGGGATATAGCCTTCTGCATCCAGAGGCACGCGAACCTGTCGTGTGGCACGGCTCTTAATGTCGAAGGTGTGCACGGTTACCTGGCTGTTGGGCTGTCCGGCAATGGGATATTTATACTCGTAGGCACCGGGATATTCGGCATTTGCCTGTATCTCGGGCACCATACCCTTGTACATGGGGAATGAGAACAGGGGTACCTGGCTCTCGTCGTAGCGAATCCAGGCGAGCACGGTGCCATCGGCATTGAAGTCGAAGCTACGGTTGGTGACGAACTCCTCTTCGTACACCCAGTCGGCCTTACCGTTGATGATGCTATTGAACTTGCCGTCCTTGGTGACCTGCACCTCGGCATTGTCGAATAGCAACTTCACGATGAAGAGATTGCCTTCGCGCACGAAGCCTACCAGGTTGCCATCGGGGCTCCAGAGGGGACACTCCTGCGGACCGCCATCGGAGAGGGGAGCAAGGGTGCGGTTCTGTACATTATAAATATAATATACGGCAGTGGTGCTATGACGGTAGATGCCCTGTGTCTTTGTGCGGATGAGGATGTTCTTCTGGTTGGGCGACATGGTGTAGCCGTCGATGCGTGAGAGCTTGATCTTGCCCTTGGTGTTGTCCACATCAAAGAGAACACCGGTCTGCTCGCCGGTCTTGAAGGAACTTACCACAATTCTCTTGCCATCCACCAATTGACTATAGCTTTCGCCATCGTTCAGGGGATTGACACCATAGATGCCATGAGCACCGAATGTTCCGTCGGTGATGGATTTCAACGTGAGTATATTGTTTTCTGCTTGAATTTTGCCAGGAATTACTATGGCAAACAGCAAAACAAAGATTAAGAATAACTTTCTTTTCATTGTTATTATTGATGTAAAAACATGCAAAACTACTAAATTTAAGTTGTATTTAACATAAAATACTTCTTGTTTTAATGCTTTTTGAAATATTTATTTGATTTGTATCTTATCTTTTCACATCTTTTTTCTATCTTTGCCCCAATATATGCCGAAACAAAATATTGCTGCATTGAGTTTTCAGAATTTAGCCATCGGCTATGGCGATAGGGTGGTTTCTGATGGATTAACAGCTTGCTTGGAAACTGGCAAGGTCACTTGTTTGCTTGGCGCCAATGGTTCTGGAAAGAGCACTTTGTTGCGAACATTGACAGGATATTTGCCTCGCCTTGCTGGAGATATGACAAAGGTGGCTCCCGAGTCTGTTGGTATTGTGCTCACAGAGCAGATGGATACAATGGGACTTCGAGTTTGGGAAGTGGTAGCAATGGGGCGCCATCCCTATACCGGATATTTTGGCAGATTCACCTCCTTTGATGAAGAGATTGTGAGGGATGCAATGAACAAGATAAACATTGTTGCCTTTTCGGATAGAAAATTCGACTCTTTGAGCGATGGTGAAAAACAAAAGGTGATGATAGCGAAGGCGTTGGCTCAGCAGACGGCAATAATTGTGATGGACGAACCTTCGGCTTTTCTGGACTTTACCTCAAAGGTTGATTTGATGGTGTTGTTGAAAAAGTTGGCTCATGAGAACGGAAAGGCAATATTGCTCTCAACCCACGACGTGGGTATAGCATTGAAGACTGCGGATGTGTTGTGGTTGATGCATAAAGGCGCTATGACAGTGGGTTCTCCCGATGAACTGGTGAAGCGAGGAGATATAGATTGTTTCCTGGGTGAGAGCAAATCCTACATATAGCAGGGGGGGGAGGAATCTTGGAAATACGATTAAAGGCAAAATATATTAAACAATAATACTTCTAATTAAAAAACAAACAACTATGAAAAAAATTTTCGTGATTTTGGCTGCTATGGTTATGACACTTAGCGCTAGCGCATTTGAATTCGACGGCATCAATTTGAATGCTAGTGTTAACAAGATTACCAATGAGATTGCAAAGCGTGGCTATGCTTGGGACGAGACTAACGATGCATTCACAGGTATGTGCCGTGGTACAGAGATTTCTTTGAGCCTGAACTGGAAGGACGTGAAGGAGGCTGGCAAGTTGGGTCAGCTTATTGTTGACATTCCTATGGCAGAGAAGGATGCAATCAACGTGGTTGCAAAGATGTTCAACGTAATCTACCACGTTGCTAAGGGTGCCGAGGCAAACACCTATTCTGTTTCTGAGGACGGAACAACTCTTGAGGTGAAGTCTACTGCCAAGGGTGTACGTCTGGTTTACAGCACTCCTTTCTATAAGAAGTAAAACTACAGTTACTTCCGTTTATTATTGAAACACCATCTCTTGTTGCGTAATACAGGAGAAAGTGTATGATAAATAACTACTGGCGCTCCTATAAGGGGCGTCAGTACGTTTATAGGAAGCACATTGTACTGCGGCATATTGCAAAGTAAGTTGCAGAGCAGAGATATGGATGCTCCTAAAAGCAGTGACATAGGAAGGAGGGCGCGATGGGAACCCGATTTGGAAATGAATCGAGCTAAATGAGGTGTTGCTAATCCAATGAAACTGATTGGACCGCAGAAAGCAGTGCACACAGCGGTGAGAATTCCTGTGCAAAGAAGTAGGAGGTGGCGGGTACGGGTAGTATTGACCCCGAGGTTTTCGGCGTATTTGTCGCCAAGCAAAAGAGCATCGAGTGGCTTAATTAGTAAAAAAGCCATTAGCAGACCAAATCCAAGTATGCTGATGAAGATGGGGAGTTGTTCGGTACTGACACAGCTAAAGTTGCCCATACCCCACATTACATAAGATTGCAGACCATCGTGGTTGGCCCAAAATTGAAGCAATGAGATGATACTGCTGGTGATGTATGAGATAATGACACCAGTGATGAGAAGCATGATGGTGTTTCTGAGTAGGGCATTAAGTGCTGTTAATAATAGCATAATGGCAATGGAACCGAACATCGCAGCTATGATACAAACCATAGTTCCCCCAAAGGAGGCTCCACCAAGACTGATGTTTCCGCCAAAGAGTAGCATGCAGATGGCAACACCAAGACTTGCCCCACTATCGATACCTAAGATTGATGGACCTGCCAAAGGATTACGGAAGGTGGTTTGCAGAAGCAGGCCACATATTGCTAGCGACATGCCCACAAAGGCAGAGGTTATAAGCTGTGGAATGCGGCTATGCAGGATGATGTATGTCCAGGCTGTATGTCCGCTGACTTCTTTGCCCAAGAGTATATCTATAATGGCTTGAAAAGGAATGTTGATGCTGCCACAGAAAATATTAGCAAGGATAAGGCAAAAAAGAATAGCTGATAGCGTGAACAAGGTGGCTTGCTGATGTGTTGGTCTGGACATGGAGGGATGGTTATTGAAAATATTTTTTCTGTGGGTTAATATTTAGTTCGGGATGGAACAAACTTATAAGGTTTTCAAGTAAAAGTTCGGGATGAAAAGGCGTTTCTTCGAAATACGGTGTTTCCTTTGTATTGCATACGAAGAGTTGTGCCTTGATATGTTTTGTAGAAGGATAGTCTTTGGTAATTTGTTCACGAGTTAATTCTCCATAACTTTTAATTAACCAAAGATCGGCATCGATAGCACTTTCCATCACCATCTCAATATTCATGGGTTTTGAACCGTTTCCAGGAAGGTGCGAAAACACATAGTCGGCTCCAGCAT
This sequence comes from Bacteroidaceae bacterium, assembly GCA_017547165.1. Classification (GTDB taxonomy): domain Bacteria; phylum Bacteroidota; class Bacteroidia; order Bacteroidales; family Bacteroidaceae; genus Physcousia. The sequence goes on from JAFYQK010000001.1 coordinate 163,215, forward strand.
CACGATAAAGAATGCCTGTAGAGCTTTCTCCACAAGGTACATGCCATGTTCCGCTATAGGGGCGTTCTGTAAGCAGACGCACTTTTTTTGTTGAAGCGGATGCGAGTTCTTTTAGATTTATATACTTTTGCTCTATTTCGTGGAAAATACTGTCTGCCTTGTCTTCTACTCCGAAAATGATACCATAAAGTCGTATCCACTCTGCTCTGGATAATGGAGATACCTCCATATAGTCGGCACATTCAAGTATAGGGATACCAAGTTTTTCCAATCTTCCATATCCTCCTTGATTCTCGTATGGTGATGGCATAAGCAAATCGGGTTGTAATTCAATCACTCGTTCAATGTTTGCTACATTGCTGTTTCCCAGATTCATTATCTCGCCAGACAAGACTTTTTGTTTTAATTGTGAATCTTTTAGATATTCGACATCAAATATTCCCCCAATATTTTCTTCTGTACCCAGTTCTTTGAGGAGGGCAACATGGGTTGAAGAATATACAGCTGCATTTGTAACAGGAATTTTGATGTATATGCTGCGAAGTGTGGAGGAACTGTCCCAAGGGTTAAGAATGTCGATGTGTATATGGTCATCATGCTTTGTTGCCTTTACGAGTTTGGCATATTTGAAGGTAATAGGGGTAGCATCGTTGTGCAGATGGTTTCTTTGAGTTTTATTGTCACGGCATGAAGCTAAAGCAAGACATAAGAATATGGAAATTATTAAAAGAAGAAGTTTTTTCATGCTCAGTAAAAATAATTATAGTGCAAATGTACACCTTTTCTATATAGAACTAAAGTGAAATACCTTTTTTTTTGTACTTTTGTTTTGCATTGTCAATATAAATATAAAAAGTGTTTTGTTGAGGTGTTTTTGATAACATTGTATTAGTATAATAATATTGTTGATTTATGAGTCTTAGCCTGTTTAGAGTTACTAAAATGAATTTATGTATAGTTCTAATTCTTGCTTGTTTGAACTTGTTAAGTTCGTGCATAGGGAAGGATGAAAAGACCATAGTTATCATATATGAGAATGATGTGCATTGCAATATTGACGGATATGCCAAAATGAAGGGTTATGCACAATCCTTATCTGATACTGCGTGGGTGGGAATGGCTTGTAGCGGAGATTTCTTGCATGGTGGTACAGCAGGAGCAATATCAAATGGCAAGTATGTCGTGGATATAATGAAGGAGATGCACTATGATGTTGTAGGACTTGGAAACCATGAATTCGACTTTAAGGTTGACCAATTGCTGAATTTAGTTGAATATGGAAAATTGCCTGTTGTTAATATAAATTTCAGAACAATAGGTAATGATTCGCTATTTTTTGCTCCTTATGCTATAAAGGAATATGGCAGAAGAAGTGTGGCTTTTGTGGGCGTTGTCACGCCCGAGGCGATGTTAAGTGAAGCTTATGCTTTTTATGATAAGGAGGGTGTGCAATTGTATACTCTATGCGAAGATAGAATTGTCTCAATGGTTCAAGGAACTGTTGACAAGGTGCGAGAGCAAGGTGTCGATTATGTTGTTTTAATATCTCATCTTGGAGAGGCTTCGGCTAAGGATTTCTTGACAAGTCATGAGTTGATTGAGCAGACACACGGCATTGACGTGGTGTTGGATGCTCATACTCATAGTCGTGTCCCATGTGCACGAGTGATGAATGCTGAAGGTGAGGTTGTAATTGTTTCTCAAACTGGTAACAGGTTCAAGAATATTGGTAAGTTGGTTATAACTTCTGAAGGAAGGATATCTACAGAACTGATTCCGCTTGACTCAATAATAGTCGAGGACGAGAGAATAAAAGTGGTTACTGACAGTGTGAAACACGAAATGGAAGGTGTTATCTCAAAGAGAGTATGTCAGAGTGATTATACAATGATGATACATAGTGCTGAAGGCAAGCAGTTGGTAAGAATGTGCGAAACTAATGCTGGTAATCTTGTTGCCGACGCTTTCAGATATATAACAGGAGCGAAGCTGGCATTGAATAATGGAGGTGGGATAAGAGCGTCTATTCCTGCAGGAGATTGGACCTATGGGGATGTTGTAAATATGTTGCCTTATAATAACTATTTGCAGGTAATATCTATTAAGGGAAGCAAACTGATGGAATTGCTACATGCCACTACGGCAAATTCTCCTAAGGAAGATGGACAGTTTCCGCAGATATCTGGTTTCTGCTTTACACTTGATACCGTCTCTATAGGAGAAGACAGGGTTAAGGATGTGAAAGTGTGGGATGAGAAGAAGAATAGGTATATGCCATTGGAGTTGGATAAGGAATATACTTTATGTACCACAGACTATTGTGTTAGTGGCGGTGGTATGTATAATGTTCTTAAGCATGAGACTATCATCAAGGATAATATTATGTTGTATAACGATGCTGTTGTAAAATATATCACTGAAGGTCTTGGTGGTGTGATTCCTCCTAAATATTCTTCCCTCGATGGTAGAATAGTGATGAAATGATATTCTCACCAAATAACTGATAGGTTGAAAAAAGTTGCCCTCAATCTGGGGGCAACTTTTATAATGTGGTATTGATTGTCAATTATTGTTGGTTTGTTTTTTGAGGGACCTGATTATTTTCTTTTAATACAATGTTTTGAGGCATCATCACAACTGCTTCCTTCTTCATTCCGTCAATCTTTATCGTTAAGGGTTCGTCGAGACGTACATGGCAGACATGTTCGGTTTCTTGTACAACTGGCATGCTTTCAAAAAGGTTGCAGTCGTATTTGCCATCACCTCTAAATGCATCTATGGTTAGATACCCTACACCCAAGGAGGTTAGGTTTTGGAAGAAATGTGTACCTTGAGACGGGTCTACCTGGAAATTTTCCAAACCAGCCTCCACAATTACTTGTGCACTACTGATGTGTGGCCATTTTACAGGTATACCGAGCCAAGGATCGCTTGAACCCCATCTGCCAGGACCAATAAGTAAACATTTTCTATCTTCTTGCAGGAGTGAACGGTTGATCTTTTCGACCTCATCGGCTATTTGAGGATTCCAACTAGGTGTGTATTTTATCTTATCGCCAGTTTTGATATACACAATGTCGCTGATGTCTGTCATGATGCCATGACCGATAGCATTGTGGCTTCTAAGCAGGCAGTCATCGTCGGGAATGGTACTTAGGTCTTCCTCAAGATGCATGCGATTGTCTACCATTGGACGTATTTGCAGTAAATAGAATTCTCCAGTTTTGTCTGCCTTTATATTACATGCAAATTCAATCTCTACGGGTCGCTGCATTTCTGCTTGTCCTAATTTGAGAACAAGTTTGAGCAGTTCCGGCATAGGCCACACCCCGTTTTGTAGAATACCGGCAAATGAAATGATTTTTCGGTTGCGTCCCTCGTAAAAGCCGTCGTAGATGCATTGGTCTATAGGATCAAACGTTGAGCATATCCATTGCAAGGAACCATCTTTTTCTGCATCCCTAACTGGAACCTTAATCAGGTTGAACCCGTCGTCGACCTGGAAAATTGTTTTCTTCTTTCGGCCACTCTCGTCATTAGGAATATTTGTTTCAAGTGCTATGAAACTGGTTTGTGTATCCCGTAATGCTATCTCCATTTCCGACATTTGCAGTATTTGAGACGGGTGGTGCGGGCAAACCCTCAAAGCGGTGCCACCATCTACGATATACTTTCCAAGGCCCATAGCCAAAGATACGGTGCCTTCTTCTGCCTTTTCTTCGCCGATGGGGTAATAGTTGAGAGAACGGGCAACTCCAGAAATATTTGGATAGAAGCGTGTGCCGTATTGCATGCCGATTACCTCTTGAAGAATTACAGCCATTTTTTCCTGGTCGATGACATTGGATGTTGCTGTCATGTAATCTTTACTGCCCTTGAAATAAACTGATGCGTATACTGACTTAATGGCATTTGACAACATTTCCAGACGGCAGTATTTATCTTCGTCAAAGGGTATCATGTAGGTGGAGTAGATACCTGCAAATGGTTGGTAGTGGCTATCTTCAAGCAAGGATGAACTTCTGATAGCCAAAGGGCATTTGACTACTTCGATGAAAACTTCAAGGTCGGCAAGGAGACGGTAAGGGAGTCTTCCGCGTAGAAAGTGCCGGAGCATCTCTTCATCACTGATTTCGCTCATGGCAATGCCGTACAATTCGTTAGTTTCCATGAACTCGTCGAAAATGTCCGTACATAATACCAATGTTTTGGGTATATGAAGTAGTTCAGAGTGTTCAATTTCTTTCTCTCTAACTTGCTTTATCATGCGGTCAAGAAAAGCAAGACCACGCCCTTTGCCTCCTAAAGAACCTTCGCCAATACGTGCAAAATTGGAATATTGGTCAAAGCGTTCTCGTTGGAATACTGCCACAACACCTTGGTTCTTCATTTTACGGTATGCAACAATGGCATCCATGATGAGTTGCCTGTGAGTGTCAACATTTTGTTCAACATCCCAGGTTATTTTCTTCAGGACCTCTGCAATGGGGAATAGGGCACGACTTGAGAGCCATCTGCTTACGTTATTGTGGCGAAGGTGATATTCCAGGGAATCAGAGGGTAGGGTCATGATGTTGTCCTGTAATTCCTTGAGGTTATGTATTCGTGCAACCTCTTTCATTGTTGCAGGGTCGCGGAACACAAAATCACCGAATCCAAAGTATTTGCCAAGTATGTCGCGAATTTCAACATTTAGAAGTTTTGAATTCTTATTGACGAAACTTGCACCGCATTTCCAAGCTAACTCCTTTCTGGCCTCTTCGCTTGATTCCATTATGAGAGGAATGTATGGATCGCGTGCACGGATGCAACTGAGTAGTTTGTAACCAGCCATTTCGTCCATTTGAGAGCTGTTATTGTATATGGGGAAACGACAGTCGGAAATGACACCCAGAGTGTTGTCTGCAAATTGCTCGTATAGTTTCCATGCCTCTTCGTAGGTGCGTGCCAGAACTATCTTTGGTCTGCCTCGCATTCGCAGTGTTTCAAGTGAACTATTTAAGGCCTCACTAGCAAAGGCGAGTGATTGGTTAAGTATATATTTGTATAGGTTTGGAAGTATGCTGGAGTAGAAACGTATGGTGTCTTCCACAACCAAGAGCATCTGTACACCAGCCGAACGTATGTCGTGCTCAAGGTTCATTTTGTCCTCTATCAGCTTTATGATGCTTAGGAGTAATTCTGTATTTCCTAACCAACAGAAAACATATTCGAAGGCACTAAGGTCCTCATCCTTCATTCGTCGTGCAACACCATGGCTGAATGGTGTGAGTACCACTATGGGTACATTGGGGTTGTGGCTTTTCACACTGCGTGCAATATCGAAAACATCATTGTTCTCGGCTGCTGGCATACAAATCACCAGGTCAATATCACCATAGAGCATTTTTTTTCGTGCCTCGGTTTTTGTAGAAACCTGAATGAATCGAGGAGGGAAACGCAAACCGAGTTTTGCGTATTCGGTAAATATCTTTTCGTCGATGCGTCCGTCGTCCTCCAGCATGAAGGCGTCGTAGGGATTGGCAATCAGTAATACGTTACAGATGCGTTTCTGCATCAGGTCAACGAAGGGGGTGTCTTTCAGTTGCATGTGTGCATGTGTGTTTATGTGGGGCTGGAACTTTGTTTCAATCCCTATATTTTAAGACAAAGATACGTTTTATTTATTACAATGCACCCTTGTCTTATACTCTTTTTAATGAGTCTTACTTGTTTTGTATCAGTTTCCTCGTAGGAAAACTACAGTCTTTAATTATTAGGACTCCAGTCTTTATGTATTCGGACTCCAGTTTCTTTATAGGGAAACTGGTACGTTGATATTACGGCAAACCCCGAAAGCTATAACAACTTTCGGGGTTTGTGCTTGTTATGAGTACTATTTACTTGTACTTTATTATCTTTACCTTATATTCTTAAACTACGCCTTGAGCCATCATCGCCTTTGCTACTTTCATGAAACCAGCCACGTTGGCGCCTTTCACATAGTTTACATAACCGTCGGCCTCGGTACCATACTTCACGCAGTTTTCGTGGATATTCTCCATAATCCAGTGCAGCTTGTTGTCTACCTCCTCGCTTGACCATGATATACGGCCAGAGTTCTGTGACATTTCCAAACCGCTCACTGATACACCACCTGCGTTACTTGCCTTGCCAGGAGCATACAAAATCTTTGCTTCCTGGAATACACGAATAGCACCAGGTGTAGAAGGCATGTTGGCACCCTCGCTCACAGCGATAACACCATTTGCCACCAAGGTCTGTGCCTGTTCCTCGTTCAACTCATTCTGTGTTGCAGAGGGGAGGGCAATGTCGCCCTTTTCACCCCAGGGACGTTCTCCTTCTACATATTTAGCTGTGGGGTAGCGGTCAACGTATTCCTTGATACGGCCACGGTACACATTTTTCAACTCCATTATGAAGTCTAACTTCTCGCGGTCGATGCCATCAGGGTCGTAGATGTAGCCATCAGAGTCTGACATGGTCATTACCTTGCCACCCAACTGAAGCACCTTCTCTGCGGTATACTGAGCCACATTACCGGCACCAGAGATAAGAACCTTCTTGCCAGCAACGCTATCGCCCTTGGTCTTGAGCATCTCCTGGAGGAAATATACGTTACCATAACCAGTTGCTTCGGGGCGTACCAATGAACCACCGAACTCACGACCCTTACCAGTGAATGTACCGGTGAACTCATGAGTTAACTTCTTGTACATGCCGAACATATAACCTACCTCGCGACCACCAACACCGATGTCGCCAGCAGGTACATCAACATCTGCACCGATGTGACGAGTAAGTTCTAGCATAAATGCCTGGCAGAAACGCATAACCTCAGCATTTGATTTGCCTCGTGGGCTGAAATCAGAACCGCCCTTACCACCGCCCATGGGCAGAGTTGTAAGACTGTTCTTGAAAGTCTGCTCAAATGCAAGGAACTTCAGGATGCCAAGGTTCACAGACTTGTGGAAACGGATACCGCCCTTGTAGGGACCTATGGCGTTGTTATGCTGAACACGGTAACCCATGTTTGTCTGGATCTGACCTTTATCGTCCATCCATGTAACACGGAATTGATATACTCTGTCGGGAATACAAAGGCGCTCAATCAAGTTTGCCTTGTCAAACTCGGGGTGCTTGTTATATTCCTCTTCAATTGTTGCTAAAACTTCCTCTACTGCCTGATGGTATTCTGGCTCGTTAGGGAATCTTCTTTTAAGATCATCTAATACCTTAATTGCGTCCATTGTCGCTATCTTTTAGTTAGTGTTAATTAAAATTTGACGCAAAGTTAAAAGAAAAAACGAATTTGTGCAACAAAATGGCTATAAAATTTAAGATTTACTTTCTTTTTGTCATTTATGATTGTAGCGATAAATAAAGAAGGTGCACCTTTCGGCACACCTTCTTCCTTTCCTGTGAATATTAATTTGAATTATTTGCAATCGCAATACTCGGGTAGGGGAAGATACCAATTCTTGATATTGCTTTCCAAACCATTAGCCCATTCAGTATTTTCGCCACGAGCCTTTATCTTGTCTGCCATGAACTTACCAGGATTGTCGCGACGCATAGCTGCACGCATTAAGTCAAAGAAGCGATTACCCTCAAAGGCCAATTCTAATGCAGCTTCATCAAGGATAAGGTCCTCAATAGCTTCAGTTACATAGGGAAGAGCAACATCTTCATAAAGATCTTCGCGTGTCAACTCATCCTTTCCAAGCAAGCCAAGTAGTTCGTTCAACTTGTTAGATGCCTCTAACTTCAGCTTGATTTGTGTAAAGAAGTTGTATACGCTATTCTTTTCGTTGTATTTCAACAGACCACAACCCTTTTGATGAATACCGCGAGTGATATATTGGCCACCAGATATTGCATCAGGATATTTGTTTGCAGTATTGAATACGGTATTATTTTCAAGGGGATAGTTCTTAACCCAAGCAATAGGCAAATTGCTTACACCATCAAACTGATCTTTGTTGAAGTCTAACCAAAGAATACCTTGTGACTTTTCCCATTCATTGTAGCTTACATAGTCACAGACTACTGCAGATGTTGCTGGCTGGTAATTAGCATATTCTTCTGGTTGATATGTTACATATTGCTCTGGGTTCTCTACTTTAGCAAAGTGGTCAGGATATTCTGCCTTCAGGTATTCTGCAAATGCGGTGCTATCTGCAATGAAACCATCCTCATCATATTCTTTACTACGAATTACGCAGATGTCGTTTGTTTCCCAATTTGTGGGGTAAACATGAAGAATTTGATCTACAACTTCACCATTGTCATCTGTAATTTCTTCATTGTAAACATAGTGTGCACGATGTGACTTGAGAACAAAGTCGCTTTCATTGTTAGGCAACCACTCGTCATTTCTTGTAAGACCATTTTTAAGGATTGCGAAAGCGTAACCAGGGAAACCTGCACGATTAAGTGCTTCAGCAAAGCGCAACCATACCATGCTCTTGCGATATACCATGGGGAATACAGTACTGTATATACCATTTGGATTTTGCTTCATAATATATCGCTCTGTTCTGGTCTCATCGATGTAATAATCTCCTGAATTATATCGGCTGATATAACCCAAACCATATTGACCAGAAACACCACGAGCATCACCTACAGAGTCAAGAACAACAAGTTGGCAGTTTTTCTCATCGTCGATCTTGCTCCACTCTGAAACTACGTAAGCCTCAAACTTCTGAGCCATGCGCAGAGTGTCGTAACCTGCACTTGGACCCAGCTGGCGTTCCCAGTTTCTTGCCAATGAGATGCTTGCTGTTGTTACAGTGTCACTTGTTGTTTGTCGAATGGTAGCTTCAAATCCATAAAGATCATTAACACCACGCTGAACGATACCCCATAAAGCATTTACACTTGATGGAATAGCGGTGATACTTTCATTGTTCTTGTTTGTTGCACCTGTTTCATTCCAAGGATATCCGTTGTTAACCGCAAAAGCAGTATGCTCACCTTGTGGGATATATGCATAAGAATAGTAATTGGTTGGAAGTGCACCACCATACTTCTTGTTATCCAAGAATTCATAGTAATATGTCGCAGCTTTTTCATATTGGTTACCCATCAAATATATGTCAGCCAATACCACTGCGGCAGGGAACATTGCTTTAGAAGAGTGACAAACAGTAGTGTTATATCCATAATGTTCGTACTGAGGATATCCCCAATGTTCTTCAATCTGATATGCACGTACCAATTTTTCTTCCAATTTTTGCCAAAGTGTGTTTGCATTAACTCTATTTTCAGGAGCTTTTGGATTGAAATTTGTAATCTCATTGGTTGTAAGCATAGGTTCAAGGTAGAAAGGTACTTCGCCATAGTTAACAACCAACTGCATATATGTCCATGCACGAATAGCCTCTACTTGTGCATACTCTCTAAGCATATATTTCTCGCCGTTAGCCTTCTCCATCAATGTATCAACTTTAGCAAGATAAGCATTACATGAGTTGATTACATGATAATAGTCACTAACTTTGAGATATCTGTTGGCACCATCTTCGAAATTCTCGGTGTCACCATTAAGACCAAAGGTTAAAATCGCATTTATACTGTCTGTGGTGAATTCTCCACCGTCAATAAGGTCACCACGGCATTCGCCAAGTATAACATAGCGCTCACCAAGATTTTGCAAGCTGTTCAAAATACCCCAATAAGAGTAGAGTGTATCGCCAGCTACTTCATAAGAGTGACGATCACTGCTTGACTGCAGCATATCTTCGCAAGAGGTGGTGGCCATGCTCAGCCCCAAACAGAGGCTGAGAATGGTTAATATTGATTTGTTTTTCATATTTTTTATTACAGGTTAAGTGAAACTCCTAAGTTGAAACTGCGTCCGCTGGGGATACGACCGGCATCTACACCCTGATAAAGAGTACCATTTTGTGCGCTTGTTTCGGGATCGGTGCCAAGATACTTCGTGAGACAGAATACATCATTTGCTTCACCCCATACCTTAATACCCTGTAGCCAACTGTTGTGGTAGGGAACGGTGTAGGTCAAACGAATGTTTTTCATCTTCAGGTAGCTGCCATCCTCAATCCAACGGCTGCTCATGCGTTCGTTTTCTACATAACCAAGATTGTTTGTATAGCATACACGGGGAACATCAGTTACATGTCCCTCATAACTCCAACGGCGTGCCATAGCAGAGGTCTGGTTGTAGGTAGTGTTACCTGCTTCAAGTTGTGAACGCTGGAAGTTGTAAATCTCGTTGCCAAGACTGTACTTGAAGATAACATCAAGGCGAAGGTTCTTCCATGTTACATTGGTGAAGATATTACCATAGATGTCGGGTGTGGGATTACCCAAAGCAACCTTGTCACTATCGTCAATCCAACCATCACCGTTCTGGTCAACGAATGCCATGTCACCAGCACCGAACTCACGGTAACTTCCTGCAACGCCTGTATAGTAGCGAAGCTTGCTAGGAGTGCCATTGAAAGCACTTGTTGCATTGCTCGCTTCAGCATCGCTGGCATAAACACCAGTGCCGCTGGGAGTGTTGTAGTTAACTTCCCAACCATAGAATGTGCCAGCGCTATATCCTACAGCTGTTAGAACATTGCTCTTACCGTATACGCTTGATGTATAACCATGAATAACTTCAGCATCACCATACTGTATACCATTCTCGTCACGCTTGTATAGTTCAATCTTGTTGTCCTTAGAATCGGGCAATGATGTTATTTCATTGCGGTAGTGACCCATAGTAGCACCCATTTCCCACTTCCAGTCTCTGGTGTTGATAAGAGCACCATTTAACTTGACTTCAACACCATTGTTGGTCATTTCACCTTCATTGGTCCAGAAGTCTGTAATACCAGAATAGTAGTAGCGGTCAGAAAGGTCGCGCAAAGCAAGCATGTTGCTTGTCTTGTTCCAGAACAAGTCTACACGTGCATTCAAACGATTCTTAAAGAATGAACCTTCAATACCTAGGTTAATCTTACGTACGGTTTCCCACTGAAGTTCGCTATTCGCAATATTGGTAAGATATTTGCCAAATACATTTTCGAAAACCTGATTTGTCTCCCAATATGTACGTGCTGCATAATAGTCAAGGTTGTCATTACCGTTCTCTTCAATGCCAAACATCAACTTAAGGTAGTTTACGTTGTTTGTTGGCTTGAACCATTTTTCATTAGTAAGTATCCAACCCAACTGCAGTGAAGGGAAGAGACCCCAACTTACACCAGCCAAACGGAAACCATCCTTGGTGTGAGAACCAAAACGGCTGCTTGCCTGTGCACTTGCAGAAAATTCTGCAAAGTAGCGGTTTGCATAATTGTAAGAGCCTTGCAGATAATAGGTCATATCCTTCCAGTTGTCATTAACACCATTAGAATTGATATACTGGAGACTCTTAGAGATATTGGGCAACTTGTCATTTTCGTTGTTATAACCATTCAAGTATGAATAGCTATAGCTGTATGAGTTTACACGCCATCCGCCGAATACGTCTAGGTTATGTGCCCCCCATTGGTTTGTATATTCAATGCGAAGGTCGTTGTTCATACTCTGCTGGTTTGTAAACTGACTCTTCAATACTGAAGTAATGTTACCCTGGTCCTTAACCATGAATGGTGTTGCACCAGCAATAGGCAAGAAGTACTTTTCGTTGTTACGGTTCAAAGTAAAGTTGAATCTGTCAGAAATAACCCAATTTTTGCTCAACTGATACTTAGGAGCAACGTTAAGGTTAATCTGAGTCATTTCTGCATAATTCTTGTTTACTCCATGACCATTTTCAAGAATCCAGTAAGGGTTGCGTGCAACCTCATTTACTTCACCAAGTTGTTTGGAGAAGATGAATGGGTTCTTTACATAGTCGGTTGATGTAGCAGCATATTTACCAGCCCAGTCTTGAGACAATCTCAAACTTGAACGACCATTGCCCTCGTCATGTACATAGTAGTTGTATGGACTGATAAAGGGAGCCTGAATCAAACCCAACACATTGACAGAACCGATATTCTGCTTGTCATAACTTTCGCTCCAACCATTGTCCAAGATATTGAATGCGGTTTGTGCATAAGAAATGTCAAGTGCTGTGCTCAACTTATCGCTGATCTTGATGTCTGTGTTAAAGCGCAGGTTCAAGCGACTCATATCGTTGTTCTTCATTGTGCTCTGTGCATCAGTGTAACCCAATGAAAGTGCATACATACCTACATCGTCACCACCTTCTACGCTAATCTTGTAATTCTGTGTCATGGCAGTACGATACATATCTTTCTGCCAATCGGTATTGTTATTGTAGATGTTGCGATAGAAGTTTGTGGGGCTCTGATCAAGGAAAACAAACGAATTGAGCTTGTTGGGGTTCATATCCTTGATGGTTGATACCAAGTCACCAAGATAAGTTGTATATTGGGCACCATCAAGAACGCTGAGTTTTGTAGGTATCAATTCTACACCACCATAAATTCGAGCGTTAATCTTTGTTGCCTGGCTCTTACCACGCTTGGTTGTTATGATAACAACACCATTGGCACCCTTAGCACCATAGATAGCGGTACCATTCTTGAGCACTTGGATGTTGTCAATAGTCTCTGGATCGAGATTTGCAAGTACGTTATTGTAATAACCTTCGTGTTGTGCGGTACGATCGTATTGCATGTCAACGATATTGCCATCGATAACGAACAAAGGCTGTGCATTGGCATTGATACTGTTTATACCACGGATGGTCATATAAGCACCCTGACCAAGCATGCCGTTCTTGCGTACAATGTTTATGTCGCCAGCAAGCTTGTTCATCATATCTGTTTCAACAGTTATGCTACTTGTTTCGTTAAGGTTTGTCTCGCCTTTGGCTGTTATTTCTGTACCAGTCTTGTAGAAACTGCTGAATGCCGAGGTAAGAAGTTCAATGTTTGTTCCTTCCTCATTGATGGCAACCTGCAAGGGATTGTACTCAGGGGCATATACATACAATGTATTTATAAATACGGGTATGTTAACTTCGTATGTACCATCCTCATTTGTCAATGTGGAATATCTGTTCATTCCTAAGGCCTGTACTCGTACACCACCCATAGGTGCTCCGTTGCCTCCATCTACAACACGTCCTTTAACAACACGTGTTTCATATTTGCTCACATTTTTCTTTGCACGACTTTCTGCACCGCTGCTTGTGTTTTCTTGAGCATAAACACTATTGATGCCAAAGGCTGCAAGTACCATGAAGCAGAGGCTTGCGCGACGCGCATTGCTCTTTATGTTGTTTATTATTGTATTTTTCATTGTTCTTTGCTTTTAAATCTTGACATCTAATTGATTACTTTGTATCCTTGTTTTTAAGAATGATGCGGTCAATGTTGAAGTCACGACTATAACCCTTGTTGACATCACTTGCGCTCTTGATAGTGCTCTCTATCTTAATGACAGGATAGGTGTTAATCAAGTTCTTGTATGAAACAGGGAATTCAAAGTCCTCGAAAATGGTAATTGTGTCAACCTTTTCTCCACTGAACTCGAATGTAACATTCTTGGATTTCTGTTTGCTGTAGCTGAAATCACTTTTGCTGAGCATGGATTCATCCCAGTAGTAAAGAGTTGCTTTCAGTTTGTTCTTTTGGATCTTACTGTTATTAGCTTCCTCCTCACTATCGTTATACCAAAGTGGAACAACAACAACCTGAACGTCATACTTTGCACTTAAAGCATATGCTGCACCTTGTTTGCTGCCCTGAAGAGGGAAGGTAACTTCGCGTGTTGCACTATTAGTTCTACCTGTAACAAAAAGATATCTTTGTTCGCTGCATCGACCATAGATGTCAATCCAAGCTGCTGTCAATGTGTTATTGGCATCTTTGTCTTCAACAGTTGTAGAACTTCCCTTTTCATAATATGCCCAAGAGGATGCTTCTACATCTATGTCACGCTGCCAATAGTTGCGAGGATAGGTCCATTTGTCAGTGACAATAGCATATCCGTTACTCATTTCCTTATGTTCACGTATATATGTCTCGCCGTTAGCATCCTCAAACAACCAGTCCTTGCTCCAGATTAAGGTTTTAACACCATCTATCTCTTCGTAAACATCTCTAATGGTATCACCAGTTGTTGTAAGCAGATATTCACAATCACGATAACCCTTATTATTGATAAAGGTTTCTGCATTCCATAGTTGTTCACCCTTCTTGGGTTGAAGGTTCAAGTTGAACACCAAAGGTGAGATGATATCCATATTGATATTTACATCCTGCAAAGAGTCTACTGTCTCATAACCCTTACCATTAGGATAACTTACTCTTGAACCCTCTAAATCAATAGCCTTCTTCTTGTCCTTCTTAACGAGATCCATTCTTGGATATTTCTCAACATAAGTGTAGTAGGGCTTCAGTTCGTTAGTAATGTTTTCCCATGCCAGGTCTGTTGGAACAATCATAACGAAAGAAGAGTCCTCAGTGTTGATTTGAGCATGGAACATCTTAAGGTTGTTCATCCAAGCGTCGTTTGCGTCAATGTTGGTGGGATTATATGATGAGCGATTGAACATCATGTTATCCTGGATGTATGCACTATCAACATATGTGGGATTGCCGTTTTCATCGGGCAAACCTTCAATACTTCCTGCTTCAAAGAAATAGGTAGTATCTCTTGCTATCAAATAGTCTCTAAATGTTGTAACCTCGCCGCTGAACTTAATATATTCATACAGGTTGTAGTGGAACTCATTTTCTGTTTCAATAACATGCAACAAACCATTGCGCGCAGGTATATCCTTTTCTAGGATCTGTGCCTTTTGGAACATTGATTCGTCATAGTTCAGCAACGCTATCTTACTGTTGATAAGGCGTATTTTCTCTTGACTGGTCTTGTTCATAGTCTTTCTGAACAAAGCAACATGGCTACCAATCAACTGCTGCTGCAAATTAAAGCCATCATTTTCAGCCATAAGGTTGAATTTCGCCCATTCCTCTTCGGTTAGTGCACTGTTTACAGGTGCCCATACAGTAATAGGTGTGTTGGCATTGAATACATCCTTAAATGTGTAGAAAACGGTGTCTTCGCCATTAAGAGTAAATGCAGGATGAAACTCGTCGCGGTAGTATTTTGCCTTACCAACGATTTCACGGAACTTGCTCAAATCCTCTCTACCTTCCAACAATTCCCAAACGCTTTCTGTTGCAGTATATTCGTCTGTTGGTTGGTAATGCTCGTTCCATGTATCGGTGCATGAGGGAACTGCCATTAAGGCAGTACCCATAAACAATGCTCCGAAATATTTATTGATTCCTTTTTTCATATATCAAAAATATGAATGTTGAAATTTAATATTTATTTTCTCTTGGATTAATATATCCTTACCAATATTATTTACCAGATGTCTTCCGGTGTTAAAGGATTGTCATAAACTTCCTTGGGACAGAATTCGATGTAGTCAAAGAAGAACTGAGTGTTGATATCATCCAACACACTCTTGAATTGGATGTAGTATGTTTCATCTTTCTTCATTTCCTCACGAATAATGATTCTTCTCAAAATCTTTGAAACTGTACGCATCGTTTGCTTTGTTCCGATGGTGTAAATGCTATTGGGAGCTTTCATGTATCCCTTGTTGCGCATTTGCTTTTCAATTTCAATATTTACTTCTTCGTCTTCCTCGTCTTTTGCCCATCCTACGGTTGATTGCAGTGTACCAGCCTTGGTAAACCATTGCTCACCGCCCATACGCATATCAAAAGGAATACCTGCAGCAGGCAATGCATTCTTGTTGGTACCCCAATAGACTTGACACATACCGCGCTGGTCATTTGCCTGTACACCAATTCTCAATTCGTAAGTACCATCTTTAGGAACAGGAGGTAGTTTAAAGGTCAATTCGTAGTTACCAACAACGTTCCATTCGTCTCCTTGATAGTCCATCCAATGAGCTTGTCGTCCGTTCAGATAGAAGAAGTAAGACTTGTCTCCAATCTCCAAATCGTCAAAGAAGTTATATACGTTGCTTGAAGGAATACGTACTTTATTGTGTCTGTCAGCGGTAGATTCCTTTGCTCTGATGTCGCAGGACAATAATTCCTTAAGTAAAGAGGAGGCATCCATACGGATACGTTCAGTACCCATATTTTCGGAAGTCTGCTTATTGAAATATAAACAACCAGAGATAGAGTAGATATAACCATTGATTGGCTTTTCTACATTGTCAAGGTTAATTTTTACACCCTCCTTGTCACTATCGCATGCTTTCTCTGTAACATATGATACGTTACGTCCATTGTTAAGTTGAGGGAATCTGTTAATCCAAATGACATCTTTCTCACCATTCCATGTTTGCTCGGCTTCGTAAGTTTTTATCAAACGACGCTTACCCATAGAGGTAAAATATTCGTATACGATATTGCCTTTTCCGGTCTTAGTGTCAGGTTGATACCATAATTCGTTATGGTGAATAACCAATTTACCAGGGCCGATTTTTGCAGGGATAAGGTGGTATGTTACAAATTGGTTCAGGGCGTTGTTGATATCTTCAAAATCAGAACCTCTTGATGCATCTTCAAGATGATACTGCTTGTCAAGTACATAATTGTATACAGCCTCGGTTATTTGTTCAGAGGTCATAGCCAAAATATCTTCCTGAGTAAGTCCAAGTTCATTTGCCCACCAATTGTCATCTTCTGCGAATACGGTATAACCATAGTAACGATGCTCGGGCAAGAAACCATACGAATGCTCTGTGGTGTGGTAGTAATCTGCTTTGATAGAACCATTCATTACGCCACGATAGTATTCCAAATCCTCATGTTGACTAAGTTCCTTAATCAAACCACAGGTATCGAGCAGTACTGAGTAAATCTTATAACCATAGATATTGTTGTTCTTCACTTCGGTAAAGAAACTTCCTACAGTCTTCTCGCTTGGTGCAATAACTTTTTCAATTTGGTGTATTCGACCGTTAATAGTGAAGATATTACAGTTTGTAGAACTGATAGGTGAATTGCCAATAATGAACTGCTTGGTTGTTGCATCTTGATCGATGGTCAGGTTTCTGTTTCGCATGTTCTGGATAGGAAGCTCAAATTTCAGGTATTCACTGAAATCGCTTGTCTGGAAGGCTTCTTCATCATCACCATGGTCAAACAGACTATTATAGACAATGGTTTGTCTTACAGATTCAAGAAGTTCCCTTTTGTTAGTTACAGGGTTTACCTCCTGAAATTCTGGCGCATCCCACGAAGGTATGCTGATAAAACCAGTGTCAACAAGATGTTGAAGATACGCATGGATTGCCTCATTTGTAGGAGCAAAGCAGGTGTAGTTGCCACGTGCGGTAAGCAATTGACTCAGGGTTGAATTGGAGTATTCACTGATATTTACACTATCAAGCATTGTGCAGTACTCTCCATAAACATCGGGATATTCTTCAAGATAACTCATTATGGTGTTTCCTGTAAAAGTATATCTTGCCGACGTGTCAATGTTCTCTGTACAGCTTTGTGTCAGAGCTACTCCTGCCACCATAGGCAGCAGAAGTAATAAATTCTTAATTTTTGATACGACTTTCATAATATTAGATCAGTTTATTGTCTGTCATATTTAGACTTATTCCAGATGGGGTTCTGATTAATGTTGGAACCGCCAGCACGATAGGCCTTACATTCCATATAATATATAGGAGAGTATAATCCCCAAAGATTTGTGCAACGAGCCTTTGTTGTGTTATAGTCATCCTTTACAGGTTTGAAGAAGACTTCATACATCTCTATCATACCAGCATCATCATCGTCATTGCTGCTCAAACGCTCAGCAAAACGTACAAGGTCGAACCAGCGCTTTCCTTCACCAAAGAATTCTCTTTTTCTCGTGTCAAGGACCTGACAAAGCAAGTTCAAAGAAGACTTAGAACTCTTGGGGTAGTCATTCCAATCAGTAGAACCAATATCATAGGTTTCTGATCTGTCTAGGTTGGTGTTCACATCGCCTCCTGCAGTAAGATCAACCCACCAACGGCGATTTACCATTCTCATAAGCTTCTTACAAACATCTTCATTGTCTTTTTTGTTTACATTGAGATTTGCAAGGCAAGCACGGGCTTCGGCGTTGATTAGCAAAACGTCACTCAAGCGATATACAATCCAATTGTTGTAATCATCTGTCTTATCATAGTCTATTTCTACAACTTCCGAACCAGATGTTACTGTTTCTATTGTAGGAGTTACCTTTAACCATTTCAGACAGAAGAAATCGGTGGGAGTTTCAATCTTAGAGATGTTTCTCCAAGAACTGAACCAGAATCTTAGGTCTTTAAAGTTTTCGCTTTTTGTGGTCATTGCAAGGTGAGTATTATCCGATGCACCCCACATGCTGTTTACTATACCATTTTTTCTACTGTCAGAGGAACTGAATTGAAGTTCAAAGATGCTCTCATATGAGTTGCCGTTTCCAAATATTTGTCGATAGGCATACATGTTAACATTCTTGCGATCGGCTTCGTCAACATCGTTTTTATACATGAAGTCAACTTGCTTGCCATTGAATTCAGGTGCTCCTGTCCAAGAAAGATAATCGTCAGCCAGGAAAGAGCCAAGTCCCTTTCTCTCTTCGTCAAATTGTTCCTTCAACTTGTAGACGGAAAGTTCGCTGTTGTAAATAGCCTTCTGATAGTCGTCAATAACCATGGCTTCTGTGATTTCTTCGTCAGTCTTGGAACGGCCCTCACGAAGACTTGCACGCCAAAGATACATGTCGCTTAACAACGCATAAATGGCAGTATTGGTAATCTGGCCTTTGGTCTCCTTCTTATCAATGAATCTGTTACGAGCTTGTCCTGCAACACTTTCTACATCTGTGATAAGACTGTCCATAACGTCGAGTGCTGGAATCTGTTGGAAATATTCGATTTCGCTGTCAGAGTTCACCACTTTGGTTGTATATGGTATGCTCTTGAATGCACGTACAAGATAGAAGTAACTCATTGCACGCATGGTTACCATTTCTGCCTTCATCTGGCGCCATTCGCTGGCTGTGAACTGCTTGTCTTTTTCCAGAATTTCTTCGCCATGTTGCAGAACCTTGTTACAGTATCCGATTGTGCTATACATACCACTCCAGTCGTATTCTGTCCATGTGGTATCAATGTTAGCAGCAAGAATATCGCGATACTTGTCGCGGTTCCCTTGACCACTGGTGCGTTGTATAGGCTGTTTATAGATGTCGCTTCTCAAGTCGCCCCATACAATCATTTTGTCTACTTGTGAGGCCATGTTCTTGTACACTGCATAGCGTACACCTTCCAAGTCGTTCTTGTCTTCCCAGAAGTTTTCTTCCACAATCTGAGTCTGTGGATGCACCGTCAACCAGTCATTGCACGATGCCAGTCCCAATGACATCAGGGCAACGAGTGAAGCGATGTTAAATATATTTTTTGTTTTCATATTCAAGAATTAAATTAGAATCCGAGATTTACGCTGCATGTGAATGATTTTGAACGGGGAACTTTACCTCCGTCAATAGCAGGATTAAAGCCATTAGGACTAACCTCAGGATCAACACCGCTATATTTGCTCCAGCAGAATACATTGTTGATAGATGCAGAAAGGTCGAGTGAACGAACACCGCACTTCTTTAACCATTCAAACTTTTTGGGATCCAAACCATATCTGATCTGTATATATTGAACGCGGAAATAGTCAGCATCCTCTACATAACGGTCACTGGGAAGTGAGTTGTAGCTCTGAGCACCGGTTCCATAGGTGTTGATAGCACGTGGAATCTCAGTGATATCGCCATTCTTTCTCCAGCGCCATGTTGTTGCGTATGACTGGTTGTTGTTGTCGCGCATACTTTCGTAGGTCATGCGTGCCAAGTTGACAACCTGACTGCCAACACGGAAATTCAAACCAACGTTGATGCTCAGCTTGTCATAGAACAAAGTGAAACCGCCACCACCATAGAAAGAGGGGTTAGAGTTACCAAGATATACCATGTCGTAACGGTCAATCTGACCATCCTTGTTGATATCCTCGTAAATTACGTCACCACCATTGAACTGGTAACGAGAACCACCGTCATTATTATAGCAGTAATACATTGGAAGGGGATTGCCCTTAGCATCAGTCAACATGTTACCGTTTTTGTCGAATGCTATTGGGCAACTTGCGTTTTCACCACGACGTTGTGCAGCAGCTGCAGTGTTAATTGGATTACCGTTAATGTCCTTACCTGTTGCTGTGTGAATATACTGCATAAACTCGTCATAGCTTTCTGCCTTACGCTCAACACCATCAACTACGATAGTCTCGTTGTAACCATAGTCGCTCCACTTGTCATAAGTGTATCCATGGTGGTCATAGTCGTAGCGATATACACCCTTATACTTCAGACCATAGATAGAACCAAGCGCATTGCCAATCTGAACACGGCGGTTGTAACTTAAATTACCAGGCTGATAGTTCTCTGCACCATTTACTGATTCAAGATATAGGCTGTTAAGTTCCTCTACGTTGTTAAAGTTCTGAGACATGTTGAAACGTGCAGTCATGCTGAATTTGCCAACTTTAGCAAATCTGCCAGTATTGATGTATACTTCCCAACCCTTGTTGTACATTACACCACCATTCATTTTAGCCAAAGTAGAGAAACCGTTGGCAGAGGGAATGCGAATGTCACTAATCAAGAGGTCGGTAGTTCTCTTTCCATAGACTTCACCTGCTACCTTAATCATGTCATCAAACAGACCCAAGTCGAAACCAACGTTCCAAATAGAACTCTTTTCCCAACGGATGCTCTTAAGTGAAAGGTTTTCTGGAACGATAACTGTGTGTCCGTTATAAACTCCGCTGTTTCCGTAACGGTTGTACTGGTTGTTGGAACCAATAGAGCTGTTACCATATATACCGTATGAGGGACGAACAGAAAGCATGGATAACCACTTGTCTGACCAGTCCATCCATTTTTCGTCTGAAATGTTCCAACGTGCTGCGAAATATGGGAATGTGCCATATTTATTACCAGCACCGAAGTTTGTGCTACCGTCTATACGTACGCTGGCATCAAGGTTGTACTTGCCATCATATGAATAGTGGCTCTGGAAGTAGAAACTCTGTCCGCGCCATGAACCGTTGCTGGCACTTGCCTGATAGAGCATGCCTTCAGATGAGGGATCCTGAATACCGTCAGGGAGGTTCCACTTGCTGAGGTTCTGGCTAGAAGAGTTTCCGGAATGCATTTCAAAACGTGCCAAACCACTCAAACTATGCTTTGTGTTCTTGAAAGCACTGTAGAAGCGAAGGTCATGACGTGTAGAGAACTCCAGAGACTTGTATTCGCTGTTGTAAACTTGGTTACGGTTGTTGTTGAAGCCGCCCTTGCCGTTGTCGCCACCATAAATCCAGGGCATGTTAATCATTCCTGCTGGAGTGAAGGAGTTTTCGCTGGTATTGTAGATGCCTAACTGAACGTCACCAACATAGTTCAAACGCCACTGGTCATTCTCCTTGCCCAACAACTTGTATTCAATGCTGAATTGAGGTGTAAGGTTGTATTGTGTCTGTTTGTCTTCACAATTATTAGCATATGCAACAGGGTTGCCGTTTGAGAACATGTCGCGCAATTCCCAAGATGTATGGAAACCATCGTTGGTAATACCGCCGTCATAAGATGCGTTGGCAGCTAGAGGCAACATATAGAAATACTTGTGATTGCCGTCTTTGTCATAAACAGGATTGCCATTAGCATCATATTCGTAGATGCTCATGTTAGGCATTGCCTTGTATGCTCTTGCGTTGGCAGAGTTAGCTACACTATTGTTGTAACGGGTAGAGAAGGTCATATTAATGTTAGAACTGAACTTAATACGGTCACTTACCCAATAGTCCAATGCTGTAGATGTGCTGAAACGGTTGAAATTCTGATTGATGTTGGTACCGTCGTCCATATCATAGCCTGCACCAATACGGAAGGTTGCCTTTTCGCCACCACCGGTTAAGGTTACATAGAAATGATGATTCTGACCAAATCGGTTTATTGCATCTACCCAGTCTGTATTCTTGTTGTAGTTGTGGAAGATGCTACCATATGTGTTGTTATAGTCCAACTCAAGAATACTTTTGGAGGTATTTGTTGGATTGTAATACGACTCCTTCATATACATTGTATATTCGTCGCCATTAAGCATCTTGTAACCCTCGGGCTGCCATGTGCCGCTGAATTTGTAGTTGAATACAACAGATGTCTTACCACGCTTACCGCGCTTCAACTTAATTTCAAGAACACCATTAGAACCTCTGGAACCCCATTTTGCAGCGGCACCGTCCTTAAGAACAGTAATGCTTTCAATGTCTTCGGGGTTTACGTTCAACAATGTAGAGAACTGTTCCTCATTGTCAAGGTTAGAGAAGTCTACACCAGCCATGGCATCCTGAGGAGGTTCGAAAATATGGTCATTAACAACAATCAGGGGTTGAGCGTTACCGTTCAATGTACTTGTACCGCGCAAACGCATTGTAGTACCAGCACCGGCATTACCAGAGTTTGCTACAATATCCAAACCTGCAATCTGACCTTGCAGAGCTTCGTCAACAGAAGTGAAAGATAGACCTTCCATGTCTGCCATGTCAAATTTCTGTACAGCACCAGAGAATTCTCGCTCTGGAATGTCCAGACCAGTCATAGGTGACATCTTCTTTGCTTTGATGACAACGTCCGTCAAGGTCTTTGTGTTGTCCTGCAATGTAATCTTGAACACTGTTTTGCCTGCTGTAGGAATGGTAACTGTCTTGTATCCCATGTATGAGATGACAAGGTTGCTCTTATCATCCTTTAGAGTCATGGTAAAGTTACCATTAAAGTCGGTTACCGCTGCATTGAGGATACGATTGTTCTTGTCAACCTCTTTTACATTGGCACCAATAATAACATCGATATCATCCGATACAGTACCGGAGATACGGCGTTGTGCATTAGCTGGAAGTGCCATAATTAATACGGCCCACAGCAAAAATAACTTTATGATATTATTCATGGTTTATGTTTTTATCGGATTGCAAATTTCTGAATATACTGGCGTGCAGCACTTGGTGTCTCGTAGGTGACTGAGTGTTTGCCATTCTCCAAATCCACATGATTCAAAACGCCATCAATCAAGTGTACAACAGCAAAACTTGTTGACAGAGTGGTTTTGCTTGCACTAAGTTCTTGATTCTTAATGGTGCTACTACATGCTCTATCACATGTCATTATGTTCTTTACATCTTTGACTATACCATTCTTTTCCCAAGTGTACAGAGTGTTTATCCATTCACCATCTTTTGTGTTGTCTTTAACCATAAGCATGGTTTCGTTTCCAAGTTTCTCTCTCTTGGCAAATATTTTTACAAACAATCCTGTTTTGTTATTGAAACTGCTGGTTGTCATTTCTGTGTTCTTCTCGGTCTTATCAGCGAAGAAAGACTTGTCTGCAAAGTGTGATCTGATGAAATTTGTGAGGTATGTGATTTTTGCCTGAATACGCAGACTGTCCTCTGCAGATTTCAATACACCTGATTCGTCAATGCTATTGTCGAAATCGTCCTGAATGCTCTCCCATGTTGGAAGACCATTTTCTATAGCATTAAGAATAGCTTCGTTGCTTGGTACGTAAACAGTATAATTGTAATTATTGAAGAATGTGACATTCTGGTCTACAGCATAGTTGTCGTAGAAAGTCAGGTACTTCTCAACGGCCTTGTTTAAGGCATTTAATTGAGTAGCATTATTTTTATCGTACTGACTTTCATCAACAAGACCAGATTTTTTAATCAACTCTTCCATACCAAATGGGGTATCTCCTGCTTCTTTCTCGATATAACCATTACATAGTTTGAAGAACTCCAGGTATGGATTTGTGTTCATTACTTCTTCTGGCAGATATTGCTCTTCTGATCCTACTTGACCACGCTGGATATTTGACATTACACTAAATACGCTTCGTGCAGCAGGAATAACGGGGGCATCCAGTGTGAAGGTGCAACCATTCTTGTAATCACCGCTTTCTACAATACCGCAATATTGAATACCAGGATTCTGGTGTGGAACCTGTTCGCGCTCATTTTCCAATTGGAAACCACCTTGTGCCTTAACTACCTTGCGATTTGCACCGGTACCT
Source organism: Bacteroidaceae bacterium (assembly GCA_017547165.1). Classification (GTDB taxonomy): domain Bacteria; phylum Bacteroidota; class Bacteroidia; order Bacteroidales; family Bacteroidaceae; genus Physcousia. The sequence goes on from JAFYQK010000001.1 coordinate 187,336, forward strand.
TCACGGGTCACCTTAATACCCATACCGTTTTTAGAAAGGTAATATTCATCTTCGTCGGTATTAATAGAGTTTGTACCATTCTCGTGTACAACAGTGAAATCTTCAAGCATGTTACGGAAACGGTTGATAAGCTCACCCTCATCAATGTTCTTTGCATATTTGCCACCAATCTTACCAGTTGCGATGTCGTATCTCACTGATGGGGGGGTCTTTTCTGAATGCAATTTTACAAATGGGAAGTCGTCATTACCTTTTTTATATATAAAGCGCATTACGCGAGGCTGCTTACTGGTGAAGCTCATTGGGTCGTAGTAATACTGCATAGCTTCGTCATTGGGCATAAAGAAGGTAAAGCGTGACTGCATAGCTTTGAGGTATGCATAGTAGTTCAAACCAATCTTAGGTGTTTTACCTGCGAGTGCCAAAGTATAGTCACTGTAAATGGCCCAGTTCATGATACGGTTAGTAGAACGAATGTATGCTGGTGTTGTTACACAGTTGAAGTCTGAAGGTGTTAATACATTATTCATAATATATACAGCACCATTACATGCAACCAAAACAGTGTCAATGTTACCGTCGCCTTCGCTCATCAGTTTTGTATCTTTTTCAGAGAAGATTTGTTCCAAAGTAACTTCCTCACGTAATCCTAACATCTTGCTGGGAACTGAGTTTGCGAAGCTTGCAAACATACAGTGGTTGATGATGGCATAGAGCTTGTTCAATGGAATTTGGTCAATATCCAAAAACAAGGTCTCAAGGTCGGTGTCGCTATAACTGCCAGCCTTGTGGTCCTTAGTGTACTCTTCTAACAAAATCTTACCACCTCCATTATTGAAGTAGTCCAGCATCTGTGCATCGTTTGGAACGAACATTGCACCCATGTCCTCTTCAGGCTTAGAACTCTCGGGATAGTAACCATTCCATCCTGGATCAAACTTCAGAATGGCATCACTGGTGCCACCAAAAGCATTGCCACGTTCGTCGCTGTTCAATGCAGCTCCACCAAATGATCTGCCTGAATAGTAGCGCTTGGTGTAAAGAGTGTCAGTCTCTTCGTTGAAGTTTGGATTAAGTTGTGAGAATATTTTGGTTATGCTCTTGTCCTCATAAGGAACAGAGAAACGGTCAAGCAAATGACTAAAGATATTGGTCTTTCCGTTTGTACGAATTACCTCGGCCATGTTTGCCAAGGGAACCAAAGGCTTTTCTGTCATGTTTACATAACCATTTTCGCAAACGATATCTGCGCTATCCAAAAGTGCATCATATACGTGTACGTCGCTAGTGTTACGCTCGCGACCCATGATGATGCGGAAGTCACGGTCAGTAATTTGCTTCTTTGCCATGTACTCGTTGGTGAAGTGAATCATCATGCTGACAGAATGGTCTGTAAGCATGTAGATAGAGTCATCTTCTGAGTATGAAGCACGGATTCTTGACCATTGGTCTTTCTCAGGGAATTCAGCTTCTGTTTCTGAAGCCTGCTTGTCAAGGTTCCAATAAGTTTTGGGAAGGTCCTTTACTGCTATTCTAGAAACGGTGTCAACCAATTCTACGTCGGTCTTTCTGCGTAAGTATTGACCACGGGTGGGCTTGCTGCCTGAACTGCTTGCCAAATTTTCCATTACTATGGCATTGTTAAGCATACTTGTGTGCAGCAAAAGTTTTTTCTGGCTCTTAGACAGTTGTGCATAACTTTGTGCATAATGCCAAGGATTAGATTCGGGCAACGACTTGTTGGCTTCGAAGAATTTTTGCCAAGCTTCATCTGTTGCTGCAAAAACTGTCTTTGAACCTGTGCGCGACAAGATTTGCACCAATGAACCTTCGTCTCCACCTCCTGTGTTGATGTCGGGGTCTGCAATCAGGCGCAGGTAGTTCGTGTAATTTCCGTTGCTCTCAAGAGTTTCGTAAATGCTGGAGTTGAGCCACGATGGTTTGACTTCGTCCAAAGTGTACTCGTCCTGACATGCTGTGAAACTTCCGCCGAGAGCAAGCATGCAAGCGGCAAAGGCCACGTGCTTGCTGCATTTGCTTAAACGGTTTCTCATACGCATAATTTTTAGGATTTATTGTTTGTTTAGTTAATATTTTGTGCTTGGTTTTAGACTTTGATATGTTCAATAATTTGTTCTGTTTTTGTTTTTCATTCTTTTTTTTAGATTTAGGTTTTCATTTTCAGTATTGTTTTTCAAAGGTTAATTCTGATTGTTGTTTTTTGTTTATATATAGCACTTATGTGTCAACAAATTTAAGAAATTTTTATGAAATATTTCTCCTGTATATGCAATAAACTATGTTTATGCGTCAATTTTAACAGATGAATAATTGTTCTGTGAATGTTTTATAGTGTTAAAAAGTGAAATTTGCCGAGTGTTTATGTTACACTTAATTGTGCGTTTCATTTTATGTGAATAATTATTGGATTTCGTTTAGCCCTCGCTTATATTACTTTTTGCATCGTATAGAGGTGTTTTGTTATTGTCGCATTTTTTCTTTTGTTAATTTGTTTTAATACAAGTCGGTCATTATATTGATGATAATAGTCTTTATTTATTTGAACCATTTGTTAAGTCAGTAGAGCGGACTCATACTCGTTTGAAGTCAGTTTTGGCGAGAAAATGTCGGGCATAATTCAAAAGATGTTTTGCTGTATTGAGGACTCAATGGAGACAATCGTAACCGAGAAGTGACGAAACAGATGCCACCCAAATGACTTCATTATCGTGTAACAGTCTTATGGTCTATTTGGCGTTAATTATTTCTCTCCTGTGCGAATTTTTCTTCTTCAAAAATATTTACATGTAATGGGCTTCGTTTTCTTATTGAAAAGACATTGTAATCTTATGCCCGGAAGATTGTAATCTTAGGGACACAGGATTGTAATCTTCTGGGCATAAGATTATGGGGCATTGCCCCTAAGATTAGGGCATGCCAAAGAGAAGGTTGCTTTCGATTGGCTATGTGGTATTTATTGGTGTGGTTAACTTCTTTAGTATTAGTAGGTTAGGTTTGGTCGATATGGTTTGTGGTGCCGCGCTTGTTCGTAGGTATGATGTTCTGCCGTCTTTTAATTTCTGATTAATAATACAGTTATTTGTGTTCTTGTAAATGTAGAAAAATGTTTACATGTGTAAGTTTTGTCTTAACTCTTGATTCATGTCTATGTGATGATGTATAATAAAGAACTTTCTTTATGGCAAATCGCATAATTTGATTGTCATAAAGAAAGCTCAGTATGAATGAGTGTGGGAAATAAACACTCAAAAATTTACCATGATATAATTGTAAATTTCTTCTATATTGCTAGGGTGAAACCACTTAATCTCATTGTCATGTTTAAACCATGTTAGTTGCTTCTTGGCATATACGCGTGTGTTTTTCTTAATTTTTTCTATAGCCATCGGAAGTTCCCATGTGCCATCAAGTACATTGAACATTTCCTTGTATCCTACTGTGTTTAACGCATTCTTGTCGCGATGTTTGTATAGTGACATCGCCTCATGCAGAAGTCCGGAGTTAATCATTGTGTCAACTCGTGAATTGATGCGTTCGAACAACTCTTCGCGTGGTCTTTCAAGACCTATTTTTAGAATGCGAAAGGGACGATTGGTGGTGTTAAGTTTTTTGTCTATATTTCTTAATGTTTGGCGAGTTAAGAAACTTGAATATGGTTTGCCTGTGGTATAAAAAATTTCTAGTGCATGTATTATGCGTTTCCAGTTCTTGTGATCAACGATATCGTAGTGCTGAGGATCAATGAGTTTCAATTCTGCAAGCATTTTATCAATGCCCTCCTCCTGGTACCGTTGTTTTAGTGAACTGCGAACATCTTCATTGACGGTGGGAATGTCATCAATCCCATTGCAAACGGCATCAATATACATCATGCTACCACCAGATAAAATTAGTGTGTCATGAAATTTGAAAAGCTCTGAGGTTAAGGACAAGACTTCTTCTTCGTATTTGGCGGCACTATAATATTCATCAAGCTCTAACTTGCCAACAAAATAGTGCTTAACACGTTCTAGCTGTTCTTGTGTTGGAGATGCCGTGCCAATCTCCATGCCTTTATATATTTGCCTCGAATCGCAATTGAGTATTGGGCAATTGAGTTTTTCGGCTATTGATAGGGTTAGCTCTGTTTTGCCTACAGCAGTAGGCCCTAATATTATAATGAGCAACGGTTTCATATGTTATTTATTGTTCGCTCACTTCAAATCCTTCTAAATCTATTTCTTCTTCTAAGAATGCGTCATCTGCCACAGTCTCTTCTAAGTCATCTTCAGTGGTAGAATGATTTTTTTCTGTTGACGTATGCGTAGTTGTATAAGGAAGCTCATTTTCTTCGTAAAATTGAACAGGGGGGCAACCTTTTCTGCGTCTGACACATGCATGTGACGTTTCCTCTCCAAAAATTTGCTCAACAAGCTCTAATAGGAACGTGCGTCTGTTTTCTGTGTCATAAACATATGCAATTCGTTGGGTATTGTCTTCTATAAACTCCTCAAGACTTATTTCTTCCATTAGAAAGAGATCTTCGTCGTATCCAATGGCTTTATCGTTTCTAAGGTAAATTATTTCTTTGGTTTTCCAATTCTCATCACAAATCAAGAATTTATGGTTGCCTTCTTCCCGAAAACTGCATTCTTTTAGAATGAGGTTATGTAATTCCAGGAATTTGTCATGTGGCGATATCATAATCTCCATTACGAAGTTTTCTATTTCTTCGCAAAATAGTAGAAAACGGTATGTCATGATATTTGAACTACTTTTATCTAATAAAACCTCGTTTGCTTGTACGTATAAATTCAAGTATATATTCTATTTCTGGTGACGAGGGGATTTCCTGTTCAACTCTAACCAGTAGGTCTTTCAATAATCCTGTATCCTGAAGTATTATTTGATAGGTTCGGTGAATGTTATCGATGATATCGCGTTCGAACCCTCTTCTGCGAAGACCAACAGTATTCAGTCCGCAAAAAGCAGCAGGGTCACGTGCAATGAGGGAGTATGGCAGTATGTCTTGTGACGATCTGGTGCCACCACCTACCATGCAATAGCTGCCAATTCGGCAGAATTGGTGGACTAATACATTTGCCGATAAAATAGCCCTATCATCGATGGTTACCTCTCCTGCCAGTTTGGTACCATTACCGATGATGCATTCGCTTCCAACAATATCGTCATGTGCGATATGTACACCCTCCATGAATAGGTTTTGGTTTCCTATAACTGTCTTGTTTTTTGCTGCTGTACCTCTGTTTACTGTAACATTTTCGCGGAAAGTGTTGTTATTTCCTATTTCAGCGGTTGTTTCTTCTCCAATAAATTTCAAATCTTGGGGAATGGCACTGATAACTGCTCCTGGAAAGAACTTGTTTCCGTTTCCAATTCTTGCGCCATAAAGGATTGTTACACTATTCATAAGGACATTGTTGTCTCCAATGACAACATTCTTGTCTATGTAACAGAATGGGCCGATCTCGCAATTCTCTCCGATAATCGCTTCGGGGTGAATGTAAGCTAATGGACTAATCATATTTTTAGAAGTCTTGCAAATTTATTGTTAATGGTGTGTCCTGGCTTTGTCGCCACAATATGCCCTTTAATGGGTTTTCCAACAAGTGAAATGTCTCCGATAAGGTCAAGTAATTTATGTCGGGCAGGCTCGTTATCCCAAACGAGCGGTTTGTGCTGGATATAGCCCAACTCCTTTGCGTCATGCCATTCTGCTTTGGTGATTTGGCATAGTTTGTCTAAATTATCTTGAGATGTTTCTGTGTCGTATATGACAATGGCGTTGTCCAAATCTCCACCTTTTATCAAACCTAATGAAATCAGTCCCTGAATCTCTCTGACAAAAACAAAGGTTCTTGCTGCACTTATTTGGGGCTCATAATCTTCAATAGTTGTAAGTGTGGCTGTTTGTATCGGCATCATTTTTGAATTGAAGTCAATGGTTACCGAGACAGCAAAATCATCTGCAGGAAGTATGGTGATACTTGCCCCTGTAGATGGGTCGGTATATTCAATGGGATTGTTTATAATAAGCCAGTTTTTGTCAGAATTTTGTTCTATTATTCCAACTTCGTGTATGCCTTTTACATATGGTGCTGCGCTGCCGTCAAGGATTGGAAATTCTGGTCCATCTACCTTTATCAGTACATTGTCGATGCCAAAGGCGTAAAGTGAACTCAATGCGTGTTCAATTGTGCTGCATTTGGCATTGCCTACACCTAATACTGTGCCACGTGTTGTTTCTACAACATTTTCCGCAATAGCATCAATTATAGGCTCACCATCCATGTCTATGCGTTGTATTTTATAGCCATGATTCTCTGGGGCAGGCAAGAATGTTGCTGTTAATTGCAATCCTGTGTGTAATCCTTTACCTTTTACAGAAAAAGACGATGCCAATGTACGTTGCTTCATATATTATATAAGGTATATATTAAGAATTAGTGCCTTTTTGATCTAATTTCGCTTTCAATTCCTCTATTTCTTTCTTCATGCGGTTCATTGATGTCCACATATCCGGCAGTTGTTTGATTACGGCTTGTGCTTTCCACCATGTTCGAGGTTCTATGGCAGGTGTGCCCATAAGTTCTTGTCCTTCTTTTTTGACGCTATTGGGGATTCCTGATTGTGCACCAGCCATTGTCCTGTTTGCTATAGTCGCATGACCTGCAATGCCAACCTGTCCACCGAACATGCACCATTCGCCAATCTTTGTTGAACCTGCCACGCCAACCTGTGCAGACATAACGGTATGTTGTCCAACTTCGCAATTATGACCTATCTGTACAAGGTTGTCTATTTTGGTGCCTTTTCTGATGATTGTTTCTCCCATAACAGCGCGGTCAACACATGCATTAGCACCGATTTCCACATTGTCTTCTAACACTACAATTCCTATTTGTGGGATTTTATTATATCCTGTTTCCGATGGTTCAAAACCAAAACCATCTGCACCAATCACGCTACCTGCATGCAAAATGCAGTTTTGGCCTATTTTACAGTTATGATATACAACGCTATTGGCATACATTGTTGTGTTATCGCCAATCTTACCCCCCTCGCCAATGCTTACATTTGGATGAATAACACAACCATCACCTATTGACGCATTGTTGCCAATATACACAAATGGACCAATATATACATCTTTACCTATGGTAGCAGAGGAGGCGATACTTGCCAAAGGGTCTATTCCTTTTGGCTTGGGCTTCATACTTTCGTATATTCCAATAAGTGTTGCTACAGCTTGGCGAGCATTCGGAACCTTTATGAGAGTCGCTTTGATATTCTCTTTGGGTTCAAAATCATTGTTGACCAAAACAATACTGCTTTCGGTAGAGTATATGTAATGCTCATATTTGTCATTCGCCAGAAAACTGATAGTTCCAGTTCTGCCTTCTTCTATTTTTGCAAAATTAGAAACGGTTGCTTCTGGGTTGCCTACTATGGTGCCACCAATTAGCTCCGCTATCATTTGTGCGCTGAATTCCATGTGTCCTTTTTGTGTGTTGAATGATGACTTGGAATGTGAACTATGGTTTTTAAATGCCTCTATTGCTTAATTCTATTGCCATTTCTTCTTGAACGGCTTTAGCAGCCTCTGCCGCGGCATTAGCAAAATTTTCGGTATTATCAGCATAGATGATAGCACGAGAACTATTTACCAACAAGCAACATTCGTCTGTCATGCCATATTTGCAAACTTCGCTGAGCGAACCTCCCTGAGCGCCAACGCCAGGTACCAGCAGGAAATGGTTAGGAACGATTTTGCGTATCTCCTCAAAAGCCTTACCCTGAGTTGCGCCAACAACATACATCATCTGCTCGTTATTTGCCCACTCCTGGCTCTTTCTTAACACCTTTTGGAACAACATCTCGCCTTCGGTGCTTTCCGTCAGTTGGAAGTCATGGCTACCCTTGTTGCTTGTAAGAGCCAACAAGATTACCCATTTTCCTTCATATCCTAAGAAAGGAGTAACACTGTCTTCTCCCATATATGGTGCAACTGTAACAGAGTCGAGGTTGTATTCCTCAAAGAATGTGCGTGCGTACATGGCAGAAGTGTTACCGATATCGCCACGCTTAGCATCTGCAATAATAAATTGGTCGGGATAATTCTCTTGAATATATTTAACTGTCTTTTCAAAAGCAATGAGTCCCTTTACACCAAAAGCTTCGTAGAAAGCCAAGTTGGGCTTGTAGGCAACACAATATTGAGCTGTTGCATCGATGATAGCCTTGTTGAACGCAAAGATTGGATCCTCTTCTTTCAATAGATATGCAGGCACTTTCTCCAGGTCGGTGTCAAGGCCCACACACAGAAAACTACGCTTTGTCTTAATATTTTGAATAAGTTCTTGTCTTGTCATAGTATTGTTATTTTTAAGATTCTATGATATATGGATTGTCTATTAATTAGTAATTATGCAGTATCATTTATAATAATAAATATTAAAGTTCTGCTTCTTTTAGTCTTTCTGCATTTTCTGCAACTATCAGATGGTCAATACAATCCTGAATACTTCCATCCATAAATGCATTTAGGTTGTATATTGTATATCCGATACGGTGGTCGGTAATACGTCCTTGTGGGTAGTTGTAAGTTCTGATTTTTGCCGAACGGTCACCTGTGGAAACCATAGTTTTTCTCTTTGAGGCGATGTCGTCAAGATATTTCTGATGTTCCTTGTCATAGATGAATGTGCGCAAACGAGCCAAGGCGCGCTCCTTATTCTTAGGCTGGTCGCGAGTCTCGGTACATTCAATAAGTATTTCCTCATCCTCGTTAGTAAACGGATTTCGCCACATATATCTTGCACGTACACCAGATTCAACCTTGTTTACGTTCTGACCGCCGGCGCCGCTTGAACGGAATGTGTCCCATTTGATGGCTCCTTCGTTGATTTCCACATCAAACTCCTCAGCTTCGGGGAGTACGGCAACGGTTGCGGCACTTGTATGAACTCTACCCTGAGTCTCTGTGGCAGGAACGCGTTGAACTCGGTGTACACCACTCTCATATTTCATGATGCCATAAACACCCTCTCCTGTAACACTGAAAATAATTTCCTTGAAACCGCCAGAAGAACCTTCGTTGAAACTTGAAATGGCCAGTTTCCAACCTTTGGTTTCAATATACTTGCTGTACATACGGAATAGGTCACCAGCAAAGATGGCTGCTTCGTCGCCACCTGTGCCACCGCGAATTTCCATAATAACATTCTTGTCATCTTCGGGGTCGGCAGGGACGAGCAGAAGCTTTATTTCATCTTCAAGTTCTGGGATGCGCTTTTCGCTTATTGAGAGTTCTTCGCGTAGCATTTCCTTTGTCTCTGCATCCTCTTCCATTGCAAGCATCTCTTTAGCATCGGAAATATTCTGCAAGCAACCAAGGTATTCTGTACGAGCATCTACAATCTTACCAAGATCCTTATATTCTTTGGTGAGTTTAACGTATCTCTTTTGATCTGCTATCACACTTGGGTCGGTGATTAGTGTTGATACTTCTTCGAAGCGTGAGACCAAACCTTCTAATCTTTCGAGCAAACTGTTTGCCATTGTTCTTTTACTATCTGTATGTTACCTGTTTGGAATGGTTTAATAGTTAAATTCGCCGAACTCACTCTTTATGGTTAAACTCTTGGGACCCTCTTCGATACGGCCGACTATTTGTGCATCAATGTTGAATGATTTGGATATTTCGATAACCTTCTCCGCAACTTCTGGTGCAACATAAACCTCCAGGCGATGACCCATGTTGAATACCTTGTACATTTCGCTCCATTCTGTCTGGCTTTCTTCCTGAATAGCACGGAAAAGTGGTGGTACAGGGAACATGTTGTCCTTGATTACCTTACAATTGTCACTGACAAAATGCAAAACCTTAGTTTGTGCGCCACCAGTGCAATGTACCATACCGTGGATCTCGGGACGGAGTTCATCCAGTAGGCGTTTTACGACGGGAGCATAGGTGCGGGTGGGGGACAATACTAACTTGCCTGCACAAACGGGAGCACCTTCCACTTCGTCGTCCAGTTTGTATTTGCCACTATAAACCAACTCCTCAGGAACCTGATGGTCATAGCTCTCGGGATATTTCTCGGCAAGATATTTGTTAAATACATCGTGGCGAGCTGAGGTGAGACCATTGCTGCCCATGCCACCATTATATTCTTTTTCGTATGTTGCTTGACCTGTACTTGAGAGTCCTACAATCACATCACCTGGTCGTATGTTTGCGTTGTCAATCACATCGCTTCTCTTCATTCGGCAGGTAACGGTACTGTCCACAATGATTGTGCGCACAAGGTCGCCAACATCTGCTGTTTCGCCACCAGTGCCATAGATGCCAACTCCCATTTCGCGCATCTCTGCCATGAGTTCGTCTGTGCCATTGATGATAGCAGATATTACTTCGCCAGGAATAAGCATTTTGTTTCGACCTATTGTTGAACTAACCAGAATGTTGTCAACGGCGCCAACGCACAAAAGGTCATCGGTGTTCATTATCAAGGCGTCTTGAGCAATGCCTTTCCATACGGTAAGATCACCAGTTTCTTTCCAATACATGTATGCCAAAGACGATTTTGTGCCAGCGCCATCGGCATGCATGATGTTGCAATACTCGGGATCTCCTCCCAGGATATCGGGTATGATTTTACAGAATGCCTGAGGGAATAGTCCTTTGTCAATGTTCTTGATTGCATTATGCACATCCTCTTTGGCGGCTGAAACACCGCGCATCATATATCTTTGGTTGCTCATGATGAAAAATATTTTTCAGTGTTATTATTATCAGCGCAAAGATATAAAAAAAAAATAATACACGCAAGCGTATTAGACGTTGTGCGTGTATTAAAAAGTGTATATGGTTCAAACTGGATGTTAATTGTTCCAGATCTCCCAACTTGCCAAAGCTTGAAGTTCAAGCATTTCTTGTCCGTTTTTTGTTATTGCACCGGCTTTTCTGCCCTTTTTTAGGAAAAGTGTTTCTGAAGGATTGTAGACTAAGTCATATAAAAGGTGGTTCTGTGTTAAAGCATTGTAGGGTAGTAGTGGGGCCTCGTTTGTATGTGGGAACATACCTACAGGGGTGCAGTTGATGATGATGTGATATTCGTCTATCACACTTTCGGAAATGTCGTCATATGTGAGGCGGTTCTTACCTTTGCTTCGACTTACTATAGTCCATTCGATGTTTAGATCGCTAAGTGCTGTGCATATTGCTTGTGAAGCACCTCCGGTTCCGAATATAAGTGCTTTTTTGTGATTAGGTTTCAATAATGGTTGTATGCTTTTGGTGAAACCGATGATATCACTATTGTGTCCGATGAGTTTGAGGTCTTCGCCTTTGCGTATAATCTTGATGACATTTACTGCTCCAATCCTTTTAGCTTGCTCGCTCAAATCGTCAAGCAATGGGATTATGGACTTCTTGTGAGGTATGGTGCAGTTAAGGCCGGATAAGTCCTTGTTGTTTCGGATAATGTCAATAAGCATCTCGGGATGCTCAATCTCGAAATTTACGTATGTCGCATTGATGTTTTCCTGTAAGAATTTTTCTGTAAAGAACTTCTTGCTGAAACTATGCCCTAAAGGAAAACCGATTAGTCCGTACTGTTTCATCTTACCGTTATGTGAAAACAACCTTGTTTGATTTCGTATTTGATGTGGCACAGCTTCTGGTTTCGTACGTCGCGAAGCACTTCTGCAAGCACCCATTTCAGTGTGTCGTTCTGTACGCTACGCCATTTTTTATCAGGTGGCGAAACGGTGTGGTATCGATTGTATGCAATATCAAATGTGGTGCCAAACCTATGGCATGATTCAGGTGAAGCGTTTACGTTTATTTTTTGAAGTCTGATAATGTCTTCTTCTGTGCGTAAAACGCTGCTCACCAATATCTTGTGCATTGGTATCCCCTTCATGTATAGCGAATCTAGGTAGTTGCGGGCAATTGTTTCAAGAACGTTTGCCGCTCGCGGCACAAGGTATGGAATGCTACTGCTCATGAGCGAGTCAATCTTGTAGTATGGGTTAGAGCCAATGAACACTAATTCTTTCTTCCTTTTCTCGGCCTCTTCTCGGTTGCGTACAGGTTTTACTCCCCACTTGCGAGCACTAATGATTTGGGTTTCTTGCAAGTCAGGAAAGCTTTTGCTGAACGAAGGAACAGAGTATATCCTATTGGGTTTTCGGGTTGTATTGGGCTTTGCGTTAGAGACACGTGCTGTATCTGTTGTCGCAGCTACGGTGGATGAACTGTTTGAGGAGTGAATAATTTTTCCAGTCCATTTGATGGATGCCAATACAATCACAAATCCACAGAATGTGGCGATAAAGTATTTTTTCTTAAGTCGTCTCATAATTTTCGTGACAAAGTTATTATAAAATGGTGTATATTCCAAAATATTCTGTAACTTTGCCAAAAAATAACCGCGCATGATAGAGAAGCATATTATTCTGGAAGATGTTGATCCCGTAGTATTTTATGGCGTCAATAATGTTAATATCCAGATGGTCAAGGCCCTCTATCCCAAGTTGCGCATCGTTGCCCGAGGCAATGTGTTACATGTTATGGGTGATGAACTTGAGATGTGTGCTTTGGAGGAAAATATTGAGAAACTTCAAAAGCATTGTCTTAAATACAACAGTCTTGCCGAAGAGGATATTTTACACATCCTGCGTGGCGAGCGCGTTGCTAAAGAGGGAGTTGAGGGTGTAGTTGTATATAGCGTTACCGGTAAACCAATATCGGCCAGGAGTGAGAATCAACAGAAGTTGGTGCGTGCATATCAGGACAATGATATGATATTTGCTACCGGACCTGCAGGAAGCGGCAAAACTTATATGAGCATAGCTCTTGCTGTTCGTTCGCTGAAAAACAAGGAGATACGAAAGATTATCCTCTCTCGTCCTGCCGTTGAGGCCGGAGAAAAACTGGGATTTCTGCCAGGTGATATGCGCGACAAGATAGATCCGTATCTGCAACCCCTTTACGATGCTCTCGAGGATATGATACCAGCTCAAAAGTTGCGTGAAATGATGGAGCAGAATGTTATTCAAATTGCTCCCTTGGCATTCATGCGAGGTCGTACTCTCAATGATGCGGTAGTGATTCTTGATGAGGCGCAGAATACCACCACAGCTCAAATCAAAATGTTTCTTACCCGCATGGGTAACAATACCAAAATGATAATAACGGGCGATCCCTCACAGGTCGATCTTCCTCGTGGTGTCAGGAGCGGACTCTCCGAAGCTTTGGAAATTCTCTCTTCTGTTAAGGGTATTGGCTTCATTCAAATGGATAAAAAGGATATAGTTCGCCATAAACTTGTATCTCGCATTGTAGAGGCATATGACAAGCATAGCAAGGAATCGCATCAAACGACATAGTGTATTCTAAAAGACACCCTGAAGTTTGTTTCGAAACATAGCGATGTTTCATCTCATTCATAGTAATGTTTGCTTCAACGCACTATATTGTTTGCATTAAGGCTCAAAAGTAATGAAATAAGACAACGACTAAATAACAATAAGATGAAAGCATTAACTCGTACTGATTTCAACCTGCCCGGACAGGTTAGCGTTTATCACGGAAAAGTTCGTGATGTGTATGATATCGACGGCAACCTTTTGGTTATGGTGGCTACCGACCGTATCTCTGCATTTGATGTTATTCTTCCCAAAGGAATTCCATTCAAGGGTCAGTGTCTCAATCAGATAGCAGCATCATTCCTTGATGCTACTGCCGATATAGTTCCCAACTGGAAGCTTGCTACTCCCGACCCAATGGTAACCGTTGGTCTTAAGGCAGAGGGTTTTCGTGTTGAGATGATTATACGCGGTTATCTGACAGGTTCTGCATGGAGAGATTACAAAAACGGTTGTCGTGAAATTTGTGGTGTTCGTCTTCCCGATGGTATGCGTGAAAACGAGCGTTTCCCAGAACCCATTATTACTCCTACCACCAAAGCAGAGGAGGGACATGATGAGAATATCAGCAAGGAGGAAATCATCGCTCAAGGTATTGTAAGCAAGGAAGACTATGAGCAGATGGAGCAGTACACCCGTGCCCTGTTCCAGCGTGGTACAGAGATAGCAGCCAAGATGGGTCTCATCCTTGTTGATACCAAGTATGAGTTTGGTAAGCACGACGGTAAGGTGATTCTCATTGATGAGATTCATACTCCCGACAGCTCTCGTTATTTCTATGCAGAGGGTTACGAAGAGAAGTTTGAAAAAGGTGAAGCTCAGAAGCAACTTTCTAAGGAATTTGTTCGTCAGTGGCTTATTGAGCACGACTTCATGAATCGTGAAGGCGATGTTATGCCAGAGATAACCGACGAATATGCACAGAGCGTGAGCGAGCGCTATATTGAACTCTATGAGCATATCACTGGTACTACCTTTGCTCCTGCAGATAGCGAGGGTGATATCCAAAAGCGTATTGAGCGTAATGTAACCGAGTGGTTGCAGAATCGCTAATTAAGCATTAGCTCAGATAGCTCAGTTTCAGTTTGAATGTCTTATAATCAAGAAAAGATAAAGCCATACTCCCAGGAAGGAGAAAAGGTACAGCAGGTGGAGGCAATGTTTGACGGCATTGCTCCCACCTATGACTTTTTGAACCATCTGCTCAGTATGGGCATTGATAAAGGGTGGCGTCGCAAGGCAATTGCTTCCTTGGGTCGTTTTGCTCCCAAGAGAATATTGGATATAGCCACCGGTACAGGCGATTTTGCCTTACTTTCAGCACAAATTATCCAACCCCGGGAAATAATCGGTGCTGATATAAGCGAGGGTATGATGGATGTGGCCCGCAAGAAGGTTCAAACGTTAAAAGACAAGGGAGAGATAGTTTCTGTAAATGTAAGTTTTCAGAAACAGGATTGCCTTAATCTTTCTTATACCGACTCTACATTTGATGCTGTTACGGTAGCTTATGGAGTGAGAAACTTTCAAGATTTGGATGCTGGCCTTCGTGAAATGCATCGAGTACTCACGCCTGGAGGTCATTTGTTGATTGTAGAATTGGCAACTCCTCCGCGTTTTCCCATGCGACAACTGTTCTGGTTCTATGCTCATGTTATTATGCCAGTTGTTGGGTGGTTGGTTAGTCGCGATTCACGAGCCTATTCCTATCTGCCGGCAACAATGGAGGCTTTTCCTCAAGGCGAGGTAATGGAAGGCATTCTTCGCAAGGCAGGTTTCAGGTCAGTAGAGTGGCGTCGTTTTACTTTTGGAATTTGTACAATGTATCTGGCAGAGAAATAGTTAAATCTCTGCCTTTTTTTATGCATAAATAGGGAATCTTATGCTGGTTGTCTTGCATTAAACTTTGTTTATGCAGGTTTTGTGAGTCAATATTGTCATATTTCTCATAGCTTTTGATACATTCTTTTGAACGAAGCAAAAAAAATGCTATCTTTGCTTCGCATTATGTATCAATAAATACAAAAAACAGTATTCAATTGCTATGAGAAACATTTATTGCCTTTTATCCTTGATTTTGTTGATATTGATCTCTTCTGTTAGAATGTTTGCTGAAGAGGTTAGGGTCAATATTCGTTTAGAGGGTAAGACCCGTTATCCCAAGACCAACCTTTGGATGGGTGTGCTCGAGGCACAGATTGGCGACAAGAAGCAGCAACGCACCATAGAAGCCAAGGAGGCTGGTACCGCCATTACCTTTGACGTGCCCCAAGGTGCAGCATTTTCGTTAAAAGAAGTCTGGAAACTTCATGGTTACAATCTGGTTGATATACAACATCAAGGTAATGAATGGACTGTGACCTACAAGGGCGACAAGGAGAGCGAATATCAGTATCTCTGGTTTCATAATGACAAGGAACCATTCCGTATCCCCAGTATCGTAACGATGAAGAACGGCAAACTCCTTGCTATCAACGATGCCCGTCCATGTGGCAATGACATAGGCTATGGCCGTGTGGATCAGGTTATGCGTATTGGCAGCAAGGATGGTAGCAAGTGGAGCGAAGGCAACTATGTTATCCAGGGCAGTTATTCCGACGAGGGTGTGCGCGACGATGGTTTTGGCGACCCCGCTATGGTTGTAGATAGCGAGTCTGGTGCTATCCTTTTGATAGATGTATGCGGACATACCGTTTGCTGGCATGGCAACTGGCCCGATGGTGAACCTAATCCCGTTGCACGACTCTACAGTACAGACAATGGCAAGACATGGGGCGATGCTCTCAATGGCAAACATTCTCCTGCTCCCCAGGGCGCTTTGTGTTCTTGGTCTGACATCACCAATATTTTCTATAGTGCCTTCATGCAGAAAGGTGAGGAGGGTTTCGAACAATACCGCGTTCAAAGTCTTTTCGTTGGTAGTGGCAAACTTACACAGAGTAAGCTTATCAAAGTGGGCACACACTATCGTGTCTATGCTCCTGTATGGACAAAGAATCATGGCAACAGAGTTCTTTATACCGACGACTTCGGACAGACCTGGCATGCACTTGGTGGTAAAACTGCATTGCCTTGTCAGCGTGGCGACGAACCAAAGTGCGAGGAACTTCCCGATGGTAGTGTGGTGCTGAGCAGCCGTAAGGGTGCAGGCAGATACTTTAATATCTACAAGTACAGCGATGACAAGAAGGTTAACGGTTCATGGGGTGAATGTGTGGCCAGTGATGCCGAGAAAGATGGCATTAAGGTTGGACGTAATAGCACCAATGGCGAGATATTGATTCTTAAGGCCAAGAAGATTAGCGATGGCACAGAGGCCACCTTGGCTCTCCAGTCTCTTCCTACCGGTGATGGCCGTAGTGATGTTAAGATATACTGGAAGGACATTACTGAGGCATCATCCTATTCTTCTCCCAAGACATTTGCCGAGAACTGGAATCAGCAGCCATATCATGTCAGTCATACAGGCAGTGCCTACAGCACCATGACCCTGCAGAAGGATGGCCGCATAGGTTTCTTCTATGAGGAAGAACCCGGTTGGTATTCAATGGTATATGTCCCCATATCCATCGAGGCCATAACAAACGGACAATATAAAGTGAAATAATCTTAACTTAAAACCTAAAATAACAAACAAATGAAGAGAACATTTCTATTGATGTTTGCCCTCTTGTGCTTGGTTGTGCAAGGATGGGCAATTGATTTCACCGTAAGTGTTACGGGCGGAACAACAAGTGGAGGTGCTGTCTACAATGGCAAGACCTACAAAAACGGTGCAACTATTTCTGTTGCCGATGACTATGAGAAGTCTGATTTCTCCGTAGTCAGCATTTTTGGCTATAGCGGCAAATTGGATTTGGATAGAACTAATTTTATAGTCAAGGTTGTATATTCTGTTTCTCCAGCAGTATCTACAGACGAGAAGTCGGTATGGTACCAAATCAAATTCAAGAATGGTGGCGCAGTACTTCAAGACAACGGTAGTGGCCAAAATGTGACCACAGCCAATGCTGATGTAACTCTCCCCAACCAACAGTGGTGTGTGTTGTCAGCTGGTACAAATTATTACTATATTGTCAGCAATGGAGGCAATTACCTCAGCTTCAGTAATAGTAGGTTCCAGACAAACTCTGACCAGAGTAAAGCTGTGAAGGTCAAGTTGCCCCAGTCTACCAATGATAAGAACTACTATGAGATTCAGCGTAACGGTACTTCACAGAACATGAACCAATGGGGTGGTGCAGGTTCTGGCAAGGAACTCGGTGAATGGACTGCCGGTGACCCCAACAATCCTCTTACATTTATTGAAGTGGAATACGTTGAGCCAGTAAGTTTATTCTCTACAGACTCTAAGGAGTATTGGTATAATGTTAAGTTCAATAATAGTGGTCTTATGATTCAGGACAATGGTGCTGATGCAAAGGCTACTGTGCAGAATGCCAATAATGCAAATAGTCAGTTGTGGAAGTTGGTTGGTAATGCAAGCAAGTTCCAGATGATCAGCAAGAACGGACGCTATGCACATATGGTACAGAGTAGCACTAATTCTGGTCAAACTTATCTCGTGTACACTAAGTCAACAGAAGACGCAAGCGGATTCTCGCTCAAGGAGAATGGTGGTGGTTACGAAATCAAGTGGAACGGTACAAGCGACGGCAAGGCATATTTCAACCAGTGGGAAGGTGCCAGTGCTGGCAGGAACATCGGTCTTTGGTCTTCCGATGCTGGCAATGTCGTTTTCTTTGTAGACCCAGCTGCAACCCCTGCAATGATTGAGGTGCCCATTACTGGTATTTCAAGCTTTACTCCCAAGAACCCCAACACTCTTTGGTACAAGACCTCTGCCGAGGCAACAAAGGTAAAATATCCTTGGATGGAATATGCATTGCCCTTGGGTAATGGTGAACTTGGTTGTATGGTATTTGGTGGTGTCTTCAAGGAGGAAATCCAGTTCAACGAGAAGACCCTTTGGAGCGGTCCTGCTAATGTGGTAGGTGCTGCATCTGGTAACCGTACATTCATGAACTTCGGTTCGTTGTTTGTTGAGAATCTTGATGGTGATATCAACAAAAATGGTGTTACTGATTATGTTCGTTATCTGGATATCGAAGAGGGTATTGCCGGAGTAGAATTCAAGAACGCAAACGGTACAAAGTTCACACGCAAATACTTCAGCTCTGCTCCTGACCAGGTTATCGTGGGCAGATATACAGCCGAAGGTTCTGATAAGATGTATTTGTTCTTCACTATGGAGGCTGGAGAGAGCATCGGTGCTAATGATGTTGTTTATGACAACGGAACAATAGTATTCACTGGTGCGATGCAGTCTGTAAACCATGCAGCACGTGTTCATATCAAGTCCGATGGTAGTGTTATCACTGGCGAAGACGGTATCTCTGTATTCAATGCTTCTTATGTTGAGTTCTACCTTAAGGGCGCTACCAACTTCAATGGTGACATGAATGTTTTGAACAACTATTTCACCAGCGAAACTCCCACACAGGTAAGCAAGCGTGCAAAAGCAGAGATTGAAAAGGCTATAGCTAAGGGTTACGAGCAGGTTGAGAGCGATCACATAGAGGACTTTACAACTATTACCAAGCGTATGACCTTCAATCTTGGTTTGAAGACTCCTACTGTTGATACCAAGGCACTTGTAGATAAGTATTATCCCAACAACAGCAATGCAACAAGCACAGCAAATGACCACCTGTTCCTTGAACAACTTTACTTCCATTTCGGTCGTTATCTGGCTATCAGTTCTAACCGCAAACCTATAGCTGCACCTAACAACCTGCAGGGTATATGGAACGACCGTGGCACCAATTCACCATGGAACTCCGATATTCATACCAATATCAATATCCAGATGAACTATTGGCCCACAGAGATTACTAACCTTTCTGATCTTCACAAGCCTTTTGTAAACTTCATCATACGTGGTGCTAAGAGTTCTGGTTGGAAGAAGGTTGGTGAGGATTTCAATGGTGGTTATGGTTGGAGTGTTCTCACCGAGACATCTCTCTACAATAGTATGAGTACTTGGGGAAGCAATTACCTTGTTGCTAATGTATGGTACACCAGCCACTTGTGGACCCACTGGCGTTACACCCAGGACAAGGAGTTCTTGGCTAAGGCTTTCCCTGTAATGTGGGATTGTGCTGAGTTCTGGTTCCACCGTCTAATTGAAGACCGTGGCTTTGACAATACTAAGGACGAACAGGCAAGTGTAAGAAACTATCATACTCCATACAAGTTTGAACCTGACGGAACATTGGTTGCCCCCAATGAGTTCAGTGCAGAGCAACACGATAATGAGAGCGAGGACGGTACCGCTCACGCTCAGCAGATGATTTACTATTTGTTCCAGAACCTAAGCGAAGCAATCAGTATCCTTGGTCTGGAGAACACAGGTCTGACCACTGAGGATGTAGCTACATTGAACCACTATTTGGAAAAGACCGACAAGGGTTTGCATACCGAGACATATACCGGTAGTTGGGGTTCTACCTACAATGATGTGAAGACTGGCGACAAATTGCTTCGCGAGTGGAAGTATAGTCCTTTTGACATCAGTAACGACCGTGGCCACCGTCACATGTCTCACATGATGGCCCTATTCCCCATGGACCAGATTACTCCCGAGAGCGAATACTTCACTCCTGCCGTTAACTCTTTGAAACTCCGTGGCGATGCAGCTACTGGTTGGTCAATGGGTTGGAAGGTTAACCTTTGGGCACGTGCTCAGGATGGTGACCATGCACACATCATCATTAAGAATGCCTTGAAGCACTCTACCGATTATGGTACAAATGCTGGTGCAGGTGGTATCTACTACAACCTTTTCGACTCTCATGCTCCCTTCCAGATTGACGGTAACTTTGGTGTTTGCTCTGGTATTGCTGAGATGTTGATGCAGAGTGCTCATGGTTATATCAATGTTCTTCCTGCATTGCCAAAGGTATGGAACAAGCAAGGTGATGTTAAGGGTATGAAGGCAATTGGTAACTTTACCGTTGACTTCTCTTGGTCTGCAGGCAAGTGTCAGAGCATTCGCATCGAGAGCCATGCTGGTGCACCTCTTAAGTTGCGTTGCTTGAAGGGTGCTATGGCTCTTGACCAGGCAAGCGTTAAGGTTAACGGTGTTGAAGTAGCAGTTACTGTTAACGAGCACAGCATTGCAGAGATTCCTTGTGAGCAGGGCGACATTGTAGAGGTTGACTTCACTACAGCAACTGGCATCTCTTCTGTTGCTGGTAATGGTGCTGGTAATGGCGCTACAGAAATCTACGATCTCAGTGGTCGTCGTCTTTCTGAGGTTCACTCTGGTCAGGTATATATCCAGAATGGTCAGAAGAAGGTTTCTAAGTAACCCTTATAAAGTATGGACAGTATAATGGTCCGTTAATATTAAATTTTCCGTTCGAAGAGTTTGTTTCTTCGAACGGAAAATATTTTTTAATATGAAACATAGTATTCTTGCTGTTATTCTCTTTTCCTCTTTCGCGTATTGTCACGTGACAATGGCTCAAACTCAATCCAATGCCATCTTCTTGGGTATTCCTCTTGGCGGTGATGTTGAAATTTTCCTTGACAGTCTCGAAATAAAAGGATACGAGATTCAAACAACTTCCGAAACCTGCACCTCTCTTACAGGAATGTTCGATGGAGTACAGTGCATTGTCGAAGTGCATTTCACTCCCAGAAGTAATATTGTTCATCAGGTTAGTGTGTCCTTCTCGGAGTTTATGGAAAACGACATAGCAAGGATGTTGAAATACCGGCAGATAAAGAAACAGCTTAAAAGAAAGTATGCCCAGTGGGATTATCGTCGTGAAAAAGGACTTGACGAATGGTCTTCTCCAAATGCACGTATATCCTTGGGAACACGTCGTTTTCCCGGACAGAGCTATAAGACCCTCTATGTCTGGTGGCAGGATAGGGAAGGATGGGAGACTCTAAACAATGAGATGAACGAATGACGATAGTTTGTCACAAACACCATTCTGTTTCATCATACAAGTGATTATACTATACATTATATATATTATATAGAGCGCACAGTCCTGTTGGATAATTGTATTGCAAATAAAGGGGTGAATCGTTGTGGATTTGCTCTTTTTTTTGTAGTTTTGTAGTCAGGAAGAAATAAATTTAAAAGCAATATGGGAAAAGTTCTTATTATCGGCGCCGGTGGCGTCGCTACAGTGGCTGCTCACAAGGTGTGCCAGAACAAGGATGTGTTCACAGAGATTAAGATAGCCAGTCGTACAAAGTCAAAATGCGATGCTCTGGCTGAGGTTCTCAATAAGAAATACGGTACAAACGTAACCACAGCACAGGTCGATGCCGACAGCGTGGAGGAATTGGTTGCTTTGCTTTCAGATTACAAACCTGAGATTGTCATGAACCTGGCTTTGCCCTATCAGGACCTCACCATAATGGAAGCTTGTCTGCAGACTGGTTGTAACTATCTCGATACTGCCAACTACGAGCCTAAGGACGAGGCTCACTTCGAGTACTCATGGCAGTGGGCATATCGCGAGCGTTTTGAGAAGGCTGGTCTATGTGCCATCCTCGGTTGCGGTTTCGACCCCGGTGTAACAAGCATCTACACAGCCTATGCCGCAAAGCACTACTTCAAGGAGATGCACTATCTGGATATCGTGGACTGCAATGCAGGCAACCATCACAAGGCTTTTGCCACTAACTTCAATCCCGAAATTAATATTCGCGAGATTACCCAGAAGGGTCTCTACTATGAGAATGGCAAGTATATTGAGACCGAACCAATGGAGATTCATCAGCCATTGACATATCCCGGTATCGGTCCCAAGGAGAGTTACTTGTTGCACCACGAGGAGATAGAGTCTCTGGTTATCAACTTCCCCACCATCAAGCGTGCACGCTTTTGGATGACCTTCGGTCAGCAGTACCTCAACTATCTTGACGTGATCCAGAACATTGGTATGGCTCGTATCGATGAGGTTGAGTACAAGGCTCCCAAGGCAGATGGCACAGGCGAAGAGGTTGTAAAGATTGTTCCTCTGCAGTTCCTCAAGGCAGTTCTTCCCAATCCTCAAGATCTTGGCGAGAACTACGATGGCGAGACCTCTATCGGTTGCCGCATCCGTGGTATCGGCAATGACGGTCAGGAACATACATACTACGTCTACAACAACTGTTCTCACCAGGCAGCTTACGAGGAGACAGGTATGCAGGGTGTAAGTTACACCACAGGTGTGCCTGCCATGATTGGTGCCATGATGTTCCTCAAGGGTATCTGGAGTAAGCCCGGTGTTCATAATGTAGAAGAGTTTGATCCCGATCCCTTTATGGACGAACTCAACAAGCATGGTCTGCCTTGGAACGAGGTTCATGATGGTGACCTTGAACTTTGATTATTCCTTAAAATTCCTACATAAACATGGTGTAAGGTATCTTGGTGAGAATTGTATATTCGTGACCAATTCCACGGGATTTGCTGAAAATTAAATTCTCAGAGGGTTTTCAGTTGCTCTAAGTGCTACACCTACAGTTAATTAAGAGTAAAAAAATATATGGCAAAAGATAAACAAACAGTAACAATAGACGAGAAGGCTTCAAAACTCAAGGCACTTGAGGCAGCTCTTGGCAAGATAGAAAAAGACTTTGGCAAGGGAAGCATAATGAAGCTTGGCGAGAAGACAATAGAAGAGATAGAGGTTATTCCCACAGGTTCTATTTCTCTTAACTATGCCCTTGGAGTAGGCGGATATCCCAAGGGACGTATAATTGAGATTTTTGGTCCCGAGAGTTCTGGTAAGACAACCCTTGCCCTTCATGCCATTGCCGAGGCACAGAAGAATGGAGGTATTGCAGCCTTCATCGATGCGGAACATGCTTTCGATCGTTTCTATGCAGAGAAACTTGGTGTTAATACAGCAGAATTGTTCGTATCCCAACCAGATAATGGCGAGCAGGCACTTGAAATTGCAGACCAGTTGATACGTTCATCTGCAGTTGATATTGTTGTCGTTGACTCGGTGGCGGCTCTTACACCTAAGGCAGAGATAGAGGGTGATATGGGTGAGAATAAGGTTGGTCTTCAGGCTCGTTTGATGAGTCAGGCTTTGCGTAAGCTCACCTCTACCATTTCCAAGACAAACACCACATGTATCTTCATCAACCAATTGCGTGAGAAGATTGGTGTTTCTTTCGGTAATCCCGAGACTACAACCGGTGGTAATGCCCTGAAGTTCTATTCAAGTGTCCGTCTCGATATTCGTAAGAGTTCTTCCATTAAGAGTGGCGAGGAGATTTGTGGCAGTCTTGTTAAGGTTAAGGTTGTTAAAAACAAGGTTGCTCCTCCATTCCGTAAGGCAGAGTTTGAGATAAGCTTCGGTGAGGGTATCAGCAAGGTAGGCGAGGTCTTTAATCTTGCTGTCAATATGGATATCATCAAGAAGAGCGGCAGTTGGTTCAGTTATAATGAGACTAAACTGGGTCAGGGCGCTGAAGTCGCCAAGGGTATTCTTCGTGATAACCCCGAGCTTTTAAATGAATTAGAAGACAAAGTGACTGCAAAACTGAAGGGTGAGGCGCAATAAACTGACAAACTGACATATTATTTCTATAAAACAAGGCTCGTGCACTTTTGGCACGGGCCTTGCGTATTATATAGTGAGCGGGCAAGTAAACGACAGTGCTTACGCGTTCATTATATATTAAATTTGAAATTAATAAGAAAACGAAAAAATAAAAATATACAATTATGGGAAAGATTATTGGAATTGACTTAGGTACAACAAACTCTTGTGTATCAGTATTCGAGGGCAATGAGCCCGTGGTTATTACCAACAGCGAGGGTAAGCGTACAACCCCCTCTATCGTTGCTTTCGTTGAGGGTGGTGAGCGCAAGGTAGGTGATCCCGCAAAGCGTCAGGCAATCACCAACCCCAAGAAGACCATCTTCTCTATCAAGCGCTTCATGGGTGAGACCTATGACCAGGTTAGCAAGGAGGTTGGTCGCGTTCCTTACAGTGTAGTTAAGGGCGACAACAACACTCCTCGTGTTGACATCGACGGTCGTCAGTACACTCCCCAGGAGATTAGTGCTATGGTTCTTCAGAAGATGAAGAAGACCGCCGAGGACTATCTCGGTCAGGAAGTAACTGAGGCTGTTATCACAGTACCTGCTTATTTCTCTGATTCTCAGCGTCAGGCAACCAAGGAGGCTGGTCAGATTGCAGGTCTCGAGGTTAAGCGTATCGTAAACGAACCCACAGCAGCTGCTTTGGCTTATGGTGTGGACAAGGGCGACAAGGATATGAAGATTGCCGTGTTCGACCTTGGTGGCGGTACCTTCGATATCTCTATCCTCGAGTTCGGTAGCGGTGTTTTCGAGGTTCTCTCTACAAATGGTGATACTCACCTCGGTGGTGACGATTTTGACCAGGTTATCATCGATTGGTTGGTAAATGGTTTCAAGGCAGAGGAGGGTATCGACCTTTCAAAGGATCCTATGGCTCTTCAGCGTCTTAAGGAGGCTGCCGAGAAGGCAAAGATCGAGTTGTCAAGCACAACCTCTACCGAAATTAACCTCCCCTACATCACAGCTGATGGCGGTATTCCTAAGCACTTGGTTAAGACCTTGAGCCGCAGCGAGTTCGAGCGTTTGGCAGACGGCCTCATCCAGGCTTGTAAGATTCCTTGCCAGAATGCTATGCGCGACGCAGGTCTCTCTAACAGCGACATCAACGAGGTTATCCTCGTGGGCGGTTCTACCCGTATCCCTGCAGTGCAGAAGATGGTAGCCGACTTCTTCGGCAAGGAGCCTTCAAAGGGTGTTAACCCCGACGAGGTTGTAGCTCTTGGTGCTGCTATCCAGGGTGCATCTCTCTCTGGCGAGAAGAGCGACATCGTATTGCTCGACGTAACTCCTCTTTCTATGGGTATTGAGACAATGGGTGGTGTAATGACAAAGCTCATCGATGCTAACTCTACCATCCCCTGCAAGAAGAGCGAGGTGTTCTCTACTGCTGCTGACAACCAGACTGCTGTTACCATCCACGTTCTTCAGGGCGAGCGCCCCATGGCAAGTCAGAACAAGAGCGTTGGTCAGTTCAACCTCGATGGCATTGCTCCTGCACGTCGTGGTGTTCCTCAGATCGAGGTTACTTTCGACATCGATGCCAACGGTATCCTCAACGTTTCTGCCAAGGACAAGGCTACCGGTAAGGAGCAGCACATCACCATCACCGCATCTTCTGGTCTTTCTAAGGAGGAGATTGAGCGCATGAAGGCAGAGGCAGAGGCTAATGCTGATGCAGACAAGAAGGAGCGTGAGAAGATTGACAAGCTCAATCAGGCTGACTCTATGATCTTCCAGACCGAGAACATGCTCAAGGAGTCTGGCGACAAGATTCCTGCTGATGTTAAGGCTGAGGTAGAGGCTGCTCTTGAAAAGATGCGCACTGCTCACAAGGCACAGGACATTCCTGCTATCGATGCTGCAATGACAGAACTTCAGAACGCTGCAGCCAAGCTTTATCAGGCACAGCAGCAAGCTGGTGCAGGTCCCGACATGAACGGCGGTTGCAACGGTGGTTGCAATGCAGGCGCTCAGCCTCAGGGTGGCAAGGATGACATCCAGGATGCAGACTTTGAGGAAGTTAAGTAATAAAGAGGTTAATATATTAAAAGTCAAATGGCGGGCGCCCTATGGGGAACTCGCCATTTTGTATATCTATATTTCCAGTCTATGTTCCATTGCAAAAGTTTCTTCGTAATGCTTGCAAGGATTTAGGAAATAAACATAAATTGGGTTCGTGAACGAAGTAACTTGCCATATCAGGTATGCTGTTGTTCCTTGCCTGCTTAATACAACAATCTACTAACAGAGATACCTAATGAGAAGAATATCAAAAATATACGAGGACATACCAGCCAACTATCCCATTTGTCTTCATGCTGATTGTCCGAAGGCAGAAAACTGTCTTCATCAACTGGCATTCCGCCGTCATGCAGAATTGGGAAAACATCTCACTTTGATAAATCCTTCACTCTGTACCATGCAAGACAACTGTCCTCATTATGCTGACAGTAAACCAGTCATGTTTGCCAAGGGCTTCACCAATTTCCAGACACATATGTTCCCTCAGCAATATTCCAGATTCATGGATATGCTTATTTCACATTTTGGTCGCAATCAGTATTTCATGCGCAGAAGTGGTAAGGTGGTTCTTTCTCCCGAGGAACAGAATGTTATCAGACAGGCACTTGTGAAGTGTGGGGTAGAGGACAAATTCGAGTTCGACGAATACATCGAATCTATTCTTTGGAATCTATAGTCAGTACTGACGTATCGGTACTGCAGTACCTCCCTAATGTTACTCCAGTACCACTGCGTCGGTACTGGAGTAACATTGTATAGGTACTGAGACAGCATCCAAACGATGTTCGCCTCTTCTGCCATCCATTGCTATACGATTCTGCTTTGGGTGAAGGGATATACTGGATAAAACGGAGTAGTAGTTTCTGACCGCTCCATCTGTTAAGCGCATCTTGCTGTCAGTAGTTTTTGTTTTATTATCACATGGAGAAATTGAGGCCTTAACAGGAATCCCATTTGAAGGAAATACAAAGACATCTCAAATCAGAGTCAGGCTTCTTCCTGATGGGATGAATAAACAAATATTAGGCTATTGTGTTTTGGGCACTGTATGCGTATTTTTGCATAACCTTAGCCATTTGTATATTTTGTGGAATCTAAAATTAAGACCATTTGCCCGAAGGTTACTAAATTTATTGGATAGTAGCGGGCAAATGGTCTTGATTTTATTCTTTAGTATCTTCGAAAGGAAGAGCATCCATGTATCTATCGAAGTCGCTTTTGAACAGACGGTCTTGTATTATACGGTACTTTTCAAACTCCGTTTCTGCATGTTCTTTTGCTTGTTCAGCAGACACTTGTCCCGTTGTTTGCAGAACTTCGTTTCCACCAGCAACCAAAATGGTATCTATCTGTTTTGCCCAGTCCTCCATGGTCATAGGGATGTGGCGTTTCGCCATTCTTTCTGCCAATTCAAGTACACCATTCACCAACTGTCCCATATCTGCCAGTTCAGCCTCTTTGAGATAGTTTTTGGCAACCACCACATCCGTCTTAACTATTTTACCATCTGGAGCATTCTCCCACGAAGTAAGTCCCATGTGCACCCGCTCTGCATTAGCTCGTTCTACAATCAGTTCTGCGGCTGTACGTCCGTGAACAGCATAATGCATCTTGTTTTGCATCATCTTGAAGAATAATCGTGTGGTCGGTGCATCCCGATTGTAATCAACGGCAGTGGCGTAGATATCTGTCAGTTTCTGGTAGAATCGACGTTCAGATAGTCGAATCTCCCGTATCTCAGCTAACAGATGCTCAAAATAATCTTCGCCAAGGAAAGAACCATTCTCCATTCTCTTCTTATCCAAAACATATCCACGTATAGCAAACTCTCGCAATATGCTCGTTGCCCACTGACGGAATTGAGTTGCACGAATACTGTTCACACGATAGCCAACACTGATGACCGCATCGAGATTGTAGAACACAGTTTCTCGTTTAACCTGCCTATTACCTTCCATTCGAACTATTTCCATTTTGGAAACAGTTCGCTCTTCTGTGAGTTCCCCCTGCTCATAAATGTTTTTAAGGTGCTTGCTTATTGCAGGTATGTTCACATCGAAAAGCATTCCCATTGCCTTCTGTGTACACCACACTGTTTTATCTTTGTAGAATACTTCAACGCCTTGCTCCTTCCCCTCAATCTGAAAGATTAGGAACTCTGCTGTGCTATTTCTGATTTCTTTTCGATTTGTCATATGATTATTTTATTTCCGCTTCAAATAGAATCATACCATCCGTATTTTTATTATAAGCATAGGTATTTAAAGCATCCCTCCAATTGTCAATTGCAAGAATACCTATAAAACCAGACATTTCAAAGCCCAATGACAGACCTCCACAACCAGAAAATAAATCAATAAAAGTGTATTTCTTTTTTTTCATTCTTTTATCGACCATAATAGGTCTTTGACATCAACATCAAGTGCTTTTGCGATGGCCACCAATGTTTCTAAATTAGGTTGCAAAGTGTTAGTGCACCATTTTGAAACAGTAGCAGGGTCTTTTCCTACCTGTTCAGATAACCATTTATTAGTGCGCTTCTTCTCTGCAAGCACTACTTTAAGGCGATTTATATCCTGTGTCATATCTATATTAATCTTAATCTGTAAGTATCGTAAATATCTTCTTTGTATACCCTATTTCGTTTCTTGATGCTCCTTCCAGATTTCTTCAGCCAAATATTTGTCACTTCGACAATGCAAATCTGCTACTCCCTCTTCAATCATATCTGCTGTTTCTGAATTATAGTATATATCTGTCGCTTCATCAATCGAAACTCCATACATTTCACAAATACAAAGAATAATTCTAGCACACTGGGCACTTCTCATTATTTGTTTGCTATCTTCGCTCATACCTGTTCACTATTAATATAAGTAAGACATTCTCGCAACATTCTTTCTGTGCGTATACAATATTGTATATTGGGCTTTTCAAAACGCAATAGTCCAAGAGCTTCCTCTTGTGATATTTCGTGAGCGAAATATCTATCAAGAGTGAGGATTACTCTATCATTGGCGATTCCTCCAACAACCATATCGTAATCTCCAACATCTTTTCCATTCCGGCATTGAGCTACAAAATCAAGCCATTGTTCATCATAAGAGTCAAATTTCATGATTTTCCATTGAGAATCATCATCGAAAGAAAATTCGTATGTGTTGAGCCATGCTTGTTGTCCTCTTCTCTTGAAACGCTGTGCATATCTTACAGCCTGTTCATATAATGAAGTTAGGTAAAAGCCACGACCAAAATCCAGATAATTGCGAGAATGCAGAGTATCTGGAGATTCAACAATAACATTAGATGAATGGTAAAGTTTCATGCTTCTAAAACTCCTTTCTCCCTCATATATTCAGTAAGATCTTCCATCAAGTATCTAGAACTGAATGTGTGAAGCACATCGTATGAGGGAACGATGTATTCATATAAAATACCTGATGCTTTTAATCGGCCATATATTTCCTTTTGTGGCAATTTCAGCAGTATGGAAAGTTTGCTTATGCAAAACGTCACAAATTCAAGTGTCTTTTTATCCATAATATCTTACCTTATTATAATATTATACTAATTATTTGTCCTGCTTTTATAGCTTAACTATAAGCAAAAGTAATAAGAATATATGAGAACAAAGACGATTTTGTTGATTTAGTTCGATTTTTCTTAAAAATAATCTCAAAAGATTGAAGTATGATGCATTTTTTTGAAGAAATATTAAGCGTATCATCATTTTCTTGGGTACTCAACTCATTTTCTTGGGTACTTATTGCGGATTACTATTATTAACATGGCCTTTCATACGTAATAAGTAAGAAAACAACTAGAGTATGAACTTCACAGAAACAGTAAAACGCAAAACGTCTCATACACAAAAGGTTGGGCTTTAAGATGATTTATATTATTGAGCTATAACTCGATATTTTTTGACTTATAGATCAGTGCTTACGGAATATATTGTATTTTACAAAGCCTAGCAAAGTCAAAAAAATGTAGCAGATTTGTGCTTTATATGCCTTTTCTTTTGGTTGTTCGAGTCTAATATAACATCTTTGCATTGGTTTTGTAACATGTCGATTATCAATGCTTATTTTGATTCTTGCAACATGGACGCAACATCCGGTGCTAACGCTTTGATAGTGAATGATAGTCGTATTTCGAGGAAGTGAAGTAATATAAAGTTGACATATAATAGGCAAGTGGCGGGCAGCTCGGTAATGGAGTTGTCCGCCACTCGTTTTGCATTTCGGCAGCAGCTAGTATTTCATGCGCAGAACGCTAGGGTGGTCCTTTCTTTTGCTTTTCAGGAAGGCTTCACAATATTGAAACCACACTTACGCAAGTTATCGTATTGAAAAGAAGGAACATTTAATCTCAAATCTTTTATTAGCGTTATAACTGTTTAATGACCGATTTGGGGTTTACCTTCGTTATTTTTCTCTATTGGTCTTGTCAATCAGTTTTCTAATTCTTGATTGTATCGCTCCCTCATTGCGTTTGAATATTGACACAAGTTCTTTTATGCTTCTGTTTTCATAATGTAGAGTAACAAGCAACTTATCATCATCGGTATTCCAAGGTTTATAGGCGTTCGGATATTTCTCGCGCTTCTCGCTAAGTGTATATGCTCTCTCCTTGGTGTTCTCCTCTGGACGTAAGAACATAGAGACATCAAAAGAAAATACAGGATGCAGATAATTAGCTATCGACTGATTTCCAGAGATGATAGGTGCGATTTCATTTAACGGAATTTTGTAAAGAAGTTCCGGATTGCATGGTTCTCCGCCAACACCAAGAATGATAGTTACTGGCATGTGTCGAACTTCGGAGAAATGCTTATAATTCTCAATCCTTTTTATCGGGAACAAGTCCTTGCTCAAATCACGGCTTAGTTTCTCGCGCCACTTACATTCTACGGCAAACTCGTTTTGCCTGTACCGGAAAACGAAATCGGGATTGCTGTTATTTTCTGCCTTAACCTTTCCATAGGATTTGTCACCTTGCCATTCTTGCAGAATGAGTTCGCTATCTTCTTGAATATTAAACAGGCTGAGCACATAGTCTTCAAACTCTCGTCCTTTTAGCAGCTCTTCTGATAGGGTGATGGAGTGAAGGCGTGAATAGATAGCTGTATATGTTCTTTCAAGTTGCTTATGGATGGCATGGATTCCCATGTCATTATAAAACATCCGGAGCAATATCTTGTCCTGTGCCACAGTCCATCGTTCATGTTGACTGTTTTGTTCTGCTACCATAGAACATGTATTTTCATCAACAAGGTTTATAACATCTTTTCGCCCTGTCAACAAGGGGAATACGCTGCCATTCTTGTTGACATAACCACAAACGACATGCTGGCAAATGGATAATACATATTCATTTCTCAGTCTGGGCGTAGCCCCTTTCCCTCTTGGTTCATCACGCCTCAGGACAACAATAAGCATTCTGTGTTCTTGGAGTGCCCGCTCTATCTGAATGTTGTTTCCGTCAGTGAAGCGGTTCATTACAAACAAAATGGTTGGGACTTTGGAGACGAGTAGCGCCTTCAGCACCTCCGACTCCATGTCGGTAGAACTGAAGCAAGCAATGCAGTCCTTGTCTGTTAGGCTATCCGTCCACTTGAACACTTTGCCATACAGTCCTATAGGCGTCATCTTGGAACAGAGAAATAGCGTTTTTTCTCTATTCATTAAATTTTGATTGCCTATAGTCTCAATTATCTGCATAATTTAAAATATTTACTTGCTTGAAATTACTTCATGCGACGTGCCTCTATTTTATGTGTTTGTCGTTATTTTAGGTGCTATCAGTTCTCGTCTATCCACATTTAATAATGTAGCAATTTTATCCAATGTAGCCAAATCTGGCTGACTAGAGTTGCTACACCATTTGCTGACTGTGCAGGCGGATTTGCCCATTTGTTCTGCCAGCCATTTGCCTGTCTTTTGCTGTTCAACAAGAACAACTTTGATACGATTAAGATTTGACATTATTCCGAAATATATTTAATCCTAACGCAAATATATTAAATATATTCCAAAATAAAGAATTCTATGGTTGGCATTTGCCCTTCTAGTGCTTTTTTGTACCTATACCCCCCAATCGGTCATTGGGATTTCTCTGTGTCGTATGGCTGAGAGAAATGTAAACATACTTTTGGCGTGGTAAATTTGCTAACTTATGGTAAACAGCAAAATGTGCAATATATTTTCTGTTGGCGGTCATTAGAGATATGTAGTTAAGAAAAATCCAATAACCGATTTGGGTTAAAAGAAACTTGGAATATCGAGAATGACTGGATATATAAAAATATTATGGGGATATGCCAGAAAAGCATATCCCCATAACTGTTCACTCGGATATAGGAATGGAGTGGGAGAGGAAAGTCCTTCACTCCAAAGCAATCAATATATCAGTTTCTGTCCGTTTGATATATACATGCCATCCTTGGCAGGTTTCTTTACGCGGCGTCCGCTCAGGTCATAGATGGGTGTGTCCTGCATGTCGGCATTATGTATGGCATCATCTATGCCTGTTGCATTGTCGTCCTCGCCCCAGACGCTGATTCTTATGCGTGAAAGTGCTTCCTTTTCAATCTCTACGGGCGAACCTTCTCTGTTGCTGATTGTCAGATAGAAGCGGAATGGTTTGAGTACCGCCGTTTCTAACATCTTCTGCCATGAACCGCTTGTTGTGAGAACAAGACTTTCGCCAATTTCTTCTGACGTCATAGTGTTGTATGTGCCTGTAATATCATATTTTACATACACAGAAGAGCAGTCGAGCGTAGTGATTTTCGAAGCATAGAGGGTAGCATCCTTCAGAACAATATTCATATTCTTTGCACCATCGTTCTTGGGTTTGATGAGATAAGGATGGTTTGCCTTCAGTGTACCCTGCTTTATCTTTATTACCTCCATACGAATATCGTCTATCTGACCATCGTCGTTTCTGTCATAAGAGTTCATGCCATTGATGTATGCCACATCGTAGTCGTCGGCCAAAGTGGCATATGGTATCTTGAAGGGTACGTACAGGCAGTTCCAAAGCAGATTGGGGAAGGTGCGACGATATTCAAGAGTGGTGCATTGCTGCTCTGATGCTTTTTTGTAGCTATCCATGGCACCATCCTCAATACAGAAACTTTCCAGGATTTGGCCATCATTGATTACGGCATCATATATCTGCCATACATTGTTGCCTGTCATAACACCGGATATCTCACCGCTACTCCAGAGTACCAATGTCTTTCCTGCTCCATTGTTGTCCATTCTTTCCTGCATGTCATATATATTCCATCCGAAACGTCCACGCTCGTTACCGTCTATGAGGTAGAAGTTGAAATGCGTTGCCTCGCTTTCCAAGTCGGTGGTAGTAAACCCAGAACCATCATAAAAACCAAGATTCTTCAACCAGTTGCCTGTAGCAAACTGGACTTTAAAGGCATCGGGTATGCCCTCTACTGGTACAAAACGTACAAGAACGTTGTTGCACTCATATTCATAAAGTCCATTTTCCTTTGCCGCATCTATCAATGCAGTATTAGACATCAGCACACTGTTTTCAATACCGTTGTCCTGTACAAAACCACCTGCAGACTTTATTTCTTCTCCAGGTTCAGAGAAATCAACTGCCGTGCTATTGGGGATTCGGCTATTGTGCAAGAAATACCAAGTTCCAGGAACCATTGAAGACTGTGCTGTTCCAATGTTTATAATTTTATAGGTGATAACATCGTCGGACATAACGTCCTCCACTATGGTGCCAAAGTATTGGTCCCAACCGGTGTAAATGTATCGTTTCTTTGTGCCTACAATAATATGCAGGACAGCATCGTCGTATGGGATATTGGTAAAACAATCGGTTCCTATTACAATGTTTGTAGACATTGATGTTGCCTCGGAAAGTGTGTGACACTCCATGAAAGCCTCTGAACCTATGCTACTTAATGTTGAAGGGAAGGTTATTGACGAAAGTGAGGTGCATGCGTAAAATGCCTTGTCGCCTATACGTGTTATACCCTCAGGCAGAGTTATGTTTGAGAGAGAAGAGCATCCTTCAAAAGCTGCATCGCCTATGGCAACCACAGAGAACGTTACGCCACAGAAACTTACAGACGTTGGTATCTCAACTTCGTCAGGCATATAGTCATAAGCAAGACCATATACCTCTACGGTAGAGTCTGAAAGAATGCGATAACGGATGCCGCTACGGATGAAGATATTTGTAGTGATCTCGTCAGAGTCCGGAGTGTCGGAAGACTGCATGTTGCTGTAAATGAAGTTTGCACGTCTTGTAAGCCACTGCTTGCTAAGTTCTGCCTGATAGAAATAATCGGTGTTGTTCATTTCTCTGATTTCAGCATCATTGTTGTGCTCGATGCTGTATTGGGCAAACTCTGTGTAGTCGTCGATGTACTCCATCAACTCTTGCAGACGGTCTTCCTCCATGAACTTGTTCCATTCCTTCAGATATGCCTCGCGGGCTGCCTCGCTCTTGCGCAGGGCATTGTAGAATTGGTAACCAGCCTTGTTATTTTTTGCGGCTTCACTGTATAGGTCTTCCTCTGCACCTGCAATGAAATATGTGTAATCGTCCTCGTAACCGAATGCCCAGTCAAAGTCCCATGCAGGTCCGAACTTCCACTTCTCGCCCTCGGCTGGGTTCTCGTTGAACAGGTAGCAGCTCTTGGGGTGGTGTGTCTCCACATTGCGCACAAGATCGTTTACCAGCCAGAACTTTGCCCATGTCTCCATATCCACATGTTGTGAAATGTCGCCACCTTCCATCAAGGTGGTGGTCATATCATTTACTGAAGCCACGATGTCAGCATATGTAACAACACGTTCGTCATCTTCTTCAGAGAAATCAGGGTCCTTGATATTGACAGGCAGACCATAGGCGTCGTCCATGAACTTGAATGTCTCGTCGAAATAGTCGTCTAACTCCAGCAGACAACCTGTTGCCTCGTCTATGGCCACGCTGTTGTCGGCAATGCCAATCTTTTCTGTAAAGCAATATGAACCACGGTAATGTCCGTTGATGTAGACATCCACAGGAATCATGTGGCACAGAGCCTCGGCATCCACCATTGCCGCAATCTTCTGTGCTATGGAGTTGGAAGTCATGGAACCGTCTTGCTTGTTGGCAATGAACACCCACTGGCGGTCTTCTGTCAGATTGAAGGGAGACTGTTTGTTCTTCTTGGGGAATTTGATGCGGAATGGGTTCTTGCTTCTATAACTCTGTGACCATGAACTGTTGCCACGTCCACGTATTTCACAACCCTCCACCTTGTCTATATCGGGCCATATGCCGGCACCGTCCAACTGGAAGGTGCAACCTTCTATCCATTCCTCCTTGGTCCAAACCCAGTCGCCATCGCTATTATAGGTGTACATGCCAATCCACTGGCTGTCATCCCACCTTGTTGTATCCTCGCCGAAGGTGATATAGACGGTAGGAATTTTGTAGGTACCAGTGGCATAGTCTGTAAGATACTTCACATCTATCTTGCAGGGGCGTCCCAGAGGTTTGAACTCTCCAACCTGGTCGTCGTTTACGGTATAGATGTAATGATTATCCTGTGCAAGGGTAAATACCATAGGGGAAGTGAAACGGAAATGGCTTTTGCCGCTTACAATCTGTCCTTCTTCAGAATAAAGCCCCGAGGCCTTGCTTGTTACGAAACTTGGACGCAAGCGTTTGCCAATAACCGGCACCTCCGCTCTTACCACGACGGTGTCGTTCTCCTCCGTTATAGTGGCAATGACATCCTTATATACCTGGTCGTTGTCCTCGTGTGTGAATCCGAATGATGTTAACTCTGATTTTGTACCCTCGTATTGGTTTCCAACAGATACAACGTCGGAAATGTTGTATGACCATTCCTCTCCGCCCGTGAGACTCAGTGTTAATACGTTACCTGACTGATTCTCGCTGAGGATATACTTTTCGGGTATGGCATATACACGGTCACCGGTCAAGGTGATGTAACGGATGGCATCTGCAGGTTCTCCTGTTCCTTCGTCAGAGAGAGCCACAATCTTTCCAAAACCGCTCCAAGGCGCTCTTGCCTTATAACTGTCAATAGAAGCAGCCGGAACATGCAGGGTGGCATATTCTGGATATGAATCAAATGCATTGCTATATGTAGAAGGCACCCTTTCTGCATAGCAATATACATCAAGGAGGTCGGAGCAACCAGAGAAAGCAAAATACCCTATGCTCGTCACACTATTGCCTATAGTAACCGAGGTCAAACCAGAGCAACCAAAGAAAGCATTCCCCCCTATGCTCGTCACACTATTGCCGATAGTAACCGAGGTCAAACCATCGCAATTATAGAAAGCACCATTCCCTATGCTCTCCACGCTATTGCCGATAGTAACCGAGGTCAAACCATCGCAACTGTCAAAAGCATAATCCCCAATGCTCGTCACACTTTTGCCGATAGTCACCGAGGTCATACCTGAGCATTCAAAGAAAGCCCACTCCCCTATGCTTGTCACACTATAAGTAGTGCCCTCATGCTCCACTGACTCTGGAATAACAACTTCACCAGAATACTCGCCACTATTTGATACAACAGCAGCCTGCTTTGTCTCTGCATTAAGATCATAGTTTATCCCATTAATCTCAACCTCTACTGCCAGCATGGGCAGGGACAGGAGCACTGCCAGGGACAGGAACAGCGCCCGCAAGGAATTGTGTAAAAAATGTTTCATATTTAATATTGTTTTTTCTCGCTCAAATCCCCAAGATATAGACGTTATATAACGTAAAACTACAGGAACTGGGTACAAAGTTACAATAAAAAAAAACGAAAGACAATGAATTAGAGTAAGATATATGCATGAGGTGGTGTTATAATTGCATTAAGGATTGGAAGAGTTGTCTTCACCTTCCTTTAGTGCAGCAAAGGGGGCAAATTGTGCTGCCCGCATTTCCATTTTCATGCGCTTTCTGCCATGTGGCTCCCAATGGGGTAGGTTTATGATATCGTCGTATTGATTCATATTCTGTTTTGTGTGGTGATTTTATTTCTTATGCCCTCCAAGTTGTCCATTGCGTTCTCGGCCAGTGGCGGCTTTGTCAAAATTTATTCCCTTCAATAGCATGTTCTTGCCATATTTCTTCCGTATCTCCAATGATGCCTGCATGAGGCGTTGTTCTTTTTCGTCTTGCTCGGATGGCAGCGTTTCATGTGACAGTGTTTCGGGCAGGTCGTTGAATAGGTCCAACTGCAAGGCCTGTCCATGGATATTGCTACAGGAGTTGCCTTCTTCAGAAAGATGTGCTGCCGTGATATTGATTCTGCGTACCAGCAGATTGTTATCTATAATCTCGTGATATAGCTGCAGGGTGGCATTGACGATTTCTTGTACAGAACAGGTCGGATGGCGGAGGTTTTTGCTGCCATGCGCATGTTCGGGTACTTCTCTGCCGTAGAAATCGGTAGTCACCTTGCCCATATATTGTATTTGTGTCTCAGGATTGTTGAGTGATTCCAGATCGTATCCTATGGTTAATACAATTTGTTTGGTAAGAAGTTTTTTCGAAAGCAGGTCGAGTGACAATGCCTCTGCCATTTCCTGTACCACGATGGCGGCATTGTCAGTGGAGTAGGGGTAATTCAGTACTTGTCCGCTGGATATTGACGAGGATTTGGGATGGTATTTCTTAATGTCCCTAATTGTGCAGGGCTCCCATCCCCAGGCATGGTCTATAAGCAATTCGGCATTGACGCCAAATAGTTTAAACAAAAGATTCTCGCTGCTGAGCGAGAATCTTGCCAATTGTCCCATGGTGTGTACACCGAATTTTGCCAACTTCTCTGCCGTACGTCGTCCCACCCTCCAAAAATCTGTCAAAGGATGATGATTCCAAAGTTGTTCCCTGTAACTTTTCTCTGTAAGTTCGGCTATGCGCACCCCATTGGCATCGGCAGGAATGTGCTTTGCCACTATGTCCATTGCTACTTTGGCAAGATATAGATTTTCGCCAATGCCGGCCGTAGCAGTAATACCTGTGGTTTGTTGCACATCGCGTATTATACGCATGGTGATGTCGTGTGCAGATTCTTTGTATAGCCAGAGATAGTCGGTGAGGTCAATAAAAACCTCATCTACCGAGTATCGGTGTATGTCTTCAGGTGCGGCATATTTTTTGTACACCTCCATCACTCTGTTACTATATTCAAGATACAGTCCCATGCGTGGAGGTGTTACAATATAGTCAATATTTTTCGCTCTTTGGCGTACCTCCCATAAGCGTGCTCTGCCAGAAATGCCATAAGCCTTAAGTGCTGGTGTAACGGCAAGGCATATGGTCTTATCAGTGCGACTCTCGTCCGCCACCACCAGTCTGGCGGTTAGCGGGTCGAGACCGCGTTCTACGCACTCAACGGAGGCGTAGAAGGATTTAAGATCAATGGCAATATACGTGCGCACTTGATTTGGGGTAGATTTGGATTAGTGACGTTTAACGTTAAACAGTTTCCCGTTTCCTCTTTATTAGTTATTCGCCTTCGGTTTCATCAAGCTCAAGCAGTCGCCTGCACTCATCATGCTCAGGCAAGTCCGTTCTTCATCCTATTTGCCAGCCTTGGCTTCAGCAGAAACCTTCTGACCTGGCTGTACTCCGAGGAAACCACGGTTCTTTAGCAATCCGTCAATCTTGGGGTCGCGTCCGCGGAAACGACGGTACATCTCGTCACCGGGCAATATGCCGCCTGGTGTCAGCACCTCCTTACGGAATTTGTCAGCAACTTCCTGATTGAAGATATCTCCAGTCTCCTTAAATGCCTCAAAAGCATCGGCATCGAGCACCTCGGCCCAGATGTAGCTGTAGTAACCGGCACTGTAGCCGCCACCCATGGTGTGAGAGAAGTTTGTTACGCTGTAGCGAGGCAAGATTTGACTGGGCATGCCACGCTTTTTCATCTTCTCTGTCTGGAATTTCATAACATCCAATTTCTTGGGCATCTCGGTGAGCACATGAAGGTCGAGGTCGACATACGATGCTGCCAAATATTCCACTGTAGCAAAACCTTGTCCGTATTTGCTACTGGCATCAATCTTCTCGACCAATTCCTGTGGAATCACCTCACCAGTCTTGTAGTGACGTGCATATTGGCGCAATACCTCGGGTTCGAAAGCCCAGTGTTCGTTTATCTGTGAAGGAAGTTCTACAAAGTCGCGTTCCACACCGCCTGTTCCCTGATATTGTACATCGCGGAAGAAAGAATGAAGGGCATGGCCAAACTCATGGAACATGGTAAGAACATTGTCAACAGTCTGCAATGCAGGACCGCCTTCCTCGGCAGGAAGGGTCATATTGCACACATTGGTAACAATGGGTTGCACGCGCATTGTGCCGTCGTACGATTGTGCGCGGAATCTGCCACACCATGCTCCAGCGCCCTTGCCATCACGGGGGAACATATCGCTATAGAAGATGGCTATCAGGTTGCCACGCTCGTCGATTACATCCCAACTCTGCTGTTGCTTGTGATACTGTGGATAATCCTCGGTACGCTCACGGAATGTTACTCCATATAATTTGTTTGCTGTCCAGAAGATACCCTGCATGACGTTGTTAATCTCCAGATACTCACTTACTTCTGCCTCGCTGATATTGAACTTCTCCTGCTTTGCCTTGTCCAGATAGTACATGTAATCCCAGGGCTTGGGCTCACCCTTAATGCCATCCTTGCGCATCATTTCACGGATGTCGTCCAACTCACGCTCAGCAGCCTCTACAGCAGGAGTCCATATTTGGTCAAGCAGGTTATACACATTTTCGGGTTTCTTTGCCATGCGGGTCTCCAACTGCATATCGGCAAAGTTGTTGTAGCCCATCAGTTTAGCCATTTCAAGACGAAGTTCCACAATCTGTGCTGAGATAGCCTTGTTGTCATACTTGTCGTTGTGGTTGCAACGGTTGTTGTACATTTCATATACCTGACGACGCAGTTCGCGGTTTTTGGCATACTGAAGAACGGGGTTGCAGCTTGGTCTCTGCATATTGAAACGATACTGACCCTTGGCTCCGGTGCGTGCTGCCAATGCTGCTGCCTTTTGGATGTCACCTTCCGACAATCCCTCAAGTTCCTTTACATCCGATACGGTAACGTATGTGTTGTTGGTGTCATGCAGAAGGTTCTGCGTGAATTGCAACTGCAACTTTGACAATTGCAGGTTTATTTCCGACATACGCTGTTTCTGTTCCTTGCCTAAAAGAGCACCGCCTCTTACAAATCCTTTGTATGTTTTTTCAAGCAAACGCTTCTGCTCGGTATTTAGGTTCAACGAAGCCTGTTGGTCGTAAACCTTCTTCACACGGGCAAACAAAGCCTCGTTCATGTTCATATAGTCGCTATGTGCCGAGAGTAGGGGAGAGAGTTCGCTCTCAAGTTGTTGATACTCTGGTGTAGAGCAAGAGCGGCTCAGTCCGTAGAACACACCTGCAGTACGACTAAGAAGTTGCCCTGACTCATCCAGTGCAACAATAGTATTCTCAAATGTAGGAACTTCGCTATTGTTTATTATGGCATCTATTTCTTTCTTTTGCTCCTCCATGCCACGCAGGAAAGCCTCACGATAGTTTTCTGTTGTAATCTTATCAAACGGAGCAATTTCGTATGGTGTATTGAAACGACGCTCCAAAAGCGGATTCTGTGTCTGTGCTACTGCACCCAATCCCATTGTCATTGCCATTGCTGCAACGATAAATCTTTTCTTCATAATTTCTTTTCCTATTCTTTGTTTTCTGTAATTATTTTTTACCTGAGTTAAGGCGACTGATGGTCTCTGAAGTTTTTAATAGCATAAGACTCCTTGAAGTCCCTGTAGTCCCTTTTAAAAACACTATTGTCTTTATCCTCTTCCTCCCCTCTCTATCATCACCTTAATCTTGTTGTTCAGTTCGTCAGCCTCCATCAACTGCTCTATGTTTAGATGCATACGATATCTCCAGTAATGGTTGGCATTGGAAGGAATGTTAATGCGCTCCTGCTCGATATTCTCTGCCCTCAGGTTCTCGTCTATCGACAACCAGTCCTGCAACGAAATCAGGCACAACATCGATGGCGAGAACAGATGTCTTGCAACCACCTCCTCGCAAAGCCATCCCGGCATTGTCTCCGGAGCCTTGCCATCTTTCTGCAATGCCTCGTTATAGAAATGCTGGCGTCGTTCCTCGTCCTCTTGCCACCATAGTCGCAGGGTGGGCATGTCGTGAGTGAATATCGTCACCACCGACATGTATGGGTTGTTCTCCAGTCTTCCGAATCTCACACCATACTCCTTTGGCATAGCCTGAATCTCAAGCGAGAGTATTCGGAGCTGATTCATCACCGGACCAACACATGCTGGCACCATACCCAAATCTTCGGCACAGCACAACATCTGTGTTGACTCCACTAGTGCCGGCAACTTCTTCATAGCCTCTGCCGCCCAGAAATCGTTGTGGCGATAGTAGTAGAAATGTTCGTATATCTTGTTGAACGCCTCCTGCTCTGCCGACGAGAGCGATTCGTATATGTATGTCTTATGAGCCGAGATGCGAGGCACAAATCCTTCGCTAAGCGGAATGAACAAGATGTTTTGTACCAAAGTGCATAGGGCTTTCCTTATCTGTAGTAAACGGGGATTGTCGTCGATGTTTCCAAACTGCTCATGTATTTGGTTTTCTGTCTGATACTCCTTGCGCAGCACATACCAGTCGGGACCTACTGCCTCCAGGTATTTTGAACGAATCTCGTCTATATCTGCCTGATTCTCCAGTAGAGAACGCAGGAAGTTGTCGGTGATATATGGTGTTGTGAAGAACTTCTCTCTCCACTTCAGTCCCATATTCTCTATCTCCTCCACCGACATAG
This sequence comes from Bacteroidaceae bacterium, assembly GCA_017547165.1. Taxonomy (GTDB): domain Bacteria; phylum Bacteroidota; class Bacteroidia; order Bacteroidales; family Bacteroidaceae; genus Physcousia. Next base: position 229,329 of record JAFYQK010000001.1, read on the forward strand.
GCAGGCAAGGCTCGAAATGTCCCAGCAGTCCGCTTCTTGCCGATGTTGGTATCTCCCATATGCGGAAGAAGCCCAAAACATGGTCGATGCGATAGGCATCAAAGTATTCCGCCATCTTACGGAATCTCTTTATCCACCACATGTTGCCATCCTTCTGCATCCGTTTCCAATTGTATGTTGGGAAGCCCCAGTTCTGGCCGTCGGCACTGAAGTCGTCGGGTGGCGCACCGGCCGAACCCTCCATGTTGAAGTATTCTGGTTCCATCCATGCCTCAACACTTGTGCGTGAAATGCCAATGGGGATATCGCCTTTGAGCAACACGCCATTGTCGCGAGCATAGTTTGTCACCGATGACAGTTGCACCGAAAGCAAATATTGTACGAAGGCATAGAAGTTCACCTCCACGGCATTAGCCGAGGCATAGGCACGAACCTCTTTCTCGTCATATGCCGAAAGTTCTTTCCAGACTGGGAAGTAACTGGTGTTGTCCTTGTCTCTGCGATGGCAGAACACGCTATAAGCCACCAACCACTCGTCGTTTCTCTTCATAAAGGTCTTGAAGGCTGCCGATGCCAGCACTTTCTCGCCCTCCTGTGCATACAGGCGGTGCAGATAGTCCATCTTCAGGTTTAGTGCTCCCTCGTAGTCCATCTGTGGCAGAGAGTTCAGTTCCTCCCTTCTGTGTTCGTAACCAAGCATAAAGTCATCATCTTCAATCCTTGACAACTGACTAAGGTCAAGGTAGATGGGATGCAGTGCATATATGCTTATGGCGTTGTACGGATAGCAATCTCTCCAGGTCGATGTTTGCGTTGTGTCGTATATGGGCAGGAGCTGTATCACCCTCATGCCAGTTCTGTTGGCCCAGTCCACCAGTCGCTTCAGGTCGCCAAAGTCGCCCACGCCCTGACTTTTTCCGCTTCTGAGCGAGAAGACTGGTATCACAACACCTGCCGTCTTCCAATGCTCGTCAATCATACGCAATCGTCTATCCCATATTACCTGCACCTGGTTGGCTCCCATCAGCATATTCTCCTTTTGCGTCTGCAATGCCGTTGGCATGCCAAAAGCGATGCCCTCAGGCATCTGGTTTTCTATCTTGGGCGAAACTCTGTTCTCTCCCTCTTCCCAGGCTATCAGTTCTCCTGTCTTCTCCTCAACCACAACATACTTGTATTCAAAGGGGAACTGCAATCCTGTGGCACTCAGAGTCAGGCACCACTCATGTGTGCCGCCCCGGCTCATTCTCATTGCACGCTCCGGCATCCATTCGCCCAACTGGGGCAGTGATCCTAACAATGCCAGTTCCTGCCCCTTTTTCAGTTGAGGCGCCTGCACTCTGAACAGCAATGTGCGGTCGTAATAATTTATCTCCGGCTCCTGTGCTATGCTGTGCGCAACGCAGTGGCTGTAGGCCGACGAGTACAGGTGGCTCAGTGGGGGGATATCCTTCCAATAGTCTTGCAGCAAGAATGTCTTTCCATTCGAATAAGGGAACAGGCGTGGCACTCCGTTCCATTCTCGGCGCACTATCTCGTCGCCGGCAGCGATGAAATAGCTGTAGCAAAACGATTTTGCATCTTTCTCATGCAGCACTATCTCGCCACTCCAGTTTATGCCATCCTCGGTGTTCAATACGTTGGTGTATGTCAGGTCCGAACCGCTCTTGCGCCTTACCGCTATCTCAACACGTACATCCTGTCCCCAACTTGTTTGATATTCTAATTTGAACTGAAGTTTCATAACTTTACTTGGTTTCGTATTGTTTATCCTGTAGCAAATTTATATAAAAAAGTTTGATGTCGCAATATCGCTGTCTTATTATACCTATTTATATAAAGTAAGAGAGAGTGATTTTACATTTTTTATTCTTTTATGTAAAAAAATAAATGTATATTTGCCTATCGCAAAAAAGCATTTGTAGTAAGAAACATGGATTTGCAACTCTTGGCCACTTTGGTGGCATCAGCACTTTCTGCCCTGATAGCAGTGAGATGGGTATATTTCAAGGTCTTAAAACTTGCTAAAGAAAAAAATCTTGTTGACAACCCCGATGCGCGCAAGCTTCAGAAGAAGCCCGTTCCGGTAGTCGGTGGTATTGCCGTCTTCTTTGGTTTTGTTATGGGCGTGCTTGTGGGGTACACCATGTTATCGGTGTTTGGGTTTAACGATGTTCCGTTCATCTCGCTCCGCATCCTTGTTGTTATCCTCTCGATGTCGGTGATGTTGTATTCCGGAGCACTTGACGATATTGTGGGACTCTCTCCCTGTTCGCGTTTTGTTATAGAGATATTCACCATCCTAGCCATTGTCTATACCACCGGCATCAGCATCAATTCGCTTCATGGCCTGTGGGGTATCGAGCAGTTCTCGTCCTGGGTGTCTGTTCCTTTGACGGTGTTTGCCGGTGTTGGCATCATCAATGCCATCAACATGATAGATGGAGTCAATGGTCTTTCCTCGGGTCTCTGCATCAGTTGCTGTCTTCTGTTTGGCTGCCTCTTCGTTGAACTTGGAGATGTCTTCAATGCCATTTTGGCATTCACAATGACAGCATCCCTCCTCCTGTTCTTTGTATTTAATGTATTCGGCGACAACAGTCGCATGTTCATTGGTGATGCTGGCACCATGGTTATGGGCATGTTAATGACATGGTTCGTCATCTGCGTCATGAGCGAGGAGAGTCTTGCCACCGCCTATAACGACAATATCTGTGTCGTTGCCATGGTAGTTGCCTTTCTCTCTGTGCCTATTGCCGACACACTCCGTGTCATGACCGTCCGTATGCTCAAAGGCAAGAGTCCTTTTAGTCCCGACAAGACCCACCTTCATCATTCCTTCATTGCCATGGGAGTCAGTCACAGCATCACTTCGCTCTCCATCATTTTGATAAATATCACCGTTGTTGGCTTCTGGCGTCTCTCTGTTTTCTTGGGAGCTCCCCTTCATTGCCAACTCTATCTCGTCATTATTGTGGCAGCTATCCTGGTGTGGGGCACCTATGTCTTCCTCAAGCACGAGCAATACTCCACCAGCCGTAAGGCCCAGTGGTTGCGCCATTTATCTATCAAGACTCACTTCGGCAAGACCGAGTGGTGGCAACGCCTCGCCTTCTTCCTCGATGCTCCCGAGTTTAATGTCAGCCAGCGACGAGACCTCAAGGAAAAGCTCGAGCGAAAGTTCATGAACAGGTAATTGCTTTTCTCAACCGTATGCAGAATGTTTGTTCTGTTTCATTTAGTTGTTTCTTTGTTGAAATTTATCCATATAGGGTCAGGATAGATGTCTACAAGATGATATTGGAGGTCTAATTCGGGAAGTTCTATATTTGTTTCTTCTTCGCTTAATCTGAAGGGGACTTTGGCTGGGGTGTATAAACTTATCTCCACGCGGGCAAAGCCTTTGCCTATGATGCCGAGGGAATCGGCTGCTGCTCGCGAGAGGTCGAGGATGTAGCGCTTGGAGAAGGGGCCGCGGTCGGTGACTTCTACTATAACTTCTTTGTTGTTGCGTATGTTGCGTACCTTGAGCATGGTTCCGAAGGGGAGTTTGAGATGCGCGCAGGTTAGCTTGTTACGGTTGTATATCTCACCGTTGCTCATCTTGTTGCCATGCAGAGCATCGTGGTAGTACGATGCCTTGCCTTTGAGAAGGAACTGTGCTCTTGACGTGATTGGCAATGTGGATAGCACAAAGAGTAGGAGTGGTGTGATGATGATTCGCATTTTCTTATATTGCTTATTATTATATTATAATGTATGCTCCAGGCAAATGGGATATGAATGTCATGGCCTGGTTTTGTATGTAAATAAGATATTCGGTGATGGTAACCATTGAGTCTATGCCAACATACAGAAATATGCTGGTGTAGATTATTCCTGTAGTGAGGGGAATGCTCACCAAACTGGTGAGAGCGCTGTAAGTGGCAATGGTGCCGAAATAGTGTAGCGTTAAGGGTAGGGTGGCGAACTGCGCACAGAATGAAATGATGAGTGAGGCGAGGATGAATTTGGGTATGAAGTGCATGTGGGATATGTGTGCGAGAAATGGTATTCCAAGAATTATTATTCCCAGCATGGCGGCACATGATAACTGAAAGCCTATGTCGAAGGCTGCTGCAGGGTCGAATAGCATGATGAGTGATGCACTGAAGGCAAGTATGTCAAGGGGCTTGCGTTGTTGCCCAAAGGTGTGGAGCAACAATGCAGTGGAGAGCATGGTGGCAGCACGGATGAGACTCTTTGGGCAGCCTGTCATTAGAGCATAGCTCCATATAAACAGGAGTGAGAGGAGTAGCACAACCCATTTCCAGTTGGTGTAAGACAGCTGTTTTGTGAAGTGGCGTATGGCGCCATAAACTATGCCAAGGTGCATGCCGGAGAGTGCAAGGACGTGGGAGGCTCCTGCCTGACGGTATAGTAGTTTAGTTTCCGGACTCAGAATACTGCGGTCGCCAAGGGTGAGGGCAATGACTTGTGAGTATGTTTCGTTACTTAGGTTCATCTCTGACAATTGCTGCTTCAGACTGTTAGCGCAATTTTGCCATATCAGGATAAACTGTTCGGCTAATCCCCATTCTGTCCAGTTTTGCCCCAAAGATTTGCCAAGGAGGAAATAAAACAGAAATCCGCAACACCATGCCCCAAGGAGCATGGCGATGCGGATGATGGGTCGCCTTAAAGAAGGATTCATGTCGGATAGAGGCGACTCGAACGCCCGACCCCTACGTCCCGAACGTAGTGCGCTACCAACTGCGCTACTATCCGAATGCATTTGTATAATGCTATGCAAAGATACATTAAAAAAGGAGATAATCGTAAAACGAGAATGGTAAAATGCTTTTGAGAGTTAAAAATGTAATTGAAATTGAAAAAACTTGTAGAAATATTTGGGGGTTTTATTAAAAAGTCCTACCTTTGCACTCGCTAAACAGATAAAGGTGAAGGTGCCATAGCTCAGTTGGTAGAGCAAAGGACTGAAAATCCTTGTGTCCCCGGTTCGATTCCTGGTGGCACCACAGAAAGGGAAGTTGAGAAAATCAGCTTCCCTTTTTCGTTAGGCCTACTGCACCGATGCAATCCTTACAGCACGCAGATGTCAAATAATCGGCATCATACTCAAATGTGTAGTCGTTCTCATCTTCCGTCAAGATGCCGGCTTTTGTGCCACGCAAAAAAAACAACAGCTATTTCATCGCTCATCGGTTTTATTCATTGTTACGACACCAACTTCGCTGCCAAAGAGATTCAATATCTGATTCACCTTATCATTTAGAAATGAAACTCATTTCCTGGTGGTACCAAAAAGAAATCGCTAATAGTTGAACAATCAGACTGTTAGCGATTTTTCTTTTTGTTTGTTTGATGGGGTGTTGTCATGTTGTCTGCCAATGGAGTTGGTAGGTTTCATCAAGACTATTTTCGGTTTCTTCGTAAAAGTGTGCTTTTCTTTTTATGTGTTGTTAGTTAGCATAAATTCTTAATCCACCTTTTCGACCATTCAAACAATGCTTGGGATGCTTCTGTGAAATCAACATGCTCGTAGTGTTTGTGTTTCAAGAAAGTCTCCACAATCGTTTGTTCTTCAGGCATGGCCACATGAAGCAGTTGACTTTGATTCTTGATGTAGTTGCCTGTCTGTTTAAAGATGATGGCTTGTACTACAAAAGAGGCAGCCTTATACAATCCTCGCAATACATCTTCGCTCTTTTCATGCAGCATATTGTGGACACATTCGTGATAGATGTTGCAGACTCCTGTCTTTATGGCTCTCTCAATGGCAGCATCGTCAATCATAGGACGTAAACCGTCCAGACTTCCCTTAATCGGTGTGGTGTCGTGATAAAACTGGAAGAGATCGGATGCCTCCCAATGAAGAATTTCATCCTTGCCCGAGAGGAAGCCGCAGGTCAACTCTCTGTGTGGCAATGTATCCAGCATGTCATTATAAGTCTGAATGTCAGATGCATCTAATTCGTCCAGGATTACTACAATATCTATGTCGCTGGTATCTGTTGCCTCGCCTCTGCCATAACTGCCTTGCAGACCAACAAACCAGACACGATTGGCAAAAACATTGTTAAGTTTCTGGAGAAAGTCATTCAGCCAAATATTTATGTCTATCATATACTGTTTTATTTTAAAGCAGGTTATAACTAATTTGTATAATCAGTCTCAGATATTCTTCATTCCTCAACAATTATCGCCGTGGTAAATCATTTCTTGGTCATGTCAAATACAACCAACCTAAAATGTTACTTTGCCTGTATTTACATCATAGTAGGCTTTCTTTACCAGCAATTCGCCTTTCGCTATTTTCTCTGCCACATGAGGATAAGCAATGATGCGTTCAACCTGAACTTGTGTATGGTGATGTATTGCTGCATCAAGACACTCTATCTTGCCGACATATTCGCTCACATCATTACGGATGGTGCCGAGGAGATGTCCAATATTTCCGTGTTCCTCTTCTCCTTCGGAAATGGCACCTGTAACACCTCCGCAGGAACCGTGGCCTAGCACAAGCAGAAGTTTCACCCCAAGATGCTCAATTGCATAATCTACACTTCCCATAACCATTTCGCTGTTGACATTGTTTCCGGCTGTACGGATAACGAATATGTCACCGATGCCCTGGTCGAAGAGCAATTCCACGGGTACGCGCGAATCAGAACAACCCACTACAGCGGCAAATGGAGCCTGATGGGGAGCTGTCTCCGTTACTCTATCCATATCCCCATGCGAATGGATACTTTTGTTGTTCGAATAACGCTCATTTCCGGCAATCAACTCTGCCAAGGCCTCCTTTGGTGTTGATGGAACAGATTGCGATTGACTCTTGCACATTGTGAAGGTCATCACTGATAGGATTAAGCCTATCAAGATTAGAAATAATTTTTTGTTCATAATCTTTAATACATATATGTTAATGGTCTTTTACGATTTGCAAAAGTAATAAAAATTTCGGCCATAAGTATCGCTAATTGCATTTAGTTATCTTTAGTCTGCTATATATGTATCAAATGGAGTGGAACTCAGCAGCAATGCACCGGCCAATGCCACTTGCACCATGTGTTGGCATAAGTTTAGAGATTTAATATCATCAGCATAAACTGTACGCCTGCTCCTCTTGCATCCGCTTTACATGCACGTTGCCAGCCAAGCGACCGATGGATGTAATGCCAGATGTCGTGTCGTTGCCGAATTCGTTTAGGTCTTTAGTTGCAATTGTATGCAGCAGTTCTGTAAGTTCCATGTAATGCTCACATTCATTGCTCCATGTCATTCCAGATACTCCATGACCTTCTGCAGACGCTCTTCATTGGTGAACGGAGAGTGGTGAATACGACTTATGCCTACACGCGTCAATTTGCAACATGTGTCCACATTTGCTATCATTCTCCTCTCCGTCAAAGAAACTCGCACGTTCTATTTTACAAAGATAATAAGAAAGAATAATATAAGCAATAAGAACGTGATTTATTAAATATCCACAACATTGTGGAGTATTGTACTCAATATTGTGTAGCATTGTACTAAACATTAAGTACAATTGTACACAATGTTTGGTACATTTTTATGAACACATATTTCACCTCTTTGTTTGCTTGTCCAAAAGCTTTTGCTAAACGTAGCAAAACCTTTATGTTCTTGCCCCATTCTTCAAGTTATAAAGACGCGAGGCTGTCAGGTATTTTTGTATTTGTTATGTAACATGTAAGGCATCTAAGATAAACACCCCAAATCCCCGTTCGTTGAGTTATAAAAATGTGGTATATGGGAAAAAAGTGCCTGATTAAAGATGTGTTTTCGTAGATTATCACTAAATTTGCGCTATACGCCAATAAAATGTGTAAATAATGAAAGATTTAAATAGACTAAAAGTAGTATTGGTTGAACAAAAGAAAACCGGCAAATGGCTTGCCGAGCAGTTAGGCAAGGACCCCTCAACAGTTTCTAAATGGTGCTCAAACAAAATGCAGCCATCGTTGGAGATGCTGTCGCAAATAGCAAAGACTCTTAATGTAGATACAAAAGAGTTGATAAATTAAGATTATTTTATGTCATAAGACTATAAAGAATGGAACTTCAAATTAAGAACAATAAGATATTTGCCCCTCTCAAAAATAAGGAACTTGTTTTGACCCCTGAGGAGCGTGTGCGCCAAGAGTACATTTGTCGCTTGGTAAATCACTATGGATATGACTTGTCGCAAATGGAGCAAGAACTGCAGGTAAATAATTCTCATCGCGGTCAAGGTAAGGCACGGGCTGATATTGTGGTATGGAAGTCTGCCACTGCAAGGAGCAACGAAGATGCTGCGGCAATCGTTGTTGAGTGCAAAGCAGAGCATATTACCATTCGTGAGGAGGATTACTTTCAGGGCTACAACTATGCAGCTTGGGCAGGTGCTGATTTTTTTGTTACCACCAATCTCAAAGAGACCCGAGTATTCAAGGTGAACAAGGGTAAACTGCCCAAGCGTTTGGAGGAAATTGTGGATATTCCTAAAGTTGAAGAACTTAATAACGCTAAAAAGATAAAAGAGCTGTTAAGTCAGACCAAGGCATTCACTCGCGATGAATTTAGTAAACTTCTCTTTAAGTGTCATAATATTATCCGTAATAATGATAAACTCTCTCCTGAGGCTGCATTTGACGAGATAAGTAAGGTTTTGTTTATGAAAATACGATACGAACGAAATAATACTGGCACACAAATTTCTCAGCGGAAGAGTTTGCAAAGTTACGTGAGGCTTATGACAAAACAAAATCAAAGCAGAGTTTGCCTTTCTATCAGCAGTTGTTTGAGCGTACAAAGGAGGATTATGTAAAAGATGATCTCTTCGAGCCTAACGATACGATCAAAATCAAGGAGGCAAGTTTTGAGGCGATTGTAAAGGAGTTGGAAGTTTATAATCTATCTCGCACTGCAGATGACGTTAAGGGTATTGCCTTTGAGAAGTTCTTGGGCAAGACTTTCCGTGGCGAGTTGGGTCAATTCTTCACGCCTCGTACCATTGTGGATTTTATGGTAGCACTTCTCGACCCCGAAGAGGGTGAGATTATCTGCGATCCCTGCTGTGGTAGTGGTGGATTCTTGATTAAGGCGTTCGAGTATGTGCGTGAGAAGATTGAGAATGATATCCAGAGAGTAAAGGAGCAAATTAAGGCACAGCTTTTTGATGAAAAATATGATTCTTTGAGCGACAAGAAAAAGGCTGATATTGACGAGCGTGTCGATGAATATTTCACCATTCTCAATCGAGAGCTCGACACTATTCACACTGATAGTCGTTTGCAACATCTGTCGAGTGATTGCATCTTCGGCACAGATGCCAATCCTCGTATGGCTCGTACTGCCAAGATGAATATGATTATGCATGGCGATGGCCACGGTGGCGTACATCATCACGATGGCTTGTTGAATGTTAATGGCATTTTCGAGAATCGCTTCGATGTGATTCTGACCAATCCTCCTTTCGGGTCACGAGTTGAGAAGAGTTTGAAAATTACCGAGGCTGACAAGTTTACAGACGAGGCAAAAATCAAACACTACACTAAGCGTTATGGCGAGGAGTACACCAAGGCCTTGGAACAGGTCAATGGTAATATCGGTGAATCTGTCCTCAGTCTCTACGACTCAGGCAAACTTAGCGGCTTGACCGAGGTGTTGTTTATTGAGCGTTGCTTGCGACTGCTCAAACCAGGTGGTCGCTTGGGTATCGTATTGCCGGAAGGCGTGTTGAATACCACTCAACTCCAAAGCGTGCGTGAACTATTCGAGGGTCTGGCGAAGATTATTTTGATTACTTCAATCCCACAAGATGTCTTCATGGCATCGGGTGCAACTGTGAAGCCAAGCCTTATGTTCTTTAAGAAGTTTACGGCTGAGGAGGTCGCACAATACGAACAGGCAAAAACAAAGGCTTACGAGCAGGTAACGGCTAAATATGCCGAGGAACTTGCTACATTAAACACCTTTATTGCCGACAAGAATAATCCTCGCTCAGAAATTAAGACGAAGAAAGCAGAATTTAAGGCACTTGAAGCAAAAATTGCCGAAGAGGTTAAGCCAATAATTAAACAACTTTTCGATTACCAGATTCCTATCGCTCAGGTACAGAAGGCTGGTATTACCACTACTGGTGCCGAGTGCGAGAACGAATTGGAAGAGTTGCTCAAAGAGTATGCACCTTATCGCAAGGAGCATAAACTATGGGAGGCGACTGCAAAACGCTATGAATATAAGGTTGAAGGCAACCACCTTTACAAGAAGTTGAACAACGGCGAATGGGAGGAGATATGCTAAGTGCAATGAAATATATTTCGACAGTCCCATTTAGCGGAATGTTCAATTGGGATGTAAAAATCATACTTGGGGATAATATCATAACCTCTAAGAAGCATCCTATGAAACCCTTTTCGTATTTTACTAGACCTGCCAATATCCAAAAGGTCAAAATTGAAGACGAACAGGAATATAAGATAATAGGCGTTAGATCTTATGGATTGGGCGCATACAAGAATAGGATAACAAAGGGTAAATATCTAAAAATGAAAGTATATCAACAGGCAAAATTAAATCATTTATTTTGGTGCAAGGTTGATACTAAAAATGGTGCTTTTGGTATTATCACCCAGGAACTATCTGATGGTATTGCATCTTCCAATATGATGTTTGCCGAGTTGGATCTATCTCGAATTAATCCAGACTATTTACAACTTCTATTTAGATGTCCTAAAATTAATACATATATGGATAGTATGGTAACAGGGACCACAAATAGAAAGTATATAAGATTTTCAGATTTACTTAACAATGTTAAGGTCCCCATTCCATCATTAGAGGAGCAGAATGAGTTGGTAAAGGCATACAATGATATTATGGTTTTCATAAAGATGGAAGAGATGAAAGCCATTGATATTGACTTAAAAGCAACGGTTAATGTCCGGAATGCGTTAGGAGTAGCCCCATACCCCGGACATATCGAGAAGAAATTAGTGCATTATATTGATTATTGCGCAATAGATTCTTGGAGTGTCCCTCAGATATTACACGCAGAAAATTCTCCATTTGGGAAAAGTAAATTTGCTTGCAGGAAATTATCGGATTTGGCATTTATAAACCCTAAGACAGACTTGTCTATGTTGTCAGATGCGGATAACATGTCATTTATTCCTATGGAAGATATTTCAGATGACTATGGAGAATGGATCGGTAAACGAGTTGGTAGTAAATCAAATATAAAAGGATATACCAAATTCCAGGATGGTGATATTATATGGGCAAAAATAACCCCTTGTATGCAAAATGGCAAATCGACAATATTAAAGAACTTGGTTAATGGAAAAGGATATGGGTCAACTGAATTTCATGTTATTCGCATAAAGTCGAACGATGTGTTACCTCAGTATATCCATACTCTATTACGCCACTTCGATGTGTTATCTGATGCTAAAAAGTATTTTACAGGATCAGCCGGTCAACAACGAGTTCCAACATCATACTTGGAGAATCTACTAATACCAATTCCTCCATTAGATGTTCAAAAGCAAATAGCAGATGAATACACAAAAGGCATTGAACAAGCCAAGCAGGGGTATATGAAGATATACAATTACAAACAAGAATTGAAGAAGAACTTCGAAACCCAAATTTTTGAGTAATATATGGAAGATAGAGAAACCATACACACTGAGGTCGCAAGAATCAAACAGCTAAGGGCTGATTACGATGCTTTAGCTATGGATATCAACAGCCGTAGGACTATCGAGGCGTATCACACATGGTATGACGAATCGAGCGTTGTGTTTAGCCATTACTTTGATGATAATTGCAAAGAGTATAGCAATTTTACCTGTGTAGATAATAATGGAAATGGCTATGTGTTAAACGGTAATTACCAAAAGATTCGTAAGGATTTTTGTGTGCTGGTAGATAAATTGGAACGAGGTGATTTTGGCTTGAATACGCAAACTGTAATCGCACCAACACAACAATCGACATCATCATCGAAGAAAAGAATTTTTATTAGCCACGCATCTAAAGATAAAGAATTGATAGGTAAATTTGTGGATTCAATATTCCTTTTAGGAATGGGTATGGTCTCTGAGATTATAGCCTACACCTCTCGTGAAGATACTGGTGTACCGGCAGGAGAAAGTATCCCGCAATTTATCCAAGACAACATTGCGTGTGCAGATATTGTTTTGTTGATGATTTCTGACAACTACAAGAGTAGCGAGGTATGTTTAAATGAGATGGGTGCAGCGTGGGCACTAAATAAGCATATTATCCAGATTTTACTACCTAATACATCATTTGATAAATTAGGTTGGTTATGTTCATTGGATAAAGCCTTGAAAATAGATGATGCTGATTCAATAGATGGTCTATGTGAAGTATTCACAGACAAACTAGATATAGGCATTAAGCCATCAGCATGGAATAGGAACAAGGCTGCATTTCTTGCATACTGTTCAACATTCTCAACAACACTACTACCTTCTGTTATTGAGCCAGAAGTTGTAGAGGTTACAGAAGACGATGTGGAAGAATGGGGATTTTTGGATTACAAAGACCATTTAGATGAGGAAACTGTCAATGTAACCAACATATGCTCTACATTAACAGATGCCATGTTGAAGCATAATGAAATGCTTAATTCTAATACTCGAAAGCTACAGAGCATCAATCCTACTCATCCAAACATTTCCCAAGCTAAAGGAATTATGAGGACTACTGCCAATGGAATGGATAAACTATCTTTAATATTCGAAGATAATACCCCATTATTGCAGTCTTCATTCTTTAACATGGTAGACTATGCTACCAAAATGAAGTCTCTTACAGCACCTGATAGTGAAGAGACTATGGAGGAAGAATATAATGCAATTAACACACTTCTAAAATCAATATCTGAGGCAAAATCAGGTTGTACTGGGTTTAGGGATGCTATTGACACATTACCTAAGGCAGAAAAAACTATCAATAAGTCAAAGAAGAGACTATCTAATAATTTAACCAATATTATTGGAGTATTAGATGAGTGTATCTCAAAAGGTCAGGAATTATCAAAAAGTATTTTATAAAGCAAATCTCTAATATATGGGAAAAGTAATAACTACATACCTAATTGACGGAGATCCCAAGGGAACTCAATACGCATTCATCAGCAACAAAATTTGTCAGATGTTTGTTGTACCACGCTCAAATCTCGCATATCTCAATACGCAGGAGAAGTTGCAGAAACCTGCGTTTTACATACTTCTCGGTGAAGATGAAGCGACCAAACCACAAGCATATATAGGCGAAACTGAAAATTTCCGTGAGCGTGTGAAAGACCACGACAGCAAGAAGTCTTTTTGGCAAAAGGCACTCATATTTGTATCGAAAGATGCTGATATGACCAAAGCTGATGTGCAATACTTGGAACATAAGGCTATAGCAGAAGCAAAGAAGGCCAATGCTTTCGTGTTAAATGATAATAAGCAAACTCCTAAAGCTCCAAATTTGCCCGAATATCAAAAGGACTCAATGGATGAATTCTTTGAGGATGTGAAGTTCTTGGCGTCGTTCATTGGTTGTAATATCTTTGAAGTATCACAACCAAAGACGGAACATATTTTCTATACCAAAGGTCGAGGATGTGAGGCAAAGGGTTTTTACAACTCTAATGGTTTTACTGTTCTGAAAGGCAGTGTAATCTCCAAAACGATGGTGCCATCATTCAACTGGAGGGATAAACGTGAAAGCATGCTAAAGGAGTATACCGCCATTGAGAATGATAAATTAGTATTGACATCTGATAAAACTTTCTCAAGTCCTAGCACTGCTGCAGACTTCTGTGTAGGCAGTAGCAACAACGGCTGGCTTGTTTGGAAAGACAAGGATGGTAACACATTGGATTCAGTTTATAGAAAGCAGTTGGAGTAATGGTTATGGAAAATTATAATATGATTATCGCAGGTGTTATAGGGTCTGCTGTAACTTTGCTATTAACTGCGCTTCTCGATTATTTAAAAGAGAGACATCATTCTAAGATTGAGATTCGCAAACTTGTTTTTCAAAGAAAAGTTGATGCAGCAGAAAATGCCGTATCTTGGCTTCAAGAAGGAATAGATTGTTTAAGGATGATGCAATCAGCTTGTGACGATATTGAAGAAGATTATAATCCAGTAGTTTGCGAGCGACTGTTCAAGTCTGCCACACAAGCAAATATTTTGTTTGAGAATGCAGGCAATTCTCTAAATCGCATTTATTTATATTATAATTTTGCAGATATTGAAAACAAATACAATACATTACAATCCTGGGAATATATAAATTTTGCTTTAACGGAAATAGGGAAATTAGATCAACAAGCACTTGCTTTACGGAATAGCGGTTTATCTGATGATAGTGAAGAAATCAAATCATTACAAGCTAAAGCAATAAAGTTTTTTAGAAATTTATCAAAATCTCTTAACGCTAATATTGCTACGATGGTAGAAATACTTAATAAGTTAAGGTTGGAATTTGATAAATATTCAAAATAAATGCCAAAACTAAGAATAAAACCATATGACCGAAACCAACCGCATAGAATATAAAAGAGAATTGCCCCCTGAACTTGATATAAAGCCTAAGAAATAATTAAGTTTGCAAAGAATATGAATAACAATATGACATCAACCGATTTGAAGCAAGCCGTTCTGACAATTAAGACGGCAATATTGCAGAGCCAAAGTCGCGCTGTAAGAATGGTGAGCGGCACGCAACTGTCATTATACTTTGGCGTGGGGCTTTATGTATCTGCTAATTCTCGCAGAGGAACTTGGGGAACAGGAGCCATTGATGCCATAAGTGAACAACTGCGGAGAGAACTTCCTGGACTACGTGGCTTCTCGGCACAAAACATCAGAAACATGCGCCAATTTGCAGAATTTTGGCAACCATTCTTAATTCACTCGCCAATGGCGAGCAAATTAGGAATTGAATCTTTGCATGCTGAAATAGAATGCGATAGATTGTCTTTAGCAAAATGGTCGCCATGGCGAGCGAAATTAACCGAGATGAGTTCTTGGGCATCAGCTTCTCTCATCATATGGAGATTCTACACAAGACAAAAAACATTGATGAGGTTCTGCTTTGTATACACGAGACAGTAGTGCATCAGTGGGATAAATATACTTTGAGATCTATACTGAAGACTGGTATACCTGCACCTGATGGCACTGCTCCAAATAATTTTATACAGACAATACCATCTACCCGACAGGCGATAAAAGCTATAAGGATGTTCAAAGATGAGTATTTGCTTGATTATATCAATGTGGAAGATATCGATGCACAGGAAGAAGATGTGGACGAAAGATTGGTAGAGCAGCGAATTGTGCATAATATCAAGCGATTCATTATGACACTTGGAAGAGACTTCACATTCGTAGGCAATCAATATCATTTGGAAATATACGGTGAGGAGATGTGGAGCGACTTGCTATTCTTTAACCGAGAACTGAATGCTTTGGTTGCTATAGAACTAAAAATTGGAAAATTCAAGCCTGCATACTTAGGACAATTGCAAGCCTATCTGCAAGTACTTGACGATAAGGTACGCAAGCCACATGAGAATCCAAGTATAGGCATTGTACTTTGCAAAAGTGCTAATCAGGCGTATGCAGAGTATGCTGTTCGTGATTACAACAAGCCGATGGGCGTTGCAACGTATAAAACAATCGCCGATATGCCAAAAGAGATGCAGCATACCCTTCCTGATATCGAAGACCTAAAAAAGTTGATGAATGACGATGAGGATACCTTGACTATGTAAGTACCATGCAAGTGACCATGCAAGTGTACAAGTGGAGAAACTTGTTTCTATATTGACTGGTGAGATGGGGCGTTCGGAATTGCAGGGATTGTTGTCTATTAAAAATAGAGATTATTTTAGAACGGACTATTTGAATCCTGCTATTAGTAATGGTTATATAGAACTTACGATTCCTGATAAGCCCAATAGTCAGAACCAAAAATACCGTCTTACAGCAAAGGGGATTACTTTGAAAAATAGCCTAACAAATAATAAGTAATTTTGCTTAACCTATCATATAATATGTAAAAACCAGACTTTTTCTATATTTTATGATAGGTTATGATTATGAACCATTTTAGTAATACGGTTAGATATGAATAATTCTGTAATAGATGTTGCTTTTATTGCAGCAAAGGTAGCCGCAATAAAGGATGAAAAGGCAAGAATGATTGTTGGTGGAGCATCATTATTATATAATGTAGCTCAAATTGCTCGTTTTCGTTCAATGATTGTAGAGCTGTCTCAAATATGCAATTACATTGTATCCAAAGCTCAGATTATAGGCTCTTATACACTAGAAGAATATAATCTTGCTGTTGAATGTCAACGACAAATTGAAGAGTGCTATCAGCAGATAGCCAAGCACGGAACAATGACCGTCATAGATAGTATATCTTTGCTAATTGATGCCTTTAACAATCTTAACAGAATGTAGAGGGTTGGGTTTAGAATTAAGCTTTTTGCCTCTCTTTTTTTGTGTCCATTTTATTACCTCGTTAAATAGTTTGGTTTTATTTGAGCTTTTGTGTATATTTGCAAAAAGTATAAAATCAAGACTATATATGCTGAAGCATTTTTTACAGATAATGGGTCGTTATCTGAAGCCTTATAGAAAATATCTTTTAGGTTCGGTATTGCTGAATTTCTTCTCGCAATGGATGAATGTTTTCTCGTTTATGGTGTTGATTCCAATACTGAACATCCTTTTTAAGGTAGACCAAACCGTGTATACTTATAAGGAGTGGTCCTGGGCTACGCTCAGCAAGGAAGTTGTTGTGAACAATGGCTATGCTTTTGTGCAGGGACTGATTAATGAGCATGGTGCATTTTTGACATTGGTGATAATGGGTATTGCCTTGGTGCTGATGACGGGTGTGAAGACTTTCGGATACTTTGCTTCAAGTGCAGTGATGGTGCCACTGAGAACTGGTGTTGTGAGGGATATCAGAACGCAATTGTATGACAAGGTGCTGTCTTTACCTTTGAGTTTCTTCTCTGAGGAGAGAAAGGGTGACATAATTGCGAGAATGAGTGCTGATGTGCAATGTGTGGAGACGGCGGTGATGTCGTCCGTTGATATGCTGATACGTCAGCCCATAGCCATAGTGGTGTGTTTCGTGACATTGTTCAGCGTAAGTTGGCAACTGACTCTCTTTGTCTTTAGCGTTGCTCCGTTGGCAGGTTGGGTGATGGGCAAGGTGAGTCGCAAACTAAAGAGTCAGTCTGCCAGTGTACAGAGCAGATGGGGTGACATCATTGCTCATCTCGACGAGACATTGGGTGGTCTTCGCATCATTAAGGCTTTCATCGCTGAGAAGAAGATGTCGCAGCGTTTTTACGAAAAGAACAACGAGTATCGCAGAGAAATGACGGAGATGGTGGTGAGGCAAAATGCTGCTCATCCCATGTCGGAGTTTCTGGGTACTTCTATAATAGTTGTTGTGCTTTGGTTTGGTGGTTGGCTGATACTGAATGGTACCAATATGATAGATGCTTCGACATTTATTTTCTATATGGTGATTTTGTATAGCGTGATAAATCCGTTGAAGGACTTGTCTAAGGCCTCGTATCAGATTCCTCATGGCCTTGCATCGATGGACCGCATAGACTTCATACTAAAGGCAGAGAATCCTATAAAGGAACTGCCTAAGCCAGAGGAACTGTCAAAGCTTGAAAAGGAGATTGAATTGCGCAATGTAGGTTTCCATTACCAGGAGGGTGGCAGGGAAGTATTGAAGAATATAAGCCTTACCGTTCCCAAGGGCAAGACCATTGCTTTGGTGGGGCAGTCGGGTAGTGGCAAGTCAACATTGGTGGACCTGATTCCCAGATATCATGATGTTTCTGAGGGGCAGATATTGATAGACGGTAAGGATGTGAAGAGTGTACGCATCAGAGATTTGCGTGCCTTGATTGGTAATGTGAACCAGGAGGCAATATTGTTTAACGACACATTCTATAATAACATTACTTTCGGTGTTGATAATTCAACAATGGAACAGGTTGTGGAAGCAGCAAAGATTGCCAATGCGCATGATTTCATTATGGAGAGTGAGAATGGATATGATACAATGATTGGCGATCGTGGCGGACGCTTGTCGGGCGGTCAACGTCAGCGAATCAGTATAGCACGTGCCATATTGAAGAATCCCCCGATATTGATTTTGGATGAGGCTACATCGGCGCTGGATACAGAGTCGGAGCGCTTGGTGCAAGAGGCTTTGGAACGTCTGATGAAGAGTCGCACCACCATAGCTATAGCGCACCGTTTGTCGACTATCAGGAATGCCGACGAGATTTGTGTGCTTTACGAAGGCGAGATAGTAGAGCGTGGCGGTCACGATGAGCTGATAGCAAAGAACGGGTATTACAAGAGACTGTATGACATGCAGCAACTTTGAAAACGGAGAACTTAAATCGAAATGATGAATCAAGGCGCTTTTCGTATAGCGGTTGTGGATGCCAACATATTGGCTTGCATGGGACTGGAGATGCTATTGGGTGAACTCATACCAATGGCAGAGATTGTAACATGTGAATCCTTTGAAGAATTGCTGTCAAAGGATGAAACGGAGTTTGTCCATTATTTTGTTTCCTCCCGTGTATACTTTGAACATACAGCATATTTCCGTGCCAAGAAGGGACGTAGCATAGTGATGGTGAGTGGTGATATGAGTATAAGTGGCGTGGTCACCCTGAATGTTTGTCAGAGCAGGGCTGAGCTGATAAGTGATTTGCTTGCCTTGCATCGGAGGGGACATGAGGGAGCGCAAATGTCACACAAAGGGCCAGAGGGTATAGCTGGATTTGCTCCTTGTGGCGGACAAATGCAGAATATCTTGTCGTCAAGGGAGATAGAAGTGGCTTTGCTTCTTTGTCAGGGATATATAAACAAGGAGGTGGCGGACAAACTGAATATAAGTCTTACCACGGTGATAACACACAGAAAGAATATAATGGAAAAACTGGGGGGGCGATCACTTGCCGATGTTATCGTTTATTGTGTGATGAACGGGGTGTATAGTGTGTAGGAGATACAATTCATTTTTCTTTTTCCAAAATTGATTTAATGTGTGGGAAGTGTTTCATGATAGCTTCAAGCGCCTTTAAGTTTTTATCGTCGTTTTGTTTTAAATTGATGTTTTTAAGGGATAAATTTAAAGGCTTTCCTATTTCAATTAGTTTGGGCTGCCATCTGGGTACAGGGATAACATAAGTTCCTTGTGAAATAGCTGCTGTCCAGAACCAAATATCATCTGTTGTTGGGGCTATAGTCATAAACAAATCGGGGTTTAACATTTTTTCGTCAAGTGAGTGAGGTGGATATAGAACACCACCAACTCCTGTTTGCATAGACAGATGATGTTTAATGCTTCTATTAAAAATAAAATCATACCATTTGTATTTTCTCCAGAAACGGTATGGCTTGTGCAATCTGGCTTTTCTTACCCTGTTAGCTATGATGGATGTTGGGTGTTTCTTGTGCCACATAACCAGATTTCGGAGCATGTGCTTGTGGTATGCTATGTCATCATCGATGGTAACGATGATGTCATCAGGAAAATCCTTGAGTGCAGGTATGAGTTTCTTGTATGAACGTATATCCATTGGATTGAACCTGATATCCAAGATATGATATTGTCGTTTTAGGTTTTCAAGTTCATAGGGAATCTTCCCTTCCGGAAATTTTTCGGTGTCGAGATACAAAACGATCTTGTTTGGAAGGATTGAACCATTTATTATGCTCAAAATCGCCTTTATAGCATAGGGTATGGCTTCTGGAAACGATGTAAGTGATACGATTATATCGGGGTTGGATTTGATGTTCATTGATGTATCTTTCTTTTGATTTCAGGATATTTGTCAAGGATAGCCTTAAGGGTAGAAGCATTAAGGTCTGTTGTGGATTTGAAATTCAAGGTTTTTAACGACAGTTCGCGTGGTTTGTGTAGTCCGCGTGGTTTATTGTAACCAAATGGGACAGGAATGATGGGGTAGTCATTAGCTACCGCTGCTGCCCAAAACCAGATATCGTCAGTGGTTGGTGCTATACTTGTAAACAGGGTTGGGTTTAACATCTCGGATTTCAGAGAATGTGGCGGATATAGCACTCCTCCAACCCCCGTTTGTATGTTAAAAAAACTGCTATGTATCTTTTTAAAGAGAAAATGATACCATCTGAATTTTCTCCATTTGCGATATGCTTTGTCGGGTTTTATAAGTTTTGCTCTGTGAGCGAGAATTGCATGTGGAAATTGCTTGTGTAGGTCCAACAAGGCCTGAAGCATATTTTTATGGTATTTCACATCGTCATCAATTGTTACGATAATTGCATCGGGGAAATCTATCAGTGCAGGAATAAGTTTTCGATATGACTTTATATCGGTGGGATAGTCGCGTATTTCAAAAATGCTGTTTTCCTTGCTAATATTTATAATATCATTTAGGATATCTGTTCCGGCAAATTGTGACAGAGTTACATACAGGACAAGTTTGTCAGGCAGTGTATTCCCATATAGGATTGAAAGGATAGCTTCTTTTGCATATGGTATTGCTGCCGGGAACGAAGTTAGGGAAACTATAACTTGTGGGGTGTTAGAGTGTCTATTCATGTGAACCTGATGTTTGTGCAAATGTCGTTTTTCTTATAGGGTACCAAGACAGGTTATGCAAGCAAAATTCTTTCAAAGGGTATTTCATTAACCTTTGCAGCATATAGGGGAAACTCTGTAGGATACATTTCTTTAGTTCCTAAAGAGAATATCTTTTTGCTATTAGCAAGCATGTAAAAATCAACGAATGAATTCATGTAAGTATTATGGTCTGCATCTGCTGTGCATCCAATATGAACTCTAGTGCCGCCAATAGTGTGGACATAGTCCATAGAACTAACATGAGCAATGAAGAAACTACTGTCAGAGGTGACAAGTATAGTGGTGTCTGGATATTTGTTATGTAGGGAATCGAGCCCCTTGATACATTGTCTAATTAAGAACATCTTCTCATCTGTATCAGTTAAAACGGGGTAGTTGTATTCTTTAAAGTCTCCTAATAAATTTTGAAATCTAAAAACTGCGGTAATGTATGGTTTGCCTATCTTTGCAATATTTTCGTCAATAATTTCATTTAATGCTCGGGAAGGTTTAAATAGTTCTTTAAACAATCCTCCCCAAGAATAATTAGTGGCGCCTGTTTGATTTATGTATTCCAGGAAATCGCGATTGCCGTAATAGTGAATTTGTTTGTTTATATGTTTTTTCTTGACAAGTCTTTGTCCATATTCTCCTCTAGCGCGCATTAGGCTTGCGTCCCAAAAGCATGTGGTATATTCATGATTTTTCAAACGCCAATCATATTCAGCAGGAGCTAAAAAGTCAGATAAATCAAAAGGAAATATGTGTCTTATGCGAAAGTTTATGTTTTGCTGCTTACACCATGCATATGTTGATATAATGCCTTTAAATCTGTCGACCATACCTCCAACATAAAAGCCTTTTGTATTGGTTACCATGAATATAAGCATGTTTGTGCATGCCTGTTTGTTGGTCCTTATCCAATTGTAGTTTTTTAGCGCATAAAGATATTCGTGTATGCGATGAGATGTTTCTACTATGAATTGGTTTTTACTTCGCATAATAGTGAACAAAATGTTTTTATTCTTCGATATCGTTTAGGTCGTAACGCTCAAAATATCCTAAATCACGTTTGCTGTTTACCCGAGCACGTCCCCTTGCCCGTTTTGATAAAAATTCTTCATATGACTTAATTGCATAATGATTTATACGGATTACGTCTTGTTGGGGTTTACGTTTTTTTCTTCCTTGGGTAATAATATTTCCATGTGAGTCAACGGTAGTTCCAATGATGCACGCTGCCTCATGACAACCTATCATTGAACACACGCAACGTGGATTGACAATGCTTTTGACATGATGGTTCAGTGGGTGGTCGGGTAGGGAATGTTTTCTGAACCTGTCCATCACCTTGCCAGATTCTTTGCGTTCTGCCCCACTGCTGCCATATACTAACCAATTGATTTCAACCACAGAGTGGTCTTCAATGCTATTCAGAAAATCAACGATATTTTTATGTTTTATAGGAACAATGAATTCATCAAGATCTATGATAGCCATCCAGCGTGACTCTAAGCGGTGTCGTTCAAAACAATCGTCGTAGGCTGGGAGTTGCTGTTTGGTCCCTGGCCAAAAAATGTATTCGACTAATCCTGATTTGATGTAGGGTTCTAAAACTTCCTTTGTGTTATCAGAACTATTGTTGTCATAAATATAAAATTTTTCTGCTCCTTGATTGTGATGCCAATCGATCCACTCTTTAAAATATACTCCTTCGTTTTTGGCAATTGCGCAAATTGTAAAATAATGTTTGGGCGAGGTGTTTTCCAATTTCATCCTCCGCTTCAGCCTTATAGCTTTAAAGAGTCCATATCGCAGGATCCCACGCCATTTGTCTCTCAGACGCTTTTGTGGAATTATTCCTGCAATTATTTCGGCGAATATCTTTTTCATACTTCAAAACTCGACTTATGTGGCAAAATATGTTCAAAGGCCAGAATGATGTTTTGGGTTACTTCTTCGTATTTGCGAATGTGTATGTTGTCATTAAGGCAAATTAGTTTATATTGCTGATTGCGAATAGCTTTGATGGCTTGTTTGGATTTTATCATCAACGGAAACATTTGGGTGTCGCAATAAGTATTGTAGGGTTCGAAATTTCCCTTACAGATTTGCCATGTTCGAAATAGTTCTGGGGTGTAATCGTTCAATGCCCTGAATTTGTTTACAGAGGTTTCACTCAATTCTTTGCCTGCAGCACTCCAAACTTCTTCAAATGTTTGTTTGAGATATGGCTGTGCGTTGTGCGGAGTACGTAATGTGATAAACTTGCTGTAGGGTTTTAGAATATAGTTCCATATGGTCTTTTTACCATAACTTGAGTGAAACCACTTGTTGTGGTGGCATTTCAATACTTCTTTCTTGTTAAAATGACGGTTAATGATTCTTATGTTGTTTTTTATACGAACATACCATTGTGACCATGAGGGATTATATTGAAAAGTGGCAATGTCGCACGGAAGGCCATTTTTGAAAAAGCGTTCGGGGGTGATGCCTTGAATGATAAAGAAATCGTCATTGAAATAAACAAAATGCTCAGCCAAACCAGGTATCTTGTGAATATAGCGCTCAATAACCACTGAGTTGTAGGTTGGCAGGTATTGTGCTGGAATAAAGTCTTTGTGGTCGATAATGTTAATTTTGGAATTGCTTATGTCAAGCCAATTGGGTATTTGACAGCAGGTGACGAAATGAATTTTGCGAACCCATGGCGCAAATTTCTCCACTCCACGGAACCAATATCTAAGAAACCCATTGTCACGAAAACGTGCTTTAGATACCCCGTTAGATGTATTTTGGGGGTTGTTGGAATATTTATTAAATTCGGCCTGCCACTTGGGGTCTGTCATGTCAACCCATGTTATAACAAAATCAATGTCCATATGTTAAGTGTTGTATTTTGCATGTTTGAAGCGATTGTGTGTCCAAAGATATAGTTCAGGACACATGCAGATCATTTCTTCAAGTAAATCGTAATAAATACTGGTTAGTTTGTAATCGTCTAAATTTTGAGCATTTTCATGCATTTTTATGAATTCTGCTTCATAAAAACCTCTTTTTTTGCGTGTTACTTTAACAAACCATGGCTCGTAATCATAACGTTTTATAATCTTTTCTGTACCAACTAGAACTGGGGTTGTATGATTAAGGAAATGCAAAAAGTGTTTTGCATCTTTTTTTGTGGGTGATTGGTCTGCTATAAAACCAATAGTACAAACATTACCTAAATTGGCTTGTGTGTTCACAAATCGTGCAGTTTTCCTCATTTCAATATTTGATGAACCCATACGCCCTCGTATTGTAAGCATCAATTGGTCAAGTGTCTTATTACGTAATTCATGATAGATTTGTGCTCCTATAATATTAGAGTCTAACCATATAGGCAACGAAGAGATCCACTCCCAATTTCCATAATGTCCCAAAAATAAAGCTATTGACTTCCCGCTTCTTTGAGAAACCTTTATATCCTCGACATTTTTAAACTTCATATGTAGTTTAATGTCTTTGGGAGATATGGTGTATAATTTTATTGTTTCTAATATTAAATCGCAAAAATGTTGATAAAATTTTGTTTCTATTGAAATAATCTCTTTAGTGCTTTTTTGTGGAAAGGATTCAATTAAATTTTTTCGAACTAATTTACGTCGATATCTGAATAGGTTGTAGACTATGGTATATAGACAGTTTGATATAATATATAGAATGCTGAACGGTATGTATGATATTAACTTAATGACAAAAGACAGGAGTAAGTACAGCATGGTAAAATCTTTTTCTCATTGCAAAGATATAAAAAAAGAATTATTTTGTGTAGGTTGAGTGGATAAATGATATTATCTGTTTTCTGCCAATTATATAAATCCCCAATTGACTAACACAGGAAATAAGAACGATAATTTGTTTATTTGGATTCTTAATCGTATCTTTGCGATGTTTTTATAGAATCATGATGTTATACCCTTTTTTGTTTGAAGCAAATTTATTCCCAATAGTATGGGGAGGAAATCGCCTTAAAAAGATTAAGGAGATGTCCGAAATTAATGAACCTATCGGTGAAAGCTGGGAGGTTAGTGCTTTGGCAGAAAGAGAGTCAATTGTGGCAAATGGTTCACTTAAAGGTTGTAATTTAAGAGAATTAGTTGACCAATATGGCGCTTCTTTGTTGGGTGAAGCTGTCTACAAGAAATATGGTAAGGAATTTCCTTTACTTGTGAAGTTTATTGATGCAGAGACAGATTTAAGCATCCAGGTACACCCTAATGATGAACTGGCTAGAGAGCGTCATGCTTGTATGGGCAAAACAGAGATGTGGTATATTGTTGATGCTATGCCAGGGGCTTATCTATATGCTGGTTTTTCCAAGGAAATTAGCACAGAGGAATATTGCCAAAGAATAGATGATGGGTCTATTTGTGATGTCTTAAATAAATACGAGGTAAAAAAGGGCGATGTGCTCTATATACCTTCAGGGTGTGTACATTCCATATGTGCAGGAATCTTTTTAGTGGAGGTGCAGCAGAGTTGTGATGTTACGTATCGTCTGTTTGACTATGGCAGAAAGGATATGAATGGTGAACTTAGAGAGTTGCATACTGACTTGGCAATTGATGCTTTGAGCCTCAGTCCAACACATAATTGTTTCATACCTTACGACAACAACCAAAATGATGTTGATTTGTTGTGTAAGTGTGATTATTTTACGGTAAGGCATTTGCACTTTGATTCACCTCAGACTTATAGGGTCAAGGAGGGGGATTCTTTCGTGATCTATGTGTGCATCAATGGGGAATGTATGGTTGGAGACTCAATTTTGCTTGAACATGGAAGAAGTTGTCTTGTTCCTGCTTCCTGCAAGGATATTAACATTACGGTAGGTGATGGTGAGGTGGAGTTGCTGGAGGTTTTTGTTTCGATATAGAACTAAGGTCTTCCAATCCCTTCCACCCAAAAGAGTTGTATCACTTATTATTTATCAAAGTCAGGTCTAAGGTGCCACAATGTGTGCGCAATAGTTTTCGACTCTAAACTTGATGTTGGTGCCACAGAATTCGAAACTATAGATTCTTGTAGTGTCGTCTTGATAATGTGGACGTGGATCGCCTGCCAGAATGCCTTCAATTGCTTTCCATTGGCGTTCGGTGAAATTGTACTGCTTGCTGACAGATTCCTCGATGATGACTTGAAGGTTGTTGGTCTGCACTTCTGTGGTCCAACCTGATGTTGCCTCTGGATGCGAGTCGGTGAATGGCAGATATGGTTTGATATCCAGAATGGGTGTGCCGTTCATAAGGTCTGCTCCTTCAATATGTATGACAGGTCCATCTGGTGTGTCAAGTTCTATTTTTGTTATGCGTACTGAAGAGAGACCAATATTGTTGGGCCTGAATGGCGAACGTGTGGCCCACACCCCCATTCGTTTGTTACCTCCAAGTCTGGGGGGGCGTACTGTGGGAGACCATTTGTTGTTGTGAGCTTCGCTGAAATCCCATAGGAGCCATATATGCGAGAAACCTTCCAGACCGCGTAGTGCCTCGATGTTGCGGTATTCCGGACAGAATACAATTTTTGCATCCAGACCTTCGACCAACCCGCTTTGGCGGGGAACTCCGAATTTGGTGTCAAAATCGTTATGGATGTGTGCTATGGTAATCATAGACAAATAGATTCTATAAAGTGTTTGGCGATAAAGAATAATATTGGCACAAAGAGTGAGGGCAGAAGGTTTAATGTCTTACAATCCTTGATGCCCAGGATAGCGAGTCCGGAGGCGGCAATCAGTGTTCCGCCAACTATGCTCATCTCACAAATCATTTCCTCAGGTATAATGTTGCCAAATAGCTTTGCTATCATATACCATGAGCTTTGCCAACAGAAGAGTACGGGAGCTGCCCAAACCATGCCATAGCCATAAGTAGTGGCAAGTGCGGCACTAGTTACGAGGTCTAGTGTGGCATTGGTGAGTAGAAATGTCTCGTCTCCCATGAGGGCACTATTTATTGGGCCCAGTATGCTTAGTGTGCCGATACAATATAGCAGTATTCCTGTAGACAGTCCTTGTGCAAGGTCCTTGCCAGAGTGTGTCTTGTTGCTCTTCTGCTTTAACTTTTCCACAAGAGTATCAAATCTGCCTGACAGATTGAGCATAGTACCCAGAAGTGAGCCTATAGACAAAGATATGATAAAGAGTATGGGATACTGGCTCTTGGGCATGTTGTTGCAAACGGCATTAAATCCAAGTGCAAGGGAGGCAAGTCCCATTGCGGTGTACAAGACGTTTTGCCACTGTGGGCGGATGCGTTGTTTCAGTACTGCCCCAGCAATACTGCCGATGAGGATTGTACAGGTGTTTACTATTGTGCCGAGCATGTTAAAAACGGGGTACGGAAAATAGAAAGGTGAAAAATTGTTTATATGAGAAGTTGGAGACTGCTTAAATTGAGGGGCCTTAGAGAAGGATATTGTGGAACCAAAGCAACAAAACGGACAGTACTCTCGTTCCCTATATTTCTATTACTTCCAGGTCTTTGAATAGCTTGCCGTCAATAGAGAAGCGAACAAGTGTACGGACTGTGTGCCAACCTTGAATACCTGCTGAACCGGGATTGATGTGGAGGCAGGATAGAATGGGGTCGTATTGTACCTTGAGAATATGACTGTGACCACTGATGAACAGGTTGGGTAAGGTGGAATAAAGTGTCTTGCGTATGCGAGGGTCGTATTTACCAGGATAACCACCTATGTGTGTCATCAAAATTTTTGCATCTTCGCATTGCCATGACAAAGTCTCACTATAAAGCTGGCGAAGCTCTCCTCCGTCAATGTTTCCATATACGGCTTTGAAAGGAGCAATCTCTTGCAAACGCATGGCCAAGTCAAGTGAACCTATGTCGCCGGCATGCCAAATTTCATCACATTCGCCCAAATACTTGATATAGCGGTCATCCCAATATCCATGGGTGTCAGAGAGAAGACCTATCCTTTTCATCGTCTTAGAATTAGTCTATGTTTTTGCGGATTTTAGACAAATATGCATTCATGGCCGTCTCGTCTTTATCGTCTATGATTTGTATCAATTGTTTGAGTTCGGCTCGAATGTTCTCCACATGGTTCTTTGTGCGTGGGTTAAACAGAATCTCACGAAGAAGGGTGTCGTCTTCTGATAATACTCCACGGGCAATTTTGTGATGTCGTTTGAAAGTTGTTCCTGGTGCATCCTGGTGTTTCATTACTGCTGAGAATACGAATGTACTGACAAATGGAACTGACAATGAATATGCCATAGCTTCGTCGTGCTCGTCAAAAGAGTATTCGTGTACATTGAGTCCAAGACGGCGGTAAAGGTCAAGAAAAAATATTCGTCCCATATAGTCGCCTTGGTTAATGACAATGGCATTCTCTGTGCTAAGTTTGCCAAGATTGGCAAAAGTGGGACCAAACATTGGATGTGTGCTGACATAGCGCATGCCGGTCTGTTCGTAAAAATCGAGAAAACCACTCTTCACACTGGATATATCGCTGATTATACAATCTTTGGGTAGATAAGGGATTACTTCATTAAATACGGAAAGAGTGTATTTGAGAGTAACTGCATTGATAACGAGTTCGGGGCGGAAATCCTGAATCTCCTGCATGGTTGTGAAACGACGTGTGTTATATAAATAACGCATGCGTTTTTGGTCTACTTCATATACGGCGCATTCGTGGTCAAAACAGAGTGTGTCCGTAAAGAAGCTTCCCATCTTGCCTGCACCAAGGATAAGTATTCTCATCTCCAGAATGATTATTTGTTGAGCAGATTTATTTGTTGGCGTACACTTTCCTCATGTATGCTCTCAAAGATTTTCTTAATACATTCTGCTTCAATGCCTTTGAGCGAACCTTGTGCTGCGCGTTTGTCCAGAATCTCACTATAACGTTTAGTTTGTACAATGGTCATGCCCTTGTCGCGCTTATATGCACCAATTTCTCTAGATATGCCCATGCGTTTGGCCAAGAGGTCGATGAGTTCATTGTCAATCTCGTCAATGGCTTTTCGCAAGGTACTGAGTGAGGCGGTTAGGTCTACATTTTCGCGGATGATGAGCATAGAGAGTATGTAATCAAGAACTTCTGGCGTTACTTGTTGTGAGGCATCGCTCCATGCCTTGTCGGGGTCGCAATGACTTTCGACCATCAGACCATCCATACCAAGGTCCATAGCTTGTTGGCATAGGGACGCAATAAGATCGCGACGACCGCTGATGTGGCTTGGGTCGTTCACAATTGGGAGTGAAGGCATGCGGCGGTGTAGTTCTATGGGAATCTGCCACATAGGTATGTTGCGGTACAGTTTTTTCTCATAGCTGGTGAAACCGCGGTGTATGGCTCCCAAACGTTTTATCCCCGCACCATTGAGACGTTCCAGAGCACCAATCCAAAGCTCAAGGTCGGGGTTAACTGGATTTTTGACCAAGACGGGTATGTCCACTCCTTTTAGTGCATCTGCAACTGATTGCATAGCAAAAGGGTTTGCTGTGGTCCTGGCTCCAATCCACAGTAGGTCGATGCCATATTTCAAAGCCAGTTCTACATGTTCTGCTGTTGCAACCTCGGTGGCCGTCATCATGCCAGTTTCCTGTTTTGCCTGTTGCATCCATGGCAATGCCTTTTCTCCATTGCCTTCGAATCCACCTGGTTTTGTGCGTGGCTTCCATATGCCTGCTCGGAATATGCGAAAACCTTTACCTGCCAACTGTTTGGCGGTGTTGATTACCTGGTCTTCTGTTTCTGCAGAACATGGACCTGCGATTACGAATGGTCTTTCGCTATTGCTGGGTAGGTTTAGTGGCTGTAAATTTAATTCCATATTATGATTATTGTGGTGTTTTAGTCCTTATTTAGAATATTAAATGTAAAAGAGACTATTTTTATGTCCATTTTACGGCCTTTATTCTTTCGATAGCTTCCTTGAATTTGCTATCCTTGGCACAAAGACTGATGCGAATATATCTGTCTCCGTTGGAACCAAAAATAAATCCAGGTGTGATGAAAACCCTTGCTTCGTGAAGAACGCGCTCAGTCAGCTCTTCAACATTGGTGTATGCTTCTGGTATCTTCCCCCAAAGAAACATTCCTACCTGTTTTGAATCGTAGGTGCAATTCAGGATGCTCATAATCTCCTCGGCCATTGCGCGTCGTTTGGCATAGGTGTTTATGTTGGTCTCTGTGTGCCACTGATCGCTGTTGTTATATGCTTCTGCTGCAGCCAGTTGTAGAGGGCGGAATGTTCCGCTGTCAATGTTGCTTTTTACTTTCAGAATCCAGGATATGAATTCACTGTTTGTCGCAAGCATTCCTACACGCCATCCTGGCATATTGTGGCTCTTTGACATAGAATTGAACTCGATGCAACAATCTTTTGCTCCAGGAATTTGAAGTAGACTCAGTTTCTCGTCTTGGTTGAGGATGAATGAATAAGGATTATCATTAACAATGACGATATTGTGACGTTTGCCAAATTGTACAAGTTTTTCAAATGTTTCTCGACAAGCTCTGCTACCAGTTGGCATATTGGGATAGTTGGTCCACATTAGCTTAATGCCTGTTAGGTCCATGCTTTCAAGTTGCTTGAAATTCGGTTGCCAACCGTTTTCTGCGGTTAGGTCGTAATTAACTACCTGTGCTCCAAGCAGTCGACTGAGTGATGTGTATGTTGGATATCCGGGGTTGGGTACGAGTACACTATCTCCAGGATTAACAAAAGCCAAGGTTACATGCAATATGCCCTCTTTTGAACCAATTAGAGGTTGTATCTCATTTGTTGGATTTAACTTGACATTGTACCAACGCTTGTAGAACTCTGCCATAGCCTCTCTGAGTTGTGGAATGCCACTCGTCGGTTGGTAACCATGCGCTTCTTGATTCCTGGCTTCACGACAAAGTGTTTCTATGGTCTCTTCTGAGGGAGGCATATCTGGACTGCCTATGGCCAGAGAGATTATATCTTTCCCCTGAGAGTTGAGCATGGCAACCTCTTTGAGTTTGCGCGAAAAGTAGTATTCGTTAACGGAATTTAGTCTGTGGGCCGGTTGTATCATGGCATGATGCTTGGTGCAAAGGGATTATAGTGTTTGTTCACCATCAATATAAATACCCAAATTTTTTAATTCTCTTGTCAAAGGAGTGATGGCATTGATGGCTTGATTGAGACGTTGTATATCTTGGAAAATAACATCAATATAAAACATATATTGCCATTCTTTGCCGATTATGGGTAGAGATTGAATTTTTGTCAGGTTCAGTTTGTAGAACGATAGAACCGATAAAATTGCAGAAAGTGAACCTTCTTCGTGAGGAAGAGTAAAAACCAGTGTTGATTTATTCGCTTTAGTGATGTCGCGCAGTTTTTCTGCCTTTTCTTGGTTTGCAAGGACAAGAAAACGAGTGAAATTGTGTTTGTTCGTTTCGATGCCTTCATACAGGATCTTAAGACCATAGGTTGTAGCCGTATCTTTATGACAAATGGCTGCATGACCTCTAAGATTATTTCTGCTAATATTTTCTGCTGCGCCAGCAGTATCTGCAACTTCCACAACCTTAAAAGAGGGATGTGCTTCTAAAAAAGCGCGACATTGCATCAATGCTACTGGGTGTGAATTTACTTCTGTAATGTCATCAATGTTGTCTTCTGGCAGACACATAATGCTGTGTTGTATGCGTAGCTTGTGTTCGCCAATAATGGTGCTTCCGGAATCGCGCAATAATTCGTAGTTGTGTAGGAGCGAACCTGCAATGGTGTTTTCAATGGCAACTAATGCAATAATTTCGGAATCCTGTTTCATCGCATTAAAAACTTCCTCAAATGTATTGCATTGTATTAGCTCAATGTCTTCGTTTGCGAAGAACCTTTGCGATGTGATATCGTGGAAGGAACCTCTGATACCTTGTATTGCAACTTTCTTTTTCATATCGTAAGCAAAGGTATAGTTTTTTGTTCGTACCAGTACTTTTCTACCAATAAAAAAGAAATATATTCGGTATTTGGGTAGAAATAGTACCTTTATTTGTTGAACTCTCCGTTAATATTTTCAACAATTGACGGATCGATACTTACAGCCTCCTTTAAATCTTCCAATGCTCCCTTTTTATCACCTATTATCATTTTCAGTCTTCCGCGCTCTTTTAGTATATTTGCATTTGGTCCATCCTTTGTTAATTCGGCATCCATAGCTGCTATCATTGCCGCTATTATATTTTTTTCCATATTAGTCAATGTTTGTAAGATAATCAATAACTCTAGTATTTGCTTTTTTAAGTGCTTGACTTGCTAATGCAAGGTTTTTGCTGAATTCTTCAAAAGTTTCCGCACCACTATCGCACAGATCGGTTACACTCTTGACAAAAAGGATAGGGGTGTTCAAAAGAGAGCAAACGAATGCAACAGCTGCACCTTCCATATCTTTCAGTTCACCTTTATTTTCCTTTATGATTGACAAATCGCATGGTTGCATATCAAGTGAAGAACCAGTTGTAACTTTTCCCATTGGCATTTTCAATTCTTGAGCGAGTTGTGAAGCTTTGTCCCATACGGGATAGTTGCCAAGAGCTTGTGTTCCCCATTGGTCATCTCCGGGGACACGACGGTCGTGAAACATACATCCATTGCCGATGTAGACCTTGGCTATGCTTGCTCCGTTTTCGAGAAAGGCTCCGCATGTGCCGCTATTGATAACAATGTCAGGATGGATGCGCTCAATGGCGGCCAATGTTGCAACAGAGGCAGCCTCGCAACCTACAAGATCACTGCCATGTTGTTGGCCATTTAGAACAACATTTAAGACGGATTCCTTTCCGTTGTTGTTTGTTATAGTGGTGCGATATAGCTTACATGGCAAGGGATAGAAAAAATTATTTACTTCTTCTACACCGTAGTGCTCAATGAAAGGTTGTGCTTCAGCTTGCATAGCTATGATATAAAGTATGTTCATCTCTCAATTTATATTAATAAGGTGTGTTTATTTATGACAAAGTTAAGAAAAGATATTCTTAATTAAGTAACTAATGGTGGAAAAATAGTATCTTTGCAGATGTTTGTTTAAAAAAATAAGAAGACTATGATATTTACTGCTGAAAACATCCTTTTGATAGGCTCGATACTTATTTTCTTTAGTATCGTTATTAGTAAGACAGGTTACCGTTTTGGTATCCCTACCTTGTTGTTGTTCCTTGTTGTTGGTATGCTTTTTGGCAGTGATGGTCTTGGATTGCAGTTTGATAGTGCCAAGCAGGCTCAATTTATAGGTTGCATAGCTTTAAGTATTATATTGTTTACTGGTGGTATGGATACCAAGATCAGGGATATCAAACCAGTAATTACCCAGGGT
Organism: Bacteroidaceae bacterium; assembly: GCA_017547165.1. Lineage (GTDB taxonomy): Bacteria > Bacteroidota > Bacteroidia > Bacteroidales > Bacteroidaceae > Physcousia. The sequence goes on from JAFYQK010000001.1 coordinate 262,400, forward strand.
ATGCTACTTTCTACTGCTGGTGTTCTTCTGACAACAGTGCTTACAGGTAGTTTTATTTATTGGTTGTCGGGATTTACCGATATGAATATCGCTATGCCAGTGCTCACTTGCATGTTATTGGCGGCTACAATGTCTTCAACCGATTCGGCTTCGGTGTTTAGTCTTTTGAGGTCACAAAAAATGAATCTGAAGGAGAATCTTAAGCCAATGCTTGAATTGGAGAGCGGTAGTAACGATCCAATGGCTTATATGTTAACAATTGCTTTGATACAAGTGATTGCCAGTGGTAGCGGTTTCAGTGTCGGAGCACTTGTCAAGGACTTGCTGATACAGTTTGTAGTGGGTGGTGTAATGGGTTATGCGATTGGTAGATTGGCCGTGTGGCTTGTCAATAAGATAAATCTTACAAATAGCTCGCTGTACCCAATATTATTATTAAGTTTCGTATTTATAACATTTACGGCCACAAATTTGATGCATGGAAATGGCTATCTTGCGGTTTATATACTTGGCGTAGTAGTGGGTAATGCACGATTGGTTTTCCGTAAGGAGATAAACACTTTCATGAATGGTTTGACATGGTTCTTCCAAATTGTAATGTTCCTGTCTTTAGGTTTGTTGGTTAATCCCCATGAGATGTTTGATGTAACCATAGCGGCAGTTTTAATAAGTGTGTTTATGGTTTTTGTCGCACGTCCATTAAGCGTAGCATTATGTTTGTTGCCATTCCGCAATATGAGTCTAAAGGCTAAGTGTTTTGTCTCTTGGGTGGGCTTGCGTGGAGCTGTTCCCATAATATTTGCGACATATCCTGTAGTGGCAGAAATTCCTGGTTCTAAGGTGATTTTCAATATCGTTTTCTTCATTACGTTGATATCTTTGATTTTCCAGGGAATGACCATCGCTTCGGTAGCTCGTTGGTTGAAGTTGGACTTGCCTCAGGAGAAGGAAGGTAATGACTTTGGGGTTGAGATTCCTGAGGAGATAGATAGTCAATTGACCGACGTAACCCTTACAGCAGAGATGCTAGAGGATGGCAATCGTTTGATGGATATGCATATTGCTCCAGGTACGCTGGTAATGCTTGTAAAGCGTGGTAAGGAGTTTATGATTCCAAATGGTCGTATGGAACTGAAGGTAGGCGACAAATTGCTATATATTTCTGAAAACAAGAAGGAGGAATAAAGTATGGTGTTCTCTGACCTGTTCTTCTTGTTTGTGTTTCTGCCATTGTTTTTTGGCAGTTACATGTTAGCAACTTTTGTAGACAAGAAGATTTTTTCGTCGTATAAATGTCGAAACACCACATTGGTTGTCGCCTCATTGCTATTCTATGCCTGGGGGGAACCTGTGTATGTGTTTTTGATGCTCGGACTTGTGTTGATGAACTTCTATGTTGGAAGAATCATTGACTCTGATACACCTCACCGTAGGTTGGTGCTTAATGTCGGCGTGATTCTTAATGTTTTGGCATTAGGTGTGTTTAAATATGCGTCGCTTACAGCAACCACATTGACTTTGTTAGGCTTCCATATGCCTGATCCAAGAATCGCTCTTCCTATCGGCATCAGTTTCTATATCTTCCAAAGTATATCCTATCTTATTGATGTGTACAAGAAGGAAAGTCCATCGCAACGTAATTTCATGGATCTTCTTCTTTACATAAGCATGTTTCCTCAGCTTATTGCTGGTCCGATTGTCAGATATGGTACTATAGCAAGCGAGATACATGACAGAAAGGTCTGCATGCGCGATATGGCTGATGGCATCTTCCGTTTTATATATGGTTTGGGTAAGAAGGTTATCATTGCCAATCAGATGAGTATTGTTGCAGAACAGTTTCTCGTGAATGGTTTTGAGAGTTGCACCACAACTGGTGCATGGATTGGTATTCTGGCATATTCTCTTCAAGTATACTTTGATTTCTCTGGTTATTCTGATATGGCAATAGGTATAGGCAGGTGTCTTGGTTTCCATTTCAACGAGAACTTCCGTCATCCATATTGCTGTAACTCAATCACTGACTTCTGGCATAGGTGGCACATTTCTTTGGGAAGTTTCTTCCGTGATTATGTTTATATTCCTTTAGGAGGTAATAGACGTCATCAGTGGTTCAATATTCTTGCTACTTGGTTTTTGACAGGTTTTTGGCATGGTGCAAGCTGGAACTTTGCATGCTGGGGTTTGTATTTTGGAGTAATATTGCTTTTCGAGAAATATACTTTGATGAAGAGTGTTGGTTCGCCATTACCAACGCCTGACGCCAAGGGCAGACCAAGGTATCGGAAGGTTATGGATTATATACCATCACCATTGCTGCACATTTATGCAATGGGACTTGTCACTTTAGGTAGAGGGTTGTTCTACTTTACAGATTTTGCCCAGATGAAGATATTTTTTGTGAAAGCTTTTGGTGGTGCGGAAGAACTACATTCATATGTAAGCATAACGGCCATAACCGACCACTTCTGGCTTTGGGTTATTGCTATCTTGTTCTGTATGCCTGTCCGTCAATGGTGTTATAATCATCTGGTGCAGTTGGTTGGCGAAGAGAGTCAGGTGGCAAGGAGTGTCGTATTCCTTTCGCGCACAGTTCTTTCTGTTGTCATCATGCTCATTAGTGTGACATTGCTGATAGGAGAGACAAACAATCCATTTATCTATACACGCTTTTAATATAGGATAACAATGAAATTGGATAAGATTTATGTTATACTGACAACTATTGTCTTTCTTTCTTTTGCAATAGTTTTCGATACTTTTCCCCGACCTCGCTATTCTGAATTGGAAAAGCGGGATCTTGCATTGTTTCCTAATTTTACAACAGATAGTTTGTGGAGTGGTGATTTTGCAGAAGCTGTAAGTGCTTGGTTTTCTGACTCTCAACCATATCGAGACCGTTTTATGACATTCTCTTTGATGCTTGAGGATTGGGCTAAATTAAAGACGGGTGAGGATAATGTCACTTTTCATGCCTCTACCGAAACTCTTGCCGACTTCTCAATAGAGGAGAGTACTTCTTCTGACGAGGGTAACGAAGATGAACGTAATCCGAAGCAATATGTAAACGAACTAACTGCTAATGAAAAAGCTAAGGTATCCAATGCTGGTATTGTAATAGTCGGTGGAGAAGGCAAGGTGAGAGCTTTGATGTGCTTTGGTGGTACTGATAAATCCGGTACACCATATGCCAATGTATGTAATAAATATAAGAGAACTTTTCCTGATATTAATATATATTGTATGATTGTTCCATCTGCTGCTGCTTACTATATGCCAGAGAAGGTGAAACGTATGAGTAAGGATCAGTCAGTAACGCTCCGCAATATATATTCGCATCTTGATTCTTTAGTTTATGTTGTAGATGTTTATTCCGAACTTGCCAAGCATGCGGAAGAGAATATATATCTACGTACCGACCATCATTGGTCTCCTCTCGGAGCATATTATGCCGCAAAAAAGTTTGCGGAGGTAGCTGGAGTTCCTTTTCATGATATTAAAGAAAAGGAATACTATAGAACGGATACCATACAACGTTTTGTGGGGTCAATGTATGGATATAGTAAGGATATATCTGTGAAGAAGTCACCTGAAGACTTCATTTATTACACCCCGCTCAAAGCAAAGTACGAAGCGACATTTGTCAATTATGATGTTGATGAGAATTACCAGGTTGTAGGTGTAGGACGTCCACATAAAGAGGAGTTTTTCAAGAAGTTCCGCAATGGTAGTTCTATGGCATATAGCACTTTCATGGGGGGGGATACTAAACTGACACAGGTTCGCACAGATGTTAGCAATGGTCGACGTTTGATTATTCTGAAAGACAGTTATGGCAATGCACTTCCAGGTTACCTTTTCTATTCATTTGAAGAGATTCATGTTATAGACGGTCGTTATTTCACTCACAATATGAAGGAGTATGTAAAAAAGAATAAGATTACAGACATACTTTTTGCTAACAATATATTCCAGGCATGCGGAGGTCGTTATCGTGCATATGATTTCTTCTTAAATATGCCAGAAGGATGTACGAATAATCCCAGCACAGCTTTCTTTAAGGAACGCGCAGAGGAACTTAGTATGAGTGAATCAGATTCTCTTGTAGCATCGCATAAAGATAATCCTGTAAATGTAGGGTCAAATACAACATCGGTTAGCGATGCTGATAGTATGAGTAGATCTACGCAAACAATTGCCACTTCTGTGTTAGATAATGATGCATTAGATAAGCAAGATTCGTTGATTGCTCAATAATTCATATTTTGAAATACAGGCTCATAGTTTCTGTGGATTCAAAACATCGTAATGTTTACGCATAGACAAAGTAAAGTTTCTGTCCATTCATAGTAATGTTTGATGCTTGACAAAGTAATGAATTTAGTTGCTTGTTCTTGAAATGAATGAAAGTAAAAAATCCGCAATAAAACAGCAGAAAATAATGCTTGATGGTGGATTCACTTGTCCCAACCGTGATGGACGTGTTGGACGTGGTGGATGTACTTTTTGTTTGTGCGAATCATTTAATCCAAATTATTGTCGACGTCATAAGAGCATTCGTGATCAGATTTTAGCCGGGAAGGAATTCTTTAAGGGGAAATACCATAATATGAAGTATTTGGCATATTTCCAGGCATATAGTTCTACTTATGCTCCTTTGGATGTACTTAGTGAACGATATGATGAGGCTTTGGCGGATGAAGATGTTGTTGGACTGGTTGTTGCGACACGTCCCGACTGTTTGGATGATTCAGTTTTGTCACTTCTTGTGTCTATTCGGGAGCGTGGATATAGTGTTGGCATTGAATTAGGGTGCGAGTCTTTTTATGACCGAACATTAAGCAGAGTTAATCGTGGCCATACTTCTGCCGAATCCATCGCTGCAATTAAACTTTGTCATTCATATTCCATACCAGTCACGGTTCATCTTATGATTGGTTTGCCTGGTGAGAGTAGAGATGATATTCTCGCTCAAGCAGATATCATAAATACATTACCTGTATCTTCGTTGAAATTACATCAGTTGCAGATACTAAGCGGAACAGCTATTGCAAAGGAATGGACGGAGAGGCCAGATGAGTTTTTAGACTTTACTTTTGAAGACTATGCAGAACTTATTGCTGATTTTGTTTGCAGACTTAGGAGTGATATTAGGATAGAACGCTATGCTTCTTCTGCCCCAATGGATATGTTGTTGGCTCCTCGTTTTGGCGTTAAGCCTTCAATGGTAGAGAAGCGCATAAAGGTTCTTTTGGCACGGAAATAGCAAAAATATGCTTGACCGCTATAGAATGTCAACATAAATCACTATCTTTACAATGTAAAAACAATTAATAATTGCATTTATGAAAGGAATTGTTTTAGCCGGTGGTTCTGGAACTCGCCTTTATCCTATCACTAAAGGCATCTCCAAACAATTGATGCCTATCTATGACAAACCAATGGTATATTATCCTATCAGTGTTTTGATGTTGGCAGGAATCCGCGAGATCCTTATCATTTCTACACCTCATGACTTACCAGGGTTTAAGCGCCTTTTGGGTGATGGTTCTGACTATGGTGTAGAGTTTACTTATGCAGAACAACCTTCTCCCGATGGATTGGCGCAGGCTTTCACAATTGGTGCTGATTTTATTGGAAACGATAGCGCTTGTTTGGTTCTGGGAGATAATATCTTTCATGGTGCAGGATTTACTGGTATGCTCAAGGAAGCCGTCCGTACGGTGAATGAAGAGGACAAGGCTGTAGTGTTTGGCTATTGGGTCAATGATCCAGAAAGGTATGGTGTTGCTGAATTTGATGTGGATGGCAATTGTCTTTCCATAGAGGAAAAACCAGCTAATCCCAGAAGTAATTATGCGGTTGTAGGACTTTATTTTTACCCCAATAGAGTTGTTGATGTTGCGCGCAATATTCAGCCTTCGGCCAGAGGGGAATATGAGATAACAACAGTTAATCAGCATTTTTTGGAGAAGGGAGATTTGAAGGTGCAGACGCTTCAACGTGGTTTTGCATGGCTTGATACTGGTACCCATGATTCTCTGAGTGAGGCCTCAACTTATATCGAAGTGCTTGAAAAGAGGCAGGGATTGAAGATTGCTTGTCTTGAGGGTATAGCATATCGTCAAGGGTGGATTACAGAAGAGCGAATGCGCGAATTGGCCCAACCAATGATAAAGAATCAGTATGGTCAGTATCTGTTGAAGGTTATCGACGAGTTGAAGGGAACTGGCAAATCAAATTTATAGTTAGTTATTAAACCGATCCAAATGAGAGATTTTAAAGACCTTAGAATTGCTGTTGCTGGCACTGGGTATGTGGGATTGAGCATAGCCACTCTGTTATCACAGAATCATCAGGTTACTGCTGTTGATGTCATTGCAGAGAAGGTTGATAAGATAAATAGGCGCATATCACCCATTCAAGATGAATATATTGAACGATTCTTTGCGGAAAAGGTTCTGAATCTTACTGCTACACTGGATGGTGCAAGTGCATATGCTGAGGCGGATTATGTGGTTATAGCTGCGCCAACAAATTATGATCCCGTCAAGAATTTCTTTGATACACACCACATTGAGGACGTTATTGACTTGGTTTTGCAAGTCAATCCTGAAGCGACGATGGTAATCAAATCAACTATTCCTGTTGGCTATTGTCGCAGCCTTTATGTTAAGTATGCTGAAAAGTTTGCTTCTTTGGGTTTAAACGACAGAAAGTTGCGCCTACTTTTTTCTCCAGAATTCTTGCGTGAGAGTAAGGCCTTGTACGATAACCTATATCCATCTCGCATCATTGTAGGTTATCCCAAGATGATATGTGCCAATGAAGAGGAGACTGCTTGTAATCAAATAATCTCCCAAATTGCACCTTCTGATCTTGAACACGCGGCGCATATTTTCGCTTCTCTTTTAAAAGAAGGAGCGATATCTGATGATATACCCTGCCTCTTTATGGGAACCAAGGAGGCTGAGGCTGTTAAACTCTTTGCCAATACATATCTTGCACTCAGAGTAAGTTATTTCAATGAGCTTGATACTTATGCAGAGATGAAGGGACTGGATTCCGCATCGATAATTCAAGGAATTGGACTTGACCCCCGTATTGGTTCTCATTATAATAATCCCAGTTTTGGATATGGGGGGTATTGTTTGCCAAAGGATACCAAACAACTTTTAGCCAACTATCAGGATGTTCCCCAACAGATGATGACTGCTATTGTAGAAAGTAACCGTACAAGAAAGGATTATATTGCAGATGCTGTTTTACGTAAGACTGGGTGGTATGGATACTCGTCAAACAACCAATACTTTAGGTCAAATGATACAGAGTTTGGTGGAGTACCAATTGTTGGAATATATCGTTTAACGATGAAATCCAATTCTGATAATTTTCGCCAAAGTGCCATACAAGGTATAATGAAGCGTATCAAGGCAAAGGGAGCTCAAGTTATTATATATGAACCTACCCTTGATGATGGTTCCACATTTTTTGGTTCTGCAGTAGTCAATGATCTTGACAAATTCAAAGAAATTAGTCATGCTATAATTGCCAATAGATATGACAATGTTTTGGATGATGTTATTGCTAAAGTTTATACTCGCGACATATTTAGACGTGATTGATTTTACGATATGGAATTTCATAAAACAAAAGAAACATCTCCAATGAGGTGTTTCTTTTGTTTTATAGAAGCTAATAGATTAATCATCAATACGAACGAAGTTTCCTTTTTTATCAAATACTAATTCCAAGTCGTTATCTAATTCTATAACTTGCTTGTTATTATCTCTAGACCATTCTATGATTTGTGCGTTTGGGAAGTTTTTGTTTACATATTCTGTAATTTTAACAGATAACACAGATTTTGGCAAATTGCTATTTCTGTTTTTTGATTCAATTTTTTGGACAACCCCCTTTTCGTTAAATTCTAATTTATAGATGTTTTTTGTGTTACTAATATAAACAGTATGCTCAATATCAATAATATCTCTGTCTTTTTCGTAGTGATTGATAGTGTAGTCCTTAAAATGTTTGGAGAGGTAATCCTTAGCATTTTGGGGTAGGCTTTTGTGTGTTTGTGCTTGAATAGTAAGAATAGTGAGGGTTGTGAATAGCGCACCCAACACAAATAATAATGACTTTCTCATAATAGTGGGGTTGTTTGTTTTTCTTTTCTATCTTAATATAATCTTTGATAGTTTAAAATAGTTTTTGCGATTTTAATCGTTGTATTTTCCGATTCAAAAGTATGCTTATTTAGTATATCGGCAAAATCATTTTTGCTTTTCTAAATATTTATATTATACATTTAGCATTTTTTTGCTAAAATCAAGATAAATAGTCTTTGTCATGTGTGTAAAATTGCTTAACTTTGGCACGTATATATCATATTATACTACGTTGTAATATCAAAATGTATTAATAATATAAACAATATAATTTAAAGATTATGTACGGAAAAATGAAAGAGCATCATTGTCAGACTTTGGCAGAGATTAAGGAAGCAGGACTTTACAAGAACGAGCGTCTTATTGAGAGCCCCCAGCAGGCAGAGATTCAGGTAGCAGGCAAAGAGGTGTTGAACTTCTGTGCTAATAATTATCTTGGTCTTTCTAATCATCCCCGTCTTATCGAAGCTGCTAAGAAAGCTCTGGATAGTCGTGGTTTTGGTATGTCAAGCGTGCGTTTCATCTGTGGTACTGCAGATATCCATAAGGAACTTGAGGCTGAGATCAGCGAATACTTTAAGACCGAAGATACCATACTTTATGCTGCTTGTTTTGATGCTAATGGTGGTGTATTCGAACCTCTGTTGACCGAGGAGGATGCAATCATCTCAGATGCATTGAACCACGCTTCCATTATTGATGGTGTGCGTTTGTGTAAGGCAAAACGCTATCGTTATGCAAATGCCGATATGGCAGAGTTGGAGAAGTGTTTGCAGGAGGCACAGGCTCAGCGTTTCCGCATTATCGTTACTGATGGTGTGTTCTCTATGGATGGTAATGTCGCTCCAATGGATAAGATTTGTGACTTGGCAGAGAAATATGATGCTTTGGTGATGGTTGACGAGAGTCACTCTGCTGGTGTTGTTGGTGCTACAGGCCATGGTGTCAGCGAGTTCTACAACACCTACGACCGTGTGGACATCTACACCGGCACATTGGGCAAGAGCTTCGGCGGTGCTATGGGTGGCTTCACCACTGGCAAGAAGGAGATTATCGACCTGTTGCGCCAGCGCAGTCGTCCCTACCTCTTCTCCAACTCTCTGGCTCCCTCACTCGTGGGCGCAGGCATAGAGATGTTCCGCATGCTCAAGGAGAGCAACGCCATCCACGACAAGCTAGTTGAGAATGTCAATTACTTCCGTGATAAGATGATTGCTGCTGGTTTTGATATCAAACCTACACAAAGCGCTATTTGTGCAGTAATGCTCTATGATGCCAAGTTGAGCCAGGACTTCGCTGCACGTCTGCAGGACGAGGGTATCTACGTGACAGGTTTCTACTATCCCGTTGTTCCCAAGGGCCAGGCACGTATCCGCGTGCAGGTTTCTGCCGGTCACGAGCGCGAGCACCTCGACAAGTGTATCGCTGCCTTCACCAAGATCGGTAAGGAAATGGGCGTGCTGAAGTAATTCCCCCCCGAGCGCAAGAATTAATATTAAGCATTATACCGTCCCCGACTCCGCCATTGCCGACGGTTCGGGGACTTTTCTTTGACAACAAGACGCACATGAACGTAGGAGACAGAATACCCGAATACCTTGGCAAGGACCAGGACGGCAACGAGATAAAGGCCAGCGACTACAAGGGGCGCAAGATAGTGCTCTATTCCTATCCCAAGGCCAACACCAGCGGCTGCACCGCCGAGGCTTGCTCCCTGCAGGCACACAAGGCACAGCTGGAGGCGGCTGGTTATAGCATCATCGGTGTGAGCAAGGACAGGGAAGGCCTGCAGAAGAAGTTTGCCGAGGCACAGGGACTTGAATTTCCCCTGATTGCCGACACTGACACCACGCTGCTCCAGATCCTCGGATGCTGGGGCGAGAAGGTGGCTTGCGGACGCCGCACCATAGGTACCCTGCGCACCACCTACCTTGTCAGCGAGGACGGAGTGATAGAGAAGATTTTTACTCCCAAGGAGATAAAGACCAAGATTCACGCCGAGCAGATACTTTCTTATATAAATGGAAATAATTAAGACAGGCATCGAGGGGCTCCTTATCCTGGAGCCCCGCATCTTCCAGGATGCCCGCGGATACTTCTTCGAGTCCTTCTCCCAGCGCGAGTTCGAGGAGAGGGTGGGGCACGTGCACTTCGTGCAGGACAACGAGAGCATGAGCACCTATGGCGTGATGCGAGGGCTGCACTTCCAGCGCCCGCCCTACACGCAGACGAAGTTGGTGCGTTGTGTCAGCGGTGCCGTGCTCGACGTGGCGGTGGACATCCGCCAGGGCTCGCCCACCTATGGCCAGCATGTAGCCGTGGAACTCACCGCCGAGAACCACCGTCAGTTCTTCATCCCCAAGGGTTTTGCACATGGCTTTGCCGTGCTCAGCCCGACGGCCGTGTTCCAGTACAAGTGTGACGAGTTCTACCATCCCGAGGCAGATGCCGGCATCAGCATCCTGGACGATAGCCTGGGCATAGATTGGCGCATTCCCAAGGACAAGGCCATCCTCTCCGACAAGGACACGCGCCACGGCATGCTCGCAGATTTCCATAGCCCCTTCACCTATCCCGTAACCATTAACACTGAGGTACAATGAAGAGAAGCATAGTCATCACCGGCGGAGCCGGATTCATAGGCAGCCATGTGGTACGCCTGTTCGTGAACAAGTACCCAGACTACAATATCATCAACCTGGACAAACTCACCTATGCCGGCAATCTTGCCAACTTGAAGGACGTGGAGAACTGCCCCAACTACAAGTTCGTGCGCATGGACATCTGCGACTTCGAGGCCTTCTATGCCCTCATGCAGGAGGAGCAGGTGGATGGCATCATTCACCTGGCGGCCGAGAGCCATGTGGACCGTAGCATCAAGGACCCCTTCACCTTTGCGCGTACCAACGTGATGGGCACGCTGAGCCTCCTGCAGGCGGCAAAGCTCTACTGGGAGTCACTGCCCGAGAGGTACGAGGGCAAGCGCTTCTACCACATCTCCACCGACGAGGTGTATGGTGCACTGGAACTCACTCACCCCGAGGGTATCGAACCTCCCTTCACCACCACCGCCTCATCTTCAGAGCACCACCTGGCATACGGTACGGACTTCTTCTACGAAACCACCAAGTACAACCCCCATTCGCCATATTCTGCCGCCAAGGCAAGCAGCGACCACTTCGTGCGTGCATATCACGACACCTATGGCATGCCCACCGTGGTGACCAACTGCTCCAACAACTATGGCCCATATCAGTTCCCCGAGAAACTGATACCTCTCTTCATCAACAACATCCGCCACCGCCGCCCCCTTCCCGTCTATGGCAAGGGTGAGAACGTGCGCGACTGGCTCTATGTTGAGGACCATGCACGTGCCATAGACCTGATTTTCCATGAGGGCAAGATGGCGGAGACATACAACATCGGCGGCTTCAACGAGTGGAAGAACATCGACTTGATCAAGGTGATGATAAAGACCGTGGACCGTCTGCTGGGCAATCCCGAGGGTTCGTCGCTCGAACTGATTACCTACGTCACCGACCGTGCCGGTCACGACCTCCGCTATGCCATCGATTCAACCAAACTCCAGAAGGAACTCGGATGGGAACCCAGCCTTCAGTTCGAGGAGGGCATAGAAAAGACGGTAAGATGGTATCTCGACAACCAGGAATGGATGGACAACATCACCTCCGGCGAGTACGAAAAATACTACGAAAGCATGTATTCCGGCAGATAGCGCTTGTCCGTTACCCCGTTTTTAATCCAAATCGGTCATTAGCGCTTACCACATCAAAACACTCATAGGTATGCCCTGTGGGTGTTTTTTGTGCTCATTTTCCTCGTTCTCTCTTGCAAAATTCAATGCAAAGGGTGGGGGATGTAGGTGGCTATGACTAACCGTCTTATGAAAATTCTTTACACATGTTCAGTGTCAGTGCAGGGCGGAAATCCTCGTTTTATCCAGGCTTATTCCTCGTGTGGACTATGCCCTGAACATGTATTGCTGAAGACCTGACAATATGTCAGTTCCTTGCTGATAGTGCAACGGTACGTAAAGAAGTCCCCTATGAAACCAAATTTGCATACAGAAGGTGCATGAAAATGCAATATAAGACGCTGTGTAACAATGGAATAGCAATATAGGTCGGGTGCATTGTATCGGGCTAATGTGAGCGTTGGTGTAAATTCTGCTAACCGCTGCTCACTTCTCGTTAAATATTAGTTGAGGTTGAATTATCTTTACATTTCTGTGTTACGGCGTTACAGCGTTACAGCGTTACAGTTAAAATTACCGCTATGCCTGAAACCCTAATGAGAAAGTTTATTATAATATAATAAAATCTATTTTTCATGTTTTTTCAGTCTCAGCAGATAAATAGCCCATTTTATAACTGTCACGCTGTAACGCTGTCACGCTGTAACGCCGTGTGTCTTTTGCTGAAAAGGTTGACTCTCTCGTCTGAGTATAGTTGACTACTTTCACTGGAGAGGTTGACCGCTCATAGATTATTTCGCTCTATCTCGCTCTAAGTCGCTCTAACTCGCTTTGCGCAAGATGGATGTAGTATCTTTGCATCGTATTCGTTGCGGGGGAGCAGATGACGCCCTAAGGCAGGGCCCCCTCCTTTGAATAGCGTTCTTTGACTTGCTGATACAATTGCTTGTCTCCCCAAAATCCACTTGGTGCACAGGGTGGAGGAGCCGTAGAGCGAACTGTTGCTTTTTCCTGAAGAATGAGCGGAACTTTAGGTTTACAAGCGAAACAGGTCGCACAGCATTAGAGGGAGATGACCTATTTGCAGGGGCATATCGTCCGTTGGTCTGAGGCGTGAGTCCCGCCTTTGTGCAGGATGTTCCAAAACGGAACGCCCCACTGGAGGAGGGTCTGATGAGCACCTCTCTCTCTTGCCTGGCTTGACGAAATGATGCGGAAAAATGATTTTTTGCTTGCAAGTGTGCGGAATTTCGTCAAAAAGATGTAATTTTGTGTGTTGAATGTGCGTCTAATGCACAGTAAAGGAAAACAAACAAAACATCAATACACAAAATGAAAAGTTTTATCAAGTACACATTGGCAACCGTGGTGGGTATATTCCTGACCATGACGTTGTTCACAATCATCAGCATCATCTCCCTGGCAGGAATGATTGCCACCGAGGGTATGAGCGCTCCTATCCAGGAGAAGAGTATCCTACGTATTAACCTTAGTGGCGAACTGGTTGAGCGAAGCGAAGAAAATCCCTTTGCCTCACTGATGGGCGAGGTTTCTGCAAGCATTTCGCTGGAGGATGCCCTGCTGGCTTTGGATAAGGCGGCAAAGAACGATAATGTAGTGGGTGTCTATCTGGAAGGTGGCGCTATGGCCGCCAACCCCGGCATGGCACAGGAATTGCGCCAGGCTCTGGTGGAGTTCAAGAAGAGCGGCAAGTGGGTTGTTGCCTATGGCGACTCCTATGGCAAGACGGCATACTACCTGTCTTCCGTGGCCGACTCCGTCCTGCTCAACCCCGAGGGCAATGTGGACTTCAGCGGTATGGCAACGCAGATCATGTTCTACAAGGACGTGATGGAGAAGGTGGGCGTGAAGATGCAGGTGTTCAAGGTGGGCACATACAAGAGCGCCGTGGAGCCCTTCATCTGCTCCGAGATGTCTCCTGCCAACCGCGAGCAGGTTACTTCCTACCTGTTCAGCATCTGGACAAACATGCTGAAGGATGTGGCCGAGAGCCGCAATATGGAGGTTAGCAAACTGAACTCGCTGGCCGATTCTCTGACCATGATTTCCGATGCCGCTATGGCCCTGAACGGCGGTATGGTGGACAAGCTCTGCTACATGGACGAGGTGAAGGCCATCCTGCGCGAGAAGTGCGGCTATGAGGACAAGGACGACGACCTGGTGTTCACCACCGTGGCAGATGTTGCCAAGAGCGAGACACTGGACGAGAAGGTGGACGAGGAGGTTGCCGTCTACTATGCCTACGGCGAGATAGTGCAGAGTCAGAGCACAGCCCTGTCAATGGACCAGGAGCACCAGATTGTGGGCGAGAAGATGATAAAGGACCTTCAGAAGCTTCGCGAGGATGACGACGTGAAGGCCGTGGTAATCCGTGTGAACAGTCCCGGCGGCAGTGCCTTTGCCAGCGAGCAGATCTGGCGCGAGGTGTGCCTGCTGAAGGAGAAGAAGCCCGTGGTGGTGAGCATGGGCGGCATGGCAGCCAGCGGCGGATACTACATCAGTTGTGCCGCCAACCGCATCTTTGCCGAGCCTACTACACTGACCGGTTCCATTGGCATCTTCGGCATGATACCCGATGCAAGCGAACTCCTGACCGAGAAGATAGGCCTGAAGTTTGACGTGGTGAAGACCAACGAGATGTCCGACATAGGCTCCATGGGACGCCCCTTCAATGCTGCCGAGAGCGCACAGTTGCAGAAGATGATAAACCGCGGCTACGAGACCTTCACCAAGCGTGTGGCTGACGGCCGTGGCATGGCTCAGGACAGCGTGAAGATGATTGCCGAAGGCCGTGTGTGGACAGGCGAGCAGGGCCTGAAGATAGGTCTTGTTGACGAACTTGGCAACCTGGACGATGCCGTGGCACATGCCGCAGAACTAGCCAAGGTGGAGAAGTACCGTGCCGTTGGCTATCCCGCTCCCGACAATCCATTCGAGAAGTTGCTCAAAGTAAAGAAGTCGGGCTATCTGGATGCCGAGATGCAGGAACTCCTGGGCGAGGGCTATGCCGTGTACTCTCTCATGAAGGGTGTGAAGAATGCCGACCGCATCCAGGCACGCATGCCATTTGAGATGATTGTAAAGTAAAAATATCAAACACTCTGATGTCCCTAATGCCCTTGAACAGTTTTTGAGGTCTTAGGGACATCTTGTTTCCAATATGAACAAATACCGTCTTTACCGTTTACTCACAGAGCAGCAGGAACTGAAGGACAAGCGGCACCCCATGTTCGAGAAGAACCGCTTCATGAAGATTCTGATGTGGTTCATGGTTCTCTACTATGCCGCCATCCTGCTGCTTATGGGAGCGATGCTGCCCATGGGCTTCAGTGGCATGTATCCCGGTGTGGCTGCTTTCCATGTTCTTGATGGAGCCTTGCCGTGGCTGCTTCTGGTGGACTTTTGGATACGCTTTATCGTGCAGGAGACTCCTGCCCAGCAGGTGCGCCAGTACAGCCTCTTGCCCGTGCGAAGGACGTTCCTGATGAACATGTACCTGCTTCGCACCGCCTTCAGCACCGGCAACCTGTTCTGGGGATTCATGCTTGTGCCCTTTGGCGCCATCTGCGTTCTGCCCCTGATGGGGTGGGGAGGATTCCTCTCGTGGATGCTTGGCTGGTGGCTGCTTTGTGTGGCCAATGGGCTGTGCTACCTGCTATGCCGTGCCCTGTGCATGAAGAGTTTCCTGTGGCTGCTGCTGCCCCTGGCCGTGCACGGAGGCATAGTGGCGCTGATGCTCGTGCCCGACAAGAACCCTCTGGACATTCCCTGCACCATGCTCATGTACGAGTATGCCAAGGGCAACCTTATATATATAATAGGTGCGGCCGCTCTCATTGCCCTGTTCTACTGGGCAAACTATGCCCTGCAGATGCGCATGGTCTGCAACGAGGTGGCAAAGAAGGAGGAGGTGGAACTGAAGAGCACCACACAGATGAACTACCTGAACCGCTGGGGCGCACTGGGCGAGTACCTGAAGATGGAGGTGAAGCTGAGAATGCGCAACAACCAGGTGCGCATGCAGTTCCTTGTGGGCATAGCCTTGATAGTGTTCTTCTCCGTGGTGCAGTATTTCAGCGATGTGTATAGCGGAGCCTTCATGTCGTCCTTCGTGTGCATGTACGACTACATCATACTGGGCATGATGACCCTCATCACCATCATGTGCTACGAGGGCAACTACATAGACGGCCTCATGGCTAGAAGAGAGAGCATCTATGCTCTGTTGCGTGCCAAGTACTACTTCAACACCGCCCTGCTCATATTCCCCTTCCTCATTGTTATGCCTCTGATAGTTACTGGCAGAAGTTCCCTGTGGATGAACCTCGGCTATATGTTCATGACGGCTGGTGTCATGTACCCCATGATATTCCAGATGGCGGTTTACAACAACAACACCTTGCCTCTGAACCAGAAACTCACCGGCAAGCAGGGCAATACGATGCAGCAGATAGTCAGTTTCGTTGCCCTGTTCCTGCCCATAGCCTTGGAAAAGTTGCTGGTGCTCCTGCTGGGCGATGTGTGGGGATATGTTGCATTGATAGTTGTGGGTTGCATTGGCATCGCTACGCACCGCTTGTGGCTGCGCAATATATACGAGAGATTCATGGCACGCCGATATGCCAACATGGACGGCTTCCGTGCAAGCAGAAATTCCTGATAAAAATCACGATACTACTATGAAGATACAGATAGAGAACCTGAAGAAATCCTTTGGCGAGAAGATTGCCGTGGATATAGAACAATACGAGATCAAGGACGGTGAGATGCTGGGCCTTGTGGGTAACAACGGCGCAGGTAAAAGTACGCTCTTCCGTTTGATGCTTGACCTTGTCAAGGCCGATGGTGGACGTGTGCTCATGCATCCCTCTGTGGAGGAACAGAATCAGGGTATTGTCAAGGGTAGTGTAGATGTAGCACAGACCGAGGATTGGAAAGACTGGACAGGTGCCTTTGTTGATGAGTCCTTCTTGATTGACTATCTCACCCCCGACGAGTATTTTCAGTTCATCGGACGCATATCGGGTCGCAAGCAGGAAGACGTGGATGCTTTCCTACAGGACTTTGAACAGTTCATGGCTGGCGAAGTGGTAGGACAGAAGAAACTTATCCGCAACCTCTCTGCCGGCAACAAGCAGAAGGTGGGTATTGTTGCCGCCATGCTGCTCCAACCCAAGGTGCTCATTCTGGACGAACCATTCAATTTCCTTGATCCCTCAAGCCAAAGTGCTATCAAACGTCTTTTGGTTGATTACAACAAGAAGACTGGTGCCACCATTCTTGTATCGAGCCATAACCTTCAGCACACCGTGGACATTTGTCCACGCATAGCATTGCTGGAGCATGGCGTTATAATCCGAGATATAGATAATACAGACCGACAGGCCGCCACAGAACTGGAAAACTACTTCGAGGTATAGTTCTCGTAGCATATCCATTCCGTTGCGGTGTCAGTACCAATACTGTGGTACTGCAGTTTTCTGCTATTAGTACTCCAGTACCACAGTATTGGTACTATAGTACCGAAGCATCGGTACTGAGTCGGTACTGGGAAGTCTCGTTCGAGATACTCATATCCATGATTATTGTTAAACATAGAACAAACCATTTATGTCCGTTTCAAATACATATGAGGACCTTCTCTCCGAGGTGGGAATACGCATCACGGCGGTGCGATTGCTTGTTCTCAGGGTGATACGCGAAAAGATGCACGGCGGTGCATTCTCTCTACAGGATGTGTTGCATGAAATACCCACAGCAGACAACTCATCAGTATTCCGCTCTCTTACACTCTTTGCCGAGAAGGGACTCTTGCATACTATTGACGATGGTACAGGCATGCAGAAATATTGCCTCTGCACATGTGCCGATAGCGGGCATCACCATCGCCATGTTCATTTCACCTGTATTCGTTGTCAGCGCACGCTTTGTTTGGAAGAGGTTCCCATACCACATATAACCTTGCCGGAAGGATTTGTGGCAGAGGACACCGAACTTGTGGTTAAGGGAATATGTCCCAAGTGTTCCTTGAAAACTATTTAGTGAAGGGAAGAATATAACTTCCAATCACACGAATTATTATGAGTAACGGATATTTAGTATGTAACTTAGTTGTAAGTGTCTGTGGTTTGAGGAATTATCTTCAAAACTGAATTTGAATTTGATTTTGAGTTATGCATGATATAATAACCTTGATAAATGAAATGTCGCCCTATCTTTTGTTGGGCTTTCTTTTGGCTGGTGTCATGCACACCTTTGTACCAGCACGATTCTATCAGAAATTTCTGTCGCGTAAATCCTTTAGCAGTGTGCTTTATGCGGCGCTTTTCGGTATACCCTTGCCTTTATGCTCGTGTGGAGTTATACCGACTGCTATGTCCCTGCGTAAAGAAGGTGCATCCAAGGGAGCAGTGACATCTTTCCTCATAGCGACACCTCAGACTGGTGTAGATTCCATCATCGCCACCTTCTCTCTTATGGGTTTACCGTTTGCTATAGTCCGTCCTATTGCAGCACTTCTGATTGCCGTGTTTGGCGGAGCGATGGTTGATATTGTTGATATGGACGAGGATGAAGATAAACCAATGAGATGCTGTTGTCATGACAAGGAAGAGGTTCACGCTTGTTCTTGCCATTCACATCAACACTCGTCTAATTCTTCAGTTTCAATACTTGACGGTTTTTGGACAAAATGTATTGGCACCCTGAAATATTCCTTTGTTGATATGATAGAGGATATCGGTAAGTGGTTGATTGTGGGTTTGCTGATTGCTGGTACAATTACGACCTTGATACCAACTGAATATTTTGCTATTTTCAAGGACAATACTTTTGCCAGCATGCTCTTGGTGTTGTGTATTACCATACCTATGTACCTTTGTGCCACAGGAAGTATACCCATTGCACTGGCGCTGCTTATGAAAGGACTAACCCCAGGTGCAGCTTTGGTTCTGCTGATTGCCGGTCCTGCATGCAACTTTGCTTCTCTGGTGGTTTTGCGTAGCTTCCTGGGAACTCGCTCTATGTTTTTCTATATAATTTCCATAGTGGTTGGAACGATTGCTTTCGGTTGCCTTGTTGACTGGATGCAGTTCTCTGGTATGGTGGACTTTCTTCACCACCTGCGCGTTGCCGAAACTTGTTGCGAGCATGGTCCGTCACTATTCCAATGGATTTGCACTGCAGTGTTGGCTATTCTTGTAGTCAATGCGCTTGTTTTACCCAAAATCGGATTGAGAAAGAATAAATCTTGTTGTCATCATCATTGATATGTTGTATGAATAAGTTCATTTTTACCATAATCTTATCTTTGGCCGTTTTCTTATGCATGAACTTTATGCAAGAGGGTGAAATTACGCTTGAATCAGAAACTTGTAGTGTGACCGAGGTCACAAAGGCAGAAAAGAAACGCTACGAAATCCCAGTATGGAAGAAGCAACAGAATGAGATACGTTTGGAGCAATATGGCTATACGGTGTCATACAACACCAAACTTTGTATCCCTAACTGGGTGGCATGGGAATTGAATTCCGAGAAACTGGTGGAACGCGAAAGCAGAAATAATAAATTCCTTCCTAATCCCAAGTTACCTAAGCATCAGGCTGTTACAACAGACGAGTATAAAGGTAGTGGATGGGATAGGGGACATATGTGTCCGGCCGGCGACAATAAGTATCATTGGCGTGCTATGGACGAGAGTTTCTACATGACCAATATTTGTCCTCAGAATAACAATCTGAATCGTGGCGACTGGAAAGAACTCGAAGAGGATTGTCGCAGATGGGCAACAAAGGAACCTGTCTATATAGCTTGTGGTCCAATTCTGTATAACAAACCTAAATATGGATTTATTGGCAGGAAATTTATGATTAGGGTTCCCGATGCCTTTTTCAAGGTTGTGCTGACCGGTTTAAATAGCGGGAAACCTCGCGCAATTGGTTTTATATACAAAAACGAATCAGGAAATAACAAGCGCGATAAGTATGTCAATTCTGTTGATGATGTGGAGAGAATTACCTCACTTGATTTTTTTGCTAATTTGCCTGATGAGATAGAGAATAAGATAGAGGCTTCGTATAAACTCAGTGAATGGAGGTAAAAGAAAACAATATATTCATTTACTCAACTTCTTGAGTATCTTCTGAAGTTCCTTAGCAAAATTCCTTCCGGTATAAAATTTCCAAAAGTTATCTCCTCGGGAAGTGTCTACAGCAAAAATGGATATTTCTTTATTCTTGTTTATTAAAATTTCTAAATCATTTCTGCTGAGTATGAATCGAGGATAGCAGAAATAATCATTACTGTTGCTTGTAAAAGAAGTTTCATTGTCCATTGAATAGTTAGATGTAGTCCTGACGTGTGGATCGTATGTCTTGGGACGACCTTCGTAAGGGACTGCCGTTTCAATGTTTTCGGTTTTGATAAGTATATGCCCTTTAAAATTTTGAATACAAAGCATTCTGCCTTTTGGGTATTGTTCTACTCCGTTATAAACTCTAACAGGTATAATGAGAGCATATGTAGTGTCGGATAATTGTTCAATCCATACTATTTGGGGTACTATTCGTCCATTTAGGTGACCAACTAAAAGTTTAGATGTTTCTATTTTTTTCTTATATGTGTAAATAACATTAGTGCTACTATCTTTTTCTAAAATGATGTTCCATTTGCGAGTTATTCCAATTTTGCAAACGTATTTTTTCATTCCTTCAGCACTTACCCTAATGGAAGTATTTTCTCCACTGACTTTTAGGTTAAAAAAGCCCTGATCATCTGTATTGGTTTGATTCAGGATACGAAGGTTCTGGTCTATTTCAACGACTTGTGCATTGATTATACCTTGACCATTGTTAGAAACTTGTCCAGAGATATTAATCTTTTGTGCATGACACAATGGTGAAATGCAAACTAAAAATATAATACACAAAATAGAGTTAATCCTCATATTATAATTGATATGTTGTGTTGCAAAAATATCAAATTAAGCATATAGAAATATTATGAGTAAATAAATAAAACTATATTATAAACAAAAAAAATAAAAAATCTTGTCTAATTCATCTTTATGATTTATCTTTACATCTTGAAATATCAATAATTTAATATGAAAAAAATATTATTTTTACCATTATTGTTTTTGGCATTATCACTTTACGCAAAAACAGAAAGGATTCCATCTTATAAGTCTTTTGTATATTGGATACAAGGAAATGATTCTGTTTATGAAGAAAACAATACTCTTTTACAAGAATCATATTCTCCAGATGGCACTATAATTGTTCGAGTTCGACATGAGGATTGGAGAAGTACAGTGACAGAAAAGAGTCTTATGCGTTTGGCTCCATGGCATAGAATAGTCTCTTTAAAAAGAGGTATAAGAGCAATTTTGCATCAGGGGGGGGCTAATACAGATGCAATGATGCCCATGAAAATGATTCCTGGTGTTATGCCGAATGCTCTACATATAAATAATTTATCTTCTGAAACAGAAAAATACGAGATGAATTATGCAACTGAGTATATGGTCGAAAATAATAGTGATCAGGAAGTTGTCGTAAATGATTTGAATCGTGGACTTGTATGGTATATACCTGCACATAATTATTTGCTACTTAATATGGGCAAGTTACCTCAGGCTTGTTTGTTAAGAATCTCAAATACAGATCCGTTACACCCATCTGTCAAATATGCAATTGTCGCCAGCGCATGTTATACCGTGAAATATACCGTGGCTTATGAGGATGATGATTGCTGGATATTTTTAATTGATGAGGAGACAAAAGATAATGAGGAATATATTGATATGGGTAAGGCTTTAGGAAAAAGTCATAATGTGATTAAAACCCACTACGTTAGACGTGATAAGGATAGTTTTATAGATATACCAATGCTTAAAGAAGAAGTATTCGATATTATTAAGAAATCAAAAGAATAACCATACTTAATTAATATGAAAAGAAATTTATATTTAATAATTCTAATGTTCATGGGCACGTTATTGGCCTATGCTGGAGGTAACATTATTAATGATGTAAAAGTTAATGATAAGCAAAAGGTTTTGCATTCAGATTTTAAAGATGCAACTTTTGTAACTATCCAAGGAGATAGTGTTAAGTTATCAGATTATGTTGGTAAGTATGATTATGTTTTAGTCGATTTTTGGGCAAGTTGGTGTGGTCCATGTATGCGCGAGATGCCTAACGTAAAAACTGCATACGAAAAATATAAAGGACGTGGTTTGCAGATAGTTGGAATCAGTTTAGATAAGGATAAGACAGCATGGAAAAATGCACTAACACGTTTGGCTATTACCTGGCCTCAGTTAACTGATATGAATGCTCAAGGTAGTTTCTCTGCAAGTCTTTATGGCGTTCAGTACATTCCTTATATAGTGATTTTTGATAAATCAGGTAAAATTATTGCAAAAAATCTTCATGGTCCAGAATTACTTAATAAATTAGAGGAATTAATGCCATCCAAGAAATAATTATTAAGGTAATTATATATTACTTTACAGTAATACTCTTTTCTTATAAAAATAACAAAAGTACATAAAAAATTAAAGTCCTAGAAAACTCTAGGGCTTTTTTATTACCTTTGTAATACTGTAAATAAACATATATAAATATTAAAGACTGCAGTAGAAAGGAGGTGGTTATGAAGAATCTTTCAAACTACATAAAGAATACATTTTTCTATAGAAACATAAGGTTCTCCTTTCTTGGTTTTAATTACCTTATAAAAGACTACATGATGACTCTTCTTGTCAATATGCATATTATGACTATCCGCACTATAATTAAACTCTTTTGGAAAAATGGAATCAGAATGGTCATCTTTTTTACCGATAGAACTACTAATATTATCTCTTAACTTTTTCTTTTCATCTTCTGGTTTTACATGATGATACTTATCAGAGTTGGATTTCTTTAATTCTTGAAGATGGTCTTTATATTTTCTAAAATCATCTCTAGTATCAGGAGAAAACTTGACTTTCATTATTCCATAATCATATTTTTAATCTCTTCTACGTTAATACCTTCATATATAATATTTCCGTTACGAATCTCATCTAAATACTCTTCATTTTCACAAAGATATTTGGTTACACCTTGTTCTCTCAATTTTCTTGAGATTTCAAGATTAACTTTGTCATTATATATAAAATCATCTATCTCTTCTGAATCATAACCTCCACCTAAAGATTCATATAAATCTTCTTGTTCTTCAGTTAGAAATTCTACAGTATCACTTAAAATATTCCTTGTCCAATTATGTTCTCCAATAGTCTTTAGAATGAATTGAGAAAACTCTTCACTTTTAGAATAATGTAGAAGTTTACATATTACATACTCTTGTTCTCTTGTCAGTTTGTCCATACCAATTCTTTTTAAGTTTTCATTTTAATGATATAAATATAATAATATCTTTTGAATTATTTATGAATTTTCTAATGAAAAATAAAAAGTCCCGAAAAATCGAGACTTTTATTGATTACTGTAAAATAATATATAATTACCATTATTAATTATTAAAAAAATCGAGTCTACATTAGACTCGATTTTTTATTTATGTTCTAAATTTCAAGAAATGATATTATCTATTTTTCATAATGTATTCTGCAAAAATGCGTGAAGCATCTTCTACCTTTTGAGCACATGGTCTTGTGCTATAATATTGTTCGTTTCGTTTGTCTGGTATGTGTGTGTCGGAGATGATTTTGCAATTACTTTGAGCCAATAGTTCTGCACATATAATGCTGCCGTTTTTTTCTTTGAAGCAATTTATCAGGTCCTGCACAACTTTATAGCAATGCGCTTTTTTATCGCTATCATCACCGTTTGTTGCTCCATATTCCAATCCTGCAAGTGTAACAATGCCAGATACAGCTCCACAAACCATTCTTAGTCTACCAATTCCTCCGCCAAAACCAGCTCCTATACGTAATGCTGTATCTTGATCAAGGTTATATAAATTAGAAAACGCTGCTATCACACTTTGGCAACACCCATATCCTTCCATAAAAAGTTCAACAGACCTTTTTACACAACATTCTAATTCTGAAGATAATTTTGCCATAATATATAAAAATATTTCTATGAGATTTCAAGGTTTAAAATATCAACAAAACGTTGAATATTTTCATTCTTGTCAGTCATTGTTTTAAGTAATGCAGTTTTATTTGTAATTACTTGCACTTCTTGAACCTCTGCTACGCGAACAATCATTTGTATTGTAAAATTTCCCAGTCCTGCTCTTATTTCTCTTAATATGCATTCCTTCATATTGAGAAGATATTGGCCTACCTGTTTATTGGTTGCGACAATTTCAAATGTGTTATCATCTATGAGTCTTGGTCTCATGAATTTCATTCTCATGGACATTGCTCTTCTTTCCGTAGGCATTTGTTCAATATAATAATGCCACTGTCTGCTAATGTCTTCTTCTGTAAAATTTTTATTCTTGCTTAATGGATTGTTCGTATTGTCAGCATTGTTTTCGCTGATATTTATATTATTGAACGATTTTATACTGGGACCTAAACTGTTTAATTTTATACCAGCATTTTGTTGAGTAGGATTTGGCTTATCTAAATTTAATTCGTGGTTCTTTTTTACAAGTGATGCTACTGTTTCCTTTGTTGAGGGCTTAAAATTGTTGCTCTCCGTATTACTAATTGTAACCTGAGTCATCTGCTGAGCATTTGACCCTAATTTAAATATGGGTTTAAGAATCTTGTTAGGGCATCGCCCCGAACCAACAGAATCATCATTCGATGTCAATTGTGCACATTGTATAAGGCAAATCTCGACTTGTAGACGTTTGTTGTTGCTTTGCCTGTATGCTTGATCGCAATCATTGCATAATTTAATTGCTCTATATATAAATTTGCTGTCGCATTTACTGGCCTGTTCCTGATATCTAACTTTTGTTTTTTCTGAAGCTTCAAGCAATGTAAGCGTTGTGCTGTCTTTGGCAACTAAAAGTTGTCGCATATGGTTTGCCAATCCTGAAATAAAATGACTGCCATCAAATCCTTTGTGTAAAATTTCATTGAAGAGAATCATACATTGCGGAACATCATTATCAATGAAATAATTGGTTAATTTGAAATAATATTCCGTGGAAAGTACATTAAGACTTGCACAAACCTTCTCATATGTGAGATTTCCTCCTGTAAATGATACCATTTGGTCAAAGATACTTAGTGCATCACGCATGCCACCATCGGCTTTTTCTGCGATAAGCTGTAGAGCATCATCTTCTGTATTGTATCCTTCGCTTTGAGCTACATTACGTAGATGTGATATAGTATTCTCGATGCTCATTCTCGAAAAATCGTAAATTTGGCAACGAGAAAGGATTGTTGGGAGAATTTTGTGCTTCTCTGTTGTGGCAAGAATAAATATTACATATGATGGTGGTTCTTCCAATGTTTTGAGAAATGCATTGAAAGCCTGTGACGAAAGCATATGAACCTCATCAATGATGAATACTTTATACTTGCCGATTTGTGGAGGTATTTGTACTTGTTTAATAAGTTCACGAATGTCTTCAACACTATTGTTAGAGGCTGCATCTAATTCGTGGATATTCATAGAACGTCCCTCATCAAAGGCCTTGCAACTTTCACATACTCCACAACTCTCTCCATCTTGTTGCGGAGTTAAGCAGTTTATAGTTTTAGCAAAAATACGTGCACATGTTGTTTTGCCAACACCTCTGGGACCACAAAAGAGATATGCATGTGCCAGTTTCTCTGCTGCGATGGCATTTTTTAGTGTTGTTGTCAATGAGGTTTGTCCAACCACTGAACTAAAAGTTATTGGGCGATATTTTCGTGCCGAAACAATGTATTCTTGCATATTGATGTGTATTTATAAAATATGTATGCAAATTTAAAAAAAAAAAAGCTTAAAGCAGTGACTCTATGTCGTTTTTTGCTACCTTTGCGAAAAATACATTTAGTAATGAAAGTTGTAAAAAATATATTTAATACTATAAGAGGAAATAAATACACAAAATATATAATTACTATATTTGTGATAATACTTGTCGTCGGTTTTATTGATGACAACAGTGTCATGAATAGCCAGGAAAGAAAAAGAAAGATAGAGAAGTTAAAGAGCGAGATAGCTGACTTAAAGGCCAAATATGAAGAGGACACCCAAAAACTGAATAGTCTAAAGCAGCATGATCAAGTTGAACGTTTAGCACGTGAACGATATTTTATGAAAAGAACCAATGAGGATGTATTCATAATAAAAACTGATAAATAAAAACAGCTCAATCATTGAGCTGTTTTTATTTATCTAATTGAAAAATTTAGCGAAATCAAGTGGAATCGGAGTTTCGAACTCCATTTTTTCATTAGTTTTGGGATGAATGAAGTTTAGACGAAAGGCATGTAAGGCCAATCTGTGTACTGGGTTACGTCCATTTCCGTATTTTAAATCTCCAGCAACAGGATGTCCTAAATCTGCCATTTGTACACGTATTTGATTTTTTCTTCCTGTTTCCAATTTCATTTCAACTAAAGAGAAATTTTCATTTCTTTTCAGACAATGATAGTGAGTGATAGCCAATTTGCCTCCATTTTCCGTGGGTGACGAATAGGTGATGAAGGACTTGCTTTCTTTTAACCATGATTGAGCGGTTCCTCCATCTTGTTTCATCTCTCCGCACAATAAAGCGATGTATCTACGGTCATATACCATTTCGTGCCAATTTTCTTCAAGAAGTCTTGCTGTTTCAATGTTTTTGGCATATATCATCAAACCACTGGTTTCTCTGTCTAGTCGGTGAACGACATGTGCCGTGCATTTAAAATGCCTTTTTTCAAAATATTCATCTAACACCTTCTTTACACAATATTGTTTCGGTGTTGATGCCATTGATAAAATACCCTCACTTTTTTCGATAACAACTAAATCTTTGTCCTCATAAATAATTTTGACATATTTATTGAGGAGCATGGTGTTTTGGCGATGACGGGAAATTCTAACAACTTCTCCGACATGCAGTTGAGTGTCATGTCGAGATACTTGTTTTCGATTAACCGAGATTGCTTTTCCCGCAAGAAGGTCCTTGGCTCGATTACGTGAGATTCCCATTTGCTTTAAAAGAAAATCAATTAAAATCTGCTCTTCTCTGACAGGAATCTCTATGTATTTGCTTGCGGCATATTCCGCTCCAGTAATATTTCGCACAATGATATGTGTTTGGATTTAAAACAAATTATTTTCGCTCTTTCAAATAACCGCATTTATATGCATTCACCAATTCGCGCAAATCTGCTATGCGGGTTTGGATTTTTAATCCGAGATCAGTGTCCCTCACACGTAAACGATGCCCAGTCATTTCTACAAGTTGTTTGCTTGAGTGGGTGTCCGTTCCATTTAGTATGGCATCCTTTCTATTGGTGAATGGTTCATGCTGAATAAGCTCAAAACCTCTACTATGATATACTAATGTATAACCAGCAATGCCAGTTGTTGAGTGGTAGTGTTGAGAAAAACCACCATCAATTACCATTAAGCGTCCTTCCGCTTTAATAGGACTCTCTCCTTCAGCAACATGTACCGGTACATGTCCGTTGATTATATGTCGATGTTTGCCTTTTACATCAAAACTGTCTAGGATATAATCACAAACCTTGGGATCGTTTCTTAAGCGGAAATATGCTCCCTTCTCTTCGTGTATAAGGGACTTATCTGCGATAAAGTAACGTTCAAAGGTAATCATTCTTTTTTTGTCAAATAAAGGAGATTCTGGTCCACACCAAAGATACATCAAATAATCTCTTGCAGCGTTTTTTTCTTCTGTGGGAGTATCTCTATTGAATGCGGCGCGAACAACCATACCAATACGATCCATTAGTTCACGTCCCGAACTCTTTTTCCCCATTAACTCCACCTCTTTAAGAGTCCCGTCCTCGTTTAGGGGGACTGACGCATGGAATAAAAGATTGCCGTTGCAGATGTTGTACATGCTACCGTGTGATAAAATGCACTTGATGTGTTTCTGGAGTTTGTCTGAAACTCGGAAGGAGTGATTCAGTTTATGCAGCATGTCCTGTTCCTCTGGTGTCAGTTTATATGGGTCGGACCAATCTACGGTGGGGAAGAGGGTATCCTTCAAGGGATATTCCTGACCATTGATTGAGAAAGTGCCTCTTTCTGGATTGATATGTTCCAATGTTCCTTCACGAGAAATGTTCCATTCGCGGTGGGCATTGATGGTCTGTTGTTCTACCTTGAATTGAATAATTGTTATAGCTTTGTGCATCTTTCCGATGAGCTCGCGTTGGCGTTCGCTTAATTTGCCATATCTGTTGCTTGGTAAGAATATTGTGCATGGGTCATCTTTATATGCTTCTAAAGCAAAAGTGGCCAATGGAAGCATATTTATACCATATCCATCTTCTAATGTGGCCATATTTCCAAAACGTAGGCAGAATCTCAATACTGTGCATATACAGCAGTCATTGCCAGCTGCAGCTCCCATCCATAACGCATCATGATTACCCCATGTGAAATCAAAATTGTGATAATTCATGAGCGCATCCATAATAATATGTGCTCCAGGTCCTCTATCCCAAATATCTCCAAGAATATGCAATTGGTCTATAGCCAGTCGTTGTATTACTTGGCATATGGCTGTGATGAAATTTCCAGCTTGCCCAGTCTGTATGATACTGTCAATAATGCATTTAAAATAGGCGTCTTTATTGTTATCCTCTGCACTTTCATGCATCAGTTCTTCTATTATATAAGCAAATTGTTTTGGTAGGGCTTTTCGAACCTTACTTCGTGTGTATTTGCTACATATGCTTTGGCAAACGCGAATCAGACGTTTTAGTGTTTCGCTATAGAATTCTGTAGAAACACCTTCATCTTGTGCTTCTAAAAGTTCTAATTTTTCCTCAGGATAATATATTAGTGTGCAAAGCTCTCGTATTTCTTCTTTGCTTAGTTCGTTTTGATATATTTCTTTTACCTTTCGCTTTATGTTTCCGGATGCGTTTCTTAGTATGTGTTCAAAGGCTTCGTGTTCACCATGGATGTCTGCCATAAAGTGTTCTGTACCCTTGGGTAAATTAAGAATTGCTTCAAGGTTAATGATTTCTGTGCATGCCGATTCTACATTGGGAAAGTTTTGCGCCAACAAGCTCAAAAGTCTTAAGTCTGAACTATTATTTTCTGCCATATGCTATGCATTTATGCATTTTAATTGCTTATTCTTATTCAAAATATCCACAAAATTAGTATTTAAATAAGATTGTTACAAATCTTAGAGGTTTTTTTTTTAACTTTGTAACCGAATTATAACAAAGAATGTTAAAAACACTCCAAATGAAGAATTTTTGTAAACACCATTTTCTATTTATTTGTTTTTTTATTGCGATTTGCAGTGTTTCTTTTTCTGCTTCTGCATCATCATTGACAGAAACTCGTGATAGCATCGTAGTTGATTCAATTACGGGTGATACAAGAAAATATAAGATTACCGATAATAAGGCATTAAAACCATTATATTGGGTTTATAATTATTTGGCTAATTCGAATAAGTTGCGCAGTGATGTAACTTATGATGGCGGTTTTGTATTTGGTCCTGCATATAATATCAATACTGGTTTTGCCATTGGTGGTGGTTATAGTGCTCTATATACTTTTGATAGAAATGATCCAACATTGAAGAAAAGCGTGGTAAATGGTTTCTTTCAGGCAAGTGTTAAGGGTATCGTTGCAATTGGTGTGGAAGGACATAATTATTTAAAAGGGGACAAGCAGCGTTTTAATTATGAATTTAGTTTTACGCACTATCCTTCTGCATTTTGGGGTATAGGAACAGAAACATCTCTAGATAACTATGAGAATAATGTCATGGTAGAGAGTAAACAGCTCTTGCTTAAATTGGAAGGTGACTACACCTGGCGTTTGGCCAAGAATCTCTATTTCGGCCCCAAACTGGATTTTCTTTATTCCTACATGTATAAAACGAATGATATCATACCTGCCAATCTTCCAGATTACAAGAGAACAGAAATAGAACAGGGAGTGAAGGAGTATGGTGATTTGATGAACTATCTTTTACGTTTTCCTGACGGAAGTGGACGATATCAGGATAAAACGCAGGTTGCTCTTGGCTTGGGTGTTACTTTTACGTATGACTCTCGTGACTTTGTCACTAATGCCTACAAGGGACACTATTTCAATCTTCAGCAGTTAGGCTTTATGCCAGGTGTTAATGATTATGGATTTTTTACTACTGATGTAAAATACCAGTTTTATACTCCATTATGGAAAAAGTGTACTCTAGCATTTCAGGCACATGGACGTTTCAACTATGGTAACGATGTTATACCCTGGATTCGTTTGGCAAGTACTGGTAATCAAGGCATGGGACGTGGATATTTCTATGGACAATATCGTGACAATAACGTAATGGAAACCCAACTTGAACTTCGCCAACGTTTAATTTGGAGATTCGGAGTTGTTGCATGGGTTGGTGCAATTAATGTTTTCCACGACTTTAATAGCATCTATATGAAGCAGACTTTGCCAACATATGGTTTTGGTCTTAGATGGGAATTCAAACCTCGTGTTAATGTGCGTGTTGATTGGGGATTCACTAAAACCGGAAACAGTATCATCTTCAATATAGGTGAAGCTTTCTAGTAAATAATCTACCAAATAACTAATCCAATAAGTTCATCTTTCAAAATTATTGTTATGAGAAGACGGCTATTAATACTATTTGTTAATTTTTCTGTTGTTCTTGCTTGTTTTGCACAAAGAGAGGAGCTAATAAAGTTTGCGGATTTTGAGCAATGGATGAAACGAGACATCAAAGAAAGTGGAGTAATTGGTGGAGAAACTAAGACTTTATATGAAATAGCTCCGTCTGCTCATTGGAATAAAGACAACAAGAAACAAAATACCCCATATTGTAATCAGGGGGGATCTCCATGGGCTACAAGTAATATTTATGCCCGAGTTAGTGGTATAAATAAAACTAATATCAGTGTTTGGAGAGATGTTCATGACAATGGTTATTGTGTTAAGTTACAGACCCATATAGAAAATGTAAAGGTTTTAGGCTTAATAAATATAAGTGTGTTGGCTTCTGGGGCTATCTTCACAGGTGAGATGATAGAACCTATTACTGATACGGATAATCCTATGTCAAAAATGGACTTAGGTGTTCCTTTTAATAAGAAACCTAAGGCAATAAAATTTGATTATAAAGTACATCTCACTGGAGAACCTAATCGCATTAGACAATCAGGTTTCTCAAAGGTTACGACAGTTCCAGGTAAAGATATGCCAGAAATGGTTGTTTATTTGCAACATCGTACGGAGGATGCTGATGGCAATATTGTAGCTAAAAGAGTAGGAACCTTGATTTATAACTTCCCAAAGAGTACTAATGGTTGGCGCATAGGTCAGACTTTCGAGATACATTACGGTGATATAACATCTGCATCATTCTATGAAAGTCGTATGGGGCTTCTAAATGGGGCCAAGTCATTGTATGCAAGGAATAGTAAAGGTAAGGTTGTTCCAATTAATGAGAATGCATGGGCAGATAAGTCTTTGAACCCCACTCATGCTATTGTAAAATTTGATAGCAGTTGTGGTGGTGCCTATATTGGTACAATTGGTACAACTTTATGGTTAGACAACATAAAATGGGTATATGATTAATTTAAAAAAAGATAGTTTGGTGAACACACCTTATTATATGATTGAAGAAAGGTTGCTAAGACGCAACCTTTCTCTTATTAAAGACGTTGCGGAACAGAGTGGATGTGAAATTATATTGGCATTCAAGGCTTTTGCTCTATGGAAGACATTTCCTATATTTCGTGAGTATATCAATCATACGACTGCCAGTAGTCCATATGAGGCTCGTCTTGCTTTTGAAGAGTTTGGAAGCTCTGCTCATACTTATAGTCCTGCGTATACTGAAGAAACATTTGAAGACATTTTACGTTTTTCTTCTCATGTCACTTTTAATAGTTTGTCGCAGTATCAGCGTTTTTATCCCTTTGTAAAAAAGTGGAATCTTGAACGTGGGATAGACTCTAGTGTCTGTTGTGGAATACGTATCAATCCAGAGCATTCGCATATAGAAACAGACCTTTATAATCCAACAGCTCCTGGTTCTCGCTTTGGTATAATCTCTTCACAGTTACCACTACAACTACCCGAAGGTATTGAGGGGTTCCATTGTCATTGTCATTGTGAGAGTAGTGCAGAGGATTTGGTTGATAATCTAAAATATATTGAGGCAAAATTTGGGCAATGGTTTAGCCAAATCAAGTGGCTTAATCTTGGTGGAGGACATCTTATGACCCGTAAAGGTTATAATGTTTCTTTGCTGATAGATACGATAAAGGATCTTAGATATCGTTATCCTCAATTGAAAATAATTTTAGAACCAGGATCCGCATTTGCTTGGCAAACAGGTCCATTAGTGGCTTCTGTTGTAGATATTGTTGACAATCATGATATACGTACTGCAATCTTAGATGTATCTTTTACTTGTCATATGCCTGATTGCCTCGAAATGCCATATTGGCCTGCGGTGCGAGGGGCTGAAACGATTGAGGATCCTGAGGGTAATATCACTTCAAAAGACGATAATGAAGGTTATGTGTATCGTTTAGGTTCAAACTCTTGTCTAAGTGGAGATTTTATGAGTTCATGGCGTTTTGATCATCAATTACAGATAGGTGAGAAGATAATCTTTGAGGATATGATACATTATACAACGGTCAAGACTTGTATGTTTAACGGAATTCATCATCCTTCTTTGACGATATTACGAGAAAATGGTGTGCACGAAATCTTACGTGAATATGTGTATGAGGATTATCGTGATAGAATGGATTAGTTAAGGTTTATGTAATATGAGATAACGGATGCAGGTTGTATTTTCGCGTAATAAATGATTGTTTGTAATTTTTGCGAAATTAAAATATAGGGTTGATACTCGAGTATCAACCCTTCTTTTTGTAAATGTCATTGCTAAAACCATATAACTATGAGCAAATTCATTTGTTTTTCTGGATAGTAAAATAAAACAAAAAACCGAAGGATTCTAATTCCTTCGGTTTTTCTTTTGAGCGGAAAACGAGGCTCGAACTCGCGACCCCAACCTTGGCAAGGTTGTGCTCTACCAACTGAGCTATTTCCGCAATTGAAAGTGAAGAGGAGGAGACTCGAACTCCCACGCCTCGCGGCACTGCCACCTCAAAGCAGCGCGTCTACCATTCCGCCACCTCTCCATTTCTTTATCACAAAGTTGTGGTGCCCAAGACAGGAGTCGAACCTGCACGCCTCTCGACACACGCACCTGAAACGTGCGCGTCTACCAATTCCGCCACTTGGGCTGCTTTGAGCGGAAAACGAGGCTCGAACTCGCGACCCCAACCTTGGCAAGGTTGTGCTCTACCAACTGAGCTATTTCCGCATTTAGTATTTTGCGCTTTGTGATTTGAATCATCCCTATGGGATTGCATTTCCTCTGAATTGCGGTGCAAAGGTATATCTTTTTTTTGAATGTTGCAAGTTTATCAAAGAAAAAATGCTCTTTTTCTTTTAAAAAGTAAAATGCCTAACAGTTTCTTCGTTGACTTTTGTTGGTGCTGGTGTTTGCTTCGTAGTATTAGTTTCTTTCAATCACTATAATGTCTTGCTCAAAATATAGTAATGTATTCTTTGTTTTTGTTCTTTTGAATATTTGGGTTGTCTTGTTCATGGTATTTTTAATTATATTATAAAATCAAATTGATTGAATCTATTTCCCTTTTTGTTGTTCATTGCATATTTGCCAGTTATTACTTTTGTAAGTATTTGATGTTCGTCTTATTAGGAACAGTAGGTAATCTAAGTTCATATCATATTAATTATTGTAGCATAAAATGCTACGATGTTGTACTTTTAGTTTTTAGATCTCTTATTTTGATTTTGTAAAAAATAAGGTTCAAAGTCTCTTGACCTTGAACCTTATATAGCTTGTTCTTGTGTTTATTAGAACTTATGCTTCTGCGATGGGCTCAACGCTTACTGTTGAGCGGTTGAGACGACCCTTGCGGAAAGTCACGATACCGTCTGCCAATGCAAACAGAGTGTCATCCTTGCCGATGCCTACGTTCTTACCAGGATAGTGGCGTGTGCCACGCTGACGTACGATTACATTGCCGGCAACGCACTTCTCACCACCGAAGATTTTGATACCGAGTCTCTGTGAAGCTGATTCACGACCGTTCTTTGAACTACCAACACCTTTTTTATGTGCCATTTCTGTGTTCCTCCTGTGATTTTAGTGATTAAGCAATAACTTCCTTGATAGTCAACTCTGTGAACTGCTGACGGTGACCGTTCAGCTTGCGGTAGCCCTTACGACGCTTCTTGTGGAAAACAAGAACCTTGTCGCCCTTTACAAGGGGAGAAACTACTTCGCATACTACCTTAGCGCCCTCTACGGTGGGAGCACCTACGGTGATAGTACCATTGTTGTCTACCAACAACACTTTCTCAAACTCAGCAGTCTGGCCAACCTCTGCACCAGCAATGTGGTGAACGAAGAGCTTCTTACCAGCTTCAGCTTTGAACTGCTGACCGTTAATCTCTACGATTGCGTACATTTGTTTAATTAATTATAACGGGTTTGACCGCGGGGCGGAGTCAACTCGTGACCCACTTTTTCGAGCCTCTACGGCATAAATCGGCTGCAAAGTTAATGCTTTCTTATGATATATGCAAGAAATGATGAATTAAAAGCTTATTTTTTAGCGTTATATCGTTTGTTTAGGCCTGTAACAATATCATTTGTAATGTTATATTTTGGATTTGCTACAAGGAAGTTGTCGCCAGCCTTAATCATTACATAATCATACTTTTTTGTCTGGTTGTATATCTTCAGGAAATTTTGAATGCTATCACGTGCTTCCTGGTTAATGCGTAATTGCTCTTCATTGAATTCGTTTTGCAATTTTGTTGCAAGTTGTTGAAGTTCCAGTTCTTGTTGTTGTAGTCCTTTTTGGGCTTTTTCAAGTTCGTCGCGAGTCTGAAAACCATTGTTCTCATATTTGCGCTGAAGAGCAATTGCGCTTGATTCAAGTTTGCGTTGCTTTTGAGCCAAAGTGTTTTGGATATCTGTGCCCTTTCGTGTTAGCACTTCTTCGTAGTCTTTGTACAATTGATATTGGTTTAGTAAACTATCAAATTCAACGTATGCAATGCGCAAACCTACAGATTCGGATTCTGTGTTCTGTGCAGTTTCGTTTGTTTCTTTCTGTGTGTTTTTACAGCATGATGTAAAACTAATAGCTATTGTAATAGCTAAAAAGAGCATTTTTTTCATTGTTATTTGTTTGATGTTATTTGTTTATGAATGTTCTTTGATTTTGTGCGGACTTTGTCGTCTCATCATTTTGTCCATGCTTTGAACGCAATGAATTCCTCTTTTTCTCATTTCTGGACTTTGTCCTATGTGCAGGCTGCGAAATTTTCCTTTTTTTTGAAGAATAATGCGTATGGACAGAAGTAAAATGCTAATTGAACAAATTCCAAGTGTTAAGAGTAGCAGTTTCAACATTTATTTGTATATTTGCATACGATATATTATAAAATCAGATGGCAAAGATAGTGAATATTTGCGTATCCTCCAAATAAAATTAAATAGCAATTATAGGTATATTTTAATGATAAATTTTGATAAACATATGACAAACTTAAAACCTTCTTCAGTTTTTGAGGCTTTTAGAGAAATAAATCAGGTTCCTCGTCCATCGAAAAAAGAAGATAAAATGATGGATTATCTTTTAGGTGTAGGCCGTGAACTTGGATTGGAAACTGTTCGTGACGAGATAGGTAATGTTGTTATTCGCAAACCTGCAACTCCAGGCATGGAGAATAAACCCATTGTAGTATTGCAGAGCCATATGGATATGGTGTGTGAGAAGAACAACGATGTGGAGTTTGATTTCGAGAAAGATGCTATTCAGGCTTATGTTGATGGTGAATGGATGAAGGCCAAAGGTACTACATTAGGCGCTGACGATGGCATTGGTTGTGCTATGGAAATAGCAATTTTGCGCGCAAACGACATCAAGCATGGTCCTTTAGAGTGTGTTTTTACTCGTGATGAGGAGACTGGTTTGACTGGTGCTGAAGCAATGCCCGCAGACTTCTTGCAAGGTCGTATGATGGTTAACCTGGATAACGAAGAAGAGGGGTATATTTTTGTAAGTTGTGCTGGAGGTTGTCGAACGGCTGCAACTTTCCGTTACGAGGATGTTCCTGTAGAGGAGGGTATGTTCTTCGTGCGTTTAACTATAAAAGGTTTGACTGGAGGTCATTCTGGTGACGATATCAATAAGATGCGTGCCAATGCTAATAAGTTGCTTGCTCGCTTCCTGTATATGCAACAGGAGAAAACTAATCTTCGTTTGGTTGATATCCAGGCTGGAGGTCTTCATAATGCTATTCCACGTGAAGCTTCTTGTGTAGTTGCTATACCTTATGCTTATAAGGAGCAGATTCGTGTAGATTGGAATATATATCAATCTAATGTTGAGGAGGAGTATAATCGTACCGAGCAGTCAATGGAGTTTATCTTGGAGAGTGAAGATACCCCAAGTAGTGTTATTGATGAGAAGACCAGTCGCAATTTGATTCTAGCCTTGCAGGCTGTAGATAATGGCATCTATGCGATGTGTCAGGATATAGATTTGGTTGAGACCAGTTCAAATTTAGCTAATATCAGAAAGAATCCAGCAGACCATACTATTGTCGTTAATTCGAGTCAGCGTAGCAGTATTTTGAGCGCACGCCACAACATGGCGGCAACTATCCGTGCTACTTTCGAATTGGCTGGTGCTGAGGTAGAGAGTGGCGAGGGTTATCCTGGATGGAAAATGAATCCCAATAGCAAACTTTTAGTCGTTGCCGTTGAACAATACAAGAAACTATATGGTAAGGGGCCTTTCGTTGGCGGAATTCATGCAGGTTTAGAGTGTGGATTGTTTAGCGAAAAGTTCCCAGGAATGGATATGGTGAGTCTCGGCCCCACTATGCGTGGAGTGCATAGTCCTGATGAGCGTATGCATATTCCCAGCGTGCAGTTGGTATGGGATCATCTGTTGGCAATTTTGGCAAATATCTAATTCATCATAACTTGAAAAAGTCTTATATATATATATTAGGTATAATCCTGATTATAATCAGTTCCTGTTCGGATTATGATTCCTGGACAACATCAGTTGATGCGCGTCTAACATTTGGACGTGATACTGTGAGTTTTGATACATTAATTAGTACAATAAGTAGCAGTACTCAACGTTTATTGGTGTATAACAATAATAAGGAGGGATTAAGGATTAACGAAGTAAGACTGAAGAATGCAGGAATGAGTCCATTCCGTGCCAATGTAGATGGACAATTCCTTTATGATGGCTATGCTCGTGATTTTGAAATAATGAGCAACGATAGTTTGTTCGTTTTAGTAGAAGTCACTTTGCCTGATGCTAATGCAGATACCATAACAACCTATACTGATAGTTTGTGTTTCCTTCTTGAGAGTGGAGAAATGCAATATGTGACTCTGGTTGCAGGAGGACAAGACGCTGTTCATTGGTATGGTGTCAAAGTTATTGATGAAGACACAATTTTTCATCCTCGCAAACCATTGATAATTTATGATAGTCTATATGTTTCTTCGGGTACGACATTAACCATAGAAGAAGGATCACAATTATACTTTCATCAACATGCCTCAATGCAAGTGGATGGAACATTATTGATAAATGGAACCGTTTCGTCTCCTGTAGTTTTCAGAGGGGATAGAACAGGAAATTTGTTTGATTATTTGCCATATGATAATACTCCGCAACAGTGGGGAGGTGTTTATCTTTATGGTAGTGGTCATCGTTTCACATATTTGGATTTGCATAGTAGCACATTTGGAATTGTAGCAGAGGATACCGATGTGGAGTTTTCAAGTTGTATAATACACAATACTGGTGGAAATGCAATTTGGAGTAAAAATTCCCGCATCAAAGCATACAATACCCAAATAAGTAATGCCTTTGGGGATTTGTTGCATATGATAGGTGGTGAGGTCGAAATGACTTTCTGTACCTTAGCTCAATTTTATAATTTTGATGCTACTCGTGGTTGGGCTTTGAGTTTACGCGACTATGATGTAGAATATGGCGACACTATGTACTATGAAATGAAGCGAGCCAACTTTATCAATAGTGTGATTACTGGTTATGGAGATGATGTTATTTCTGGTTCTTTTATTAAAGAAAAGAAATTTCAAGAACCTGTAAATTATTATTTCAGCAGATGTTTCTTAAATACTATATATAGTGATTCTGATACCTCTCGCTTTGTTAGGAATATATATGAAAATCCAGAGGATACCATGTCATATGGTCGTCAGTTCGTGTTATTTGATGAGTATACACGTCAGTATGATTTCACTCCAGATACTTTAGCTCACTTTTGCGATAGTGCTGATGTATATTGGGCAGAAGAGTTTCCTTTAGATCGCTTAGGCCGCAGTCGTGAGGCAGATGGCAAGGCAGATATTGGAGCGTATGAAAATGTACAAAGACTGAAGGTGGAGGAGAAGAAAAAATGAAGGTGACATTGTTGGTTGTAGGAAAGACCACAGATAAGCATATCATAGCCTTGATAGACGATTATCTTACTCGCCTCAAACACTATCTGCCTGTAGAGATAGAGGTGATACCAGAGTTGCGACAGACTAAAGCCTTGTCCGAAGCTCAGCAGAAGGAACAAGAGGCTCAGGCGATACTTTCTCGCATACAATCAGGCGATAGGGTTGTGCTTCTGGATGAACATGGTGTGGAGAGGCGCAGTATTGAGTTTGCTTCGTGGATGCAAAAGAAGATGGTGTCTGGCACAAAGCGCCTGTTGTGCATAGTTGGAGGGCCTTACGGTTTTGCTCCTGTTGTTTATGATAGGGCAGATGAAAAAATATCCCTTTCGCAGATGACACTCTCACACCAAATGATAAGACTGCTCTTTGTTGAACAGGTATATAGAGCTATGACAATACTGAACGGTGAACCTTATCATCATGAGTAGTTTTTAACGGTGAGCGGTTAACGGTGAGCGGTGAGCGAAATAATTGGAACACGGATTATAAACGATGAGCGGTGAGTGGTGAGCGATTAGCGACTGGCTAGTTTAAAAACGGATTATAAAACGATGAGCGTTTAACGGTGAGCGGATGAGCGAGAAATATAATTAACGAAATATCAACAATAATAAATACAATTATGCTAAGTGTAGAAGAATTGAACGAAAGGCTGATTGACTTGGCTTTTAGTGAGGACATTGGTGATGGTGATCATACCACATTGTGTTGCATCCCGGCAGACAGTATGGGCGAGAGTAAGTTGCTCATCAAGGAAGAGGGTATTTTTGCTGGTGTGGAGATAGCTAAGCAAGTGTTCCATCGTTTCGACCCCACTATGGAGGTTGAGGTTTATATCGAGGATGGCGCACATGTTAAGCCTGGTGATATCGTAATGAGTGTTAAAGGTAAGGAGCAGAGCTTGTTGCAGACAGAGCGTTTGATGCTGAACATCCTTCAGCGTATGTCTGGTATCGCCACAATGACCAACAAGTATCAGCAGGCTCTTATCGATGCAGGTACAAAGACTCGAGTGCTTGATACTCGCAAGACCACTCCCGGTATGCGTATGCTTGAGAAGGAGGCTGTTAAGATTGGTGGCGGAATGAACCATCGTATCGGTTTGTTCGATATGATTCTGTTGAAGGACAATCATATCGACTTCTGTGGTGGTGTGCATAATGCCATTTCTCGTGCAAAGCAGTATTGCAAGGACCATGGTAAGGACTTGAAGATCGAGTGTGAGGTTCGTAATTGGAAGGAACTTGAAGAGGCTCTGGCAGAGGGATGCGACCGCATTATGTTTGATAACTTCTCTCCCGAGGACACCAAGAAGGCCGTTGAACTGGTGGCAGGACGTGCCGAGACAGAGTCAAGTGGTGGCATCACTTTCGAAACAATGATTCCATATGCACAGGCAGGTGTTGACTTCATCAGTTTCGGTGCTTTGACACATAGCGTTAAGGGACTGGATATGAGTTTCAAGGCTGCAGGTTCTGATAAGTTGGTGATAAAGTAATATAATAATGCGTAAAATATTTTCAATTCTATGCCTTCTCTTAGTGGCTGTTGTTGCTATGCCATGTACCAATCTCATTGTTGGTAAGAAGGCTTCTACCGATGGTAGTGTTATTATAAGTTATAGTAGTGATAGTTATGGCATGTTCTCTTCTTTGTACTACAAACCCAGAATGAAACATGCCAAGGGTGCAATGCGTCAGTTATATCACTATGAAACAAGTAATTATCTTGGTGAGATTCCCGAACCAGAGGAAACATATCAGGTAACTGGTTTCCTCAACGAGTATCAACTTAGCATCATGGAAACAACCTTTGGTGGTCGTCCCGAATTGGATGGTGGTCCTGGTATGATGGATTACGGATCGCTGATGTGGATTGCTCTGGAACGTTGTAAGACTGCTCGCGAAGCTATCAAGTTGGTTGACGAGCTTTGTCAGGAGTATGGCTATCAGTGTAGCGGTGAAAGTTTCACTATTGCCGACAAGAACGAGGTGTGGATAATGGAACTTATCGGTAAGGGTAAGGAAGAGAAAGGTGCTGTTTGGGTAGCTCTCCGTATGCCTGACGACATGATCAGTGCGCATGCCAACCATAGTCGTATACGCAAGTTCCCTTTGAAGGATAAGGAGAATTGCATGTATTCCAAGGATGTTATCACTTTTGCTCGTAAGAAGGGTTATTTCAATGGTAAGGATAAGGATTTCTCCTTCTCCGAGGCTTATGCTCCTATAGATTTCGGTGCCAAGAGATATTGCGAGGCTCGTGTATGGAGTTTCTTCAATAAGTGGGCGGCTGAGGATATGAAACCTTACATGCCTTATGCTATGGGCGAGGATATTGATCTCGAGACAAAGCAACCTATCGAAGGTATTCCTCATGAGATGCCTCTTTGGGTTAAGCCCAAGCAATTCTTAAGTACACAGGATGTTAAGGATATGATGCGCGACCATTATGAGGGTACACCTATGGATATCACCGAGGGACTTGGTTCTTTACCTTGGCAAATGCCATATCGTGTTACCCCTTTGTCTTACAAGGTTGATGGCAAGGAGTACTTCAATGAGCGCCCTATCAGCACAGTTCAGTCAAGTGCTATTTATGTGGCACAGATGCGTGATTGGTTGCCCGATTATATTGGCGGTGTCCTCTGGTTTGGCAATGACGATGCCAATATGGTTGCTTTGACTCCTATTTACTCATGTCTGGAATCTGTTCCTGAGTGTTATAGCAGTAAGTTGGCAAATGCCACCACATTTAATTTCCGTAATGCATACTGGATGTGCAACTGGGTGAGCA
This sequence comes from Bacteroidaceae bacterium, assembly GCA_017547165.1. Taxonomy (GTDB): domain Bacteria; phylum Bacteroidota; class Bacteroidia; order Bacteroidales; family Bacteroidaceae; genus Physcousia. The sequence continues at coordinate 303,806 of JAFYQK010000001.1, forward strand.
ATATGGTTTACTATCGTTATAATCTGCTTTTCCCAGAATTACAAGCTGTGCGTGACCGTATAGAGAAGGATTTCAATAGCGTTCAGGATCTTATGGAAACTAAAGCCAAAGAGATGTCTGAATCAGAAGGTAAGAAATTTCTCAGCGACTATAGTCTTCGTATGGCCAGCATGATGATGGACGAATGGATGCAGTTGGCTCAAAAACTTATTGTCAAGTACAACGACATGTGTGTGAAGAAGGTTGATGAGAAGGGTGACTATATCCTCACTCCAGGTGGAGAACCTGTTGCTCCTCAACGCCCCGGATATCCTGAACACTACCTGCGCAAGATGGTTGAGGAGAGTGGAGAAAAGTACTTGATTAAGCAATAATTTATGCTCCATAGTAAATAGGGAAATACAAAGCTTTGTTGCCCTTGAAACAATACATTGATCGACCTTAGACAATACGTTGTCTTTGGTCGGTCAATGTTTTTTGTCCTCTTTTTAATTTAATGCAATATTTTTTCTTGTCATAGGGGTGATAATATTTAAAAAAGACTATCTTTGTATGTCAAAATGCAAAGTCTACATGACAAAAACGGACAATATTGAGTGTCACGGTTGCAAGATTTCTATGTTTTGCAGTCGTAAAGACAAAGATACAGCCCAACCATGTGAAACAAATCTCGTGGCTGTTGGGGTGGCATTTGTCCTGCCTCTTGTATGTATAGTGCTGATATTGTTCCTGGCACAGGGCAGAGTAGGCGAGGGATGGGCAGCTTTGGCTGTTTTGTTGTTCTTATCGCTCTATTTCTTGGTGATAAGGATGCTGAAGATTGATTTTGGCAAACATGTGACGAAGAAGTAAATAAAAACTATTATAGTTATGAACGTAATTTTGATTGCGGTAATCGTGCTTGGAGTTGTGGGACTTGTTTCCGCCTTGGTCCTGTTCCTAGCCTCCAAGAAGTTTGCCGTTTGGGAAGACCCTCGCATCAAGCAGGTGTCTGATTTTCTGCCCCAGGCCAATTGTGGCGGTTGCGGTTACCCTGGTTGCTCGGGTTTTGCTTCAGCTTGCGTCAAGGCTGCCGAAGGTGGAAGTCTTAGTGATTTGAACTGTGCCCCTGGTGGTCAGGCAGTGATGGAACAGATTGCCGGCATTCTCGGACTTCAGGCATCGGCAGCAGCACCCAAGGTGGCTGTGGTACGTTGTCAGGGAACATGTGATGTCCGCCCCCATGGTGTTGAGTTCGATGGTGCCCACTCCTGCAAGGTACAGAACATGACTGGTATGGGCGAGACCTTGTGCCAGTACGGCTGTCTTGGCGAGGGCGATTGTGCCAGCGTGTGTCTGTTTGGTGCCATCACCGTTAATCCTGCCACCCGTATTGCCGAGGTTGACGAGAGCAAGTGTACAGGTTGTGGCGCTTGTGCCAAGACCTGTCCTCGTGGCATTATCGAGTTGATACCTCAAGGTCCCAAGAACCGCAAGGTTGTTGTTCTTTGCAACAACAAGGACAAGGGTGCTCTTGCCACCAAGGAGTGTAAGGTAAGCTGCATTGGCTGTGGCAAGTGTGTCAAGGTGTGTGAGAAGTTCGAAGCCATCACCCTCGGTACAAACCTTGCCCATATCGATCCCGATAAGTGCAAGATGTGCCGTAAGTGTGAGGAGGCTTGTCCCCGTGGTGCCATCAAGGCATTCAACTTCCCTCCACGCAAGCCTAAGGCTGAGGTTCCTGCTGCAGAGGCTCCCAAACCAACCCCCAAGTTAGAGGTTGTAAAGGAGACCGTCCAGTCAGAGGCTCCTCCAACAAATAAAGTAGAAACCACTAAAGAATAAGGATATTGCCCATATGAAGACATTTAGAATAGGCGGTGTACATCCCGCCGAGAACAAGCTCAGTGCCGGCAGTCCTATCCGTGAGGCTGCATTGCCCAAGCAGGCAGTTTTCAGTATGTTCCAGCATATCGGTGCTCCTGCCAAGCCAGTCGTGAAGAAAGGCGATGTTGTAAAGGTTGGTACCTTGTTGGGCGAAGCCGGAGGTTTTGTCAGCGCACCCATATACTCCAGCGTGAGTGGTAAGGTCAGCAAGGTTGATGTTGCCCTTGATGCCAGCGACACTCGCCGTATGGCAGTCTATGTAGATGTGGAAGGCGACGAATGGGAAGAAAGCATTGACCGTAGCGATGCCCTTGTCCGTTTGGAAGACCGTCCCGATCTTGATGCCAAGACCATTGTGGAGAAAATCAAGCAGGCCGGTATCGTGGGTATGGGCGGTGCCACATTCCCATGCCATGTAAAACTTTGTCCTCCTCCAGGTGAGAAGGCAGAATGCGTCATTATCAATGCTGTAGAGTGTGAACCATATCTTACCGCCGACCATAGTCTTATGCTCGAGAAGGCAGATGAGATCCTCGTTGGTGTTGCCCTTATAATGAAGGCCGTTGGCGTGGAGCGTGGCTATATCGGCATAGAGAACAACAAACCCGATGCCATCGCCCTGATGCAGGAAAAGGTAAAGGCTTATCCCCGGATAGAGGTAGTCCCCCTGAAGGTACAGTATCCCCAGGGTGGTGAGAAGCAGTTGATAGATGCCGTTATAGCTCGTCAGGTTCCTGCTCCTCCAGCTATCCCCATCAGTGTAGGTGCCGTGGTGCAGAATGTGGGTACAGCCTTTGCCATTTATGAAGCTGTAATGAAGAACAAGCCCCTCATCTCCCGTATCATCACCGTAACAGGCAAGAGCGTGAAGAATCCTTCCAACCTCTTGGCTCGTCTTGGCACTCCATTCTCTCAATTGATAGAAGAGTGTGGTGGTCTGCCTGCCGATACAGGCAAGATTATCGGTGGCGGTCCTATGATGGGCAAGGCTCTGATCTCTTTGGACATTCCCATGACAAAGGGTTCGAGCGGTCTGCTCATTATGAACGAAAAGGAAGCACGTCGTGCCGAGCCAGAACCATGCATACGTTGTGCCAAGTGCGTAGGAGCATGTCCAATGGGACTTGAACCTTATCTTTTGGCAAAGATAAGCTCGCAGAATATGTGGGATGAAGCAGAGAAGGAGTGCATAGTATCTTGCATAGAATGCGGTTCGTGTGCCTTCATCTGTCCCAGTCATCGTCCTTTGCTAGACAATATTCGCCTTGGCAAGTCCACGGTGATGGGTATTATCCGCGAAAGAGTGGCAAAGAAGTAGTAAAAACTCACAGAAAGTAAAGATACAATGTCAAACAGATTAATAGTTTCACTTTCTCCGCATGTTCATTCTGGCGATAGTATCCAGAAGAATATGTATGGAGTATGCATTGCGCTTGTGCCAGCCTTGGTGGCGAGTCTGTACTTCTTCGGACTTGGTGCTGCTGTGGTTATGCTTACAAGCGTTGCCTCATGTGTGATTTTTGAATGGGTTATAGCAAAGTTCATTTTGCGTCGTCCCCGTACAACCATAATGGATGGTTCTGCCATCCTTACAGGTGTTTTGCTTGGTTTCAACTTGCCCTCCAACCTTCCTTTGTGGATTATCATTATCGGTGCCTTGGTGGCAATTGGTATTGGCAAGATGACCTTTGGCGGACTGGGACAGAATCCTTTCAATCCTGCCCTTGTAGGTCGTGTGTTCCTGTTGATATCCTTTCCTGCACAGATGACAACATGGCCCGTTAGCGGTAGTGTGGAGTATCTTGATGCACAGACAGGTGCCACACCTCTTTACCTTATGAAGTGGGCCATTCAGTCGGGCGATGTGTCGGTGCTCAAGGATATGCCTTCATCTTTAGAGATGATTATTGGTCAGCATGGTGGTTCTCTTGGTGAGGTCTCTGCAATATTGTTGCTAATCGGATGCCTGTTTATGATTGTTCGCAAGATTATCACCTGGCACATTCCTGTCAGCATTCTTGGCACCGTGGCCATCATCAGTGGCGTACTTCATCTCGTTAATCCCATCTATTCAGATCCAATCAGCGTGCTTTGTAGCGGTGGTCTTATGCTTGGTGCTTGCTTCATGGCAACAGACTATGTCACCTCTCCCATGGTGCCCAAGGGACAGATTATCTATGGCGTTGCTATAGGTGCTCTGACTGTAATCATCCGTAACTGGGGTTCTTATCCAGAAGGTATGTCGTTTGCCATACTTATTATGAATGCGTTCACACCTCTTATAAATACATATTGTAAGCCTCGTCGTTTTGGTGAGGTCATCAGAAAGGAGGCCAAGAAATGAAGAAACTTGAATCTACATGGTACAATATGGCCATAGTGCTGACATTCATCTCTGTGATTGCCGGTGCTGCGTTGGCTTATGTAAATGAGATAACAAAGGGACCTATTGCCGAGATTCAGCAGCAGAACGAGGCCCAGGCCATCAAGACTGTGCTTTGCGATGACAATGCTGCGATCACAGATACCATTGTCAATGGAGATGTTACATTGTATCTTACTGACAACGGTGCAGCAGTGAAGACAGTTGACCCTAAGAACGAGAGTTTCTCTGGTGGACTAACTATAATGGTTGGTCTGGACAAGGAGTTCAAGGTATTAGGCTATACTGTTATTGTATCCAACGAGACTCCTGGTCTTGGTGCCAAGGCAAGTGAGTGGTTCCAGAAGGGTGGCAAGGGCGATATCATCGGCAGAGTGGCTGGTCAGTTCAAGACCACCAAGGACGGTGGCGATGTGGATGCCATTACAGCCAGCACCATCACTTCACGCTCCTTCCTGCGTGCCGTGAACAATGCCTATGCAGAATATGCCAAGGTAATGAGCCCCGAGGTAGATGTACAAACTGCAGCAACGAACCCAAACAACGAATAATAATAGGAGGACAACAGATATGAATCAATTGAAAGTACTTTGGAATGGTATTATCAAGGAGAATCCCACCTTTGTTCTCCTCTTGGGTATGTGTCCCACATTGGGTACAACCAGTTCTGCCCTCAATGGTATGTCTATGGGTTTGGCCACTATGGCTGTGCTCATCTTCTCCAACCTGATAATCTCACTTATCAAGAACCTTGTTCCAGACATGGTGCGCATACCATCGTTCATCGTGGTCATAGCATCGCTGGTTACAATTCTGCAGATGTGCATCAAGGCCTTTGCTCCAGAGATAGACAAGTCACTTGGCTTGTTTATTCCCTTGATTGTGGTTAACTGCATCATCCTTGGTCGTGCCGAGGCATTTGCCGCCAAGAACGGTCCTATTAGTTCTGTTATGGACGGTATAGGTATGGGTCTGGGTTTCACTTTGGGTCTCACATTGTTGGGTGCTGTGCGCGAATTGCTTGGTACGGGTAAGGTCTTCTCTTTGACAATCTTCCCCGATAGTTATGGTGCCCTTGTCTTTGTCCTTGCCCCTGGAGCCTTCATTGCATTGGGTTTCCTGATAGCTATAGTAAATAAATTGAAGAATTAATTATGGCATACATACTTATATTTATAACTGCGATATTTGTAAATAATGTCGTACTCAGTCAGTTCCTTGGCATTTGTCCTTTCCTTGGTGTCAGTAAGAAAGTAGAAACAGCCCTTGGTATGGGAGCAGCAGTAGCCTTTGTACTCACTTTGGCAACTATAGTAACATATCTCATACAGGTCTATGTTCTTGAGGCCTTTGGATTGGAGTATCTTCAGACCATTGCCTTTATCCTGATTATTGCCGCTCTTGTGCAGATGGTGGAGATAGTTCTCAAGAAGGTGTCTCCTTCGCTCTATCAGGCACTGGGTGTGTTCCTTCCTTTGATTACAACAAACTGTTGCATTCTTGGTGTTGCCATCCTTGTGGCACAGGGAACCTACAACACACAGGGACTGGAACCCAATCTCCTCACCGGTGTTGTCTATGCCATTGCCACAGCCCTTGGTTTTGCCCTTGCAATGGTCATCTTTGCAGGCATCCGTGAGCACCTCTCTATGATGAATATCCCCCGCGGCATGCAAGGCATGGCAATAGCTCTTGTTACTGCTGGCCTTTTGGCTATGGCTTTCATGGGTTTCTCCGGAGTAGATGCAGGTTTGGCAAAAGCTTTAGGATTATAGAACTTACGAACAAAAAATGTGCGTCACTTGCTTTATATTTAAGTGGCGCACATTTTTTTGTACATCCCAAATAATATCTTCAGTGTTTTGCTATTTCACATAGACCGGCTCCACTACAGATTCGTCGGGCCATTTGGGCAGATAGAGCAGGGCAGAGGGAGTGCCGCCCGCACCCGACCAATCGATACGGCGCAGGGTGCTGAAATCCGGCTGCCCGAACTCAAAGGAACGCCCATACAACATTATCGCACCATGCATAGGGTCCCTTTTCCAAAGTCCTCCGCCTCCCGTGCCATCTTCGCCCCAGGAGAGGAGGTCGTGGTGCAGGTACACGTTGCCGAACTTCAAGACACCATCCTGTGTGATAATGAATTTCTGGTACATAACTTGACGGATAATTATGAATGGACTGTTTTTATGCAAAAATAGAGATTTTACGCTATAATTAATCCAAAAATGCCATATTAGTCACAAATTTGCCTACATCTATGATAAATATAAATATACGCTAAGCAAGACTTGCCGATGCTCCACGCCTGCTGGAGAAACTTTTTGAAAATTAACCCTGATTTGTGTTAAATCATAAACTTGTTTTCCTTGCGCTGGGAGAAGTTCTTTGCCAGAAGCGGGGCAAACGGCGTGGGGAACGAGCGTGCTCCTGTGGGGCATCCCTTCACGCAAGCACAGCATTTTATGCATTTCCCGGCTTCGGCCTTGTTGTCGACGATGGCTCCCGTTGGGCATATACCGGCGCATGCATCGCAATGTGTGCAAAGCGCCTCGTCCACAATAGGTGCAGAGGGCATCTGCATGCCGTCCTTCATCCATCCCATCACCGTTTGCTTGAAATGCATCATCACCTTGACATCCTGTTCGGGCTGCTCTATTTGCCTTGCATCTACAGCGTCATCGGGGTGGGTGGATGAAAGTTTCCGTGCAATGCCCTCTCCAAACATCATGGCACATGCCATGTCCTCCGTGTCGGGCCTGCCCACGGCAATGGGTGTCGCTGGGGTGGAGTAGGAGTGCTCGCCTATGAAGGTTCCTGCACCGATGAGGTGGAAGCCGCGAGCGCTGAGGAAATCCGATAGTTCCTCCAAGGCATGCTCGTAGTGCCTGTTGCCATACACCACCACAGCCACGGCAAGGGCACCGTTGCCCTGAAGCCCCTTCATCCTCTGCATGGCGGCGGGAGCCACTTGGCCGCCATATACAGGAACGGCAATAATGACAAGGTCGCTGGTGCCATACGCTTCTGCTGGCGGTGCATGGAAGGTCATGTCCGTGTGGCAGATGTGTTCATAACCTGTGCCCTGCGCTATGCCTTGCGCCACCTTTTTCGAAGTACCTGTGGGCGAGAAACTGAGAGTGTGTATGTTCATAGAATGTATGCTTTATGCTTAACCTTAGGGCAAAGATACTGATTTTACCCTGATTTTTTATCTTGATATAAATATTTGTAGCAAAAAAGTCGTGTTGGAGATGGAAAGTTGTATCTTTGTGACGTTTTAAAAACTATATTTTGATGATACACCTTAGGGACATCAACAAGACATATTTTGGAGCGCAGCCCTTGCATGTGCTCAAAGGCATAAATCTGGATATTGAGGAGGGCGAGTTTGTCTCCATCATGGGGCAATCCGGTTCGGGCAAGTCAACCCTGCTAAATATTCTGGGCATATTGGACAATTACGATTCGGGCGAATATACTCTGGCTGGAACAAAGATATGGAATCTGTCCGAGTCAAAGGCGGCATATTACCGTAATAGGATGATAGGCTTCATCTTCCAATCCTTCAATCTTATTGGTTTCAAGAATGCAGTGGAGAATGTGGAACTGCCTCTCTACTACCAGGGTGTGGGACGCAGGGAAAGGCATCGCCTGGCTATGGAATACCTCGACCGTTTGGGACTGGCCCAATGGGCGGAACACTATCCCAACGAGATGTCTGGCGGTCAGAAGCAGCGTGTAGCTATAGCACGTGCACTGATAACGAAACCCAAGATAATCCTTGCCGATGAGCCAACAGGTGCTCTTGACTCCAAGACCAGTGTTGAGGTGATGCAGTTGCTCAAGGAACTGAATCGCAACCAGGGTATGACCATAGTGGTGGTGACCCACGAAAGCGGTGTGGCCAACGAGACAAACAAGATCATACGCATACAGGACGGCATAATCGGCAACATAGAGATAAATGAGGAGCACAATGCCTCGCCATTCGGCATTAATGGATACATGAAATGATAGAACTCTTCAAGGAGATATGGGCAACGGTACGCCACAACAAGTTGCGCACGGCACTGACGGGTTTTGCTGTGGGATGGGGTATTTTCATTCTAATCTTCCTGCTCGGTGCCGGTAACGGCCTTATAAATGCGCAGATGCAGCAGTCGGATCGCTTCCTGGCAAATTCAATGGTTGTCTTTGGTGGATGGACAAGCAAACCATATAACGGTTTCGACCAGGGACGGCACATAGAACTGAACAACAGGGATATGCTTGCCACGTCCAACAACTTTACGGAAAACATTCAGGAAACGGGTGCTACGCTTTGGAAGGTAGCCAATACATTCAGCCTGGGTCCCAATTATGTGGCGGCACAGAATATATGTGGTGCATATCCGGTGAAGTTGAAGATAGACAAGATAGAGATAGTGAATGGACGGTTCATAAACGAAATAGACATACGGGAGAAACGCAAGGTTATCGTACTCACGCAGACACAAGCAAAGGAACTTTCCAAGAATGTAAGTTACCTTCTGGGTAAGTACATAAGGGTGAACGATAGCATGTTTCGTGTGGTGGGAATAAGCAAGGATGACAAGTCTGGGGAGAATAATACGGCTTATTCACCGTTTACCACCATATCCTCCATCTACAACTATGGACATAATGTGGACAGAATAGAGTTCACCTTCAGCGGAGTCTCTACTCAGGAGGAAAGTGATGCCTTTGAGGACAGATATCGTGCACGCATCAATGCCAATCACGATGCTGCGCCTGATGACGAGAGTGCCTTGTGGATATGGAACAGACATGCCCAAAGTTTGCAGATGAATACAGGTCTTGGTATCTTGCGCACGGCATTGTGGGTGGTTGGTTTGTTTACATTGCTTAGCGGCATTGTGGGCGTGAGCAATATCATGCTCATCACCGTTAAGGAGCGAACACGCGAGTTTGGCATACGCAAGGCTCTCGGTGCCGGCACATGGTCGATACTGAGGATGATAATTGTGGAGAGTGTGGCCATAACTACATTCTTCGGCTACATGGGAATGCTTTGTGGCGTGCTTGCTAACGAATATATGAATGCCACTATTGGTCAGGAGGTGGTAGACACCGGTATCTTTCAGGCTACCATGTTCCTGAACCCCACTGTTGGTTTGGATGTATGTGTGCAGGCAACCCTGGTGATGATAGTGGCAGGTACTGTCGCTGGCCTTATCCCTGCCTTTAAGGCGGCACGCGTAAGACCTATTGTTGCACTTAATGCCAAATAGGGTGGAGGGAGGTAAACTGGTATGACAGAATTTCTTAGAGAAATATTAGATACAATATCCCGCAACAAAAGCCGTAGTTTACTAACGGGTTTCGGTATCTTCTGGGGTATCTTTATGCTTGTGAGTCTCATTGGCGGTACGCACGGACTCAAGGAATTGCTGAATAGTAACTTTAGCAACTTTGCTACCAATTCAGCCATGGTGTGGGCAAAACCTACAACAAAGGTATACAAGGGTTTCCAGAAGGGGAGAACATGGCAGATGACTATGGACGACATTAAACGCGTGAAGAACAACATCACAGAATTGGATGTGGTTACACCCGTTCTCTTCGGAGGTAACAAGTTGTCTGTGTTTGGGGAACATAGTTTTAGTGCCAATGTTAACGGCGTTACTCACGACTATCAAAAGGTATGTACGCCCGAAATGCGATACGGACGCCACATCAATGCTATGGATATTATTCAGGACCGTAAGGTGTGCGTGATTGGAAAACAGGTGTATGACAATCTTTTCCCTGACGGAGGCGACCCCTTGGGCAAGAGCATACGCATAGACTCCACTTACTATCGTGTGGTGGGAGTGGATGTAAATCCTGGCAACTTCTCCATTGGCGGTCGCACTGACGAAAGCATATTGGTGCCCATCAGTGTTATGCAGAGGGTCTATAATTATGGCAATGAGGTGCATCTTATTGCACTCACGGCCAAGGAAGGAATAAAGATAGGCCTTCTAACCGACCATATCCGCCAGATGATAGCACGACATCATCTTATTAGTCCTGAGGACGAACAGGCTATTTCTGTTTTTAACACCGAGGTGCTTTTTGGCATACTGGACAGCCTTTTCAAGGGAGTTACTTTTCTAAGTTGGCTTGTGGGCATAGGCACACTGCTTGCCGGAGCAATAGGCGTGAGCAACATCATGATGGTGACGGTGAAGGAGCGTACTGTGGAGATAGGTATTCGTCGCGCCATTGGCGCCACCCCCAGGATGATACTGACACAGATCATCTCCGAGAGCATTGTGCTGACCGCCGTAGCCGGCATGATAGGCGTACTGTTTGCCGTATCCGTTCTGCAGATGATAGAATTAGCAAATACCACGGACGGTGTTGTGGCGGCACGTTTCCAAGTGGACTTCTGGACGGCTATCATTGCTACCTTGCTCTTGTGCCTGTTGGGTGCTATGGCAGGCATGGCACCAGCACTTCGTGCCATGGCCATAAAGCCTGTGGATGCAATGAGAGACGAGTGACAGTGCTCTGACGAGTGACGGTATAATGATTTAGAAAATATAATACAACGGACATATATGAAAAAGTATTCAAAACTATTCTTTGCCCTCATTGCCCTGGTGGTATTTGTTGGCACTTTCGTGTTCCTGTGGCAGAAGTCATTGCCTAAGGAGATTCGCTACAACGAAATCACGCCCCAGAAGGAAACCATAACGAAGAGCACCATCATAACAGGCAGGATAGAGCCTCGTGACGAGGTGAATGTCAAACCTCAGATAAGCGGTATTATCTCCGAGATATATAAAGAGGCAGGTGAAACCGTAAAGGCAGGTGAGGTAATAGCCAAGGTAAAGGTGATTCCCGAGATGAACCAACTCACCTCGGCGCAGAGCCGTGTGCGTCTGGCTGAAATAAATCTCAGTCAGGTAAAGACGGATTACGAGCGCTACCAGCGCCTGTTTGACAAGCAGTTGGTAAGTTCTTCGGAATACGAGAAGATTCGCCAGCAATACTTGCAGGCTCAGGAGGAGAAGGCAGCTGCCGACGATGCCCTGCTCGTGGTAAGCGAGGGTGTATCACGAAGCAATGCCAATGCAAGCACAACCCTTATACGTTCCACTATATCAGGTCTGATACTGGACGTGCCTGTTAAGGTGGGCAACTCCGTAATTCTTAGCAACACCTTCAACGAGGGTACCACCATTGCCTGTGTGGCAAACATGAGCGACCTCATTTTCCGTGGCAATATTGATGAGAGCGAGGTGGGTCGCATCCATGCCGGCATGCCCATGTCCATTACGATAGGTGCCCTGCAGAACCTGCGTTTCAGCGCCCTGTTGGAGTACATCTCGCCCAAGGCGGTGCAGAGCAATGGCGCCAACCAGTTTGAGATAAAAGCCTCTGTGTCCATCAATGATAGTGTGCAGATGCGTTCTGGTTACAGTGCAAATGCCGAGATTGTGCTGGCTCAGGTCAAGGATGTACTCTGTGTTCCTGAGAGTACTATTGAGTTCACCAACGATTCCACTTTCGTACATGTGGTGCAGGGTGTCGGTGACAAGAAGACATACCTGCGCACTCATGTGGAGACAGGTCTTAGCGATGGTGTGAAGATAGAGATCATAAAAGGTATTACTGATAAGGACTTAATCCGTGGTCCTCAGATTGTAGAGTAGTGGTGTAGCATTCTTGTGTCTTCTAATGGAGTCAGAAGAGACTACAGTTTTTTTGTGAGTGAACTTCTCGCTATGCAATATTATAAGATTATATATAGAAAGAATCCCATGAGGTGCGGTACTCATGGGATTCTTTATTTTGTTAATTTGCTATAGACATAAGGTCATTTGACCTCGATAGCTCGGTGTGACTGCACTTCGGCCTCCTTGTTACGTTTGGGCAGAGCTATGCTCAGTACACCATCTGATACCTGTGCAGAGATATTGTCTGCATCCACGTTTTCGGGAAGACGGAATGTCTGTTGGTAGTTGCTGTAGTAGAACTCGCGACGCAGATAACGTTCCTTGTGTCCATCCTCTCTCTCATCCTGCTTGTGCTCCATCTTGTTTTCGATGGCTATCTGCAGATTGCCGTCGTTGGTCACATGCACACGGCAGAACTCTTTTCTTATGCCTGGTGCAGCCATCTCTATGGTATAGGTCTTTGCATCTTCCTTCACGTTGATGGCAGGTGTGGTGTCGTTCACCCTGTACATCCAGTTCTTTCCGAAGAACTCGTCAAACATTGTTGGCATCCAATTGCGGTTGTTAATCATCATTGGTAACATAACTTAATCTCCTTTTACCTTTAGTTAATAATATAATGTGTGTATTTCTCTTTATAGACCCATTGCCATGTGTTGTGGGCCTACACCATTATATCCGCAATTCTGCTGCCAAAGCATTGATTGTTAAGGAGTTTGAAAAACGGACAACATTCTGTCAGTTGTGTTAATATGTTTAACACAGGCACTGACGTGCTGTCCGTTTCCTTGCCAAAGTGGCTTGTCTATTTGGTTGTATTGGAATTTTTCGGTTGAAGTTTGAACATTACTGGTATGGTTAATTTTACTCTTACCACTTTGCCCTTGTGAGTGCCAGGTTGCCATCGTGGCATCTTCTTTATGACACGCATGGCCTCCTTATCGAGGTGTTTGTTGCCCGATGTTTGTAGTACCTTAACATCTGTCACTTTACCGTCTTTGTCAACAACGAAGTTGATGATGGAGCGTCCTTCTATTCCCTCCTTCGCACACTTCTTGGGGTAGCGCACGTTTGTCCTCATGTATTCCATCATTGCTGGCATGCCACCAGGGTATTGTGGCAGATTCTCCACTACAGTATGTACCTTGTTGTCATCGTCCTTCTCGGCCGAGCAACATTCATCATGCACAGGAGTCTTTGCATCTGCCTCTGCACGGCAAACCTTTGTGCCAAACATGGTCATTGCTATCGTAGCAACGATGGTTAATAGTTTAAAGCGTCTATTCATAGCAAGAATTCGTTTGTATCATACGCAAATATACGAAAATACCTTTGATAATAAGTATAATGTAGCTGGCATTATTTTTCATTCTTATGTTATTTACGTACCTTTCTCACATCTCGTCTTAATGATAGACTAGTCCTCATTGTAAAAGGACTGGTTTATGAATGGTGAAGCGTGTTAGTGTTCAAACGAGATAAGATTGTTAGGGGCGGCATTGATGTTGTGAAGGAATATATAGAGAGGCACACGCCCCCGAAAGCTAATGGCTACAACTATTGCACGAACTCTGATGGCTTATGTCGGAGGACTGTTGCAGGATTTCTAATGCCTTGTCCTTGTTTGACGAGAAAGAGAATTGTTTCACAATATCTGTAACATCTCTGTCTATCATCCGGGGTGCAAGGACTTTCAAAGCCTTTAATTTCGCGTCATCAAAGGAAATCATCGAGAGTAGTTTGGCGCACTGCTTGCTATTGAAGTAACTGCTGATGCAAGCCACTTTGATGATTCCAATCTTCTTTTCATGGAAAGAGGCATCATCCACTACTTCGCACATCATCTTGAAGTCTTTATTATGCATAGCCCTGGGTCTGCGCTCATATCTCATCTCCTTCCTGTGGTGATGCTCCACCTCATGTCTCTGCACCGATGCCATCATTGGCATGGCAAGTGTAAATAGCATAACAAGTGCAATAATTGATTTCTTATTCATAATCTTCTAACGTTTAGGTATTCACTTAATTTTCTAATAATATATCCATGTCGTCCAAGCTGTTCAGGAATACTTGCAAAAGGAAATTTGCAGGTTTTTCCTCATTATTCTCGTCTATATATATGCAGTTGGGACTTCCTGGCTGTATCCACGAATTACACAAGATGTCCAGTTTGGGTAGTGCATTGATGTACCAGGCAAAGGACCTTGTAAGTACCGCGCCATTAGGAGGGGTTACCTGTACATAATAGCCGGGAATGTCGTTCAGTATACGGTACAGTTCTGTTTTCTCTTCATCTGTAGCAGTGGTGAGCAGAGTTGTTACACGTTTGTTTATTGACTTTACTGCGGCACGCTTAGATGTCTCATCCGTTGATGTGACTAAAAGTTTACCAAGAACTCGTACCTCCGAGAGCATGTCTTTTGCCGGTGATTCTCCTATAACTATTCCCTCTATTCTCCCGTTTTTGCTTATTTTCAGGAAAGGGCCATCTTCTCTGATATAGTCCCCGTACAAATCATCCGTTTCCACATCAGCCTTTGATATATTGCTTTGCTTCAGAGCATACTCATAATGCTCCTTGCTAAAGGGACCGAATATGCGGAAGGTCCTGAACTTGGCTACTTGATGTTTGCGGTCCACCCTTTCCAGCCACCATTCTATGCCTATTACATGTCTGTAGTATGGGTTCTGCTTGCTGTTGAAGCGAAGAACGGCATAGTTGCGTCCCTTGCCACCAACCACAAAGGGGGCAATGTCCTCTCCGTAGTACATCTGCAGTTTCTTGCTCTCTATGGGATTGTCCACACGCAACAGGTTTGATGAGCAGAAACCGCCAGTATAATGTGGCATATCCTGGTCATAGCAACAGAGTATGGATGCCACCACGTTTTTTACTACCAGCTGCTCCTTCTGGCTGTCGTAAGAGTGTTCATATATTCTGGTATCCAGATAATAGGTAGAATCCAGACGGTCGCGCCCCTGCTCACTGGCCTTGCCAACCATCCAATTCGCAGGCCATGTTTTGATGAGGTGCTCTATTTTGTTTGATTGGGGCATTGCCTCACCCTTTGATTGTGCAAAACAGCCAAAGGCTATTGTTGCAAGGATGATAGATGATAGAATGTGTTTCATAATGATAATTCTGGTATGTTATGTTCGTTAGATGCGTTTCTGCAGATTTCCTCCATCAGAGTGTAATATAGATGTTCCTCGTATTTCTTCTCAGCAACCGTCTGGAGTGTAACCTCGTCAAGTAGTTCGCACATCATTTCCATTTCGTCAATTTCCGTGCTCTTTTGATTACTTTCAGGTTCAGTCTTTACAGGTGTTGCCGTAGGTAGTGGCGCCTTTTCTTTTTGTGGCAAACTTAAACTTGTGGTTTCGGTGACTATTGGGGTAGGGGATGAGGTTGCTGTTGTGTTGTCGTCAGAGTCTGAAACCTGAGCAACAAGTTTTCCCTCAGTTTGTGACCTTGCCTCAGTGATGGTATTTTTGTTCTCATCGTCCGTGCCAATCAGCATTTGTAAGGATATGCCCACCACGGCCACTATACACGCTGCCACTGCCCATGGCCATAGACGTATCGACTTGCGCGGATAGGCAAGGTAGTCAAACTCTTGGCTGAGGTCTGCCTCGAAGATATCAATGTCTTCGGCTGCCTGTCGTATAAGTTCCTTGTCAATCATGTGTCTTAATCAGTTTTAGTAGATGTTTCTTTGCCGAGCTGATGATGCTGCTGGCTGAACGCCGCGTCATTCCTGTCTCTTGTGCTATCTCTTCCAGGGTCATGTCCTCCTGATGTCTCATCCTTATCAGTTTCTGCTCGGACGGAGGAAGTTTTTGGATGGCATTTTCTATCTCTGTTTGCCGTTCTTCGCTCAGCATGGGACTGTCTGCAGAATCATGTCCTGTTGATTCGGTAACACTTTCCAGAGGTTCCGCCTCTCGTAATCGTTGCCGTCTCCATACGCTCACGCATAGGTTCTTTGTTGCCCTTATGCTCAGGGCTTCGACATTGTCCCCCTGTTGCCATCCGCGTTTCAGCATTCTCACATAAACCTCCTGTACTATATCCATGGCATCCTCCTCGTTGTGGAAGAAATCCATGGCCACCCTCATCATCTGAGGGCGCATTTCTATCAGTTTATGTTCAAACTCTGTTTGTGTCATCTATCTATATAACGCTTACAACTATCAAATGTCAAGTGTAAAAGAAGAAAAAAGATATTTCGTACGCTTATTCGTATTTCTGAAACCGTTTTCCTAAGATACTCACGCTCGGAAAAACAAAATTAAAGCACGCTTCGTTTTGTTTTTCGCTCACTTAATCGTATCTCTGAAACTGGGTTTCTAAGATACTCACGTTCGGAAAAACAAAATTAAAGCACACTTCGTTTTGTTTTTCTCTCACTTAATCGTATCTTTGACCCCAAAAAGCAATGATGCATGAAATACTTGAATCAATTTCACAAAGAATCAACGGAACGGAAGTTGAAGAAAATCGCCGAATCTATGAATTCGCCAATGAGTTTAGCAGACGTTGTCGCATATGTGAATGCGAACTTCGAGAAAGCGAAAAGCATGTAAGCGAAATAGATATTGAGCGCTTAGTTGCAGAACGTTATGCCAAAGAAATTGGATGTTGGATTCCAATAACCAAAATGTTTGAGATAGGTACTCCTGGACCATGCGGAAATGAGAATGATACATACCTTTCTAGGAAGTATATATATAAGGTAAATAACTTATTGAACTCAAGGGGAAGCATTTTACAACATTTTATCAAGATTTTACTTCATAATTCTTTGTTTGAAGAAACATCTTATACTTTTTTAGGATTTACTGGTTTTAGTTCTTCTACAATAATGCCTGTTTTCCAACAACCACTCATAAAGAATGCCATTCCTGCCACTCCTATAGAAATCTCAACATACATGGCAGCCTTGGGCTTTTATAGTACCGCTACAGAAGGCTGTTTTACCAATGGTGAGATAGAAGTGTGGGATGTAGTAGCAAGAAATGTTTTAAAGGACAACGATGGTGACATCTTTGTGATTGATGCAGAACTTCGCTTATTATAAATAACCACTTCACATACCCACACAAATAAGACTATTATACTTACACCCGTAAGAGTACTATACTTATGCCTATAAGACTATTATACTTATGGCGATAGGTATAGTATAGTGTTTTTCCAAGATATCAGTATTCTATCCCATGCGCCTTGATGATACTCTGCAAGCGCTCAATTTCTTCGGCTTGCTGCTTCATTTGTTTGCGCAGGGCGTTTAATTCATCTTGTTCTTGCTGACGGTATCCCGTACGTGCGGCGTGCATCCGCTCCTTGATACCCCCCCTTGTAACAAATTCCTTTTCCAAATTCACCAGATGCCTGTTAAGCATAGTATCCACCATATAGCAGAGGGTGAGGGCAGTGTTGGCCATCTCCTCGTTGTTCCATTTATCAAAGTGTGGCTGATAGTCCTCCACGCGATTGTGGATTTTGCAAAACTCCTGCATCTTACTGTAGCGATTGTGCCCCTCTGTCCAAATAGTTAGGTTGCGCGAGATGAGATAGTCACGATAATCCTCGCGCAACTCTTGTATAGAACTTCGAGCCACATTGAGGAGTTTCAGTTGCATTTCCGTGGAAGCCACTCCATCCTCTATGCCCTCAACAATATTTTGCTTTCCACTACGAGCAGCCTGTATCATCTGATCCACCGTGCGGTCGCCATGAGCAGGAAGGAAACGCTTGCAGAATACATAAGTCAGGTGGTAAAGCACCTCACTCTTTTGGTAGAAATATGTATTGCGCCAAGGCGCCTGCCTCTTTAATACCTGCTGCATAGTATAGTGGGATTTAAAAGGGTTTGGATAGATGCAAAGATAGCTTTTTTTCTGAAAAAGATGGATAGAATAGATGCTATAGTATCTATAGATTCTATAGTTTTTATAGTTTTCTATAGCATCTATTCTCTATTTTTCGTTCATTCTGTTATCACCGTTGTTGGATTCTCCCTGAAACACACTTTTACTTTATGGGCAACGAGGGCGGTGACGATGAGGGCGATGAGTGTGGCGATGCCGAGGGCCGGCAGGATGCCAAGGGAGATCTGCAGGGCGTAGGTTTGCAGCCAGAGGGTCATCAGATAGTAACCCACGCAGAGGCCTATGGTAGTACCGAGGGCAGAGATGATGCCGTATGTGCGGAGGGTGCGGCGCAGGCAATCCCTATAGTGGGCGCCGAAGACACGGCGTATGGCTATGGCACGGCGCTGGCGCTGGAGGTCGGCACTCAACAGGGTTATCACTCCGAAGAGGGCAATGCCCAAACCCACTGCTGAGAGCACGGAGTAGAGCCACAGGAAGTTCTGCTCCTTGCGGTACTTCTCGGCAATGAGGTCGCCATAGTTTACTACACGCACTGTTCCTGCATCGGGGTTGATGTCGTGACGGCGCAGAACCTCTTCCACGGCGGCAATGCCTTCCTTCTCCCTGCCGGGGAGTATGCGGAAGTAGAGTTGGGAATCTCCGTCAGAGCCGCCTAAATCCTGGACATATCCTATCAGTTCGGGTTCTTGGTGCAGGTCGCGGGTGCAGAGGTCGAGCGTGCCGATAACTTCTTGTTGGCTACGGGTATTGATATATGGATTCTCTGGCGTTACCCCGTAATATGCCGCGGCATTGCTGCTCAGCAACACCTGTCCGTCCTGCCACTTGAATTCGCCCTGCATGGGTTTCCATAGGTTGGGTTTGATATCGAACAGGCGTATCGTCGCCTCGGAAAGTATCATCATGGTAAGGTTCTGTTCAAAACCATCCACATTGAAACCTATCGCCCATCCGCGTTCGAAGATGGGATGGTTCAATACGCAGGTGTCCACTGCCGAAAGGGCACACAGTTCTTGTGCAAACTCGTTGGTGTTTACCACCCTCTTTTCCTCATAACTCTTGAAACGGAAGGTATATACCCTTTCGGGGTTCACGCCCAGGGCATCTTTGGTGACGAAGCGGATTTGTCTGCCACCGTTCCACACCAGGAACAGCAACAGCACGCTCACCGCCACCTGCATCACGGCAAGGGGATAGTTCAATGCCGAGGGACGTCCCTGCGGAGCACCCTTCAGGGCGAGGCGGTGCCTGCGGTTCTGCACATATACGGGCAGCAGGCAGAGTGCCAGTTGCACAAGGAGGAGCGTGAGCAGACTGCCTGCGAACCAAAGGTACACTTCGCCACGGGTAATCTCCATTCCCTCGAAATAGGTGTCGAACGTCAGTGTCATCAGCACAAAGGAGAGCACACCGATGGCGCAGAACATCAGCAGGGCCTCGGCCTGCAGGCGGAGCAGGGTGTCGCGGCTGCCACCACCCAGGCAGATGCGCAGGCGATGGTCGCTCCATCGGGCATCGGCAGCAGTGTTGAGCAATGCCAGGTAGGAGAACAGAGCCGAAAGAAGCAGCAGTGTGGAGAGGATGAAGAACACGCCGGGGTAGAAGGCCGCTTTCCAGAAACTTCCTTCGTTGCGCAACAACTCGCCCATGCGGAGCGGTACGAGCCGGAAACTTTCATAATCATCGTTGTATTGTGAACCGGCAAATCGTTCCAACGTCTCGTCCAGCGCGCGTTGCATCTGTTCGGGGTGTTTCGTGCGCACGAAGAGTTCCATGCTTTCGGGTGTGTAAGAATATCCTTTTGCAGGGGTGGGCTCCAGTTTCTGGTAATGATAAGCGGGAATCTCATTATCCGCTCCGACAGGCTTCTGTGCTTTTGTCACACCCACCACACGCAATGTCTTCTCGGCACCGCCTTCGCGCAGGAACTTTGCCGTCACCGTGGTGCCCACCAAGTCCGTGGTGCCGAAGAGGGCAAGGGCAGTCTTGTCGGTGAGTACCACTTCGCCATCCTCACGGGCAGGCCTGCCGGAGATGAACTCAAGGCGCATGACCTCGTAATATTCTGGGTTCACCCTCAGTATCGGCTGTGCTGGTGTCGTATCATTTGTGCTTATAATCTCAGCACCAGTATACATGATGAACCCCACTTTGGCATCTTCAGGCGCATGCTCCAGGATGTCATGCCCCAGACTGTCGGTGAGATGGTAGGTGAAGGCTCTGAACCCCTGTGGCTCACTGGCCTGCACGCGATAGACGTCCTCCACGTCGGGGACATGACTCGCCTCGTGTGTCTGCCTCCAGATGCTGGAAGCCGAAAACACGAAGGCAGTGAGGGCAAACGAGATGATGCCCACGATAAGAATGCTTTGCCCCATATTGCGCCTTATGTGGCGCAGGGCTTGGAGAAGATTGTGATTCATAGGTGTTTATTCTTTTGCAATAATATCCGCAGGATGTTGTTTTATTACTTTACGTACGTGGAGAGAGACTACGAGGAGGACGATGAGGGAAGTGATGCTTATGCTTAGAGCGAGGGGCATGACGGGGGATATGAGATGCTGTGGAATCATTTCCGATACTGCCCACTCCTTCAGGAACTGGCTGAAGAGGATAACGGCAGGGATGGCAAGTATGCTTGCCACTCCTATGAGCCACAGGTAAAGGCGACCGAAGAGCAGGGCTATATCCCCTCGCTTTGCGCCATGTATCTTACGCAAAGCCACTTCCTTCTGTCTCGAACGGGTGTCGAGGGCAATGGTGCTCCAAATTCCCATGAAGCAGATGACGAAACATACGGCTGAGAGAATCCAGGCACCGCGCTGCAGGTTGAGGAGTGCTTGGAGTTCCTCGGTAAGTGTGTCGCGTAGGTTGGTGACCGTTTCTCGCAAGGGAAGCGGATTGATGCGGCGCATCTCGTCCTTCAACTGTTGCATCACTTCGTGGTACATGCCCTCTTCGGGTTCAATGATAAATTGACCAAAAAGTCCATAGGGATTCTGACGGAAGATGGCAAGGTCATGAGATGAGAAGTGTTGGTGATTGTAAGGCAGCGTGGCAAACGTGCCGCCAACGGGCCATACTTCATAAACATCGTACCATGAGATGTAAAGACTGAGCGTTCCGTTTTTGATTACTCCTAAGGAGTCAAACTTAGCGTAGAGCGCCTCGTTGAGCACGATGCATTCTTTTCGTTGGTCCTCGGGCACGAACCATTTGATGGGGCGTTGCCAAAAGTCGAAGAAGGCGGTGTCGGTCAGGAAGAAGGTCTCGAAAAGAGTAGTACCAAGCGCCTCTTTAGCACCAGGCGTTTCTTCAATCTCTTTGAACGACATGAGCATCCTAGAATGTTCGATGGCACGCTTGATTCCCTTGCGGGGCATCTGCAAGTATTCTTTCAGCGCCACAAAGTCGTTGGCGTTGTAGGGGTCTATGGCAAGGCATTCCTGATAGTGGTCGTCATTTTCGGGAATGTTCTTTTGGTCCTTGACCAACCCTATGAACTGCGTGAATGCCAGTGCGCCCGAAAGGAAGACGAGGCTCACCACCAACTGAATGCCCAGCATCGTATTGCGCAAGGAGTGCCCCGCATTGCGGTGTAATCCTGCCGCCAGGTTGGTGTTTGACTTGCGGATGCGACGGAGTGCCACCCACACGACAAAGGCGCTCAGCAATGCCACGATGCAGAAGATTTGCAGAATCGTAGTGTTCTGACCATACACCACCCAGGCAAGGTCGTCAAACATTGTCCTGAAGTGCACTTCCACAAAATTGACCAACCAACTCATCAGCACCAAAGCCACTGTCAATGAAAGGGAAAGGACAAGAGACACCTCCGTCAAAAATAGCCCATACAGACTCCATTTTGAGGCGCCATGCACCGTGCGTAGCATTACCTCGCGTCGGCGCATCTGGAATAGTTGCAACTGCATCTTGAGGAAACCCACAAGGGCTGCCAGCAGTACCATGGAACTGATCAGGTAAACAATGGTGCGCACCAGCAGCACAGACCCATTCTTTCGCTTATTCACCTCGCTCATTGACTCCACCTTTGCCTTCAGTCCCAAGGGTTGCAGGCGGAGATTTGCTGCCTGCTCCAGGTCTTTGGCGGTATAGCCTTCCTGCAACAGCACCTCGTATCTCCTGGCATAAAATTGCTCTACTGCTTTATGCTCACTACCTTTCATACAAAAGAAAGCCCAATTTCCGATAACGTCATTAGTGGACATCGTTTTCACCACATCAATCACCGTGTAGGTGTCTATAACTACGCGCTCCTCCTCTAAATTCAAATACTCCATGCGAATCTTAATGCCCACAGGATTCTTGTCTCCGAAGATGTACTTCGCCTGCGTTTCGCTCAACACCGCTTCATTATAATTCAGCACAGGAATCTTCTCGCCCGTTAGTGCCGAACGCGCTCCGCGGAAGTTAAGGTATTCGCGCATCGTGTAACTATGCCTCATATCCATCTCTCTTTCCGTAGAGTCGTGAAATTCTATTATGATTTGAGACTCGCCATGCTGGTCGTCCACGTAGAACAGTTTTTCCACGCCCACCATACCTCCGCCAGAGGTCAGTGCAGTGTGAATATCTTCAAGGATTCTTATTGTCTGAGTATTGAAAGCAACGCTCCCGTCCTCGGGATTGGGAGCAATGTCTTCATGATGGAGCTTGACGAACGACATTTCATACGTGCGGTCGAAATAAGGCTCATCGCAAATGGCGGGATTTCCGAAATGTTTTAACACAAAGTGCGTAGCCGCCAGTGTGACCATACCCACCGCCAGCGCTGCTACGCTGACAAGGGTCTGGAACTTGTATTTCATGAGATTGCGGAGGGAGATTTTTAGATTGTGACTTATAAACATATATATAAGATATAGTTTTTATGTAGGGACGATGGGGCTGTTTTCCGTTTGTTTTACTCCTTCGCAATCATCTCGGCCGGTTTTACTTGCAGCACTTGGTGGAGATGGTAGCCTACGATGAGGAGGATGATGAGGGCGGTGAGGAGGAGGGCACCGAGGATGGGGAGTGTGGGGGAGAGACGCTCTGCCATACCATTGATAAAACCATTTCTTGCCCAGTCTTTCAGGAGGGTGTTGAAGAGGACAATGAGGGGCGTGCTGACGATGGCGGCGATGCCGATGAGCCACAGATAGAGGCGGCCGAATAGCAAAGCAATATCCCATCGCTTGGCGCCGTGAATCTTACGCAGTGCCACTTCTTTCTGTCGCGAACGGGTGTCGAGGGCTATAGTGCTCCAGATGCCCATAAGGCAGATGACGAGGCAGATGCTGGAGAGTATCCACGAGGCATCACGCATGATTTCGATGAAGAAGATTTCATCGTCGAGCGCATCGCGCAGGTTGGTCACACGTCGCTCTAAGGGTTTTGGATTGATGCGTTGCAGGGTATCGGTGAGGTCGGAAAAGACGCGGTCGTAAGCACCCTTCTTGGGTTGGACAATAATCTCGGTCATCTCCTCGTCGCGCCAGTTGCCCAGGTGTACCACTTGGTACCTTTGCGAAATGCGTGTCCTATTCGCATAAGGCCAAGTGGAGAACGTGCCACCGATGCGCAGAGGTTGCCTGTCGATAGGTAGGAACCAACCATTGGCATTGAAGCCGTATCTTTCCATCATGGCATAGAGCGAGTCGTTCATCAGGATGCAATCGTGGCGCTCCTCTGGGGGAAGAATCCAGTTGATAGAGCGGTTCCAAAAGTCGAAAATAGCGGTGTCGTTCACCATGCACTCGCGTATATAGACAGTTCCCTGTTCTTCGTCGGCCACGGAATCTTCTTGAATTTCCTTTGATTGGAGTAATTCGTGATTCATGGGGATGAAACGCTCCACGTCCTGCGCCTCTGTGCGCAAGTATTCCAGTAATTTAGGTGATTCTAAATAACTCTTGTAAGGGCGTACGATGATGCACTCCTTGTAGAAGTCATCATTCTCCGGCACATTCATTTCCCTTAATGCCAATTCGCTGAAATGCGTCAAGGCAAGACTACCGCCCACAAAGAGGATGCAGATGGCTATTTGTATGCCCAGCATCGTGTTGCGCAGGGCATGCCCACGGCTGCGTTGCAACTGCATCGTCATGCTTTGGCGCTGGTGCACCATGGAGCGGACGGTGAGCCACACGACGAAGAAACTGATGAGTACAACAGCCAAAAGTATCACCGCCACACTTTCGTACACACCTTCTATGCGCCCCCCAAATTCATTTAAGTAAGGCGTGAGCGCGGCATTGGCAAAGTCGATGAGCAAGGTGGCAAGAATGCCTGCCACGATGCCTGTAAACATGAAGGTGAAGAGTGTTTCGCAGGCAAAGAGGCGGAAGATGCTGCCGCTTTTGGCTCCATGCACACGTCGCAAAGCCACCTCGCGTTGGCGCATACGGAAGAGTTGCAACTGCATTTTCAAGAAACCAATCAGGGCGGCGGCGAGGATAAGCGAACTGATGAGGTAAACAATGGTGCGGGTAACACTCATGTGGCCCGTTTGCTCGTCTATCTTTTTACTCAGGGGTGTGAGGCGTGCGCTGAATTGCGGGTCAAGCGTTTTCAGGCGGCGCGTCATCTCTGCCTCAACGTCCTTGGAGTTTATTCCTTCTTGCAAAACAAGACCATAATTGATATGGTAATAGTCCTTCGCTCCTTCCACATAGGTGTACATTCCGTCGCTCACGCCGTCGGCAATGCGCTCTGAGGTATAGACATCGCGGATGGTGAATGTTTTCCATTTGCCATTGTGATTCATAAGCACGCTACAGCCTACGGGATTCTCGTTGCCAAAAATCTCCCTCGCATGCATTTCGCCGATGACGATTTCTTTATCGCCCAGCACGGGAATCTTCTCACCCGTCAGCGCCGAGCGGATGCCCCAGAAGTTGAGGTCCTCAGCCTGCGTCACATAATAATGGTATGCTCCCGTGCGTTCGCTTCCGTCAGGCAAGGTAAAGGTCATGCTTCCGCCCATAGTGCATCCGCCCAGGGAGGCATTGTGCGTCACTTTCTCCACACCGGGCAAGGGTCCGCCCGAGAAGAGCGCATCGTCCATTTCGGTGGTGATGCGAGTGAGAACAAACGTCCACTCTTGCGTACCATCCTCCTTGGTAATACCATAATTCTTTTGTCCGTTGCTGAGTTCAGCCACATACGTGCGCTCATAATAAGGTTCGTCAGCAATGGCAGGCGGTCCCATGTGTTTGAGCACAAAGTGCGTAGCCGCCAGAGTTACCATGCCCACCGCCAGCGCCAAAACGCTGACGAGGGTCTGGAATTTGTATTTCATGAGATTGCGGTAGGCAATCTTGAGGTTGTGGGTCATAATAGTTTTCCGTTTTCCGTTTTCACTTTTCCGTTATCTTTCACTCCTTCTTCACCACCTCCGCGGGTTGAATCTTGCTCACCTTCCATATCTTGTTGCTGATGGTGAGAAGGGTAATGGCGACGACAATGAGGATGGCGAGGATGAGGTAGAAGAAGAGCCATGGGAGGTCTTTGCCGAGGCCTATGTCTCCATCAACTACGAGTATCGTTGCTATGACGGCACTGGAAACGACAATAACGATTACAGCGCTGATAGCGAGCAGGCGCAGGTAATACTTGCCGAAGAACAGGATGATGTCGCGCGTGTGGGCGCCGTGAATCTTGCGAAGTGCTACTTCCTTCTGACGTCCGCGGCTCTCCAACGCAATGGCGGAATACACACTTGCTACGATGCAGAGGATAGAGACGATGACGAGAATCAGGCAGAGTTGGCGCATCATTTCAACCATGCGCATGAGGTTAAACCACTCATCTGCGAGATTGTGAATCGGCAGGATGTTTCGGTCGCCCGGACGTGCTTCGCGGTAGAGTTCGGTGATGTCGTCCTTCACCTTGTTGTACTTTCCCTCCTTGGGGAAGATGATGTAGTGAGGGTTCGGAGAGTGAGAATGCAGTTCCGAAGAGTTGCGCAAATCACGCCAGTCGATGTCTTCGTCCACCATCCAGAAGGAAGGACAAGTATAAGAACCATGACGATACCCCAGAAGGGCAGGAGCATAACCGATGAGCGTGTAGGAGCGTTGCTTGTAGAGCGGGCGCACCTGTACATCACGGCTGACGTCAAGGTTCCACTTCTTGCGCAGACGCTCTGCCTGCTCGGTGCGTACGTAAATGGCGCTGTAAAAACCGTGCATCGTGCTATCGGCAGGGAGATTGGGGGTAATCTCTACCTTCAAGAGGTCAATCAGATTTTCGCTAGTGGAGATGAAACTATAACCGTAACTCCGGTCTGTACCATCATCATTTTTATTGGTCCAGAAATTGCGCACCAGTGTTCTGTCGAGTTGGTCTGGTGCTACTTCAGCAATGCTGAAAATGCTATACCCCACGTGTTCTACGTCCCTGTTTTGCGCCAAACGATTGGGGAAGTCAGGAATGGCAATTTCAAAAGTGGGTTGAGGAATCATGATGGCCTGTTGGTAAAGCGTGCGGTCTTCTGAGATACCTCCGAATTCCTGTTTCTCTATGAAGCCAAACGCATACATCATTCCGAGCACGGCAAAGGTAAGGAACATGCTCACGGTGAGTTGTGTGGTGAGCATAAAGCCTTGTCCCTTCGTCTTCGTGCGGTGACTGCGCCCCACTCGCATACCTACGGGAATGCGCAACTGGCGGTAAACGGTGGCAAAGGCTGCGATGAGGGCGAGCAAGAGGGTGGCAAGCGTGATCCACAGTTCAAGGTTCAGGATGAAGTCCACATCGAAATTCAGTTGCTTATAATAAAAGCGCTGCAGGATGGGGAGTGCATAATCTGCAAGAGAGTAGGTCAGCGCCACGGTTGCAAGCAAGGTCAGCGCAAAGACGATAACGACTTCCCAGGCAAGGAGCATGAAGAGGTGGCGCGTGCGAGCGCCCATCGTGCGGCGCAGTGCCATTTCGCGCGAACGGAGGGAGAAGAGTTGCAATTCCATTTTTAGGAATCCCATCACCCCAATGATAAGCACGCTGGCGCCTAACGAAAGTACCACCCCGATAATGAGAATGATGAGGAAGAGTTCATCGTTGTCAAAGGCCCGATAGTGTAGCATGAAGGTGTATTCGGGAAAGGCGCTTTGCAGTTGTTCGCGCAAGTCCTCGCCCGTGTATCCCACGGTCAATTCTGCGGTAAACCCGTTTCTGTTTTCTACGGCAGTTTCGGGGTCGTTGCGGATAATCACTACGGCATTTGTGGCATGGGCTTCCAGACGGTCGGTCACCTTTATGACGTCGCGGATGGGGCGTTTCCCTGTGCCATCCTCCATTGCATATTCAAAACCGCGGGGGTCGGTGCCTTCTCCAAAGAGTTGGGCACTCAGGTCGTCGGTGATGAGGCAGTCGTTCTCCTCCAACTCAGTGAGCGGTTCGCCCGTTATGGCAGAGCGATACCCGTAGTACATCCAGTAGCGCGGAGAGGAATGTGTGTAATAGCAACCGCAGGTCTTGGGTTGGTCCGTGTTGTCGTAGAAAGTCTGGTTCCCTCCCGTAAGGGGGCGATAGCCATGAAGTCCTTCCATTGCAGGAAGTTTTAGACTGAGCAAGTGATTGAAGAAATCATTGTCTAATTGTGCATTCGGCGGGAAGGAACCTGTCTTCCTGAGTCGCTCCGTTTCTTCATTAGGAGCTGCTAATACACTGAACGAAGCGAGGTCCTGTTTTATCTGATTGTAATAAACGGAGCGCCCGAAATTGTACATGAAGTACACCGTTATGGCAAAGCACACCACACCTGCCGCTAAGCAGAGAATGGAAATGGCGTTCTGCACTTTATATTTCAGCAGATTGCGGAGGGAGATTTTTAGGTTGTGAAGTAGGAGAGGACCCACCCCAGCCAGTCCGCGCGTCGCACTGGGGAGTGCTCCCCTCCCGAGGCACAGAAGCACACTTGGTGCTTCTTCAGAAGACCTCGCTCGCCCTGTGAGGGAGGGGGTAGGATCAATAGGGTGATGATTAACTCTTATATTATTGGGCATAGATTTGTTTCAAAAGTTTGTTCTTATATCCGAGAGGAAAAGTGTTGGATAGATGTAGTGGGGACATACCCCCTCCGTTTCGCTCGTCCCCCTAACTTAGAGGGACAGTTTGTTACAACTGATATTTGTGCGCCAGCCTACTGTCCCTCTGAGTCAGGGGGACGAATGAGGTCTTTTGAAAAATGACTAAATGTCATTTTGTGCCTCATGAGGGGAGCACTACCCAGTGCGACGCTAGGGCCAGAGGTGAGCATAGCGACGGAGGGGGTATGTTAGTTTTCCGTTTTCAACTTTCCGTTCTCCCTACATTTCCACCTCGCTCACTACTTCGCCGTCGAAGAGGTTTACTATGCGGTCGGCATAGTTGGCGTCGTGCTGGGAGTGGGTTACCATGATGATAGTGGTGCCCTCCTTGTGCAGTTCGCAGAGCAGGTCCATCACCTCCTTGCCGTGCTTGGAGTCGAGGTTACCCGTTGGCTCGTCGGCCAGGATGATGTGGGGACGTGAGATAACGGCACGTGCTATTGCCACACGTTGCTGCTGACCACCGGAGAGCTGCGAGGGGAAGTGCTGTGCACGGTGAGCCATGGCAACACGTTCGATAACCTCCTTCACCAGTTTGCGGCGTTCCTTCTTGGGCACACCCATATAGAGCAGAGGCAGTTCCACGTTCTCCGACACATTGAGTTCGTCGATGAGGTTGAAGCTCTGGAACACGAAGCCCAGTTTGCCCTTGCGGAGGTCGGTGCGGTCGTCCTCGCTCATCTGGCTCACGTCCTTGCCGTCCAGTATGTAGGCTCCCTCTGTGGGTGTGTCCAGTAGGCCAAGGATGTTCAGCAGGGTGGACTTGCCACAACCGCTGGGGCCCATGATGGCAACGAATTCGCCTTTCTTCACTTCCAGGTTCACGTTCTGCAAAGCCCAGGTTTCCACTTCATCGGTCTTGAAGACCTTCTTGATGTTTGATAATGTAAGCATAGTTGTAAAGGACCCCTCCCTTTTGAAACGGAAAAGTGAAAACGGAAAACGGAAAACTGACTTGCGGAGCTTGATAAGCCAGAGCGACTGTTTATCTTGATGAACCGCAGGTGAATAATAACCGTAGGTCGACGTTAAGTCAAGTCAAATCAGAAAACTGAACCGAAGCAGAACCTTTAGGTCGATGTCCCGTTTTCACTTCCGTTTGTTTGGGAATGGGGATTTTTTAATGAGTTAATGAATAATGTTTATAATTACTTTTATTTTGGTTCAAATCAATTTGTGTCTAATCTCACACGGAATCCACGGAATCCACAGATTTACCTTTCATCTGAGAGAACATCATGCTGGCGCTGGAATTTTTACGCAGCTTTGCGCGTAGAATCCACAGAATGGCACATGTTTCACAGTGCCCTTGTTCTCCGTTGAACGTTCAATGTTAATTGTTCTCACCGCGCCAGCCGTCGTAGCGAAGCTTGCGACAAATTCTGTGGATTCTTTTTTCATTTTCTTATGTTTGTTGTATTGTCGTCATTGAATAGTTCCGTGTATTCGGTGAGTTCTGTGTGAGGTTTGTTGAGAGCGGTTATGTGTTTTTTGCACGCAGATTACGCCGAGAGCGCAGAGTTTTTTATTTTCCTTGGCGTATTACGCTGGCGCTGGAGGGGGTCGCAAACTTCGTTACGACGAGAGAGCGCAGAGGGGAGATGTAAGCGAGGCAGTTTAATTACCTTCTACATTGCTTTTGTGACTCAGTTTCGGACACAGCGTGCCGTGTCCCTACTGCTATTGTAACTGACTGTCCCTCTAAGTTAGGGGGACGAGCGAAGCGGAGGGGGTATGTAATAGTTTTCCGTTTTGACATTGTCGAGCCTGCTCCCGCTTGGCATTGAAGTAAACTTCATTGCTCTCGCTTACTCGCAGCCTTCACCTTTCCGTTTTCCGTTCGCATCACTCTTTCTTCACCACCTCCGCCGGATGGATGTGGCTTACTTTCCATATCTTGTGGCTGATGGTGAGGAGGGTGACGGCCATGACGATAAGGATGGAGAGGAAGAGGTAGAGGGTGAGCCAGTCGAGGTCGTTGGCGATGCTGTCATCCAGGGCAAAGGTGTAGAACGTTGCTATTATTGCCATGGACACGATGATGACGATGATGGCACTGATGATGAGCAGGCGCAGGTAATACCTGCCGAACAGACGCATGATGTCCCACGAGTGGGCACCATGAATCTTGCGCAGTGCCACTTCCTTCTGTCGGCCACGTGATTCAAGAGAGATTGCCGAGTAGACACTTGCTACGATGCAAAGGATGGAGATGATAACAAGTAGGAAACACAATTCGCGCATCAGTTCCAGCACGCGTATGCCCTTGAACCACTCTTCATACAGGTTGTCCACAGGCACGTCGTTCATGTTGCCTGGCTGAGCCTCGCGCCACAGGTCGGTTAACGCATCTTCGACCTTGCCATACTTGCCGTCTTTGGGGAAGATGAGGTAGTAGTCGGTATCGTGGCTATAGGCACGAAGTTCTTTCAGGTTGTCCTTGTCCTGCCATGTTATGTCCGGTTCTATCATCCAGAACGACGGTGTGCTATGCGAACCTGGACGATAGCCGATGAGAGCAGGAGCATAGCCAATGAGAGTATAGGAACGGTCCTTGTAAAGCCGGCGTGTCTGCACATCGCTGCTTATGTGCAAGTCCCATTTCTCACGCAGACGCTCCACCTCTTCGGTACGAACGTATATGGCACTGACATGCTTCTGCAGATTCTCGTCTTTGGGTTTGTCTTCGCTGATTTCTATGTCGAGCAAGTCGAAGAGTTCTTCATCGGTGGCGAGGAAACTATAAGCATGACTTTTGATGCTTCCGTCGGTGTTCTTGTACTTGAGCGTATGCGTTATCAGTCCTTCGTCCACCTCGGGACCTTCGGATTCGCAACAGAAGTAGATGCACTTGGATATGTGCTCTACATCCTTGTTCTGTGCTATCTTGTTGGCAAAGTCGGGTACTCGAATGTCCATTGTCGTCATGCGTGCCATAAGTGTCTTGCGGTATGGCGCCTTGTTCTCCGTATGGCTTCCGTATTCCTGTTCGGCAATTACGTTAAGGGCATAGAAGGCACCCAACACCGCAAAGGTGAGCATCATGCTTATGGCAAACTGAGTGCCCAACATCACGCTTTGTCCTTTGGTGCGAGGATGTCCGCTACGGCCTACTCGCATGCCCACGGGACTGTGCAACTGGCGGTACAGGGAAATGAAAGCCACCACTAAGGAGCAAAGTAATGTGGCAAGGCAAATCCACATGCCGGTCTCCACAATCATGTCAACATCGAAGAGGATTTCATCGTTCAACCTCTGTATAATGGACATGGCATAACGCGACACTTGTACGGTGATCAACAACGTGGCTATGGCCGTAAAGGCGAACATGATTGCCATTTCCGTTACGAGTAGCAGGAACAGGTGTCGGGGCTTTGCTCCCATTGTTCGGCGCAGAGCCATCTCACGGGCACGGAGCGAGAAGAGTTGCAACTGCATCTTCAGGAACCCCATGGCACCTATGAGCAGTACACTGCTTCCAAGCAAAAGCACAACACCTATTATCGTCAGATAGAACAAACCATCGTCCGTCCAATCCCATGCGTTCCATCGCAGAGCCACAAAGTATTCGGGCAAGGCACCTGCCAGTTGTTCGCGCAACTGTTGTGCCGTGTAGCCCTCAGCCAGTTCTATCTGCAGGCCATTGATGGGGTTGTATTGCGCTTCAGCGATGCAGTTCTTCTGGCAATAGATGACGGCATTGTTATAGGAATCCTCCATGCGTTCGGATATGTTCACCACATCGCGTATGGTGCGCTGGCTACCGTATATTTCGGTAAGTATCCTGAAACCACGAGGGTCCACACCTTTGCCAAATACCTTATCGCGGAGATCGTCCGTTATAAGCACGTCGCCTTCGTTCAGTTCGGGTATCCTTTCGCCCGTGATGGCCGAACGGTATCCGAGGTAATGGTATCTTCGTGGCGAGCACTGGGCATAGCGGGCAAGGTATGTCTTGGGTTGTTCTGTGTTGTCCTCGAATTCGAAGTTCATGTGCAACACACTGACAATACCATGAATCTCCTTCATGGCAGGCAGTTTCATGCTATACAGCCTGTCGATAAATGCGTTGGTGATGTTCACCATGGGCAATTGTCTGTCTGCTCCGTTGGCATCATGTTTGGCGGTGTTCTTGAATTCCTCTTCGCTCATCTCGTAGATAGTGAACACCGGCCTGCCTTGGTCAATAGAACTGTAATATAAGTTGCGTGCAAAGTTGAACATAATATGCACGGTGATGGCAAAGCACACCACACCCACGGCAAGGCAGGCAATGGAAATGACGTTCTGCACTTTATATTTCAGCAGATTGCGCCATGAGGTAGCGAGGGAGTTGGCAAGAAGTCCTCCCCATACCCAGCGGACCCTCCCCCTTACCCAGTCCTCGCGTTGAACTGGGAAGTTCGCCCCTCCCGAGGTACAGAAGCACATTCGGTGCTTCTTCTGAAGACCTCGCTCGCCACAGGGGACAGGAGAAGGATGTGCTGGGGATTGAGATTGATTGTGGTTTTGCATATTTGTGATGATTTATGTTTATTGTAATAACGGGATTGGAGGTTATTTTGTTACATGGTCGTGTTTCATTTCCTTGCCCTCCATCAAAACTGGAGGGCAAGGGCGTCTTCTAACCTAATTTATAACCTTTTTCAACATCTTTTAATTATTGGCTTAGGGGGTGTTTTGTAGAGTCAAGATTGTCATACCCCCTCCCCACTTCGTGGTACTCCCCCTGTCTCAGAGGGAGAAAGTTGGATGCTATTGTAACTGACTGTCCCTCTGAGTCAGGGGGACGAGCGCGGAGCGCGGAGGGGGTATGTAAATTATTGTTTATACATTGACTGGTGTCATCTATCAGTTAGTAGTAACCACTCCCCGCCCTTGGGAGGGGCTGGGGGAGGGTCCGGAGACTGGATTGTTTATTATTAACCTAATTTATAACCACCTCCTCTACATCTCCCAATCTGTCATAGCCGCTCACTATTACCTGGTCACCGGGGTTGAGACCTTCGATAACCTCGTATTGCTCGGGGTTCTGGCGACCTATCTTTATGTCCACACGGCGTGCCACATTGCTGCCTTCCTCCATGCGGTAAATCCAACGGCCACCGGTCTTCTGGTAGAAGTCGCCACGAGGTATGATGATGGCCTGTTCGGGTTGGCCAAGTTCTATCTTCACACGGTAACTCTTGCCCAGGCGTATGTTCTCGGGGATGGAGTCGATGAAGAGCAGGTCGGTGTCGAACTTGCGGTCCTTGACCTCGGGGATGACACGGCTGATGCGCAAGGGGAAGGTGTCCTGCTTCTGAATGACGGTGGCAGGCAGACCGGCATGGATGCGCTCGACATAGTATTCGCTCAGTTGGGTGTGTACCTTGTACTGGTTCATTATCTTCAGTTGTCCTATCATGGCACCGCCACCTACGGACTGACCGATGGTAAGGTTGATGTGTCCCAACTGTCCGTCCTGGGGTGCACGGACAATGAGGCCGTCTATGCGCCTTTGTGCATTCTCCAGCTTGCGTGTTGCCGCCTGACGGTCGGAAACAATCATCTCGCGACGCAGGATGGCGGTGACGGAGTCGTGGCGAAGGCTCTCCATCTGCAAGAGCAGTTTCTGGTGCTCGTGCTTATAGTCTTCCTCGGCTATGGTGAGTTCGGCACGGCTCTTGATGCCCATGGAGAACTCCTCGCGGCTCTGGGTGAGTTTTCTTTCGAGGCTTGCCAACTGATGGCGTTGCTCCAAGGCTTGCATGTTGAGCGAGATGCTCTTCTGCTCCATCTGTATCTCCTGTTCGCGGAGGTTGCGCTGGGTCTTTTCCCATTGCTCGCGCTCTTCCTGTATGGTGCGCATGAGTTCGGGATTGTTGAGCACGAGGATGGTGTCGCCACGGTGTACCATGGCACCCTCTTCGCGGACAATCTTTTCGACGAAGCCACTCTCGAGGGCATTGATCTGTATGGTCATGATGGGGTGCACGATGCCTTCGGTTTCGAGGAACTCCATGAAGGGGGCTTCCTGAACGGAGGCAATCTTGACACTCTCCGACTTGATGCTCTGACGGCGTGGCGAGAGTGCCACATAGATGGTGTAGGCAACGATGCCGGCAAGTACAAGGCATCCAAGGATGTGCATGCGGTATTTAACATACCAGGGGCGGGGAGGGAGTTTGATGTCCATGATTAATAAGGACCCACCCCCGTACCCCTCCCTCTATGGAGGGGAGTATATACAATAAGGAGGATGAGGTCTTGGTTTGAGGTTAGTAAATGTTATTTTATTTTCTGTTGTAACTACTCCCCTCCATAGAGGGAGGGGTAAGGGGGAGGGTCTTGAGTTGTTCAGTTATTGGAATATTATGCTGAAAATCATACCCTGTCATTGAGCGGAGGGTGTAGTATAGGCGCCAGAAGGTGCTCATGGCAGAGAGATAGGAACGGCGGGCATTGTTGCGCTCGGAGATGGCATCGTTGAGGTCGAGAAGGGAACTTTCGCCCATGATGTAGAGGCGCATGGCCACGGTGTGACGGTGCTCGGCACGACGACCGGTGAGTTGGGCTATGTGTACCTTGCGTGCCTGCATGTTGAACTGGGAAACGAGTTTCTGCACATTCTGGCGGAAGTCCTCCATGCCTTGCTCTGCCGTAATCTCGGTGAGTTCCTGTTGTGAGCGTGCCACACGCACCTGACCCTTGCCACGACCCCAGTCGAGGATGGGCAGAGAGAGGGAGATGCTGCCATACTCCTGGGTGAGTGGGCGATGATAGGCAGATGCTATGGTGCTGCCCGTCTGGGAGAGACCGAACTGAAGGTATATGTCGGCCTTGAGACCTGCATTTGCCTTGGCACGGGAGAGGGAACTCTGCGCTTCGCGGCGTATGCGCTCGTAGTAGACAGGGTCTGGGCTGTTTTCCATGGCCAGGTCGAGGGCTTGTGCGTAAGGAACCTCGAACTCTGGCACCGTGTCGGGCATGACGAGGCGTATGGGAGTGTCCTGGGCAAGGCCAAGGAAGGAACGGAAACTCTGCATCTGTTCCTCGAGGGATATCTCGGCATCCATGGCAGAGGTTTCCTCGCTGAGGCGACGAATCTCGAGCTGAAGCATCTCGTTCTCGGTGATGGTACCTATCTTGTATCTGCCCTGTGCCATGCGATAGAGAGTGTCGGCGCTGGCGAAGTTGCTTCGTGCCATTTCCAGGTCGCTCTTTGCCGTGGCGAGGTTGAAGAAATAGGAGCAGGTGCTGGCAGAGACGAGTTCGATGGTCTCGGCATAGCTTTTCTTTGCCTCGGTGTAGCGCAAGGGTTCGATGCGCTTGTCCCACTTTAGCGAGTTGTAGCCGAATAGACTCTGGCTATAACCTATGCTTATGGGCACGGTGCTGAACATGTTGGTGTGGTTGCTGAGCTCGCGATGATAGTTGGCGGTGCTCTTTACGAAGAATGTACCTCCCGTCCAACTGATGTTCTGATTGATGCTTAGGCTGAGGTCGGCACCCAACTGACTCTGGCGCAGGTAGAGCGAACTACCATCGCTCTGGGTAATCTTGTTTATCTGATTGTTGATATATGGAGAAGAACTCAATGTGACACTAGGCAGATAGTTGGCACGGAAATTGCGATAGTTCCAATGCTGGGAGAGGAACGAATGGCGTGCGCTACGTGCCGTGGGCGATTGCTCGAGAGCCAGGGAGATGGCTTGCTGAAGGTCGAGCACCAGGGTGTCCTGAGTCTGTGCCTCTCCTGTAATAGGGGCGATGAATGTGAGCAGTACACACAGGATGGAAGGCCTGATGCACGATTTGTGGTTGAGTATGAAGTTTATGTTCATAATATAATGTTTTATTACATAGAATGTGTTTTGGCAGTAAGTGCGCCTATATATTTACCTGCAAATATCGTGCCAAAGTTGCAAGTGGTTGAAATATAATAAATTAATCTCTGTTTTGGCGTTCGAGAAAGTGTGCGAAAACGAACATAGGTGTGCGATATCGCACTTGCGCACATGTTGGCTTTCGGAAAAGTGCAGAAAACAGAGGGATAAGGCATAAAATAACCTTCCTCGGCTTTGGAAGATTCAGGTGTTTTACTTATCTTTGCCCACAAGCATTCTTAAACCCAAATCGGTCATTAGACTGTTACGCGCTAATGAAGTCATCTTTTTGTCATCTGTTTCCTCGCTTCTCGGTTACAATGGAACCCCATTGCGCCCTCAAAGCGCCAAAACATTTGTTCAAAAATAAAAACTATTATCATCATAACGCTAATAACCGATTTGGGTTTAATAAACCTGGGCGCAAAACTTATCAATACATAACTTCATGGAATGTAGAGGCAAGATATTGATTGTGGATGACAATCAGGATATTCTCCTGTCATTGAACATGCTGCTGAAACCCTGGGTGGAGGCTATACGAGTGATTAGCACCCCGGAGCGTATAATAGAGTTCATGGATAGTTTCCAACCTGACGTGATTCTGTTGGACATGAACTTCCGCAAGGACATGGTGAGTGGTGAGGAGGGATATGAATGGCTGGCGCGCATATTGGAGCACGACCCAACGAGCGTGGTGGTGTTCATGACGGCATATATCAGTACGGAAAAGACGGTAAGGGCCATCAGAGCAGGAGCACTGGACTTCATTGCCAAACCTTGGGACAATAAGAAGATGTTGGAGGTGGTGCACTCTGCCGTGGATATGAAACGGAGCAAGATGGCGCAGATTCAAGCTCAGGAATCTGAAGACCAAAAGGGAGCGGAGACATTGGCCGATGGAAGCAACTTCATTGGCGAGTCTCCACAGATACTGGAACTAAAGTCGCGCATGGGCAGGGTAGCAAGAACCGATGCAAATGTTCTGATAACCGGAGAGAACGGTACGGGCAAGGATGTGCTGGCAAGGGAATTGCACAGACTTTCCAAAAGAGGCGACCAGCCTTTCGTGTCCATCGACCTTGGTTGTGTGCACGAGCAACTGTTTGAGAGCGAACTGTTCGGGCATGTGAAAGGGGCCTTCACCGGTGCACATACCGCAAAGCAGGGCAGGGTTCAGCAGGCAAACGGCGGTACGTTGTTCCTGGACGAGATAGGAAACCTGTCTTTGCCTATGCAACAGAAGTTGCTCACCGTGATAGAGAGGCGCGAGGTGTCTCCCGTAGGTTCAAACCAGGTGCAGAGGGTGGACATACGCATAGTGGCGGCAACGAATGCCAATCTGCATGAACGTGTGGCGGAGGGAACTTTCCGCGAGGACCTGCTTTACCGTCTGAACACTATAGAGATGCATATTCCCCCATTGAGAGAAAGGGGTGAAGACATAATGCTTTTAGCAAGGCACTTCCTTGCCCGTTATGCCGAGAAGCATGGGGGAGAGGTGAGGGACTTCACTGCTCGCGAGGAGGCCAAACTGATGGCGCATTCCTGGTATGGCAATGTGCGCGAGCTTCAGCATAGTGTGGAACGATGGATAATAGACCCTCATGCTCCCCTCGTAACAGAGAGCATGAAACAAACAAAGCCAGAGAGCATCTACGATACGCTGAATCTGGAGGACATAGAGCGTCTGGCAATACGCAAGGCTTTGGAACAAGCCAATGGCAACATGAAGCAGGCTGCCGAACTATTAGGCATCACACGCTATGCGTTGTATAGGAAGATAGACAAGCACGGGATTTAAGAAAACGGAAAACGGAAAACTGTTACTAACTGAAATCTGAAAACGGAGAACGGAAAGGTGACATTTGAAGGGTTAAAGCTGAAATCTGAGAACGGAGAACTGTTACTAACTGAAATCTAAAAACGGAGAACGGAAAGGTGACATTTGAAGGGTTAAAGCTGAAATCTGAAAAAGTGATTTGTATAAGTTGGTAAGCCCAAATCTATAAAACTATGGACAATATACTTGATAGTAAATGTATGGCATTTGCTGTACGTATAGTACGCTTTTATAAGTTTTTGGTTCATGATAAGAAGGAGACTGTTATCTCAAAGCAGATGCTACGTAGTGGTACAAGTATAGGTGCTAACGCAAGAGAAAGACGAAACGCACAAAGTAAACTTGATTTTGTTCACAAACTTTCAATTGCCCTTAAGGAGGCTGATGAAACACAATATTGGCTTGAACTTCTTCTCAATAGCGATATAATAGACGATTCTGCTTTTACTTCTCTCAACGAGGATTTGAAAGAAATCATAGCAATGATAACATCAAGTATAAGAACAGTTAAGCGAGCAGAGAATAACTTATAATCGTACTATCTGTTTTCCTAGTTTTCCAATTTCACTTTTTACATTTCTGTTAGTAACAGTTTTCCGATTTCCGTTTTCCGTTTTCAGTTTTCCGTTTTCCGTTTTCCGTTTAATAAATATGAGTATCTGGCAGAATTTGTTTTACAATAAAAGCACACGGCGGCTTAGGCAGATGTTGGAGTCGGTGCGCATGAGGGATTTCAGCTTGCAATACTCTCTGGAGCATCTGCACGGCGAGGAACGACGTATGGCTGAGGAGATAAATGCCGTAATACGCGAGTTTCGTGAGTCGGAACACCAACGTGTGAGTGATTCGCATTTCTATGATGCCATGCTCTCCAAGGTGGATGCCATTCTAATTGCCACGGACGAGAACGGACGTGTGCGATGGATGAACAAGGCTGCCATAGAGGGCTTGTGCGGTTTCCGATTCGACAACCTTGACCAGTTGGCTGTGCTTCATCATACATTGCCCCTGCAACTGAGAGGCCTGAAACGTGGAGCGTCGCAACTGGTATCGTATGTCAGTAAGGAGGGCGAGGAAAGGCAGTATGCCGCATCGCGCACACAAGTGTTCGTAAGCGGTATACCTTATATATTATATAGCCTGCAGAGTGTGGCAAGTATTCTGGAGCAGGGGGAGATTGAGGTTCAGCAGAAACTTATCCGTGTACTGACGCATGAGATAATGAACTCGCTGGCTCCAATAGTATCGCTCTCCAACACCTTGGCGGAGAATCTTACAAGCGAAGTGGCTGTAGAGAGATACCGCGACGAGGAGGTGCAGATGGTATTGTCTACCATAAGCAGGCGTGCCAACGGATTGATGGATTTCGTGCAGAGGTATCGCATGGTATCGAATATTCCACACCCTGATTTAGAGAATGTTAGCATTGGGAAGTTGATGGAAGACTTTCAGTGTATGTGCGCCTCTGTTCTCAGGGAGGACTGCCATGTGGAGTATGACGTGCAATGTGCCGAAACCTTTATGCGACTGGATTCTTCGCAGATAGAGCAGGTGCTGCTAAACCTGATGAAGAACGCTTTGGAAACAGAAGCGACAAGTGTAAGGGTGAAGGTGGCTCTGTCCGAAAACGGCAGACATGTGGTAATGTCCGTAGAGGACAACGGAGGCGGCATATCGCAGGAAGTGGTGGACAATATCTTCACACCATTCTTTACCACCAAGGAAGGCGGACAGGGCATTGGTCTGGCCGTATGCCGACAGATAGTGAGCAACCACGGTGGGTTGATAGGTGTGGAAAACAAAAGCTATGCCGACGGAAGCAAAGGCACACGCTTCACCGTGCGTCTGCCGATGTGAGCAATTTGCCAGAGTAATTGTGCGGTTTTATGTAATTATCTGTGAGAATATTGTTGGTGTAAATATTTTTTACTTATATGTCCGCAGAATTTAATGAACCTTAAAAGGGAAAGTGCTTAAAGAAATAAACTTGAGTATAGCGAAACTATATTTAGCATTGGTTTAATTAGAAGTATTGTATATTGCTGCAAATCAATGAAATAATGTTAGATAGAACGGCAAGTTTAATTCTTGTTCAAGGTTTGCCATAATCATAAAAAAGGGGCGTCCTAATCTTATTGATAGGACGCCCTAATCTCAGGCTCGTAAGATTACAATCTTATGACCTTAAGATTATAATCTTCGGTTCATAAGATTATAATGTCTTTTTGCATATAAAGTGAAGTGTTGTTGATGTAAATATTTTTGTATGCTTTTATTCTGCAGGGGTGTTCCATTCACCCTTGTAGCTGATGCTTTCAGCATGGGAGGGGGTAAGGTTTATGTATGCTGCTCTGTCGGGATAGATTTCAATCTTGAAATCGTATGTAGCAGTGGAGTTGTTGCATGTGAACTGGATTATCGTTCTGCCCTTTTTACCTGGTTTGACTTCCTTTTTGGTAATAGGAAGCTTGAAGTTGAGACCGTCGGTGTTGCCATATGTGGCATGGTAAGCCTGTCCCATATATGGAAGCTGGGATATTACGGTGTCACCCTTGAGGCAAAGTAAATAATCATTTACGGCACGGGTAGGGTAGCGCTGAGGCATCATGTAGTTTACATCTATGCAGATGTTTTCCGGGTCAACCTTAGGTGTATCCTGTTGGGCTGTTGCTGCTAATGGTGTGCATAGAAAAAGAAGTAGTGCTGATATTATATTTTTCATGTTATGTGTTCTTTTGTGTGTAGTAATTATTAGTATTCGCGTTCTCCGTTACTCATGTTGTATTTTCGTCCTCCGTATTCTGAGTATCCGTCTTCGTCCACTCTGTCTATTTCTCGTCCGTAACTGTCTCTTACGCTATAGTTGTACTGATTTTTGGATTTGCTGCTTCCTCCACCGCCAGATGCCAATGCTCCCAAGCATAGCATAGCACATGCCAGAATGAATACTATCTGTAGTGCCATGGTGGTAAATACTATTGTGGGTAGCAGGCATACAGCCCATAGTGGTATGATGGCAAGGAAGTTGAGGATGCAATCGTTTTTGATAGCATCTACCAAGTACAGGATAAAGAAGATTATGTTTCCGATGATGAGAATCAGTATAACAATGTCTGTCCATGACTCAATCCAGAATCCGCATAGCATAGCAGCAGAAATACCAAAGCAAAGGAACTTTGCATGAATCCCGGCAAAGGAACTGCCATGTAACATGCCAGAGGTTGTTCCCATCAGGGCTGCCCATAGCATGAATACAAGAATCAAGAAACCTATAACCAGCAATATGCTTACGAACCAGTTGGGATCCCATGAGTCAAGATTGCCTTCCGTGAAAAACGCTATGTAGGAAAGCACGGCACCATTTATAAATGTTACAGTGTAGGTAAGCCATAGGGGAATGGTGTCGTCATCATCCGAATCAATATATGATATTCCCATTCCTCCAGCAATCAGTGTGAGTATACATCCTACCACAATAAGCCATATGGGGCACTCGGTACGTTGCTGGCTATTGTATAAGTTGATAATGGAAACAGTGAGATCTTGCTTTTCTACTATAAGGTCATCAATGTCAGTCTTTTTTCTGACCTTATATCTGTTTGTCTCAGATTCGATGTATTTGCTTCGTACGAAACCTGTGTCTCCTTGCATGGATACAACCTTGCTCCATTCGTCATTGTAATACTCTACATTAGCAAGTTTGGTCGCTTTCTTGAGTTTGGTAATAGTCTTCGCCTTTTGCTTTGGTTCCTTTCTCATGTTTACAGCAACCCTGCAATTGTCTATGTGGTATGTTGTAGAGGTGTCCCAAATCCACTCGTCGCTATCGTCGCAGGAGGTAAGGAGGCCAGACAAAAGAACTGACATTGTGATAAGCAATGCCTTTGGGAATGATAAGATGTTTCTGGAAAACATAGATCGTTAATGTGAAGTTGAACAAATTGTTTGTTTTGTCGGATTTTGGGTTGATAAATTATTCTTATCTTGAATTTCGGCCAATTTTTAGGTCAAGCTTAAGTCTATTGTATCCGATTGAATGATACGGAATATACGAAACATATTTGAGTATTTTATGCTCACAACATCGCCTGTTCTTACTTGAAAAGAATATACCTTGCTATCTTTGTTAAAAGTATGCTCGTTGCCATTTATGAATACTCTTAAATACCGTGGATAGAAGAATGCAGGTTTGTGCAGATTTAGAGTGATGTTTTCATGAACTGGAGTTAGGCTCGGATTACATTCAAGCATCTGCGCTGTAAGTGTCTTTAGCATAGATGTCTTCGCAAATGAACTTACATTTAAAAATATACTTGAATCGGCCGTTTTAATGCAAAGCAACTCTATTGGAATATTGCGAATAATCTCTTCTGTTATAGTACTTATACTATGTATTTCACTTAAGGGAATTTCTGCATATATCTTTTTGGGAAACCAGCCTTTGTCATATCCGCGGTAGTAAATGTTACCATTAGAAACAGACATTTCGCCATAGATAAGCATTGTATAACCTTGGTATGCATAATATAATAAGACGGGGACAAATCCCAATACTATTAATGGAGCATAAGAGTTGATTTCTTCCACTAAACTTAAGCAATATGGTACTGAGCATACACCTATAAGCAAAAGTATTGCAATAAGAAAGTAAAATAAGTATATGGTTCGTGTTTTCTTAAAAGATTTGTCGTCTATATGTTTGGTATAACTCATAATCTAATGCTATAAATGAGATGGTCTAATTGATTATTCTTCACTATGTTTTACTTTATAGCTTCTGGAGTCCAGTTCTTGAGGAAGCGGAGAACCTTGGCCTTGTCATACGAGTTGCCAGACTCCAGGAAACTGCTGTCCTGTATGTGCATGACCTTGCCCGAGGGACTGAGCACCACCAGCACTGGATAACCGAAACGGCCGGCATTGTTAAGGCGCTTCTGCAATGGTGCGGCAGCATCGTACTGAGGAGTGCCACGGCGGGGGATGTTCACGTGGATGTACTCATAGTTAGTGTCGATGATAGACTTGATTTCAGTATCCTTGGTGATGAAGTCGGCAAACCTCAGGCACCATATGCACCAATTGCCTCCTAATTGCACAATGATGTTCTTCTTGTTCTTGGAAGCCCTGCTCACGGTCTGTTCTATCTGTTTGAGAGGGTCAATGCTCTCGTCGTAAACCTTGGGGAGTGGCGTTTGTGCGTTCATCCCAAGGCATGCAAGGGCGAGAACGAGGGTAAAGAGTACTTTCTTCATAGTTTTCGTATTGCTTCTAAATAGTTTTTCATGTTGCCAGCCTTCATAATGCGTTTCCATGTCTTGCGCTCCAATTGGCTTTCCTGGTACTCCCAGAAGGCATGTATGTGCATGAGTATCTGCGAATCCACCTTGTACTTGCGTGTGCAATAGTCAAGCATGTCCTGGTGCATCTGCATCAGAACGTTCATGCGTTCACCAGTGGGCATCTCCATACCCTGTAGGCATTCACGTGCCAGGGTGGGACGTGCCAGCAGACCTCTGCCCATCATTATGCCATGGAGCTTGGGGAATCTTTCAGTCAAGGAGGCAAACTGTTCCATGCTGGTGACATCTCCATTATATATAATAGGTATGGTTATGGAATCATATATATCGTGGAAGGTGTCCATGTCCACCTCGCCCTTGTACATCTGCTTGCCTATGCGTGGATGTATGGTAAGGTGCTGGAGGCTGGAGGAATTGAGCATGTCGGTCAGTTCCCTCCATTCTTCCCTGTCTTCAAGGCCAAGACGCATCTTTGCAGAGAAGCGAACCTCTGGTCGTCGTTCCATCTCCCTGAGCAGAGCCTGTACGAGCATGGGGTGGGGAAGTATGCCACTCCCACGCATCAGTTTTGTCTGCATCGGAGCAGGACAACCCATGTTAAGGTCAATCTCTCCATAGCCATACTCTTGAACTACGTCGCACAGACGATTAAACTCGTCGGTGTTTCCGCAAATTATTTGAGGAATGAGGTGGAGTCCCTCGTTGTTTTCCGGTAAGATATCTCGGATGTCCTTATCTCTCACCCCTCCCTTTTCCCATCGGATAAAAGGAGAGTAATAGGTATCAATGCCTCCACACAAATGTGCATGTGTGTTACGGTATTCAAAGTCGGTATATCCCTGTAGTGGGGCAAAGTGTATCTGCATATTATATATTATGTGTGCGAAGATACGAATAAAGCAGAACGAAATCA
This sequence comes from Bacteroidaceae bacterium, assembly GCA_017547165.1. Lineage (GTDB taxonomy): Bacteria > Bacteroidota > Bacteroidia > Bacteroidales > Bacteroidaceae > Physcousia. Next base: position 347,683 of record JAFYQK010000001.1, read on the forward strand.
AAACAAAAGTATCATTTTTTTTGCTTTAATGAGGCTTTATTTGTAACTTAGCGGTGCAAGAACGATGAATGACACTTTTATGAGGAGCTTTTTATTGTATCTTCTCTCTCTGTTTGCCATAATTCCAATTGTAGCGAACACTCGTGATGATGCCAGTTTGTCTCGCCGTTTGGGACAGGAAAACTATCGTCCTGATACCACACAGATAAATACACTTGGTCTTGATGTCGAGGCTCTGGCCTTCTTTAAGGATAATGAGTTTGATGGTAATGTGGTGAAGGGGTACTCTTTGCCTGGAGTCAGGATTCAACCACACCTGACTTATACACCAATTAAAGAGATTAAACTCGAGCTTGGACTTCATGCTACCATTTATGCCGGCGCCAACAAGTATCCTTGTTATGTATTTCACGACATAGCTACCTGGAAGGGCGACCAGTATCAATCGGGGGCTCATCTTTTGCCTTTCTTTCGTGCCTCGGCAAGGTTCAAGAATATAACTCTCGTTGTAGGTAATATCTATGGAGGAGCTACCCACAACATAATCGAACCACTCTACAATCCAGAACTTATCCTTACCGACGACCCGGAAATGGGATTTCAGTTCATCGTTGACACTCGCCGTTGGCATTCGGATTTGTGGATGAATTGGCAGAGCTATATTTTTAAGGAGTCTACGCATCAGGAGGCATTTACCGTAGGCTGGACACAAAGCATCAATATATGGAAGAGACATAATCAGCAGAATGGTATCCAGCACTCAATCTCTATCCCCATCCAATTGATGCTTCAGCATAGGGGAGGGGAGCAGGATGTTACTCACATGGGAGTGCAGACAATAGCCAATGCCACTCTCGGACTCCAATATAACTACTCAGCCCCCAAAAATAGAGTAGTAACAGGAGTTCATGCCGAGGTTATGGGTCTGTATTGCTTGCAACAAAGCGGAAGGCTCTGGCCCTTTAAGAATGGACCTGCTATGTGGATTGGGGCAAATATTGATTTCATTCGTGACCTTCGTCTTTCGCTTGGCTTTTTTACCGCCAGGGATTTCTGTTCGCTATACGGAAACCAGTATTTCGGTACACTCAGTACAAAGCATGAGGGTGCAAGATTTTTAAGTATGACAACAGGTGTGATTGGTGTAGAATATTCGCGCACCTTTGCCAAGGCCTATACTGTAGGTGCCAACATCAAGGCATATCTTAACAGTACAGGTACATTGACACACCCTGCTGACGATACTCATCCCGAGCCATATACCACACCATCAGAGTTTCGTACACCATTTAGTTTTGGCGTGTATTTCAGGTGCTCGCCATCGTTTGTTCTGAAGCGATTCAATAAAAAAAAGTAACAGAGATATAATTAAATCAATAACCATTTAAAACAACATTTACCATGCTAAACATTGAAAAATTCATGACCTCTTTAGAGGCCAAGCATCCTGGAGAAAGAGAATATCTGCAGGCCGTTCGTGAAGTGCTTGTTAGCATTGAAGATGTGTATAACCAACATCCTGAATGGGAACGTACCTCATTGCTGGAACGATTGGTAGAACCAGAGCGTATCATTACCTTCCGTGTACCATGGGTAGATGACAATGGAAAGGTTCAGGTTAATCTCGGATACCGAGTGCAATACAATAGTGCCATTGGTCCCTACAAGGGAGGATTACGTTTTCATGCCAGTGTAAACCTCAGTATCCTCAAGTTCTTAGGTTTCGAGCAAACTTTCAAGAACGCTCTCACCACCTTGCCAATGGGTGGAGGCAAGGGAGGTAGCGATTTCTCTCCCCGAGGTAAAAGTGATGCCGAGATAATGCGTTTCTGCCAATCCTTCATGAGTGAATTGTTCCGACACATAGGTCCAGAAGTGGACATCCCTGCAGGAGACATTGGTGTTGGTGCCAGAGAGATTGGTTATCTGTTCGGTCAATATAAGCGCCTGACACGCGATTTTAGTGGAGTGCTAACAGGTAAAGGATTGGACTATGGAGGTTCGTTGATACGCCCCGAAGCAACAGGTTTCGGAGGATTGTACTTCGTAAACGAAATGCTTCAGCGTGCAGGTCATAGCATTGAGGGCAAGACTGTAGCAATCAGTGGATTCGGCAACGTGGCTTGGGGTGCTGCTACTAAGGCTACACAGATGGGTGCCAAGGTGGTTACAATCAGTGGTCCTGATGGATATGTATATGACCCCGAGGGAATCAGTGGCGAAAAGATTGATTACATGCTCGAACTCCGTGCCAGTGGCAATGACATCGTTCAACCCTATGCCGAGCAGTTCCCCTCTGCAACATTCTTCCCTGGCAAACGTCCATGGGAGCAGAAAGTTGATATAGCTTTGCCTTGCGCAACACAGAACGAGTTGAATGGCGAGGATGCCAAGCTTTTGACTGATAATGGTGTTTTGTGTGTTGGTGAGATATCTAATATGGGATGTACCCCCGAGGCTATCGATCACTTCCTAGAACTTAAGACTCTCTATGCGCCAGGTAAGGCAGTAAATGCAGGTGGCGTAGCAACAAGTTGTCTGGAGATGAGCCAGAATGCCGGTCACATTGTATGGAGTGCTGAAGATGTGGACAAGCGTCTGCACGAGATCATGCACAGCATACATACCCAGTGTGTCAAGTATGGCGAACGAGAGGATGGCACTATAAATTATGTTCGCGGTGCCAATGTGGCAGGATTTATGAAGGTTGCTCGAGCCATGATGGCTCAGGGAGTTGTCTGATAAGTAATGGCGCCTCGCAGCAGTTTCGTACCTGACGAGGCGCCACTGCTATCCAGTGTTTTGCATAAAAGAAATGCACGAGATATAAAAAAATGCCAGAAATGCTTGTAGGTTTGTATTAAATATTATACCTTTGCACTCGCAAAGAAAAAATGGCGATTTCGTCTAGGGGTTAGGACACATGCCTCTCACGCATGGAACACGGGTTCGATTCCCGTAGTCGCTACAAAACACAAAGAACTCTTTCCAACCGGAAGGGGTTCTTTTTTATATCTCTCCGCTAATCACTGAATCTTGATGCATTTCATCGGTTTTGGCATGTTTTCATCTTTTTTAACCCAAATCGATCATTAGCGTTATGATGATATTAGTCTTTATTTTTGAACAGATGTTTTGCCGCTTGAGACGAGAAGCGACGAAACAGATGCCCAAAGAAGGTTTTATTAGCGCATAACAGTCTTATGACCGATTTGGGTTAAACCGGTAAGTTGGCATTTTCATTCTTGTTGCTTGAAAAACTGTATTTTGTCTTGTGTGGTATTGAAAATACGATTATCTTTGTCATTGCGAAATAATACGAAATAAAGATAAATTTATGTTAAGAAAAGCAAGAATCACGTTGGCCGTTTTTTTCTTTGTGGCCATAACACTGTTGTTTCTGGACTTTACCGGAACCATACATGCCTGGTTAGGGTGGATGGCAAAGGTACAGTTTCTCCCTGCCGTATTGGCGCTGAATTTCGGTGTTGTCATTGCTCTGGTGTTACTTACCTTGATTTTCGGCCGCATTTATTGTTCGGTGCTATGTCCCCTTGGCGTCATGCAGGACATTTTTGCCTGGATAGGCAAGAAGGCAAGGAAGAACCGCTACACGTTCTCTGCGGAGAAAAAATGGCTTAGATATCCTGTGCTGGTTCTGTTTGTTGTTGCCATGGTGGCAGGGTTTGGTGCCATAGCCAACATTATAGCTCCATATAGTGCCTATGGCCGCATTGCAACCAATCTACTTGCTCCCGTGTGGAAGTATGCCAACAATGGTCTTGCTCTGCTGGCAGAGAGAATGGACAGTTATGCCTTCTACGAGACGGATGTGTGGATGAAGAGCAGCATGGTGCTGGGTGTCTCGGTTGCTACTCTGCTTGTCCTGGCCGTTTTAGCATGGCGTGGCGGGCGCACGTACTGCAACACCATCTGTCCTTTAGGCACTGTGCTGGGTTTCCTGTCGCGCTTTTCCTGGCTAAAGCCTGTTATCAACGCTGACAAGTGTGTGAATTGTGGACTTTGCGTGAAGAACTGCAAATCCTCGTGCATCAACATGAAGGAACACTCTATTGACTATAGCCGATGTGTTGCATGCATGGATTGCATAGGCAAGTGCAAGAAGGGAGCCATAAGTTATGCGCATTGTTCAAAGAAGAAGGTTGAGGACCAGCAGAAGAGTGGGGCAGAGAGTAGCTGCAGTGTTTCCACAGACGCCAATGTGTCCACCTCCCGTCGTGCCTTCCTTGCTGGAAGTGCAGCATTTGTTACAACAACAGCTCTGAAGGCCCAGAAGATGAAGGTTGACGGAGGTTTGGCCAAGATAGAGGATAAGGTCGCCCCAGAGCGTCAGCAATATATCGTCCCTTCTGGTGCACTCAGCATCCGCCATTTTGCACAGCACTGTACAGCATGCCAGTTGTGCGTGTCAGTTTGCCCCAATGATGTGTTGCGCCCCTCTTCGGACCTTTCCCGACTGATGCAACCAGAGATGTCCTACGAGCGTGGGTATTGCCGCCCCGAGTGTACAAAATGCTCGGATGTGTGCCCCACAGGAGCCATACGCCCCATAACACGTGAGGAGAAGTCGTCTGTGCAAATAGGTCATGCCGTCTGGATCAAGGAGAACTGTCTGCCTGCAACAGGCGGCGGCAGGTGCGGCAATTGCGAACGCCATTGTCCTACGGGTGCTATACAGATGGTTCCCATGCAGAAAGATGAAGGCAAAGGACGCCACCAGCGCATGATTCCTGTTATCAACACAGAGCGATGCATAGGTTGTGGCGCTTGCGAAAATCTTTGTCCAGCACGTCCCTTCAGTGCCATATATGTGGAAGGACACGAAAGGCATAAGGAAATCTAAGAGTGGTTCTATAAAATATAACAGACATCAAAATTATGGATAGACGAGAATTTCTCAAGATATTAGGTGCAACATCTGCTTCTGCTGCATTGGCAGGATGCAATATAAAGGAGAGAACCAATAGTACTTCTGGTGAACTGGGTCCAGTGCCTACCGACAAGATGACTTATCGCAACTTTCCCTCCGTGGGCAATGACCAGGTGTCGTTGTTGGGTTATGGCTGTATGCGCTGGCCAACAATACCCAATCCTGACGGTCAGGGCGACATCATAGATCAGGACGAGGTGAACCGTCTTGTAGACTATGCCCTGGAACATGGCGTGAACTTCTTTGATACATCGCCAGTGTATGTGCAAGGAAAGTCCGAACGTGCTACAGGCAATGCTTTGAAGCGCCATCCCAGAGAGTCATACTATATTTCAACGAAACTGTCGAACTTCTCCGACTCTTCGCGCGAGAACTCCATGGCTATGTACGAGCGCTCTTTCCGCGAGTTGCAGGTAGACTATATCGACTACTATCTGCTTCACAGCTTGGGCGGAGGTGGTATGGACAACTTCCGCAAGCGTTATGTGGACAACGGCATGCTGGATTTCCTTATGGAAGAGCGCAAGGCAGGCCGCATTCGCCATCTGGGTTGGTCGTTCCACGGGTCCAAGGAGGTGTTCGACGAACTCCTTGCTCTGCACGATACGTACCAGTGGGATTTTGTCCTCATTCAGATGAACTACGTTGACTGGCATATAGCCAAGGGCAGTGGCATAGGAGCCGAATATCTCTACAACGAACTTGCCAAGCGCAACATTCCCGTTCTCATCATGGAGCCTCTGTTGGGTGGCCGACTGACCAAATTGCCCGACCATATTGTTGCCCGACTAAAGCAGAAGGCACCAGAGAGCAGCGTGGCATCGTGGGCATTCCGTTTCAATGGTTCTTGGCCAAACGTGCTCAGTGTGCTCAGCGGCATGCGTCAGATGGAGCATCTGCAGGATAACATACGTACCTTTTCGCCACTCCAACCTCTTGATGAGGCAGAAATGGAGTATCTCTTTGAAACAGCCAAACTCATTGAGAAATTTCCTACTATTCCATGTAACGATTGTCAATACTGTATGCCATGTCCCTATGGTATAGATATCCCATCAATACTCCTTCACTACAACAAATGTGTAAACGAGGGTAATGTACCCGAGAGTCGTCAGGACAAGAATTATCGTAAGGCACGACGAGCATTTCTCGTTGGTTATGACCGGAGCGTGGAGAAACTTCGTCAGGCCAACCATTGTATAGGGTGTGGCAAGTGTAAACACCATTGTCCTCAAAAGATTGATATCCCTCAGGCCTTGTTCAAGATAGATGGATATGTAGAGAAACTCAAGCAAGATACATTGTAGACAGGGAACATATAGTGTTAGTATAAAAAGAATATTAAATAAATATCAACTTTAATTATGTTTGGAATAGGTTTTCAGGAGATATTGGTCATTGCCCTTATAGTATTGCTCCTCTTTGGGGGCAAGAAGATTCCCGAACTGATGAAGGGCTTGGGAAAGGGTGTTCGTAGTTTTAAGGATGGCATGAATGGTAAGGAAGATACCACTCAAGCAGAGGAAGATAAAAAGTGAGCGAAACGCAGACTTTCTGGGATCATCTCGATGAACTTCGTGGCACTCTGATACGCATCATTATTGTTGTGGCGATGTGTGGCATAGTTGCCTTTTGTTGCAAGGATATGGTGTTTGATATTATTCTTGCACCACATGCTAACGATTTTGTGACCTATCGTATGTTGGATGAGATTACAAAATTATTCTCACCAACATCTGCCGATATGCTCGAGAGTATGTCGGTAAGACTAATAAACACGGGATTGGCTCAGCAATTTTTTCTTCATGTCAAGATCTCCCTCGCTCTTGGCTTTATGCTTTCCTTACCTTATATTATTTACCTTCTGTTTCGTTTTGTGTCGCCGGCATTGTATTCCAACGAAAGGCAGCATGCTATGCAACTCGTTTTATGGGGATACATAATGTTTGTTTTGGGTATTTTACTCAGTTATTTCCTTGTCTTTCCTCTCACATATAGGTTTTTGGGAATGTATCAGGTTAGTGATGTGGTAGAAAATACCGTAACGATAGATTCCTATATTGACACCCTGATGACAATGAGTCTTAGCATGGGTATAGTATTTGAGATACCTGTGCTATGTTGGATTTTAGGTCGTTTGGGCGTTATCAGTGCTGCTATGATGAAGCAATTTCGCCGTCATGTAGTTGTAGCTTTACTCATCTTAGCTGCCATAATCACCCCCACCACTGATGTTTTCACTCTTGCTCTTGTTGCTCTGCCTATGTGGGTGCTCTATGAGTTAAGCATATACATCGTCAAATTAAGTTCATCAAAATGAATGAATACGGTTTTGTGCGGTCTAAAAAATGTCATCAGTTTGATATTAGCGGAAATTTCATTATATTTGTGTAGGATTTATTACTAATTGTTTTAATCTTAGGCCTGATAGATGAAGGAATACGTCCGTTTGATAACTATTTTGCTGATACCCTTGCTATTGGTATTGGCATACTCTTCAAGTGGTTTTCGTTTTTCTTTCAACGGTCTTAGCATTAGTAAACTAAATCTCTCTTGCCTCTCTCCCAATCCTATTGAAACTCCTGTAGTTGGGGATAGTCTTTCGGGTACTTTTGTCGATACTCTCGCTCTGGATACCATCATTTCAAATACAGAGAGCAATATCACTATGATTGACACCACTGGCAAGCGTATACTCTTCTTTGGAGACTCCATGATAGAGGGTTTGTCCATGCGTTTTGCTGACTATGCCAGGGAGAATGGTCACGAACTTTACACCGTCTGTTGGTATGGCTCCACCACCACAGGGTGGGCCAACAATCTTGACACCTTACATAGTTTCCTCCGTTGGTCAGAGGCCGACTATGTTGTCGTTTCGCTTGGTGGTAATGAGTTGAAAGTAAAAGATTTGGAGAATCGTGCCGAGAATATCCGCATTATACAACGTGCCCTTGGTTCGCGTCCCACTATCTGGGTGGCACCGCCCAGTTGGGTGAAGAATCCCACCATTACAGGGGTGATTCGTGGTACGGTAGGAGAGAAGCGCTATTTCGATAGTACCAAACTAACCTACACCCGTGGTTCGGACAAGATGCATCCTACCTTCGGCTCGGCTTCCAGATGGATGGACAGCATAGCCGTGTGGATGTCATCCCCACAGACGGCACACCCCATAAAGATGGACTTCCCCAAGGCAACCCAACCCCGCAAGTGGAAGAAGAAATTCATGTTCCCGAAAAAGTGAACGAAGACGAAAACGAACTGAAAACGGAAAACTAAGTCGCTCACCCGCTCAAACTGTCCCTTGAGACAGGGGGACGAGCGAAGCGGAGGGGGTGGATAAAATGAAGACGAAAACGAAGACGAAAACAAAAAAAAAGAACGGAAAACGGAAAAACTAATACTCACCCTTTATCCGCTCAAACTGTCCCTTGAGACAGGGCGAATGAGGTGGAAAACTAAGTCGCTCACCGCTCACCGTTTAAAAAAGAACTATGCTATTCAACACCATATCATTTTATGCCGTATTTATCGTATTCCTTGCGATATACGCAATACTTCAGCGCACCAGTCGTACGTTGATGAAACTCTATGTGGTGCTCTTCTCCCTCTATTTCTTCTCCAGGATGAATCCCGAGGTGAGTATGCTCCTTCCGCTTACGGCTCTGCTCAGTTGGGCCATGACGCGGCGCATGAACGAGTGCAAGGGCAATCTGCGCAAGCGCTGGCTATGGTTCATCGTGGTGGTGGAACTCCTGCCGTTGCTCTATTTCAAGTACACCAACTTCGGCATAGACCTGTTCAACACCCTGCTTCGCGAGAACTTCCCCCTTCAGGACCTCATTCTGCCAGTGGGCATATCGTTCTACACCTTCCAGGCCATCAGTCACACGGTGGAGGTCTACCACCGTCGCCTGCGCTTGAAGATGGATTTCCTTGAATATCTCTTCTACATCAGCTTCTTCCCCTTGCTGCTCTCGGGACCTATTACCCGACCAGCCACTATGCTCCAGCAGATGCGCGAGGATGAGGAGGTTAACCCTCGATTACTTTATACAGGCTTGTGGCTCGTGATGATGGGAGTGCTCAAAAAGTGTGTTGTTGCCGACTATTTGGCGCAGTTCAACAACTGGGCTTTTGATTCGCCAGAACTCTATGGAGGCTTTGAACTGATGATGGCCGTGGTAGGCTTCGGCATGCAGATATATTGCGACTTCTCTGGATATAGCGACATGAGCATAGGCATAGCAGCCATGATGGGATTCCGATTGAGGGAAAACTTCAACTTCCCTTATCAGTCCTTGAACCCAACCGAGTTTTGGCGCCGTTGGCACATTTCGCTTTCTACCTGGTTCCGCGACTATCTCTACATCCCTCTGGGAGGCAATAAGATGGGACAGGTGCGCACCTATCTCAACAACTTCATCACCATGGTGGTGGCAGGTTTGTGGCACGGAAGCACCCTCATGTTCGTCCTCTGGGGAGCCATGCACGGCCTCGGTCTTGTGGTTCATAAGTGGTGCCACAGACTTTTCCTCCATCGTCTGCCCTCGCACCGTTTGTGGGTGAAGGTTCCCAGTTGGCTCTTGTGCCAGGTGTTTATCATGTTCACGTGGGTCTTCTTCCGTTGCGCCGACTTCAGCTCTGCCAGAGACTATCTGCACAGGATGTTCACCCAGTTCGACACCGAGTGCATCCTTGCCTTCATAGCCCAGCGCCCTCTGTGGATAGCCATCCTCGTGCTCTCCATGCTGGTGCATTGTCTCCGCGAACGATGGTTCTATCGCCTTCAGGAGCGCTTCATCACCCTCCACTGGACGCTGAAGTCCATTCTCTTTCTCCTCGTCCTCCAACTCGCAATAGAGTTCAGCACCAACGAGGTCCAACCCTTCCTGTACTATAAGTTCTAAAAAGAAAACTGAAAATGAAATATCTAAGATTATCTTTGTATTGTGCATTATTCACCTTGTTCTGTTCTTGTAATCACCCTCGGTGTGCCTAAGCATTAGCTGGTAAAAATTGTTTCGTTCTTCGAGCAGTTGGGAGTCAACATTCTGGTAAAGTCGCATGACGGCGATGCACTGTTCTACTTCTTCTTGACTGAGGGTCATAAACTTGTCTGTGCCTGGGGCGCTTGTGTTTTGTTCATTTGTGCCTTGCTTGCAAGAGAGTAAGATGGTAAGGGCGAGAAGTAGCAATGGTAGTTTGTTCATAGTATAGTTGTGTTTGTGTTAATACAAGTATAGTAATTAAATGAGATTTTGTAAGCTAAAGGGTTGCTATTTATTTTGTTAAATAACCATTAACATCTGTTTGTCCTTTCTGTTGTTTTAGTTAAAGATTGTAATGATTATAAAATTATTAATTTGTAATGATTGCATTTTAATAAATTCACCGTATCTTTGCACCATAAAACAAAAACAACACGAATTGATTAACAAAATAAATATAGAAAGGATTTATGATTATGGAAACAAAAGACAAGGTTTTACAGGTGATGAAAGAGGCTGGCGAGCCATTGAATGCAGGTAAGATTGCCGAGTTGGGTGGTTTGGACCGCAAGGAGGTGGATAAGGCTATGAAGGCGCTGAAGGAAGAAGGTGCCATCGTTTCACCTGTACGTTGCAAGTGGGCTCCAGCAAACTGATAAAGTTTTTGAGACTTGTGAGTTATTAAATAGAGATTAATAGGATTTTGTTGGCAGATTATCCAGTGTGGTGGTCTGCCATTTTTTATGTTTTAATATAAAGTAAGGACAAACGCACCCACAAGGTCTGAACTTGAGAGTGCGTTGGATTATATTATTTTGCTTGAGAGTTGTAAGAAACGTCTTAGCCTTTAATTTCTACTACCGTGATTCCGGCTCCGCCAAATCGTACATCCTCGTCTCGTGCCGAAGTGATTTGCGGTACCGTATTCAGGTATTGGCGAATGAGCTGCCTAAGGATACCATTGCCCGTGCCATGTAGTATGCGCACTCGGGAGGCTCCAACGAGGATAGCATTGTCGATGTAGTGAGTGATTGTATCCAAAGCTTCATCTCCTCTCATTCCGCGAATGTCTATTTCGGGATGGAAATTAAGGTGCACCTCGCGGATTTTATCTTGCGTATCGCGACTTACATAGGTTGCTACCTGAACCGCTTGGTGTTCATCCTTTGGAGCAGGAGATGTGGGTACCAGTTTTTTTGCATCCAGAATGCTTCTGACCATGCCAAATTGAACGGTGACTCTGTTGCCTTCTACCTTTTCAACTATGCCAATAGCTGTGGTGCCAACAATTTTTACACTCATCCCCTTGACGAATTTATCTTTAGGTTGGCTCTTGGCTCCAAGCGCATTGAGCAAGGAACCCAATGCTGGTTGTTGGGCAGCCTTTGCAGCTTTCTCTTTCTTACGGTCCTCCTGACGTTTTTTACGCTCTTGAATCTGTCGCATCTTGCGCTCAATCATATCGTCGTATTCGGAGCGTGGGGCTTGATCCAGTTGCTGACGGAATTCGTTCAGTTCGCTTCGCAACTCTTTGGTTCGCTCTTTCTCTGCTTGAGCCTCGCGTATCTCCTTGATGGTATTTTCCACCACGGCATTAGAGTTTTGAATGATTTCTTCCGCCTGTTGTCGAGCACTTTGTATTATATCGCGGCGCTTGCGTTTGAGTTCCTCTATCTCGCTTTCGTAACGCTGTATGGTTTGCTCCATCTGCTTTTCCTGCGAATGGATTGTTTGGCGTTTGCCTTCCCAATAGCGTTTGTCGCGGACAATGTCAAGAAGGTATTTGTCGGCATTTACATAGTCTTTACCCACAAGGTTTGTGGCATCTGCTATGATGTCTTCCGAAATGCCAATTTTGCGTGCTATCTCAATAGCAAAAGAACTTCCAGGATTTCCTATCTGTAATTGGAAGAGAGCTTGCATATGGTGTCGGTCGTAGAGCATTGCGCCATTTACAACCCCATCGTGTGAGTCGGCAAAGTGTTTTAAGTTCTGATAGTGAGTTGTTATAACGGCAAAGGCTTCTTGTCTGGTATATCTCATGAGAATAGCCTCGGCCATAGCTCCGCCAATGGTTGGTTCGGTGCCACCACCAAATTCATCGATAAGCAACAGGGTAGATGAGTCGGCAAGTTTCATCATATTCTTCATATTGAGTAGATGACTTGAATATGTTGACAAGTCGTCTTCAATACTTTGTTCGTCGCCAATATCTATGGCGAGATTTTTGAATATACCTAATTTGCTACTCTCTCCCAAAGGAACTGGCAAGCCACACTGAAGCATATATTGAATCAGACCTACGGTTTTCAAACACACACTCTTACCACCTGCATTGGGGCCCGAAATGATGAGGATGTGTTGCTTGCGGTCTAATTTTATCTCCAGTGGTACAACCTTTTTTCCAACCTTTTCTAATGTGAGCTTTAAGAGTGGATGCTCGGCTAAAGTCCAATCAATCACAGGGTATGGAAGTACATGCGGACAAATGCCACCGATAAGTTTAGAGAAATTAACCTTGGCCCTAACAAACTCCAAATCGGCAAGGAAGGAGAAGGCACGTAACAACTCCTTTGTGTTAGGGCGGATGAGCATTGTGATATGCTTGAGAATCTGAATAATTTCTCGTTTCTCTTCAGCCTCCAATTCTCTGATGCGGTTGTTTGCCTCTACCACCTCTTGAGGTTCTATGAAGACGGTCTTGCCGGTTGCGCTCTCGTCATGCACAATACCTCTAAGGCGCCTTTTGAGTGTTGGACTAACGGGAATTACCAATCGTCCTTCACGGAAAGTGGGAGTAACATCCTGTGCTACAAGTCCTTCGTTCTTAACCGTTCGTAGTATTGCATGCAGAGTTCTGTTGACACTTCCCTCGGAACTTCTCAGTTCGTGCCTGATACGCGCTAATTCAGGACTTGCCTCATCTTTAATCTTGCCATATCTGTCGAGAGTCTTGTCTATAGCCGAAGCAACGGCATTAAATGTGAAGACTCCCATGGAGAGATTGTTTAGGGCCGGATAGCACAATTGTTCAGAATTACCGTCCGTAGCCCTTATTATCTTTAGCCATGAATGAAGAGTGTCAAGGGATTTTTTTAGTCGGCTAAGATCGTCCTCTTCGATGTGCACTCCCTCCAATCTTATGCGTTGAATAGATGGACGAAGGTCGTAGAAGGCCATTTCGGGAAGCTCCGTCAGCTCCTCAAATATCTTGTTTAATTCTTGGGTCTCCTGTTGTTTCTGCCTTATGCCTGCCACTTCGGTAAGCATCTCCAACTGGCCTACGCGTTCTTTACCCAACTCACTTTGGCATAAGCCAGTAAGCAGGTTCTTTATTTCGTTAAACCCAATCTTATTTTCGAAGTTTTTAGGATAAATCATAGATTCTTTTCGGGATACATATCATTCCACCATGTGGGGTCGTCTTGCAACCATTTCTGGAACCATGCCATGATGCTATCGTGCCAGCGTATTCTCTTGTGGTGGTCGGCAATGTAGTGATTTTCTCCATCTACCATGATGAAGGCAGTCTCCTTGCCCAAAATCTTCAGTGCATTGAACATCTGGATAGACTCACCCATTGGCACATTGTTGTCGATAGTTCCGTGCATGAACAGAATAGGTGTGTTTATCTTGTCAGCATTGAAAAGAGGAGCGTGCTCGGTATAAAGTTTTGTGTTATTCCAAGGATATGAGTTGGGAGATGCGGCTGCACTATAGGTATATCCCCAGTTGCCTTCACCCCAATAGCTTGCCTGACTTGATATACCGGCATGAGACATAGCCGCCGCAAAAATGTCGGTACGAGTTTGAAGATATTGTGTCATAAAACCACCGTATGAAGCACCCATACAACCAATTTTTTCGGCATTCACGAAGGAGTGTTCCTTTACGAACTGTTTTGTGCCGTTGATGATGTCATCAGCACTGAAATCACCCCACGCATTGGAGTGGCGAGCAGCAAACTCCTGACCAAAACCGGTGCATCCGCTTGGTTGTAGCACATAAACTACATATCCCATTGCAGCCCATGCCTGATAGTTGTAGGGACTTTCAAGTGTGCGACCCACGGGAGTAACACCGCCATAATAGTAGACAAGCATAGGATATTTCTTTGTCTCATCGAAATATGGTGGCAGATAATAGCAACCAGTAATGCTATCGCCACGCTCTGTCTTGTAAGTCCATTCGCGACATGTACCCATTGCTATGCCATCCAAGCGTGTAGGATTAAGGTCGGTAAGGGTGGTGTGCTTGTTCTTGCTTAAATCCAGCACCCAGCTATGGTCGGTTGTTTCGCCACTTTGACCTGTGTATACTATGTATGCCTTCTCTTGAGCAACATCCATGGAGTTGATGTATTGTTCGTTAAGTTGAAGCATTTGCCAATCTCCAATTCTCTTACCCTTCTTCTCGTTCATGTTGAGTCGGTAAACGCTCATGAGATCTTTGTTCTCGCAAAGGGCATATATATTGTTGTCTGCGGCTGACCATACGGCCTGGGTGATGTTGGGATTGAAATTATGCGACAAAGGCTCCACCTTCTTAGTGGCGATGTCCATAAGATAAAGTTCATATTCGTAGTTGTTGGGAGTGCATCCCTCAGGGCAGACATTACCTATTCCTCCGAAAGCTTCAGGTGTACCGGTGAAGAGAATCTTCTTGTTGTCGGGAGAGAATCTGGCACCTCGCATAAAGCCCTCTCTCTTGAAAAGAGTGTCTACCTGATTGGTTACAAGGTTCATAAGCAAACCTGTAGTGAAATAGAATGGACGCTCTTTGGGGTCGTCCTCGCTAATGCTGATATAAAGCAGTTTGCCATCGTTGCTGATAACACCGCTGCTACTGCGCAAACCTGTGGTAATTTGGCGACGAACTCCGGTTTTCACATCAATTATCGAGAAATAAGAGCGGTTGCGCCATCCAGGCAATCTGTCGTTAGGCTTTAGAATTTGTCTAACCTGATTATGTTTCTCTCTTTGTCCTTCTGCGCTCTGATAAACCATTATCTTGGTATCTTGAGCCACGAATTTGATAGACTCCTGCAATGGGTGAGTGTAGAGATGTTCTGTCTGACCGCTGATAACATCGCGATATTCGAATATTGAACGATTGTTTTGGTCTACTCGTCTGCTGATGTACTTGTCGCCTTTGGCAGCCCATTGCACGAAGTTTACAGGCTGGTATTTATTGCCAGTTTGCATATCAACAATATACTTTGACCACTCTTTCTTGCCATCGTTGCGTGTGATGTATGTATTTTCCAATACGAAACGACCATTAGCAGAAATACTTGAAGAAGAAAGTCTTTCACCAGTCATGTGGTCAATGAGAGTGTAATTTCTCTTGGCATCGGCATTAACCTTCACCTCCGAGATGTGTGAGGTCCAAAGAGAGTCAACATTGGTTACAACCTTGATCTGTACTGTGTCGGCCTTTTCTTCCTTGTTCTGAAGTTTGAGCACACAATTGTGACGTCCGGCTATAAGTGCTACCTCGCCACTTTGTTGCTTTCCATCGATGTATAAAGTGTTGCGGCTCTTTGCCTTGATGATGAATCCAACTTTCTGATATTTGTTGTTGTCGACGGTGAATGCAAGCTGATAAATACCCTTGTTGTGGATAACGAAACCAGTGTCGGGTATAGCTGTAAGTTTTGATACATTATTGCATGAATTGCCTATTGTGCTCATGTCAAGAGGCATATCCCATTGCAGATTATTTTGGTCGTAAACATTGTTGTTGGCATCTTTTTCGGTTGTTGTCAACACATTCTGGTGAGTGTACGGACCTGTGATACTGATTGTTTCTACCGAGATAGTGTCTTTCTCTGCAAATGCCATTGTGTTTGCTAACAAGAGCATCGATAAACTAAATAATTTTTTCATGAAATATATATGTTTTTATTATTGTCTGGTTACATCTTTTACACCCTTTACGGTCTTTAGTTTCTTGATGAGTTGTTGTAATTTGCTTGTATCATCAATCATCACCGTGAGCGAACCGAAGAAGATGCCATCGTTGGAGTCAATGCTTATGCTACGAAGCAAAATGCGGTCTTCCTTGCTGATAATGCTTGTTATATTGTTTACGATTCCTATGTCGTCCTGTCCTATAACTCGTAGGGTGATGGGATATTGCTGTCCACCCTTTCCTGCCCATTCTGCTTTAACAATACGATATCCGAACCGTTCTCTCAATTGTTTGGAGTTGGGGCAATCCGAACGGTGTATCTTAATGCCGCCTCCGCTTGTTACAAATCCAAATACCTCATCGCCATAAACGGGTTGGCAACATTTGGCCATCTGGAAGTCAATACCCTTCAGGCTACGGTCAATGATAAGAACATCCTCTGATATTTTCTTGTTGTCCGAATGAGTTTGTTCGGCGAGAACGAAGTCTTGAGCACTGATGTGTTGCTCGCCAGTTGCTTTTGCATTCTTGTTCTCTTGAGGATATAACCTTGTGGCATAGTCCTCCAGAACATCATTTATGTCGAGCACCCCTTCTGATATTGCGGCATAGAAGTCGGTTACCATCTTATAGCCAAATCCGCTTATGGTATGCATTAGGGTGGGCTCGTCAAAATCCAGTTTTCTGTTCTTCATTTTTCGCTCAAGCACCTCCTTGGCCATCAAGGCTTGCTTGAACTGTATTTCTTTAAGACTCTGCCTGATTTTTGCCTTCGCTCGTGTAGAGGTAACAATATTAAGCCAATCCTGTTTGGGAGTTTGGTTGTTGCTTGTCATTATCTCTACCTGGTCACCGCTCTTGAGTACATGCTTCAGTTGCACCTGTTTGCCGCCAATGCGTGCTCCGGTACATCTGTTGCCCAATCCCGAGTGTATGTGGTAAGCAAAATCAAGAACGGTGGCACCTGTCTGCAATTTAAATAAATCACCCTTGGGAGTAAAGACAAAGATACCCGTTTCCTGCGCCTCCTTCACACCCTTATACCTCCAGTGAGCAGCCAAACCATGTTCGGCAATGTCATCCATTCGTTCCGTTCTAATTTGCACCTCAACCCACTTTTCTTCAGGACCAAGAACCGTGATATGGAGTGATTCATATCCGTTGTCTTTAGGCACCGACAACCAGTCGCGCATGCGCTTTGGATTTGACTGGTACATATCAGTGATGATGGAAAACACCTGCCAGCAGTCTTGCTTTTCCTTGTGCTTAGGCGAGTCGAGAATTATTCTGATGGCAAACAGGTCGTACACTCCATCCACACCCACCTGCTGCTTCTTCATCTTCTGCCAAATGCTGTGGATGCTCTTGGTGCGGCCCTTCATGTGAAACTTCAGTCCCACTTCGGTAAGTTTTCTCTCTATCGGTTCTATAAAACGGGAGATGTATTTCTCTCTTGACGCTTTCGTCTCGTTGAGTTTCTCTTTAATGTGATAGTATGCGTCATGCTCAAGATACTTCAGGGAGAGGTCCTCAAGCTCCGATTTCAGTTTGTACAGACCGAGCTGATGTGCAATTTGTGCCCAAAGCACACCTGCCTCTTTGCTCTCTCGCTGTTTCAGGTCGATATTGTCAAAATCCTTTATGTTTCGCATCACGGCAACATGAAAGGCTATGAACATGAGTACCACCTTCATGTCTGCCACCTCCGACATTATCAAGGCGCGCAGATTGGCATCTTCAACGTTTGCCGACTTGTCCTTCAATTCCTCTACCTTTTTTATGGCATTGACAAGTGCACTGTTCTCATCTTTAAGAATGTGATAGATATCAATCTCCTCACCAGTCTCTTCTTGGAGAATTTTGGAGGTCTCTAATGCTATGTCGTGGGAATTCAACCCGAATACTTTACATAAATGCAACATATCCTATTATAATTTGCGCAAATATACAAAAAAAAGAGAATATTCGGATTATACAATATAAATATTGTGTATATTTGCGTAGATTTAACCCTAAACTATTATACTATGTTATCTGAAAAAGATTTATTGCAAATCGAGAAAAAAGGCATTACTGAGGAGCAACTTAAAAACCAGTTAAAGTGTTTTGAAAAAGGATTCCCCTTCCTTTCTCTTCAAGCAGCTGCAAGCACCTCAAATGGTATTATCGCACCCTCCGATGATGAGCAGGAGGCGTATGCTAATATCTGGACACAATATAAGCAAGAGGGTCATCACATCACAAAGTTCGTTCCTGCTTCAGGTGCGGCAAGCCGTATGTTCAAGGCCATATTCGAGTTTGTCGAGGCCGACTATGATGTTCCCACAACAGATTTTGAGAAGAAGTTCTTCAACGATATCGAGAATTTTGCTTTCTATCAGGCTTTGGATGATGCTTGTAATGTATTAGAAGGCAAGGGTATCCAAGCTCTGATGGAAGATGGTGACTATAAGGCTATTGCGGCTGCTATGCTCGATGCCGACGGATTGAATTATGGCCAGTTGCCCAAGGGTTTGTTGCAGTTCCACTCATACGACGATTGCGCTCGCACTCCATTGGAGGAACACCTTGTTGAGGCTGCCTTATATGCAAGCAGCCAGGGTGAGGCCGAAGTGCATTTTACCGTGAGCACCGAGCATCGTCAACTGTTTGAAGAGTTGGTCGCAGAGAAGTTGGCCGACTATGAAAAGCAATATGGCGTTCACTACAATGTAAGCTTCAGCGAACAAAAGCCAAGCACCGATACCGTTGCGGCCAATATGGACAACACTCTCTTCCGTACCGACGATGGCAATCTACTCTTCCGTCCAGGCGGTCATGGCGCACTGATTGAGAATCTCAACGATTTGAATAGCGATGTAGTATTCGTTAAAAACATCGATAACGTCGTACCAGACAGACTAAAGGAAGACACCACCAAGTGGAAGCAGATATTGGCAGGTATACTCATTGATGCTCAGCTTCAGACTTTTGCTTATTTGCGATTGTTGGATAGCGGCGATTACAATCACGACGACATCGAGAACATGATTCGCTTCTTGCGCCATACATTGTGCACCGACCGCACCGACATCAAGGATATGGAAGATGCCGAGTTGGTATGTTACTTGCGTGAGAAATTAAATCGTCCCATCCGTGTATGTGGTGTTGTGAAGAATGTAGGTGAACCCGGTGGCGGTCCTTTCCTTGCCTTCAATCCCGATGGTAGCGTATCTATGCAGATTCTCGAGAGCAGTCAGATAGATACCAACAACCCCGAATACATGAAGATGTTCACCGAGGGTACACACTTCAATCCCGTTGACCTTGTGTGTGGTATCAGGGACTATAAGGGAAATAAGTTTGACCTTCCTAAGTATGTCGATCCTGCAACGGGTTTCATTTCATACAAGAGCAAGTCAGGTCGTGAACTTAAGGCATTGGAATTACCCGGTTTGTGGAATGGTGCAATGAGCAATTGGAATACCATCATGGTCGAGGTTCCTTTGACCACCTTCAACCCAGTTAAGACGGTAAACGACTTGTTGCGCGACCAGCACCAGTAATCACCGTTTTTAGTTAGGGCAGTTATTCTGATAATAATATAGCTCCGCAAAAGAGGGACAGTAAATTTTTCAATAGACAAATACCAGCATGCGATATCAAGTGTGCTGGTATTTTTTATGTCAATGCCTCTGTTGCCTATCTAATATTTCGGTAAAAAAGAAGTCCGACAAAGTGGAGACATTGCAATGCTTTACCCACCTTGTCGGATTATTTTCTGTTATGCCTATTTTAATTCTTTACTTGCTTGAGTGTTCCTCTATTCCACAGATGCGACGAATCTTATTGGGTATTTCGGTGTTGTCCATAAAACCCTGGAACTGCTCACAGCCAACGCCAATGGCATAGACAGGAACAAAGTCGGCGGTATGTGAACCAGTGGTCCAACCGATGCCAGTTATCTTGTCCAATATCTGGAAGGTACGTGCAACGAAATCGTTGAGGTCAGTATAGAGCGTCTTCTTCTGTGCACTGGTCTTGGCAACAAAAGTTGTGTGGAATGCATCCTGTAGTGCTTTATCGTTGCTCTTGCTCACGGTGATGGCAGAGTAGAGGCCAAGTTTCTCCTGCAAGTACTCTTTCATAAACTCCCAAGTCACCTCCTTGCCACCTTTGAGCATCTGCTGACATTCGTATTGCATCGCCTGCATAGAGATGCGCTGGTAGTCGTAGTTCTTGAACTTGAGATTGTATGAACCGCCTCCCACACCGGCAACCATGCCACCAGTGTTGTGGTCGGCAGTAACTACAATGAGAGTCTCGTCCTTGTGGTGCAAGTAGAAATCATATGCTATGCGCAACGAGTGGTCGAAGTTGA
The DNA here is from genome assembly GCA_017547165.1 of Bacteroidaceae bacterium. Classification (GTDB taxonomy): domain Bacteria; phylum Bacteroidota; class Bacteroidia; order Bacteroidales; family Bacteroidaceae; genus Physcousia. Next base: position 367,898 of record JAFYQK010000001.1, read on the forward strand.
GAAGTTCCTTTACGGCAGCACCGCCATCGTTGGGATGCAAGGCATGGTCTATGAGACCACCTTCCACCATCATAAAGAATTGCTTGGGAGAAACCTTCTCCAAGTGGTCAAGACAAGCCTGCGTAATGAAGGGTAGGGTAAGGTTACCCTGAATACTGTCTATGGTGTAACCTATGTGTGTGAGGTGATAGGGCTGGTTGAGCAGTACAACCTTGTCGCCGTGCTTCTGCTCGTTCCACTTGGCAGGACCGTCAACGACAGAGTAGCCGGCATTGGAGAGTACGGTGCGTACATCGGGCTCGCCTTGAGGTGCGGTGCCTCGCAGCTGTCCGCCGGCAAACATATCGAAACCGCTCTGTGCCATGTCCTTGGTGATGTCGTAGAACTTGTTGCGATGGTCAACGTGGGTGTAGAACGCACCGGGAGTGGCATCGTCGGGAGCCACGGAGGTGGCAATGGCAATGCCGTAGCCTTTTTCCTGAAGTTCGTAGGCAATGCTCTTTACCTCTACGGTGTCAGCATCTACGCCAAGCATGCCGTTCTTGGTCTTATGACCGGTAGCAAGTGCCGTGCCACCAGCAGCCGAGTCGGTTATGGTGTGGCTCGCAGAGTAACTCGTAGCAATGGAAGCCACGGGAAACTGAAGCATAAGCAAAGGTTGCTTGTTGCCAAGTACCTGTTGGTTGTATGTCTCCGCACAGAGCACAGGGCTTAATCCCATACCATCACCGATGAAGTAGAAGATGTACTTGGGTTTCTTGGCTCCCATGGCGGTGAGAACTACCATCATGAGAAATAGCGTAGAGAGAAAACGTTTTTTCATATTGTGGATTTTTGTTTTTAGGCCCATTCTGTTCTGTATGGACACAGAGTATGGCTCTGTGCAAACAGCTCAAACAGGCGGTATGTGTCGTCGCTCGTGTTGGGCAGCCCCAGGTAGTGGCGCTCTATCTTCTCGTGCATCTGTGTGCCCAGGTTGCGAGCCTCCTCGTCCTTGCGTGCCCACATGTCCTTTACCTGCTGAGGTGTCATGCCCATTGATGGAGCCTTCTTGGCTGCCCAGTAGTCGGCATCGAATTGCTCGAAATACTCGTTTATCAGTGTGGTAACGGACTTGAACACCTGTCCGTTGCAGGTGTATGTGTGCGTTTCGGGTTCGAACTTCAGCAATGCGTCTCTATGGTGTCTGTGTTCTTCGTTGTAACTCATGGTAAGGGGTATGTTAGTATGTTTTAGTCGCTTTTTATCGCCATTCAACCGACAAAGATACTAAAAAACTGCCTTTTTTGTGAAATCCTCGCCATGTTTCTTTTGCTTGCCGGCGGAAAAACGCACACATGCACAAACCGCTGTACTCCTCAAAAGCAAGATGTTTGTGGTAGTTGTTTGTGAAGGTAGGGAGAACGAGAAAGGCACTGTTTCTGTACCAATCGGAGGTACTGGCAATGGTACTCAGTAAGTATGCTATCTCGTGTGTGTGCTACGTGTGGCACATACAATTAACTGTCTGTAATGACACCTTTTGGTAAGGATTTACAAGTATTGTCTCACTTATTCGTACTCTGACCTGTCGGTCTAAGGTACTCACGTTGACCTACGGTCTTCCTCCTCCTTGCAAGGCATAGCATGCAAGCATTTTCTTCTCTTGTTTGACATTAGTTGACTTTGCTATCGCTCGGTATAGTCTAAGCAAGCTTAACTCTGCTCTCGCTTAGTCGTAAAGTTCGCACATCAGTTCGGGAACTAAATGTGCGCTTTTCTAATAAAAAATGGCATAATATCAATTAAAATTCTTACCTTTGCTTTCGTCTCACGCCGATTGCGCCCTTTAAGGACGCGGGTGGGCAGTGGGACAAGACATATATAAAGGCGTTTACTACGCTTTGGTTTTGACGTTCTGAAACTTCGCAACTTTCAAATTGTCTGTCAAAAACAAAGCAACGTAGATGTCCCGTGGGTATGTTATATACATGCCTCACTTGCCGTATAGCCATTGGTGTATCATCTCGCCAGTGTGCATAGTGTGGTATTTGTGATGGTCATATATACACATATCGGCGTGGGGCTTCGGCGTTGCTCGTTTCGACAGACAAGGCAATGCGAAGGCCTCAGAACGTGAAGCGAGCGACAGTGCAGGGCTTCACGCTTTTTTATGTCTTCAAGTTAACGTGAAGAACACACACACATAGTGGTCATTCGTAGCCCTTGACCCTGACATAAGGACAAAGGGGCTATGAGCACCAAGTTTTTTAATAATGCTCCTGGCAATACGCTTTTTGATAAGTTGAAGGGTATTGCTTCGGATATGACAACATTTGACCGTTTCTTGGCCGTTGTTGGTTTCTTCCGTTCTTCTGGCTATTTCAAGTTGCGCAAGGAACTGGGGGATATCTCTGAAATCAAGATACTGGTTGGTATCAACATAGATGACATATTCCGCAAGCACAACAAGGCTTTGCTTATGCTTGCCGATGCCGAGAAGGCAAAGGAAGTTTATCAGGAAGGTTTCAAGGAAGATGTAATAAATGCCCAGTATTCTTCGGAGGTAGAACAGGGCATATTGCAGATGTGCGAAGACTTTGCTTCTGGACGTCTGCAGATGCGTATTCATGCTACTAAAAATCTGCATGCCAAGTTCTATCTATGTCTGCCAGAGACCCATAGCGAACATAGCGATGGATGGGTTATAATGGGTTCATCAAATATATCAGATTCTGGCTTAGGTATAAAACAGCCTCCGCAGTACGAACTTAATGTGGCTATGAAGGACTATGATGAGGTGAAGTATTGCTCGGATGAGTTCTGGACCTTGTGGAACGAGGCTGTTCCTCTCACGGCCGATGATATAGACAAATGCAGAAAGAATACATATCTGGGTTATCAGCCAACGCCCTATGAACTTTACATAAAGGTGTTGATTGATACCTTCGGGGAGCAGGTGGAGGACGACTTCTCTCTCCAGTTGCCCGCAGGTGTCAAGGAACTGAAGTACCAAAAGGATGCTGTCATTCAGGGCTATCAGATGCTGATGCAGCACAATGGCCTCTTCCTGGCCGATGTTGTGGGTTTGGGAAAGACTATGATTGCCACCATGATAGCCAAACGTTTTGTTGAGGCAAATGGTAAGAATACTAACATACTTGTTGTCTACCCTCCTGCACTTGAAGATAACTGGAAGAATACGTTTGCTCTATTCGAGATAGACAAGAAGGCCCAGTTTGTTACTAATGGCAGCCTTTCCAAAATTCTTGATGGCAAAGACAACTACAAGGAAAAAGAAGAGTTCGACTTGATAATCGTAGACGAGGCTCATGGCTTTCGTAGCGACAGTTCGGGCAAGTATGACGAACTGCAAAGGATATGCAAGTCGCCATGCTCCAATATTGGCTGGCTCAGGAGTACGCAGAAGAAGGTCATGCTTCTTTCTGCTACACCGTTAAACAACCGTCCGGATGATTTGCAGAACCAATTGTTGCTCTTCCAGAATAGTCAGAGCTGTACTATAGACGGCGTTCCCAACCTCAAGGCCTTCTTCTCCGAGCACATTTTGGAGTATAAGCGCTTGATGCGCGAGCGTGACCAGCGTGATGTTACCTCCGAAGTGGACAGAATATATGAGCAGATACGCAATAAGGTCATAGACAAGGTTACTGTCCGTCGTACACGCAACAATATCCTAAACGACCCTGACTATAGTGCAGACATAAAATCGCAGAACATAGTATTCCCCAACATCCTGCCTCCTAATGAATTGGAATATCGCATGGATTCCGATACGAGCAAGCGTTTCTATGAAGCATTGAAACAGCTCACCGATGGCAAGTCGGAAGAGAACCCCAGAGGCAAGGGACTCACGTATGCCCGCTATCGTGCCGTTGAGTTCTTGAAACCAGAGTATCGCAACAGATACAGAAATGCTGTACACATTGGCCAGACCTTGGCCGGTATCTATCGTGTGCACATGGTGAAACGATTGGAGAGCAGTTTCTATGCCTTCAAGAAATCGCTCCACACGCTTCTTCGTATCACCAACGATATGATTAAGATGTTCGAGGAGGATAAAGTTATTATCGCACCCGACCTGAAAGTCAAGGACCTGCAGGCAAAGAACATGGAACTGGATGAGATTATCGAGTATGCAATTGCTAAAGGATATGCTGCCGAAGATATACTCTTTCCTGCCGATGCCTTTAGCCCTGAGTTTGTTGAAATGCTTCATCATGACCGTGCTATATTAAAACGCCTCAATGCTGATTGGGAGCAGGAGCATGATGACCCTAAATTTGACAAGTTCAAAGAGAATCTTCGGCATAAGTTCTTTGACAAGGAGATAAACCCATCTGGCAAACTGGTTCTCTTCTCCGAGAGCGTGGACACACTTGACTATCTCTACGATAGATTGACAAACGAGATAGGGCGTACTGATGTCCTGATGGTGACTGCCTCCAATCGTAACAGATTGGCACAGACAATCAGGGAGAATTTCGATGCCAATTACAAGAGCGATTCAATGGAGTACAACATCATCATTACCTCCGATGTCCTGGCTGAGGGTGTGAACCTTCATCGCTCTAATGTGATAGTCAACTACGATTCTCCGTGGAATGCCACCCGACTGATGCAACGTATCGGCCGTGTAAACCGCATAGGTTCCGTTGCACCTAATATCTACAACTATATGTTCTATCCCTCGCAACAGGGAGACAAGGAGATACAGCTATACAAGAATGCGCTTGTCAAGTTGCAAGGTTTCCACTCTGCATTCGGTGAAGATGCACAGATATATTCAAAGGAGGAGATTGTAAAGGAGTTCCAAATGTTCGACAGCAATGTGAGGGATATCATTGACAAGAAAATAACCCTTTTGCGCGAGGTGCGTGAACTTTATCAAAACAATCGCGAGTTGTATCATAAGATAAAGTCGCTTCCAATGAAAAGCCGTGTAATGCGCAATACTGGCAAGCATAGTGGCAAGTCGGTAATATTTGTATCTTCCAATGTAAAGACAGAATTTTACTTAGCTACCCCTACGGGTATTGAGGTGGTTGACTTTCTTACAGCAGTAAAATATCTAAAGGCCAAGCCCGAGGAACTGCCGGCTCCATTCACGGACAATGCACAGCATTATAAACACGTCAATAGCGCCTTGGAGAAATACACCACGGAGTTTGTTGAGGCGGCAGACACTTCATCTGTCAACCGTACCGATATCGACAAGACTTCATTAGAGGCCAACAAGTTTCTGCGCACCGTCAAGCAGATAACCACCGATAACGTACTTAAAAGACAATGCGATGTTCTGATTGGATATATCAATGAGGGCATCTATGCCCAACTGCCTCGTGAACTGAAACTACAGTCGCGCTTGTATAAAAATGACCGTGCAAAGATGAAGCAGCACGAGTATATCCTGCAAAATAAAATCTCGGATTTGCTTGGCGAATATCAGACTATGAACAAGGAGCAACGCCACGATGCCCAAGATATTTCCGATCCTCAAATTATAATCTCTGAATCCTTCATTTAACCTTATATTGCTATGGTAGGCACATATTCACCCGATAGTTTGAGAAACCTGTTCCAGTCATCATTCAATTTGGCACAGTGGTATAGTTTTCTGCAGTATTTCTTTAATGCAAGCGAGTTAAAGGAGAGACCGGAGAGACTTAATGAAAATACATATGAGGAGGGTTTCTATCTGGGAAGCATTGATACAACAGATAGTTACCGCATAGGTTTGTTTCATTACAGGATAAAAACAGGTTCTGTTGCCAACAAGCGTGTAGGGCTACGCAATCTGGTAAGGCCATTCCTTAAATACCAGTTTGATGCAGCATTAGTGGTGTTTGATAGTGGTGACCATTGGCGCTTGTCGTTTATTTGTGATATCAAGGAAGAGGCTACATCGCCAAAACGATATACCTATGTGTTTGGTTGCCCAGATTTGTTGTACAGAACACCTATCGAGCGTTTCAACATCCTGATGAAGAAAGGTATTTCATTTGAGAACCTTAAAACAGCCTTCTCCGTTGAAGCCCTTTCCGATGAGTTCTTCGATAAGTATCGTGAGCAGTATGCCGATTTTATCCAATATATTACAGGAAAGCGCATCGTCAAGGTAGGCAGCAAGTGGGAAGAGAAGGTGCTTTGCAAACCCAATGCCGCTTTAATGCTGACATTTGACCATGACGAAAAGAAAATCCGCGACTATATCAAGAAGATGATGGGACGAATCACGTTCATGCACTTCTTGCAACGCAAGGGATGGATGTGTGGCGACCTCAACTATATGCAGAACATGTTCAAGAAGTCTGCATACCAGAATGACTATCTTGACTCTGTACTCGAACCGTTGTTCTTTGGTATATTGAACACCAAACCTGCCGAGCGTGAGACATTATTTACTAAATACAATTGGGATAAATCACTGCTTAAAGAATGGAAGGATATTCCATATCTTAATGGCGGTTTGTTTGAGCGTGATGCGGAAGACGAACCAGAAAGCCGTTTCCCTGCCGAATATTTCAAACGCCTGTTCCAATTCTTCAGCGAATACAACTTTACCATTGACGAGAACGACCCCAACGATGCCGAAGTGGGTGTCGATCCAGAAATGTTAGGTAAAATCTTTGAGAACCTGCTTGAAGACAACAAGGACAAAGGTGCCTTCTACACTCCCAAAGAGATTGTGCGCTATATGTGCCAGGAATCACTTATCGCCTATCTTGAAACCAATACAAGCATTGCAAAGGATAAGATTCGCCAGTTCGTACTTTCTCCAGAAGAGGGTGTTGCAGATATTCCAGAGAATAAGAAACCTAAACTGCTCGCTGCACTTGAAGAGGTTAAGATTTGTGACCCAGCTATTGGCTCGGGAGCATTCCCTATGGGGTTGCTTAATGAACTTTTACATTGTCGTGAGGTGTTGAGTGGAGAACATTACGACCGAGCTGAAATCAAGAAAAGCATTATCCAGAACAATATCTATTGTGTGGATATTGAGAAAGGTGCTGTTGATATTGCCCGTCTGCGTTTCTGGCTCTCTATCGTAGTTGATGAGGAAACACCATCACCACTGCCCAATCTTGACTATAAGATTATGCAAGGCAACTCGCTAATTGAGAGTTTTATGGGAGTGGACTTGAGCAAACTGACATACGAAAAGCAGCACAAGAAGGATAAAGGCGAAATTTTGCTTTTTGATGATGAAAAGAACCGTCAGCAAAAACTTGTCTCACAGTTACTATCTTCTTATTATTCTTGTTCCGACCATGACAAGAAGATTAGACTGAGAGCGGAAATTGCAGAAACCATCAACAAGCAATTAGAGGCACAAGGATACAACCCTTCAATCCTTCGTGAACTTAAAAACATCGACCCATCTGAGAATAACAAATTCTTCCTTTGGCACACTTGGTTCAGCGATGTGTTCAACAGAGACGATAAAGAGGGTTTTGATATTGTGATTGGCAATCCGCCGTATATAGGCGAAAAAGGACATAAAGAGATATTTCAATCTGTAAAAGCAGATATTCATCTTGGCCAATACTACTTAGGCAAAATGGATTATTTTTATTTCTTCTTCCATTTAGCATTCAACATGTTATCCCCAAACGGTGTAGCGACATTTATTACAACAAACTATTATCCAACAGCATTAGGAGCAAGAAGACTTCGAGCAGATATTAAGGATAGAATGAACATTAAAACCTTGTTTAATCTTGGAGAACTGCGTCTTTTTGAGAATGCCCCGGGACAGCATAATATGATTAGTTCATTCTCTAAAAGAGGGGACTATTGTAAATGTCAAATTATAGATGTTCACAAGAACGGTTCATTAAATCCTCAGATGTTTACATCTATAATTAATCACGATGATGAAGATACGACATACACTGAAATTGAACAAGAAGATATTTACGATGGAGAAGAGAATTATATAAGATTAACTCTTCAAAAAAACACAGATAATCCACTTGTTTCTATAATTAATAAAATGGGAAAAAACAATGAAGCATTAGGGAATATAAGTGTAGTAAATATTGGCATGAGGACAGGTGCTGATAAAGTATCACAATTATATATAGATAAATATCTGATTGATTTACCTAAGAATTCAGGAATATTTATTCTTACAGAAAAAGAAAAAAAAGCTTTAAATTTAAATGAAACGGAATTAGATTTACTTTTACCATGGTTTAAAAATTCAGATATTCAAAAATACACTTCAAAGCAAAAAAATGAACTATGGCTAATAGATTTATCATATCCTGCTCATGAAAATTTAGACCAAGCAAAATACCCTAATATATACAAGCATATCTTACAATATCGCTCAATATTAGAAGGTAGACGTTCTAATGATAATGGATTGCAAGCAGTACTACAGAAGGGATATTGGTGGGCATTTACGATGAGACAATTAGATTTTGGCGGTGAAAAGATAGTTGCTCCACAACGTTCAAAATTTAATTGCTTTGGCTACAACAACATTCCGTGGTATGCAAGTATGGATGTATATTATATTACAAATCCTAATAAAGATTACTCATTAAAATATATTCTTGGACTTCTCAACTCAAAATTATACTATGTGTGGCTATACCATAAGGGAAAACGCAAAGGCGAAACTTTGGAGTTATATCAAAAGCCACTGTCTGAAATTCCGATTAAAAAGACCACATCTGATATCCAAAATTCAATTGTCAAGATAGTTGATGAGATTGTTGCTATTAAAAAGAGTAATCCAAATCACGATACATCTTCGTTAGAACGACAAATAGATGTCATCGTTTATAAGATATACGCTCTAACCGATGCCGAAATAAAAATCATCGAACAAAGCATCTAAACACGACAATAGCCTGCTGGAATGCAGGCTATTGTCGTGTTTAAGTATATCTAAAGAAATCTTGCAAGAGGTAGTATACCAGAACTCTCAAAAGGTATTATGTCTTTATTTTTATCTATTTGAGAGAGTTTTATGCCTGTTTTGTTAGATTTACATGGTTTGATTTTAATTTTTCGTAATACTATATTTCTGTGGTCAAAATCAAAATCACCAAAGTCTTCATGCAATCTCCTTGCTGTTTTATAAAGAAACTCTATAAAAGACTCGGATGCACGTAACTGCTTATCGGCACCAGAAGCGTCGCCGCGTTTTAGTTCAATAAGCAAGATATATGTTTTGTTCTTATAACTAACAAGTAGAACATAATCACAGAACTTACGTAATCCTTCTGGCGAATCGTTTGTTTTGTTGAAAAAAGGAAGAAAATCCTTATCTTCTAAATCAAATCTATATAATCTTCTATTAAGTCCCCTTCTATTTCCATCATTAATGTTAACGTATTGAGCCTTGTGTGTATTCCCTTTGTTTTCTGTCATTACATCTTGAGAACTAGACAGAAACTCATCGCTTAAAATGCAACATAGCTGTTCATATTCTGTCATATCAATCCTCCTGTAAATAGTCAAAGAGTGTTTCTGTTATTCTATTCTGTTTGCTTATTGTACTATCTATGCTTTCAATTGCAAAACCATCATCTTCAACTTTTACATCAACGACATCAAGTAGTCTTTTAAGTTTTCCATAATTAAAATACTTGACAGCAATGTCATTTTTATTCAAAAGCATATTTTCGTCATATCCTAACTCCTTTATTAGTTGCGCATCTTTAGCGTAAATAGTTCCTGCCATAATAAGATTATTTACTTCACGAATCATATAATCACTATGTGTGCTAATAATAATACGCAAATCAAGTTTAGTTAGGATTGCGAATATTTGCATTAATGATATTTGGACATTCGGATGAAAGTTCATCTCCGGCTCATCTATAATCAATAAATCTCCATTGCGAGCAATATGTTTTAGGTAAATAACAAGGCTAGACATTGTTTTTACAATAGATGAAGTCAAATGTATTGGTAAATGCTTTGTCTTGCCTACTTTGTCTGAAACAAATTCAACATCTCCTGTTCTAGTAATCTTGACTTGGCCTTGCAAAATACCTTTTTCTATTAATTCCGCTATTTCGTAATATGGGCTATTAAACTTTTGAACATTCTCCAAGTCATTTGCTATACGAAGACTGCTCCTAACAGCCAATGGATATCTTCGAGAGCTACTATTGACCATATCCAAAATATCCAACTCTGAACGATCACTCTTTTGTTGTATGCGATCAATTAATTCATTTCTTCCAAGAGATAATTCAGTCTTAAATGTATATATAGAGTTTCGTTCTACAGTCAACATTCTTACACCACCAGAATTGCGAAAACACAAAAGACGGAAGAAATGATTTATCATTAATCTCAATCCCATTAAACTATCACGTCCTATTGTTGAGTTCTCACCATTCATATGGTATATTACCTTATCAGATGAGGCATCTTTTACTATACCAAATTCTTTTTCTCCGTTTTTTGAAATGAGACGACATGGAGATTCGAGTATCCTCTCATAATCCCTATCTGATAAGATTAAAGATAATTCAAATTGAGAAAAAAGTTTATCGACAGCAAGATCGCCAATTCCAAAGATGCTACCTAACTTAGCCTTCATGCTAGCGGCTACATCTTGAATGAAGTTCTCTACTAATTCGCGATTTAATGTAAATTCCTTATACTCATAAAAATGTTTTACAATCTTATCAAGTCCTTTAGATTCTACATAATCTGTATTCTCAAAGATTGCATACAAAAGATAAGAAAGATATGTTTTTCCTGTGCTATTTGGGCCACAAAACAATGTTAAAGGCTTTTGCAAATCAACAACAGCCTTTCTTATAGCTCCTAAATAAGATATTTCTGCAATCATATTAAATAAGTTTATTGAGTACAAACTTTAATAACTCACAAAGGTACTAATAATCTTTCGTCTTTTTCCTTTTTTGTGATGAAAAAATCAACTAAACACCTCATTTTTTTGTCATTTTTACACCTATAAAGCATAAAACAAAGCAATCCTTTTGTCAGTTTACGCCAATTAATACCTTTTGCCTTATCCTGCTTGCCTCATAGGTATTCAATCGAAACGCCAGTGCAATAACCACTTCAAGATTGTAGAATGTAGCCCAACTTTTAGACATAACCAAATCGCATCGTTGGGTGCTTACAGGGCAAAGCGTTCCATTCTTATATATAGCTTTGATGGCAGCTCGGAGTGTCGGGGCTATTACCCCGAACAACTCCACCACTTCCATTTCTGACATCCAAACATTACCGATTGGAATATTCACTCTGCCATTCTCGCTGATTGTTATAATTGCCCGTTCCATAGTTACATTGCTATTGAGATTTCACTAAACGATTGATTAAGTCTATTGCCGAACATCACATACGACATGCTGCTATTCCCCGAATGGATGACTAAAGCCGAATAGAAGAAGAGAATAAATGGAATTTATGAGGATAATTAAATTTATTAACTAACTTTGCAACGATATCCAAAGTTTACAGGCTTGGAACTTATAGCCGCAGGCACACTAAACGGAACACTACCCTTAACACAGTAATTAATTTGTATTTTTGGAATAATCTCATAATCCGCTAAGAATAAAAAGTTTATGCGGAAAGTTCAAGAACGAGGTAATGAGTTGGCAACTGTTCTGATTTCTACATACTTGCGTGATTTGCATTGATGTACAACTCATCTTGGAACAAA